>NZ_WIPH01000022.1 GCF_009547075.1 Gluconobacter aidae
CCAGAAGCTCCTGCAGAAGCGGGATCAGGGGAAGGTCAGGATCGGGCATGGCGTATCGGCCGAGATCGGCGGCCGCGACCCATTCCAGCGTCTGGCCTTCGCGTGGGGTGGGAACACCCCGCCAGCGGCGCACCACGTAAAGCGGCATCAGCAGATGGAACGGCCCGGCGTTTTCGCTGACGAAGGTGAAGGGCGCCAGACAGGCCCCGGACAGATCCAGTCCCAGTTCCTCGCGCATTTCCCGGATCAGCGCCTGTTCCGGCGTCTCATCCCGTTCGACCTTGCCGCCGGGGAACTCCCAAAGTCCCGCAAGACGCTTTCCTTCCGGACGCCTGGCGAGAAGGATCCGCCCCTGCACGTCGAGCAGGGCGGCCGCCACGACCAGCAATGTCCGGGGTTTGGGCGGTTCCGCGACGAAAGGGGTGACCTCAGCCGGGGGCGGAGCGGGGACCTCGACTGGTTCCTGCGTCTTTGTGAGGAACATGGCGCGCGGCAGTTCGAACAGATCGATCGGGCAGTCCTGTCCACGCGAGACGAACCGTCGGCTGGAGGTTCCCGTTTTCACAAAGCCGAGCTTTCCCAGAACCGCCGCTGACGCGACATTGTCCTGTGCGGCATCGGCCGTGATCTTTTCCAGACGCAGAACCGTCAGCCCCCATTCCACAACGCGCTGACCCGCCTGCGTGGTCAGGCCCTGGCCCCATTCCGTGGGGGCCAGCCAGTATCCGAGCGAGCCGGAACGCCGGTCATCGGAGAGCACGAGCGCGATCGCGCCCAGAAGCGCTCCGTCGCGGGTAATGGCGAAATGATGCGCACTGCCCTGCGCACTGTCGCGACGGGTGGAGTCGATCCACTGTTCCGCCAGTTCGCGGGGATAGGGGAAGGGCAGGCGACTGAGCATCCGGACGACGCTCCAGTCATTGATGAGACGATGGATGGCCGGGGCGTCACCCGGCTGCAGGGAGCGCAGGACGAGTCTCCCTGCCTTGAGTTCTGGTGTCATGTCAAGACGAAGACACCTGATCGCCCACGGGCTTGTCGGTCGGAACGCCACACCGGGCCAGAAGCCTGCGCAGCATGTTGATGACCGGGAAGACTTCCTGGTTGTGGTCGCCGCCCAGTTCGTTCCAGGCCGCCTGTTCCAGTTCCACGATGTCCCGGTCCTCTTTAAAGATCCGCTCCGTGAACGCGACGAGGAACGGCCAGGCAATGTCGAGAACCAGCTTTGCCTTCGGGCGGCGGATCGAGAGCAGCCCGAACACGCGGCAGGTCTTCTCTTCAGCATCCTGCGGCACGTACACGATCCAAAGATCCATGACCGGCGGCTCGTCACCGGTTGCGATGCGCAGCGTCTGGTACGGATATTCCGTCCGGATCGTCATGACGTCCTTGTGTGCGTATTTCTCGCTCGCGTCGCGACGCTCACCGAAGATGAACGTCTCCCCCCAGGGTTGCTTGCCACCGGTGCGGGCGAAGCTGTAGCGCGCCTCGACCAGCGTGGGCTCGTCCCTGCCGCCGAGGAAACGCGGCTTCATCTGGCCCATCTGCTTCATGTGCATGAACTGATGGTTCATATCCATCAGGTTTTCATGCATGAAACTGTAATGGCAGGCGACCGTCTCACCGAAACGGCGGGTCTTGTATTCGGGGTTGCCCACCGAACCCAACCGCGGAAACGGCGTGCTCTCGGCCTTTGCCGGATCGCCCGGGAAGATGAAGATCAGCCCGCCTTCCTCACGGCACGGATAGGTCCGCACGCCGTTGGGAAGCTTGCCCTTGCCCAGATACGGCACGTCGATGCAGCGGCCCGAACGGCCATAGGCCCAGCCGTGGTAGCAGCACTGGACCGCTTCACCACTGACCTTGCCGAGGCTGAGCGGAACCTGCCGGTGCGCGCAGCGGTCTTCCAGTGCGAATACGCTGCCGTCCATGGGGCGTACGAGCGCGATAGGCTGCCCGGCATAGCGTGTACCGATGGTCTTGCCGCGCTTGAGTTCGCGCGACCAGGCGACCGGGTACCAGTAGTCGGGGTTGGACAGAACGCGCCGGAGATCCCCGGTCTTGCGGACCACATCTTCCACGGGAGAATATTCACCGATATCCGGGGCAATGACCCGATCCGTGTCCGGAGATGTGCTTTCGGCAGCAGCAGAAGAGGCAGAAATAGTCTGCGACATGAGTATCCTGATCCGTGATGAAACCGCGACGTCGTCTTGTTGGGCATCAGCCTAACAGGCAAAGCCCCACCACAGGAAGAGATCATTCTTCACGGACGCAGCGCGTCTTTCCCGCAACATGCGGCACAAAAACCATCTTTTTCGTGTCATTGAAACATCATCTGGCAATGCTGGCGCTTTTCGGGCGATGCCGGCACGTTTAGGAGACCGCTTCCCAAAGTTCATAAATCACAGATTCCGGAGTTTCGGCCACGGTGCGAACCAGATCCCTGCTTTTTTCCTCCATCGCACTGTTTGCAGTCCGTCAGTCAGCCCTGGCCGCGGGGCACCAGCCTCTTCCGGCAGCCGAAGATGCGGCGCCGGTCACGGCCCATGCCCGCCCCCATGCGGCATCGCGCCATGCCGTAAATGCCACTCCGACTGCGGGAGCCCAAAATACGCCGACCCGGAACACGCCTGCCCTCCATAGGGCCGAGGCGCTGGAATCCCGTGCAATGGAAAGCGTCGCTGTTACCGGACGTCAGCTGACGGGCCGCGATGCCGAGCAGGCCGTCTCCAGGGCCATCATGCGCCAGTATGTCCCGGGAACCAGCGCTTACAAGATGCTGGACCGTACGCCGGGCGTGAGCTTCACCTCCACCGATCCGTTCGGAATCGACAGCTTCGGCGCCAATCTCTACGTCCGCGGCTTCTTCATGAACCAGATGGGCGTGACCGTGGATGGCGTTCCCCTGAACGACCAGACCTACCAGTCCGTCAGCGGTATGAGCCTCGCCTCCGCCATCATCCCCGATGATATCCAGTCCATGCGCATGTCGCAGGGCGCGGGCTCGGTCGAACTACCCTCGACCAACACGCTCGGCGGCACGATCCAGATCGGTTCGTCCGACCCGGATGACAAACGCGGCGGCAAAGTGAGCCAGTCTTTCGGCAGCTACGGCTCGTACCGGACCTATGTCCGCCTGGATTCCGGCAAGCTGAACCCGACCGGTACGAAGTTCTACACGTCCTACGCCCGCACCGATGAAGGCATGTGGATGGGCAGCGGCGACCAGTTCATGCAGCAGGTCGATGCCAAGCTCGTCCAGCCGATCAACGAACGCAGCCGCATGTCGGCCTTCTTCAACTGGTCCAGCCTGGCCCAGTGGAACTATCCGGACACATCCATCGGGATCCTGAAGAACCTCGGCTGGCGTACGCCGCATCTGTATCCGAACTACGCCCTGGCTTACGGTATCGCCAACGGTACGCGCTCCTATCCGGCGGGTTACGATAGCGTTCCGGGCATCGATGGCTCCAATATCGCAATGTATGACGGCGGTCAGGCCGAAACCAATTACATGGGCGGGCTGCATTTTGACCTCGCCCTGACCGATCACCTGACCTGGAACACCACGATCTACGGTCACAGCCAGACCGGCTATTACAGCTATACGGACTCGGATGATCCTTCGCCGAACGGCGCGCCGTTTTCCGAAGAAGTCTGGCAGAACCGTCAGGAGCGTTACGGCCTCGACACCAGCCTGCGCTACAAATGGGGGCGCCATACCTTCGAGGGCGGCGTCTGGTACGAGAACAACAACCAGCAGGCGGGGCTGTTCAATTACCAGCAGCCACTTTTGGGACAGGGTGCGCCGCTCAAGGCCGTTGGGCCCTATGACGTTTATGGTCCTGCCTTCCTCGAAGGATATAACTTCCAGTGGACCACGAACGTCATGCAGTTCCACCTTCAGGACAGCATCCAGCTTGCCCAGGGCCTGACGCTGCATGCCGGCTTCAAGTCCATGACCGCCACCACGTCCGGCGGCGCGCAGTATAACAATGCTGAATGGACGGGCGCCGATGCCCTGCCGAACGGCTCCCTGACGGCCTCACAGGCTTTCCTGCCACACGTCAATCTGGACTGGCACATCAACCGCCACCACGAGATCTATGTGGACGTGGCCGAGAACATGCGTGCCTATGAGGTCTCGGCGTATGGCGTGGCGAATTCGGTCTATTCCGTGCAGGATCAGGCGACATTCGAAGCCCAGAAGAAGTCTCTCGAGCCCTCAAAAGCCTGGGTCTATCTCGGCGGCTATCGCTATACGTCGAAATATCTTCAGGCGAACGCGACCGTCTATCATGCCAGCCTGATCCACCCGATCCTGGCCGCGGCCGTGGGCTCCCTGACCAATCCGGTCTCGCAGGTCATCGATTTCGGCCACATCTCCATGACGGGTGCGAACGGTGACATCACCCTCACGCCGATCAACGGCCTGAGCATCAGCAACAACCTGAGCTACAACAAGGGGACGTATGACCGGAATGTCGACACGGTCGGCGGTTATTACGCTCTGGCTGGCAAGAACATCGTCAACTACCCGGCCTGGATGTACAAGGCAGCGATTGCCTATAGCTGGAAGGGCATGACCGTGCATTTCGATGCGAACTACTACAGCCGCCGCTATTACAGCTTCATGAACGACACCTCGATCGGCGGCTACTGGCTCGCCAATGCGGGTGCGCAGTACCGTTTCGGAAAGCTCAGCGTCCTCAAGGACGTTACGGCAAGCTTCAACGTCTATAACCTGTTCAACACTAAATACATCTCCATGATGGGCGAGAACGACAACCCCGCTGTCGGCGATTACCAGTCCATGGAGCGTGGCGCCGTCCGCGAATTCTTCGGAACCATCAGCGCGTCGTTCTGAAGGCGCCCAGCAAAAAACGGCGGGGTCTGTGCCCGCCGTTTTTTGTTTCAAACCAACCGTTTTTCAGCCTTGCGGGATACCCAGTTCGGCACTCAGATCGCTGATGAACTGCGAGGCCACGCGACCCGAGCGGCTGCCTCGCGCCATGGCCCATTGCAGCGCTTTCCGGCGGAGTTCATCGCGTGGAACCGGCAGCTTGTAATAAGCCGCATACGCTTCGACGATCGCCAGATAATCGTCCTGCGTCGCACCATACAGGCCGATCCACAGACCGAACCGGTCCGAAAGCGAGACCTTTTCCTCAATGGCTTCGGACGGGTTGATCGCGCTGCCCGTCTCGTTCTCAATCATGTCCCGCGGCATCAGATGACGCCGGTTCGATGTCGCATAGATCAGGACGTTCTCGGGACGTCCGCCGATCCCTCCGTCCAGCACGGATTTGAGGGACTTGTAGTCCGCGTCCTGGCTCTCGAATGACAGGTCATCGCAGAACAGGATGCAGCGGCGTTTCGTGGTGCGCAGGACGGCAAGCAGTTTCGGCAGAGACGAAAGTTCGTCACGCTGGATCTCGATCAGCGTGAGTGTCCCGCCGCCCTTCGCCCGCTGCTCCTCGTTCACGGCCGCGACGGATGCCTTCACCAGTGAGGACTTGCCCATCCCGCGCGCGCCCCAGAGCATGACATTGTTCGCGCTGAAGCCTTCGGCGAAATGCCGCGTATTGGTCATGACCTGATCCATCTGCCGCTTCACGCCCTGAAGCAGTGACAGCGGCACACCCGAAACCTTCTCCACCGGTGTCAGAACGCCCAGAGCGGCCTGCCACAGAAAGGCGTCGTGTTTATGCAGGATGTCCGCACTTGGCGGGGGCGGGCTCATGCGCTCCAGACTGTCGGCAATACGTTCGAGAACACTGAGCAGGGCATGGTCGGTCATGGAAAACGGTCCCGGAACGAAAGGGGTTGAGATCAAAAGACATCGGCGCCGTGCTTGACGGGCAGCCCCCGGACGATATGGTCCCCGCCAGCTTCACTCAAGACTGGACCCTTACACCCATGAGCAGTCTGTTCATTTCTTCCGCCCAGGCCGCCGATGGTGGCGGTCTGCTTTCCAATCCGCAGGTGCTTCAGTTCGCCCCGATGATTTTCATCTTCGTGGTGTTCTATTTCCTGCTCATTCGTCCCCAGCAGCAGCGTGCCCGCAAGCTGCGTGACGAACAGGGTTCCCTGCGTCGTGGTGACCGGATCGTAACGGCAGGCGGCATCGTCGGCGTCGTGCAGGCGACCCGCGATGACAGCGATGAAGTGGACGTCGAGATCGCCCAGGGTGTGCGCGTGAAGGTCGTTCGCAGCACGATCACGAACATCATGCCGCGCGACAAGCCGACCAACGATTCCTGATCCGGTTTTCAAAAGACCCGTTCATGAAAAACGCCCCGCCCGGAAAGCCGGACGGGGCGTTTTTTTTATTTTGATGAACCCGGAAGGGATCAGGCAGACTTCAACTCGGCTTCCGCAAACTCGTAGTTGGCGAGCTTGTCCAGATAGTTCGTGATGTAGTCCGGACGACGGTTGCGGAAATCGAGGTAATAGGCGTGCTCCCAGACGTCGAGGCCCAGCAGCGCCTTGCCCTGACCTTCAGCCAGCGGGTTGGAGCCGTTTGCCGTCTTCGTGACAGCCAGCTTACCGGACTTGTCCAGCACCAGCCAGGCCCAGCCCGAACCGAACTGCGTCGTGGCAGCCTGCTTGAAGAGCTTCTTGAACTCTTCGACGGAACCGAAGTCTTCAGCGATCTTCTTTTCCAGACCGGTCGGGATCTGACCGCCCTTGGGGGACAGGTTCTTCCAGAACAGGATGTGGTTCCAGTGCTGGCCTGCATTGTTGAAGACCGGAGCGATCTCGGGCTTGCCGTAGGAGAACGCGATGATCTCCTCAAGCGTCTTGCCCGCCAGTTCCGGCTTGCTTTCCACGAAACCGTTCAGCGCCGTGACATAGGCCTGATGGTGCTTGTCGTGGTGCAGTTCCAGCGTTTCCTGGCACATGCCAGCGCCGGCGAGAGCGTTTTCCGCGTAGGGCAGGGGGGGAAGTTCGAAAGCCATGATGTCACTCCTTGGCACAATAAGACGAGGTGACCGCCTTCAGGGGCGACCGCTCCCGCATATCGTTCTCATTTATGGGGAAGATTGGCAACGCTGTGTTCCATCGCACCGATGAGGGCCGAGTAGTCCTCATTCGCATGCAGACGGTTCGAAAGGGCCAGCGCCTGATCGGCGACCGCCATGCCAGGCATGAAAGCGCCGACCTTGCGCCCGGCATCCAGCAGAAGCCCCATGTCCTTGGACATGAGACGGGTCGGGAACTGGGACGGAAACTCCCGGTTCTGTCCCATCTTCAGCTTGCGCTTGTGATGCGGGCTGACCACGGCCACCTGCTGAAGCGTGTCGAACACGACATCACGATCCAGTCCCGCGGCCAGTCCGTAAGAGACGCCTTCGGCGATGACGTTGAGCGTGGCGCCCATTACGCCGTTCACAACCAGCTTCAGCCGTGCAGCCGAACCGGCAGGCCCGGCATGGATCGTCAGCTTGCCGATGACGTCCAGCACCGGCTGCGCACGCTTGACCACGGCCTCGTCACCGCCCACGAGCATGACCAGATCGCCGGTCTCGGCTTCAGGCGTGCTGCCGGACATGGGGGCATCAAGCAGGGAAAACCCATGTTCGACAGCAAGGCTGGCAAAGGCGTCGGCCTGATCGGGGGAGACGGTGGAGGTATCGAGAACGAGCTTGCCGGGTGTCAGGGCCGCAAGCGCCCCGTTCTCGCCATGCAGGGATTCGTTTTCCGCCGCATCGTTGGGCACACAGAAAATGATGATCTCGGCCGCTTCGGCAATCGCACGGGGCGAGGGCAGCATTTCCGTTTCGTCCTTGCCGCCCGATGGAGCATAAGCCACCACCGGATACCCGGCTTTCCGAAGATTGGCTCCCATACGCTGGGCCATGGCGCCATAACCGATAAAACCGATCTTTGGACTGGACATGGAAACTGGCTCCTTGTGATGCGTTGCAACAGACTCACGCATCATAGGTGCCAGAGTTTCGCAGAGTCCGGAAATTGATCATGGCGCTTTTTCGCTATCCTCGCCCCCTGCCATCCGAAATCACGCCGAGGAACATGTATCTCTCGCGACGCAGCCTCATCGGCGGTGCGGCAGCGCTGGGCGCAGTTTCCGCAAGTGCTGACGCCGCAACACTCCAGACACATGTGGGGCCATATTCGGAGAACCTCACGCCTACGCCACACGAAGACGTGACGCATTACAACAACTTCTATGAATTCGGCATGGGCAAGGCTGACCCCGCGACTCAGTCGCAGGCTTTCCATCCTCTGCCGTGGACGCTCGAAATCACCGGCCTCGTTCGCAGGCCGGTCCGGCTGGATGTGGAGCAGCTACTGCGCTCCCCGGCGATAGAGGAACGAATCTACCGTATGCGCTGCGTGGAGGCATGGTCCATGGTCATTCCCTGGGACGGTATCCCCCTCGCCACGCTGCTGAAGGATGCCGATCCCGATCCCCGCGCCACGCATGTCGCCTTCGAAAGTATCCTGCGGCCCTCCGAAATGCCCGGCCAGACCGGAGCCCTGTCCGGCATCCAGTGGCCATATGTCGAAGGTCTGCGTCTGGATGAGGCCATGAACCCGCTGACCCTGCTGGCGCTCGGCATTTACGGTGAAACCCTGCCGAACCAGAACGGCGCGCCCCTGCGTCTGGTCGTCCCTTGGAAATATGGGTTCAAGGGGATCAAGTCGATCCAGCGCATCCGTCTGCTGGACCACGAGCCGCCGACGACGTGGAACAGGCTTGCTCCAGACGAATACGGCTTCTACGCCAACGTCAATCCGCAGGTCGATCATCCCCGCTGGAGTCAGGCGACCGAGCGGGTCATCGGCGCGCATTCCCTGTTTGGCGCCAAACGGCAGCCGACCCTGATGTTCAACGGTTACGGGGAGCAGGTCGCGGATCTTTATCGTGGCATGGATCTGCGGAAAAACTTCTGATGCCGGCACGCTCCATGCCTGCCGTTCCAGAGATACCCGGCGTCCTGAAACGGCACTGGCGCCTGGTTCTGTATCCGGTCGGCATGATTCCGGCAGTGTGGCTCGTCTGGCAGGGGCAGCACGGCGCGCTCGGCGCTGATCCGGTCAATGTTTTTGAACGCTCACTGGGTCTCTGGGCGTTCCGGTTCCTGCTGGCCTGCCTCGCCCTTGCGCCGCTGAGGCGCTTCACAGGCCTGAACCTGCTCCGATACCGGCGCCTGACCGGCCTGCTGGCGTTTTTCTATGCCAGTCTGCACCTGCTGGCCTATGTCGGCCTTGATCACGGCTTTGACTGGTTAGTCCTGTGGGCTGACATGACGCACCGCTATTTCATCATTCTGGGAATGAGTGCGCTCGTCCTGCTCATTCCGCTTGCCCTCACGTCCAATACCCTGTCCATGCGTCTGCTCAAGCGACGCTGGAAATTTCTGCACCGGCTGATCTATCCCGCAGCAATCCTGGCAGGCATCCACTTTTTCATGTCCTTCAAGACCCTGAACAGTGTGTCCGCTCCTTATCTCGCAGCCATGGCCCTGATTCTGCTGAGCCGTCTCCTGCCGCGTTCACAGACAGGAGACGGGATCTAGTCACAGGGCCGGCAGTCCGCTCAGGCTCTTGGCCGCAGGGCCGCGCGGATTTTTGGGGAAAGTTCCGTCAGGGCAGAGCGCCGCTGCGTCAGCATGTCAGCCGGGATGGGACGGGTCGGGAAGTGACATCCATCCGCCAGGAGCAGTCCGTCCGGCAGATGGGTGATTTCGCCGGGCCGGAAATCAAGCCGCGAAAGCGGAATTCCGCACGCCCCAAGGACGGCAATATGTGCACTGATTCCGAGCGTCAGGACCAGTTTGAGCCTGTGCATGTTCTGCAGTTCAGTACACAGGGCCGCGCTGCACTCCTCAAGTTCGGAAGGGAGTGCCAGTGGCTGGGGAGAGAGGGGCTGCATCACGGTGGTGATGCGCCCCACAATCGCGTCCGGCGATGCGGGCGCTGCATCGAAAACGATATTGTTGGCCCGCAGAAAGGAGGCCAGCGTCACCACGGCGTCTTCCGGATCGAGACATACGATCAGCATCTCGGCTGAAAGTGGCCCAATCCCTGACCGCCCCCCTTCCGAAGCGGGAAGAGGCGGCGGCGGGGAAGCGGTCGGTCCGGTAGAAGCCCGAGGTGTCATGAATCGCTGGTCTCGTCACTGTTGATGTCGGCGGGATGCCGGACAGGTCCCTGTCTGGGGGTATTGCGCGGTTCCGCCTGCCGGCGCGTGAACGAAGGCGCAATGTCGGCCAGTTCAACGAACAGGTCAGCCTGACGGCGCAGGTCGTCCCCGATCATGGGGGGCGTCGAGCGCATTGAGGAAATGACCGTGACCCGGACTCCGCGCGCCTGTACCGCTTCCACGGCGCGCCGCAGGTCGGAATCACCGCTTACGATCACGGCATGATCGAGGCGGCCGGCCTGCTCCAGAAGATCTACTGTCAGTTCGACATCCATGTTTCCCTTGATACGCCGTCTTCCTGAATGATCCGTAAACTCCCGGGCGTTTTTCAGTACGAGGTGATAGCCGTTATAGGCCAGCCAGTCGGTCAGGGGGCGAAGGGGGGAATAGTCGTCCGTCTCGGGCATTGCGGCGTAATAGAAGGCACGCTGGAAAAGGCACTGGCTTTCAAACAGGTTGCGCAGGCTGCGGAAGTCGACTTCAAACCCAAGATTGCGGGCTGCGTGATGGAGGCTGGCGCCGTCGATGAAAAGGGCTGTGCGTTCGTTCTGGCGCAGAAGCATAATGGTAATCCTGGTATGTAAAATATGTTTCCCTGTACGACAGGGGCAGAGGCTGCCGTCCAGCTGCGAACGAGCTTGGATGCACTCGGGTTCAGTTCTGGCGGGTTCAATTCCGGAGGCGCGGCAGGTGCGGATTGCAATCGCATGAACCGCATGTTATTGCCAGCGTTCTCTCTTAATTTATTCCAAAGTCTTACCCGAAGGGGGCCTGTCGCATGGCGCGCGTAACCGTCGAAGATTGCATCGAGAAGGTTCCTAACCGTTTCGAACTGGTTCTGCTTGCCGCACAGCGCGCGCGTGGCCTGTCGCGCGGTGAGGAAATCCGTCTGGATCGTGAAAACGACAAGAACACGGTCGTTGCCCTGCGCGAAATTGCCGAAGACAAGGTAAGTCTGCCGGCTCTGCGCGAGGGCATCATCCGTTCTCTGGCCCGTGCGCCGGAGCCGGAGCCCGTCGATGAGGAAGTGCTGGATCTCATCCCGACTGACCAGAACATCTTCGGTCTTCAGGATGTCTCCGCCGAGGAGGAGCACGCCCACATGGCAGAGAACATGTCTGCTGACGAGGCCGCCGCGATCGAAGCTGAACTGGGTGGCCGGGGTCGTCGCTGATTTCTGCCCAGGTCCACTGAAAGGGGGATATGCTTCATGCCTGATGCATCTTCCCCCACTGCGCCCCCGCCCGTAGCGAGCGGGGACTTCAAGCCGTCCATTGCCGGACTGCTCCGACGGATCGAAAGCTATGATCCGTCCGCCGATCTGACCCGGATTGAAGCCGCCTATGATGTCGCTGCCAATGCCCATAACGGGCAGCGCCGCGACAATGGCGATGCCTACATCACCCATCCCATCGCGGTTGCAAACATCCTTGCCGGTTTTCGTATGGATGCGACCTCGATCATGGTGGGTCTGCTTCACGATACCGTTGAAGATACGGGCGTTTCCTGCGACTCCCTGAAAGCCCGTTTCGGCGAGGACGTCGCAGCCCTCGTCGATGGCGTAACCAAACTTACCCGGCTTGAACTCCAGTCCGACCGTACCAAACAGGCCGAGAATTTTCGCAAGCTCGTTCTGGCCATGTCGCGGGATATCCGCGTTCTCATCGTCAAGCTGGCCGATCGTCTGCACAACATGCGCACGCTGCATTACGTGCAGCGGACCGACCGCCGGCAGCGTATCGCCCGCGAGACGATGGATATCTATGCGCCTCTGGCCGAGCGCATTGGCATGGATCGGGTCAAGACGGAGCTTCAGAACCTTTCCTTCGCCCAGCTCGAGCCCGAAGCCGATGCGACGATCCGTGCCCGCCTGAACTTCCTGCGGGGGCAGGGGGCGGACGTCATCGAGCAGGTCCGTCAGGAACTGATGGCCCTGTGCGCCGAAACCGGGATCGACAAGGTCGAAGTGACGGGGCGGGAGAAATCGCCCTATTCGATCTGGGAAAAAATGCAGCGCCGGAATGTGGCGTTCGAGCAGCTTTCGGACATCATGGCGTTCCGTCTGCTCGTTCCCACGCGCGACGCCTGCTACATGGCGCTTGGTGCGATCCATGGCGCCTATCCGATGATCGCCGGACGCTTCAAGGATTACATTTCCACGCCCAAGGCCAACGGATACCAGAGCCTTCATACCGGCGTGACCCTGCGTCATCCACGCAACCAGAAAATCGAGGTCCAGATCCGGACCGCCGAAATGCACGATCTGGCTGAAAACGGCGTGGCCTCGCACTGGGCCTATAAGGAACATGCAACGCCGAGCGAGCGCGAAGCCGCGGCCCTGTCGTCCGCGTTCGGCGCGCCGACCCGCAAGCTGCGCTGGGTTCAGGATCTGCTGGAAATCCTTGAGGACAGTCAGGCGCCTGACGAGTTTCTCGAAAACACCAAGCTCGAACTCTATCAGGACCAGGTTTTCTGCTTCACCCCCAAGGGGCAGCTGATTTCCCTGCCGCGCGGCGCAACGCCTGTCGATTTTGCTTATGCCGTGCACAGTCAGGTTGGCGATACCTGTGTGGGTGCGAAGGTCAATGGACGCCTGATGCCGCTGCGGCACGAGCTGCAGAACGGCGATCAGGTCGAGATCATGACGGCCCGTGGCGGCACGCCGTCCCCGTCCTGGGAGCGGTTCGTCGCAACCGGCAAGGCCCGTGCCCGTATCCGGCGTTTCGTGGCGCAGCAGCAGCGGCAGGGTCATCTGGACAACGGCCGTGCGGCCATCGCCAAGGCATTCCGCCAGGAAGGGGTGGACGGGTCTGAAAAAGTCCTTGACGGCATCCTCAAGGACCTACGTCAGGCCTCTGTGGAAGACCTGTATGTTTCGGTCGGAAACGGTCAGCTTGGTCCGAAGGATGTGGTCAATACGGCCTATCCGGAACTGCGTCAGAGCGTCCGTGCGCCGAGAATGGTGCCCGGTCTGTCGCCCCGTTTCGGCCAGTCCCTCATGCTCGGCGCCGGGCATGCCGGATCCAAGACTGCCACGACCCATTCGGGCAGTACGATCAAGGGAATCGGCTCGGGCATCGCCATCAGCTTTGCCGGCTGCTGCCGTCCGCTGCCGGGTGATCCGATCGTCGGGATCATCGCTCAGGGCAAAGGAGTCACGATCCATCGTCGTGGCTGCCAGAATCTGTCCGGTTTCGCCGATACGCCCGAGCGTTTCCTGGAAGTGGACTGGGACTACGAGGCCCTCGGCCGCCGTCAGGGCGCCGAACCCTATACGGCCCGGCTGTCGGTCGTGGCCGCCAATGAACCTGAGGTTCTTGCCACCCTCACCAACGTGGCCGCCAAGCACAATGGTAGTGTCATCAACCTCAAGATCGTGAACCGTCAGCTCGATTTCATGGAAATTCTGGTCGATCTTGAAGTGAAGGATCTGCGTCATCTCTCGTCCATGATCGCGGCGTTCCGGACGGCGGTGGGCGTCATGCAGGTCGAGCGGGCCAAGGGATGACGTCATGATCCTCGGCATGGGGGCGGACCTGTGCATGATTTCGCGCATTGAAAAAAGCGTCGAACGCTTTGGGGACCGTTTCCTGAATCGCGTTTTTACCGAAGCCGAGCGCGCCTATGTCGACCGCTTTACGGGGGCCGCGCGCATGGGAAGCTACGCCAAGCGCTGGGCGGCCAAGGAAGCCTGCGCCAAGGCTCTGGGCACAGGCTTCGCGAACGGGGTCATGCTTCAGGATATCGGAGTCTGCAATGGTCCGGCCGGAGCGCCGGAACTCCTGCTTTCAGGCGGGGCGGGAGAAGCCCTGAAGCGCCTGACCCCGCCAGGGCAGGGAGTCCAGCTTCTCGTCAGTATGAGCGATGATCCGCCCTTTGCCCTTGCGCAGGTCATCATACAATCCATCCCCCTGACGGGCGTACAGTCTGCCCCGCGAGCATCCGTCCGGATTGAACCGCTCGCCAATACCGCCAAGCTGCGTTAAGAGCGTCTCATGACCAAGGAGAACAGGCCCGTGCAGGGTTCAGAAAGTGCCGGCGACAAGCCCGCGCGCCGCGAAGAGACGCTTGGCGAGAGCATCCGCTATTTCTGCGTGTTGCTGCTGGCCGTATTTGCCGTGCGATCCCTCGTGGTGGAACCTTTCAACATCCCGTCCGGCTCGATGATCCCGACGCTTCAGATCGGCGATTTCGTTCTGGTTTCGAAGTTCAGCTACGGCTATTCGCGCTTCTCGTTCCCGTTCTCGCTAAATATCTTCAGCGGCCGGATTTTCGGCTCCGAGCCTCATCGCGGCGACGTTGCGGTCTTCCGTTTCACGCGTGATACGTCCGTGGACTATATCAAGCGCATCATCGGCCTGCCCGGCGACCACATTCAGGTCACAGGCGGCAAGCTGATCCTCAATGGTATCGAAGTCCCCCGCACGGCGCTCGGTCACTACGAAGTGCTGGACGAGAACAACCGTCTTCTCAGCGGTGAGCGCTATCGCGAGAGCCTTCCGGGAAGTGCGGGCCGTCCCGCCGTCGAACATGACATCCTCAAACTGACGGATGAGGGATTTGCCAACGACACGCCCGAATATGTCGTGCCGGAGGGCTCTTTCTTCGCCATGGGCGATGATCGTGACGACAGTGCCGACAGCCGCTTTCAGGGCGATGGTCCGGATGATCTCGGCTTTGTCCCGATGCAGAACCTTGTCGGTCGCGCGCCCATTGTCCTGTTCTCCATGGATATGCGTCATCCTGCCTGGCAGTTCTGGTACTGGCCGACCGAGATCCGCTGGAACCGTTTCCTGCATTTCGTCAGATGAAACTTTCCCACACAGAAGCCCTTGCCTCGATGCAGGTCGCCCTGAGGCATAATTTCAAGAAGCCCGAACTGCTGAGTGAGGCGCTGACGCATCGTTCCGCCGTGTCGGGGCGCGATCCCCGTCGTGCCCGCCGGAACCAGCGCCCCAAAGGTAGCGGATCGAACGAGCGCCTCGAATTCATTGGCGATCGCGTCCTCGGCCTGCTGATGGCCGAATGGCTGCTGGAGCGGTATCCGGACGAGCAGGAAGGCGCGCTCGGTCCCCGTCACGCCCATCTGGTATCACGGACCGTGCTGGCCGAGATTGCCGATCAGGTCGGTCTTTCGGCCTCGCTCCAGATTTCCCCGCATGAGGAAGATGCCGGTATCCGGCGTCTGTCCAGCATTCGTGCGGATGCGATGGAAGCCCTTCTTGGCGCGCTGTATCTCGATGGCGGTCTGGAACCGGCCCGCCGTGTGGTGCACCAGTACTGGCAGTCCCGCATCGAAAGCGCCGACCGCCCTCACAAGGAGCCCAAGACGCTGCTGCAGGAATACATGCTCTCGCAGGGGCTGCCGCTTCCGCATTACGAACTCCTGTCTTCGGACGGTCCGTCACATGCGCCGGTCTTTCGCGTCAGCGTCACGACCATGGGGCATACGGGAACGGGAGAAGCCGGCAGCAAGAGGCTGGCAGAAAGCGCAGCGGCAACCGCCCTGCTGAAACACCTCGGTCAGAATGTGGCGTCCTGAGATGTCATCAACAAAGGATCAGAACATGACCACGCGCTGCGGTTTCGTGGCTCTCGTCGGCGCCCCGAACGCGGGGAAATCCACCCTGCTCAACCGGATTGCCGGAGCCAAGCTGTCCATCGTCAGCCCCAAGGCCCAGACGACCCGTTTCAGGACGCTCGGCATCGTCATGCAGGACAATGCCCAGATCATTCTCGTGGACCTGCCCGGCATCTTCAAGCCGCGCCGCCGCCTCGACCGGGCGATGGTCAACGCGGCCTGGTCCGGCTCCCAGGATGCGGATCTGACCCTGCTGCTGGTGGATGCAAAATCCGGCCTGCGCGAGGACGTCCGCGAGATCATCGCCAAGCTGGCCGAAAGCAGGAACCGCATCTGGCTCGTTCTGAACAAGACGGACCTCGTCGAGCGCGGTGAACTCCTGCCCCTGACGCAGGAAATCAGCGGGCTCATCAATGTCGAGCATGTCTTCATGCTGAGCGCCCGTTCGGGCGAAGGTGTGAGCGATCTGATGGCCCGTCTGGCCGCCGAACTGCCCGAAGGTCCTTTCCTCTATCCCGAAGACGACCTGACGGACCTGCCCGACCGGTTGCTCGCCGCCGAACTGGTCCGCGAACAGATTTTCATGCAGACGCACGAGGAAATCCCCTATCAGGCCACCGTCGAGACCGAGAGCTTCAAGGAGCGTCCGGACGGATCGGTGCGGATCGAGGTGACGATCTATGTCTCCCGTCCCGGGCACAAGGCCATCCTGATCGGCGAGGGCGGCCACAAGATCAAGTCCCTCGGCGCACGGGCGCGGATGGAGCTTCAGGAGCTTCTGGATCGCAAGTGCCATCTGTTCCTGAACGTCAAGGAGCGGGCGGGATGGGACGAGGAAAAGGCCCGGCTGCGCGCCATTGGCCTGGACGACTGAAAAAGACAGGTGCCGGAGCGTTTGAAATCCGTCATCCTGACATCGCTTGTTCCAATCCCGCCACGTCTGTATGACAGGCGCACGTCAAGACACATCCAGCCAGAGACGGGCATGATGACCGAAAATCGAGAACGGAGCCCCTCCTACAAACGCGTCCTGCTCAAGGTGTCCGGTGAGGCACTCATGGGCGACGGACCGTCAGGGGTAGACCCCGTAATGGTGGACATGGTTGCCGCCGACATCGCCGATGTGGTGGCTTCCGGAGTGGAAGTCTGTCTCGTCGTCGGCGGTGGCAACATTTTCCGCGGCCTTGCGGCCGCAGCCAAGGGCATGGACCGTGCGCAGGGTGACTATGCCGGCATGCTGGCCACTGTCATCAACGCGCTGATGCTGCAGAACGCGCTTGAGCGTCGCGGCATGGAAACGCGCGTCATGACCGCGATCCAGATGGCCGCCATTGCCGAGCCCTATATCCGTCGCCGCGCCGTGCGACACATGGAAAAGGGCCGCGTTGTCATTTTCGCAGCCGGCACCGGCAATCCGTTCTTTACGACGGATACTGCCGCTGCCCTGCGCGCCAACGAGATGGAGTGCGATGCGCTTTTCAAGGGCACGCAGGTGGACGGTGTCTATTCAGCCGACCCGCGCCGCAACCCGGACGCCCAGCGTTATGACCAGTTGACCTATCTTGAGGTTCTGGCTCGTGATCTGAACGTCATGGATGCCGCGGCCATTAGCCTGGCGCGTGAAAACAGATTGCCCATCGTGGTCTTCAACATGCATGCTCCCGGCTCCTTCGGAGCCGTGATGCGTGGAGAAGGGCTCTTCACCAGGATTATCGAAGCGGACTGATCTCCGCATTTTCAACGAAATCGTCAGGCTCTCTCCTGAAAGCCACGTCGAACTGAAAGGAACAGTTCATGCCCGCTGCCCTGAATGACCTTCTCGCCGATCTGACCCGCCGTATGGACGGTGCGATCGAAAGCCTGCGTCGGGACCTTTCCGGCCTGCGTTCGGGCCGGGCCAGCCCGAACCTTCTGGAGCCGGTGCGCGTCGAAGCCTATGGCTCGGAAGTTCCGCTGTCGCAGGTCGGTTCCATCGCCGTTCCCGAAGCCCGCATGCTGACGGTGTCCGTCTGGGACCGCACGGTTGTCGGTGCTGTCGAGCGTGCCATCCGGGACAGCGGCCTTGGTCTCAATCCGTCCACGGACGGTCAGACGGTCCGCGTTCCCATCCCGGCTCTGACCGAAGAGCGCCGCAATGAACTGGCCCGCGCTGCCAGCCGTTATGCCGAGAACGGCAAGATTTCCGTGCGTGGCGTGCGTCGTGATGGCATGGAGCAGACCAAGGCTCTGGAAAAGAAGAGCGACATCAGTCAGGACGACATGAAGACCTGGACCGATGCCATCCAGAAGCTGACGGACCAGTATATCAAGAAAGTGGACGATATTTTCGCAGACAAAGAACGCGAAATCAAACAGGTCTGATTGCTCATTTGTCTGTAGGATCTTTTCCCCGTCCCGATCGTGTCGTCTCGTCTTCCTCCGGCGGCGACGTGAGCGTCGTCCCCATCCATGTCGCCATGATCATGGACGGGAACGGTCGTTGGGCTCGCGCGCGCAAACTGCCGGTCGCGGCAGGGCACCGTCAGGGTGTGGAATCCGTACAGCAATGCGTCCGCACGGCCATCCGGCTGGGCGTGCGCTATCTGACGCTTTATGCGTTCTCTTCGGAAAACTGGCGTCGTTCGGCGGAAGAGGTCGGGGATCTGACGTCCCTTCTGCGTTTTTATCTGCGCCACAAGATCAATGAGCTTCGTGCGCAGGGCGTGCGTCTGCGGATCATCGGCGATCCAGGGCGTTTCGAGGGTTCCCTGCGTGAGGAACTGCGTCGTGCCGAGGCCCTGACGCTTCACAACACGACCCTGACCCTCACGCTCGCGCTGTCTTATGGTGGTCGCGCGGATATCGTGCAGGCGGCCCGCCGACTGGCCGAAGACGCCGTTGCTGGCAAGATCGCCGCTGAAAGCATCAGCGAGGCCATGCTTGGCGACGCGCTTCAGACCTCCGACATGCCTGATCCCGATCTGGTCATCCGCACCAGCGGCGAGTGTCGCCTGTCCAATTTCCTGCTCTGGCAGAGCGCCTATGCGGAGCTGGTCTTCATGGATGTGCTCTGGCCCGATTTTGGGGAAGTCGAGTTTCTCGAAGCCCTTTCGCATTTCGCAAGCCGTCAGCGCAGGTTCGGCGGCCGCCCCGCATGAGTGCTTCCTCCAGATGGTCTGATCTGCGCCTGCGTCTGCTGTCTGCCGCGGTTCTGATCCCGGTTGCGGCGTTCTGCATCTGGCAGGGGGGGGCGGTCTATGACGCCCTGATCCTGCTGGCGATGTTCGGTCTGGCCTGGGAAGGCGAAACCCTCATCTGCCAGCCGCTGAAGACATGGCGCGGCTGTCTCCTGCTGGCATGGCCTGTCATCGCCGGCCTTGCCGCCCTGAAAGGGGAGTGGAGCGCGGCCTTCTGGATGATCTGGCCCACGCTGATCTTCGGTTTCCCGGCCAGCGTGCCTGTCGTTGTTGCCATCATCGGGGGCCTGTCCCTCCTGTGGCTGCGGCATCTGCCGTTCGGAATGGCGTCCGTTCTGTTCGTCATCTCCGTCGTGGTCGCGAGCGACAGTTTCGCCTATCTGGCGGGTCGTATTTTCGGTGGCCCAAAGTTGGCTCCTTCAATTTCACCGGGCAAGACCCGCTCCGGCGCAATGGGCGGTCTTGTTGGTTCGGCGCTGGCCGGTGGTCTGGTCGCCTGGCTGGCTGTGCCGGGTACGCAGCTTGACGGCCTGGTCTGCGGCGCTGTCCTGAGTGTGTTTTCCCAGAGCGGAGACCTTCTGGAGAGCGCGGCCAAGCGTCGTCTCGGCGTCAAGGATTCAGGCCGTATGATTCCAGGACATGGTGGTCTTCTGGACCGCTTTGACGGTCTTCTCGCGGCGGCACCTGCCGCAGCCCTGCTTTCGCTCGCGGTTACCGCGCAGCCTTTCTGGTCCATCCTGCCTGCAGATCTGACTGGCAGTTCTGCACATCCATCCATTCTTCAGGGGAGTTCTTCTCATGACTGACGGTTCTGCGCGCCCAACACGCCGCCGCATCACGGTGCTCGGCAGCACCGGCAGTATCGGAACCTCAACGGTCGACCTGCTTGCCCGGATTCCGGATGAGATCGAGGTGCGGGCCCTCGTTGGCGGATGCAACGCCGTCCTGCTGGCTGAACAGGCCCGTCGCCTGAACGCCGAAGTCGCCGTCATTCATGACGAAAGCCGTCACGCAGAGCTGAAATCCTGCCTTGCCGGAACAGGTATCCGCACCGCGGCCGGCCGTCAGGCTGTCATCGAGGCCGGGGCCATGGAAGCCGACTGGACCATGGCGGCCATTACGGGCGCCGCGGGTCTCGAACCTACGCTCGCTGCCGCCCGCAATGGTCATGCCGTGGCGCTTGCGAACAAGGAAGCGCTTGTCTGCGCCGGCGATGTCATGCTGCGCGCTGTCGCTGAAGCCGGTGCGACGCTCCTGCCGGTCGATTCGGAACATAACGCCATCGCCCAGTCGCTTGGCAGCTGTGACATGGAGAGCGTCGAGAAGATCATCCTGACGGCTTCCGGCGGTCCGTTCCGCAAATCCTCGATCGAGGAGATGCGTGCCGCCACGCCGGAAAAGGCCCTGAAACACCCGACCTGGACGATGGGAGCGAAGATCACGATCGATTCCGCGTCCATGGCGAACAAGGGGCTGGAAGTCATTGAAGCGGCTCGTCTCTTCGGCCTGACCGAAGACCGGATCGATGTTCTGGTTCACCCGCAGTCGGTCGTACACGGACTGGTGCAGTTCCGCGACGGCAGCCTTGTCTCCCAGATGGGGTCGGCCGATATGCGTATTCCCATCGCCCACACACTCGCCTGGCCGAAGCGCATGGTGACACCCTGCGAACGCCTCGATCTCGCCGCCTATGGCCGTCTGGAGTTCGAAGCGCCGGATGAAGTCCGCTTCGCGCCTCTGCGTCTTGCCCGTCAGGTTCTCCGGGCCGGGGGTGCGGCTCCGGCCGTCTTCTCCGCCGCGAACGAGGTTGCTGTGGATGCGTTCCTCAACCGGCGCATCGGCTTCCTTGGTATCGGCGAGACAATCGATGCCGCGCTACAGGCCATGGATGAAAATCCGGAACTCAGGACCCTCGATGACGTGCTGCACTGGGATGCGCGGGGCAGGGCCCTCGCCGAAGCCCATATCCTGCGGCAGAATGGGAGTCAGCGAAACGATGTGAGCGAGAACGCCCTGAATGCATGATCTTCTGCGGACCATACTGGCCTATGTCCTGATTCTGGGGATCCTCGTTTTCATCCATGAACTCGGGCATTACCTCGCCGCGCGCTGGCGTGGGGTGAAGGTCGAGACCTTTTCCATCGGTTTCGGGCCTGCTTTGCATCGCTGGCACGATCGCTCGGGCACGGAATGGCGCATCAGTGCCATTCCTCTGGGCGGGTTCGTCAAGCCGCACGGTTTCGAAGGCCCGGAAGATGCAACCGACGAACAGAAAGCCACCTGGATTCCGGGCCGGACTTTCCATGACAAGCCCGTAGGCTCCCGTGCCATCGTTATCCTTATGGGGCCGGTCTTCAATTTCATCTTCGCGATCCTGGCTTTCACCGTGCTGTTCGCGGTAGTGGGCAAGCCCGAGATCCGCGAAGACATCTCACAGGTCATCGCCGGCAGTCCTGCGGATCGTGCGGGCGTAAAGCCCGGTGACGTGATTACCCGGATTGGCAATACGCATATCCTTGGTGCCGAGGATGTCATGGCGACCGTCGCGTCCCATCCCGGCCAGCAGACTGTTCTGGGCATTCATCGCGGCACGGAAGACCTCAGCCTGCCGGTCACGCTCGATACCCTGAAGAATGGTGGCCACGACATGGGTAGCCTCGGCGTCGCATTCGCCATATCGAGGGGACGTCCCGTCTCCCTGCCTTCCGCTTTTATCATGGGGATGCAGGAGACCTGGGACAAATCGGTCATGACGCTTCAGGGCGTCTGGCAGATCCTCAGCGGACAGCGGAGTGCGAAGGAACTGGGGGGGACGATTCGCATCGCGCAGCTCTCCGGGCAGGTCGCCAGCTACGGTCTGGCCAGCATCATTTCCTTCATGGCCCTGCTTTCGATCAATCTTGGCCTGATCAATCTTTTCCCAATTCCCGTGCTTGATGGGGGGCGCCTCGTATTCTACGTCTGCGAGGCAATCCGCGGCCGCCCGGTTTCGCGCAGGGTGCAGGAGGTGAGCATGCAGGTCGGAATGGCTCTGATCGGCGCTCTTTTCCTCTTCTCAACGGTCAACGATCTGACCAACATCGGACTGTTCCACTGGCTCTTTCACGCAGTAAGCTAAATATTCTGAAAAGACTTGTGATACAGTTGAACACGTCAGGGCATCTTGCGCGGGACGGGGTTTATCGGATACCTCCGCCAATGGCGTAACGTGTCAGTCGCCTGCAAAAAATATGTTACAAGGAAAGCCGGTTTGTCAGGATCACGGTCAAGAGGTTCCCGGTCTTCGAACAAGCGTCTGGTGCTTCTCGCATCAGCCTGTCTGCTGCCCGTCGTCCTCGGAACGGCTCAGGCGCGTTCCGTTCGTCATCAGGCCCCGGCATCAGCCCCCGGTGGAAACATCATTCAGGCCATCTCGGTCAAGGGAAACACCCGTATCGAGACGAGCACGGTGCTGTCCTACATGGTCGCCCAGCCTGGTGACACGTTCAATCAGGATGACCTCGACCGCTCTCTGAAGACACTATACGCCACGGGTCTGTTCAAGGACGTGACGCTGCACCGCGACGGCAACACGCTTCAGGTCGATCTGGTGGAGAATCCGATCGTCAACCGCATCGTGTTCGAGGGCAACCATGCGCTGAAGGACGAGGATCTCCGCAAGGAAATCAGCCTGCGTCCCCGCGCGGTGTTCTCGGCCGAAACCACAGCCGCCGACCGCCAGAAAATCCTGAACCAGTACGCCGCAAAGGCCCGCTTCGGCGCGACCGTCACCCCGCAGATCGTCAAGCTGTCCCACAACCGCGTGGACGTGGTCTTCAATATCAACGAAGCCCAGCAGACGCTCATCAAGAAGATCGTCTTCGTCGGTAACCATGCTTTCAGCGAAGCACGCCTCGCGCAAGTCATCTCCTCCAAGGAGTCGATCTGGTATCGCTTCTTCTCGTCTTCGGATGAATACAACCCCGAGCGCGTGAAATACGATGCAGAACTGCTGCGTCGCTTCTACCTGCATAACGGCTTCGTCGATTTCCACATGGTGGATGCCACGGGTGAGTTGGCTCCCGACCACAAATCGTTCTACATCACCTTCACCGTGCACGAGGGCGACCGCTATCGTCTGGGGAAAATGGATGTGCGCTCAAGCGTGCGTCATGTGACACCCGAGATGCTGCGCCCGCATGTCGAACTGTTTCCGCATCAGATCTATGATGGCACGGCGATCCAGAACAACACGAAAAACATGCAGGAATGGCTCCAGGCATCGGGTCATCCCTTCGCCATGGTCCGTTCGGAAATCGCCCGGAACCCCGAAAAGCATATCGTTGACCTGCTGTTCGACGTCACAGAAGGTCCACATGTCTATGTCGAGCGTATCGACATCAACGGCAACACCATCACCCATGATGACGTGATCCGTCGGAATCTTCCGATGGCGGAAGGGGACCCGTACACCCCGTTCGACCGCAAGTATTCCAAGCTTGGTCTTCAGGATCTCGGATATTTCAGTTCGGTCTCCGTCGACCAGACTCAGGGCTCTGCGCCTGATCGTGTGAACGTCTCCGCGAACGTGGTCGAAAAGCCCACCGGCGAGTTCTCCCTGGGGGGCGGCTACTCGACGGACGTCGGCGTCCTCGGCAACGCCTCGATCAAGCAGCATAACCTGCTCGGAACCGGTGTGGATGCCGGTATTTCCGGAACGGTCGCCTACTATGAAAAGCAGGCCGACATCTCCATTACCGACCCGTACTTCCTGAACCGTAACCTTGTGGCGGGCGCGGACTTCTATTTCATCCAGAACAACTATCAGACATATCAAAGCTATAAGGAATCCCAGTACGGCATGAGCCTGCGACTGGGTTATGCCTATAACCGATACCTGTCCCAGTCCTGGAACTATACGCTCGTTGACCGTCAGGTTGGCAACTTCTACGACGCTGCTGCCGTCGCCGAAGATCCGAGCCTGATCCAGTGGGTACCGTCAATTTACGTCCAGCAGTCCGCCGGCTGGTCGCTGCTCTCGCAGATCAGCACGTCAGTGACCTATGACCGTCGTGACCGCCGCATGAAACCCCATTCGGGTTACATGTTCAAGGTCGGTGGCGACTTTGCAGGTCTCGGCGGTAACTCGAAATATGCCCGTGTAAAAGCGGATGGCGCCTATTACCTGCCGCTCGATGACCTGACCGGAAACCATGACTGGACGTTCCAGTTCAAGGGTGGCGTCGGCTACATGGGGGACTGGAGTTCGAGCGGAAACCGCAACATCATCGATAACTTCTATCTCGGTGGCCAAAATTTGCGCGGCTTCCTCCAGGGTGGTGTCGGTCCGCGTTCAGGCCATCTCAAGATCAACGGTGTCTATATCCCGGCCCAGGGTCAGGAGGATCTGCTTGGCGGGCGCTTCATGTATACGGCATCCGCACAGCTCAACTTCCCGCTGCCCATGGGGGACGATCTCGGGATTTCGGGCCGTGGTTTCATCGATGCCGGCAGTCTCGCGGGCGTGCGCGTCAAGCATCTCTATACGAACCGCACGAATGACGGCGACAACTACACCCCGATCACCGGTGACAACCTGATCCCGCGTGTTTCCGGCGGCCTTGGCGTGTCCTGGAAGAGTCCGTTCGGTCTCGTCAACATTGATGGCGCCGTGCCGATCCGCAAGGAACATGGTGACCGTCTCTATCCGCTGCGTTTCGGTTTTGGCCAGCAGTTCTGAACTGTTCGAGACCTTGCCGTCCTGTTTCTCAACCCCTTGCCCAGAGGTGGTCATGACCCTCAATTCCCTGATGCGCACGGCTTCGGCCGGCGCGCTTCTGGCAGCGACGATTCTCGTCTCCGCTCCGGGCGCGCATGCCCAGGCTACCGGCGGCAATGGTGGCTGGTTCGTTCCCAAGGCCGCTCATCCTAACGCGGCGCCTGCACGCCCCGTTCAGCGCCGTGTTCCGGTCGCGGCACCTAGCGAAGATGAGGAATCCGCCCCCGTCGAACAGCAGCAGGCGCCCCCGATTCTGCCTCTTCCGCCTATTCCGGCTCCGCCGACCGTCGCGAAGGCCTCGCCTCCGCCTGCTGCTGTCATTGGCGTGATCAACGTCCAGGCCGTCATGCAGATTTCCAGCGCCTGGCAGGAAATCCAGCAGGTTCTCGGTGCCCGTCGTGACCGTCTGGCTCAGGCCGTGCAGCGTGAGGAAGCTGCCTGGCGTGGCGAGCAGCAGAAGCTTCAGGCCCAGGCCCGCAGCCTGACGTCCGACCAGATCCAGCTGCGCGAGCGTCACCTGCAGGAACGTCGTGCCAAGGATCAGCACGATTTCGGCAATCAGGCCCGCATCATCCAGGAAGCGGCACAGGTCGCCATGCACCAGATCGAGCGTGAGCTGGAAGAGCCGAACGGCATCATCGCCGCCGTCGCCGCTGCCCATAACATGAACCTGATCCTGCATGCGGAACAGGTCGTGCTTCATGTCGGCGGTCAGGACATCACCGAGGAAGTCGGCACGCAACTTAACAAGACGCTGCCGCATGTCTTCATCCCTGATGATGGTGTGGACCCCGAGCAGCTCGCCCGGTCCGGCAAAATGCCCACCACGGCTGACGAACAGCGGCAGTCCCAGGGATCGCAGGCTCCCGGACCCCAGCAGGCTCCGGCGTCCGCACCGAGCGAGTCGGTTCTGCGTCAGCATCACTGAGGCGACGGGCCGTGTCTGACATGACAGCAAGCGAAAGCCGCCCGGGCGACAGCCGCTTCTTCCAGCGTTCCGGACCTTTCGGTCTGGAACGGCTGGCAGAGGTCTCGGGCAGTGACATCATTCCGGCCGCATCGGGGAAGGGGCTATCCGAGTTTCGTGGCGTTGCGCCCCTGCATGTTGCAGGACCGGATGAAATCAGCTTCCTCGACAACCGCCGCTACCTGCCGCTTCTGGCGGAAACGAAGGCCGGCGCGGTCATTCTCTCTCCGGCCTTTACCGACAAACTGCCGCCCGATACGGCGGGGCTGGCCTGCAAGGCGCCTTATCTGGCCTGGGCGCGTGTTGCCAGCCTGTTCCATCCGGCTCCCGCTTCCACAGGGGTTCGCCATCCGACCGCCTGGATTGCGGAAGACGCCGAAATTGGCGAAAACGTCGAGATCGGTCCTTTCGCCGTCATTGGCAGCGGTGTCCGTATTGGTCGTGACAGCATTGTCGCAAGCCACGCCAGCATCGGCCAGAGCGTCGAGATCGGCGAGCGTTGCCGGGTCGGCGCGCATGCCGCCATCTCCCATGCCCGGATCGGTGATCGCGTCACGCTCTATCCCGGTGTGCGTATCGGGCAGGATGGTTTCGGGTTCGCCGTCGGCCCCGAAGGCTTCGAAACGGTGCCCCAGCTCGGGCTTGTCGTGCTGGAAGACGGTGTGGAAGTGGGGGCGAACTCCACCATCGACCGTGGTTCCATGCGTGACACCCTGATCGGAGCTGGAACCCGGATCGATAATCTCGTGCAGATCGGCCACAATGCCCGTCTGGGACGCTGCTGCATTGTCGTCTCGCAGGCCGGGATTTCCGGCTCTACGGAACTGGGTGATTTCGTCACCATCGCTGCACAGGCCGGTCTGATCGGGCATATCAAGATTGGCGCGAAGGCCCGGATCGGTGCCCAGTGTGGCGTCATGTCGGATGTGGATGCCGGCGCCGACGTCATCGGCAGCCCCGCGATGCCGTTCCGCGAATTTTTTCGTAATGTTGCCACCTTGCGGAAACTCTCGCGTAAAAGCGGGGACTAGCAGTCCTGCGGCGCGGATGGTAACTCCCCCGCAGGTTTGCTAAGGGAAGCCATTCGTGCTGCTACAGGGCAGCGACTGACAGACAACACCGCTTGAAGGGCATGGTGAAACGATGGACCGAGTGGACGCTCCAGCCGAACAGATGACTCCCGCGACAGACGCCGCTGCTGACAGCCATCAGGTTCCGCAGAGCATCGACATCCTGAAGATCATGCAGTCGATCCCGCATCGCTATCCGTTTCTGCTGATCGACAAGATGGTCGAGATCCATGCCGGGCAGTCCGCCATCGGCATCAAGAACGTGACGGTTAACGAGCCGTTCTTCCAGGGGCATTTTCCGTCTCACCCCGTCATGCCCGGCGTCCTGATCGTTGAGGCCATGGCCCAGACGGCAGCGACGCTGGTGGTCATGACGCTGGGCAAGGCATTCGAAGGCAAGCTGGTCTATTTCATGACAATCGAAAATGCGAAATTCCGCCGTCCGGTCGGCCCCGGTGATCAGCTCCGGATTCATGTCGACAAGGAACGCTCCCGCGCCAATGTCTGGAAGTTCAAGGGTGTGGCGCGTGTGGACGATGTTGCTGTTGCCGAAGCGACCTTCAGTGCGATGATCATGGGTTGACCCGGATGCAGATGGCAGGCAAGCGCCCCGAAACCGCCGAAGTCCATGCGACCGCCATCGTCGACCCGCGTGCGCGCATTGGCGAAAACGTGCGTATTGGCCCCTGGTGCCTGGTCGGCCCCAATGTCACGATCGGTGACGGGGTCTGTCTGCATGCGTCCGTTCTCGTGGATGGCTACACGACCCTGCGTGAAGGCGTGGAAGTCTATCCGTTCGTGACGATTGGTCTGGCGCCGCAGGATCTCAAATACGCCGGTGAGCCGACGTTGTGCGAGGTCGGGGCCAATACCGTCATCCGTGAAAACGTGACGATTCACCGCGGCACCGCGCAGGGGCATGCCCTGACGCGGATTGGCGCGAACTGCCTGATTATGGCCAATTCGCACGTCGCCCATGACTGCGTCCTCGGTGACCGTGTCATCATCGTCAACAATGTCGTCATGGGTGGCCATGTCGAGATTGACGATGACGCCAAGATCATGGGCTCGGCCGCGTTGCACCAGTTCGTCCGGATCGGCCGTGGTGCCGTTGTCGGCGGGGTCTGCGGTGTGGAAATGGATGTCATTCCTTACGGAAGCGTTCTGGGGAATCGTGCCCGTCTGGTCGGACTGAACTGGATCGGCCTGAAGCGCTCCGGCGTTGGTCCGGAGGAAATGCAGGCCATGCGACGCGCCTTCCGGACGCTTTATCCGCGCCATGGTGCGACGGAGTCCGTTCTGGAAACCCGGATTGCCGAAGTCCGTCAGGAATACGGGCATCTCCCCCGCATCGCCGAGATGCTGGACTTCATGGAAGCCCCCAGCCGTCGAGGCCTGACCCGCGTTGCGCGTCAGGAAGGACAGTCCGAAACCGAAGGCGCCTGATCGTGGGGGATCGTGGCTGCATCGGCATTCTGGCAGGCTCGGGGCCGCTTCCCGCGCAGGTCGCCGCCGCAGCCATCGCCAAGGGGCGCAAGGTTTTCGTCATCGGGTTCCGGGACTTCGCCGATCGTGTGCTTCTCGAACCCTATCCGCATGAAATCATCCGTCTTGCCGCTGCCGGTGACATTCTCGGTGCCCTCAAACGGAACAATTGCCGCGAACTGGTTCTGATCGGGCCGGTGCGTCGTCCCGCCTGGCGTGACCTGCGTCCCGATGCTGAAGGGGCGCGTATCCTGGCCAGGCTGGGTCGCGCCATCTTCTCGGGCGATGACGGACTGCTCGGAGCCGTCGTCCGTGTCCTTGGTGAGGAGGGCTTTCATGTCCGTGGCGCCCACGAGTTCCTCGAACATGCCACAGGCCGCTCCGGAACCCTCGGCCGCGTTCTTCCTGACGCCCAGGCCAAGCAGGATATCGCCCGCGGTGTCGAGGTCCTGAAGGTGATGGCAGCCTTGGATATCGGTCAGGGATGTGTTGTCCAGAACGGTCTTGTGCTGGCGGTCGAGGCACTGGAAGGGACTGACGCGATGCTGGGGCGCTGTGGGCGGCTCATGCAGGCGGGAAGTGGCGGCGTTCTGGTGAAGATGCCCAAAACGGGGCAGGACCTCCGGGCGGACATGCCGACGATCGGTCCGGAGACGCTGGAGAATGCGGCCCGGAACGGATTGCGGGGTGTGGCGTTCCAGCCCGGAGTGACCCTCATGACGGACCCCGCTGGCTGCGTGAAGCTAGCGGATCGTTATGGGCTGTTCCTGTATGGGCTGACGCCGGAAGATCTGAAGGACAAGTGATGAGTACGTTTCTGCATACGATGGTGAGAATCCGGGATATCGACCGGAGTCTAGCATTCTACAAGCTGCTCGGGATGAAAGAACTTCGCCGCAAGGAAGTGCGCGAAGGACGTTATACGCTGGTTTTCATCGGATTCGATGACAACGAACACGGACAGGCCGAGATTGAGCTGACCTATAACTGGGACCAGGAAACCGACTACGAAGTCGGCACCGGGTTCGGGCATTTTGCGATCGGCGTGCCGGATGTGGCGGCACTCGTGGAGACCGTCCGTACGGGTGGTGGCAAGGTGACGCGCGAGGCCGGTCCGCTGAAGTTCGGGACGATCATCATCGCGTTCGTAGAAGACCCGGACGGCTACAAGATTGAGCTTATCGAGAAGAAGTAGAGTTCTTCAGCAGTTTCAGGGCGTTTTCCAGCGCGTCGATAATGGTCTGGGCGTTCTGCTGAACGGCTTCGTCGCTGTGAGTGCTGAGGATATCAGCGCAGAGCAGGGCCGGGGCCAGGGCATTTCGCAGGTCGTGACGGAAGTTACTACTGTCCTGGGGGCGCCTGCGGGCGGGAGCCGTGGCTGAAACTGCTGTGGGGCTGTTGCTGGACTCGGGCATGGGCTGAAGTTCCTTTAGGTCTGGCATTGACATGCAGGGCCTGCGTGCTTACAAGCCCGGGTCTCAATCACCGGGCGTTTCGTGCGCCCGATCGACGCGGATGTCCAGCAGTTGAGGCGTCCGCCTGGTTTTTAAGGATCAACGTCATGAAGCGCACGTATCAACCCTCCAAGCTGGTTCGCAAGCGTCGTCACGGTTTCCGTACGCGTAGCGAAACCGTCGGCGGTCGCCGAGTACTGGCCAACCGTCGCGCCAAGGGCCGCAAGAAGCTCTCTGCCTGAGTTTGACCCGATCGGCACGATCCATATAACAGGCCACACACCGGTTCGTTTGAAAAAGCGGCCGCAGTTTCTGCGTGTGGCCGGGAAGGGGCGCAAGGTCGCCACTCCTGGTATGGTCGTGCAGATTCTGCCGGATGACACAGCGACCGCAACCCGCGTCGGTTTCACGGTCACGAAAAAAGTCGGTAATTCTGTCATCCGTAACCGCACCCGCCGTCGCCTCCGCGAGGCCCTGCGTCTCGTTGCGCGGGAAGACGGCCTGCCTACCGGCGATTTCGTCCTTATCGGACGGGACAAGACCCGGGGGCGCGATTTTTCCCTTCTCAAGGATGATCTGCGTCAGGCCCTTCGCAAGGGGCTGGATGTCAATTTCCGGGAAAGCCCCCGCGGGCCGTCCGGCAAAGGCCGGGACCGGGCGAAATGATCGCGTCCGTTATCAGGAAAGCCGTTACGGCCCTGATGCTGTCGCTCATTGACGCCTACAGGCTTTTCATCAGCCCGTTCATTGGCAGGAACTGCCGGTTCGATCCGACATGCAGTTCCTATGCGCTGACGGTCATTCGTGAGCATGGACCTGTACATGGGGGGTGGCTTGCGCTGCGCAGGATCGGGCGCTGTCATCCCTGGTCAGAAGGGGGTATAGACCTGCCTCCGAAGCCACACCGGCATTAAAAAAGCCCTCCGCCTATTGTTTTGAATGCGGTTTTCGGCCACTTGAGGCGCAAGCCCTATTCAGTGAGACGAAAGACCGGCATCCGCCCGATGGACATCAAACGCATTATTGCGGCCACACTTCTCTCGGCCCTTATCCTGATCGGTTTCGACTATTTCATGCCGAAGCCCCATCAGGACGATCCCCATCCCGTCACATATGCGCCTGCGGCACAGGTTCAGAACAGTGCGCCGACCACGGCTGCGCCACCTGCCGAGGCTGCCGCCGAAACGCAGGCGACTGCGCGGCGCATTCCGGTGACGGGGCCGGACGTGCAGGGCTCCCTCAACCTGAAGGGCGCGGTGCTGGATGATCTGATCCTCACGAAATATCGCGAGACCCTGGCCAAGGACAGCCCGCTTGTGCGGCTGCTGGACAAGGCAGGGAGCGCGCATCCCACGTTCGTCGTGATCGGCTGGACGAATGCTCCGGGCTCCAGTGCCCGCCTGCCGGACCTGAATACGGTCTGGGAGAGTTCCGATGAGACGCTGACGCCGGATCATCCGGTGACGCTGCACTGGGATAACGGGCAGGGGCTGGTGTTCTCCATCCAGATTAGCCTGGACGAGCACTACATGTTTGCTGTGAGCCAGACGGTTGAGAACCATTCGGGTCAGCCGGTGGCTCTGGTGCCGTTCGAGCGTGTGCAGCGTGACTATGATGCGCCGGAAGGGGCTTTCACGGCGCATGAGGGGCCGATCGCCGTCATCGGTGGCCGGATGCAGGATGAGAGCTACAAGAACCTGCGCAAGGGGGCTGACCATCCGGATCACGTCTCCTGGTCGTCCACGGGTACGAATGGCTGGGACGGCATCAGCGACAAGTTCTGGCTGACGGCCGTGGCTCCTGCGGATGGCACGCCGGTTGCGGCGAGCTTTGCTTACGTGCCGGGAACGCCGGGGTCGTATCAGGTGGGGATGTCCACCCAGAACGCCCAGCAGATCATGCCGAACGGCTCCATCACCGAGAAGAGCCATGTCTTTGCCGGCGCGAAGGTCGTCAGCCTGCTTCAGGGCTATAGCAAACAGCTCGGCATTCCCGATCTGGACAAGGCGATCGACTTTGGCTGGTTCAGCTTCCTGACCCGTCCGCTGCTCACGCTGCTGCACTGGCTGTATCTACATCTGGGCAATTTCGGTCTGGCGCTGATGGCGCTGACGCTGATTGTCAAGATCGTTCTCTTCCCGCTGGCTTCCAAGGCCGCCCAGTCCTCGGCACGGATGCGTCTGCTGGCGCCGAAGGTCAAGGAGATCCGGGAAAAGAACAAGGACGATCCGATGGCCATGAACCAGAAGGTCATGGCGCTGTATCGTGAAGAGAAGGTGAGCCCGGCGAGCGGCTGTCTGCCGATGCTGATCCAGGCGCCGATCTTCTTCTGCCTCTACAAGATCCTGAACATCAGTATCGATGCGCGTCATGCGCCGTTCTTCGGCTGGATCCATGATCTGTCGATGCCGGACCCGACGAACGTGTTCAATCTGTTCGGGTTGCTGCCGTTCGATCCGACGCATTACTCGTCGTTCCTGCATGTCAGCATCTGGGGCACGGCCCTTGGCCTGACGTTCTGGCTGCTTCAGCGCCAGACCAGCTCGACGGCGAGTCTCGATCCGGCGCAGGCGCGGATGATGCAATTCATGCCGCTGGTCTATGTGTTCTTCATGTCCGGCTTCCCGGCCAGTCTTCTGGTCTATTACACCTGGAACAACCTGCTGACGGTTGCGCAGCAGATGTTCATCCAGCGTCGGACGGGTCTGCCCGTTCCGGTATCGCGGACCTGAGGCCCGGCAGAGGCATGATGAAAGAAATCCCGGGGCCGCCAACCGAGGCCCAGATCGAGGACGGGCGGCTTCTGTTCGCGGGAGAATGCGAGTTCTTCTTCGGCTCGCAGAAGATCGACCAGCTTCCGCCTGTCGGCCGGCCGGAAGTGGCGTTTGCCGGCCGGTCCAATGTTGGCAAGTCCAGTATCATCAATGCGCTGACGGGGCGTCGTGCGCTTGCGCGGGCCTCTTCCGAGCCAGGACGAACCAAGCAGCTCAACTTCTTCAATCTGGCTGACCGGCTGTCTCTCGTGGACATGCCGGGCTACGGGTTCGCCAAGGCGGCGAAATCGGTCAAGGAAGACTGGCAGGACATGATGTTCGCCTATCTTCGCGGTCGGACGACGCTGGAGCGGGTCATCCTGCTTCTGGATGCGCGGATCGAGCTCAAGGCATCGGACAAGGATGTCATGGAACTGCTGGATCGTGCGGCCGTGGTGTTCCAGATCGTGCTGACCAAGTGCGACCAGGTGAAGCCAAAGGCACTGGCGGCAAAAATTGTGGAAGTCGAGGCGCTGGCGCTCAAACATGCCGCTGCCTATCCGCGCATCATTGCCACCAGCAGCGAGACCGGTTTCGGGATCGAGGATCTGCGGGCGGAAATCGCCCGTTTTGCCGTGCCACTCCAGACGTCAGGGGAAGGACAGTCCGGATCATGACCAGTAAGACCTCCAAGAGCACTCACAGCGACAAGCTGCCCGAGGTGCCGCCCGTCGCCAACGTCGAGGAAGCCCAGCAGCAGGCGGCCATCCTGTCCAGCGCGCTGCCGTTTCTGCGGCGTTATGCCGGGGATACGATTGTCGTCAAATATGGCGGTCATGCCATGGGTGAGGGCAAGCTGGCGCATGCGTTCGGTTATGACATCGCGCTGCTCAAGCTCGTCGGGATCAATCCGATCGTGGTGCATGGCGGTGGGCCCCAGATCAGCGCCATGCTGGACCGACTGAAGATCCGTTCGGAGTTCATCGACGGGCTGCGCGTGACGGACAAGTCCATGGTCGATGTGATCGAGATGGTTCTGTCGGGCAGCGTCAACAAGCAGGTGGCGCAGCTGATCAACCGGGCCGGAGCATTGGCCGTCGGCATTTCCGGCAAGGATGGCGGGCTGATCCAGGCACGTCGTCTGACGCGCACCAAGCGTGATCCGGACAGTGAGATTGAGAAGGTTATTGATCTGGGATTTGTCGGACAGCCGGAAAAGATCGATCCGCGAGTGCTGTATGCGCTGCTCGGCGCCGGGCTGATCCCCGTGATCGCCCCCGTGGGTGTCGGCGAGGATGGGGAGACCTACAACATCAACGCTGACACTGCGGCTGGCGCGATTGCCGGTGCGGTTCATGCGTCGCGGCTGCTGATGCTGACGGATGTTCCGGGTGTGCTGGACGAGAACGGCAAGCTCATCGAAGAGCTGAGCGCGGAAGAGGCCATGCGCCGGATTGCGGACGGGTCGATTTCGGGCGGCATGATCCCGAAGGTCGAGACCTGCCTAGAGGCAGTTCGCAAGGGGGCGAAAGCCGCCGTCATTCTGGACGGGCGCGTGCCGCATAGCTGTCTTCTGGAGCTGTTCACACGGGCCGGGCCGGGAACGCTTATCAAGGCATAACCGACTGTCAGCAGGACTGGACCGGAATTATGGCGCTTCGTGTGAGAAGCGCCATTTTCTGTTTTCGGCCACTCCTTCCTGAAGGGCCTGCACGCCACGTTCGAGCAGGCTCTCGGGGGTTTCTTCGGCATTGGTTTCGCGGGAGACAAGCCCCAGCTGAAGCGGCAGGTGGACCGGCGGATCGATCAGGATGGGAATGCCGTGGGCCGTCATGCGCTCGGCGCGTTCGGCTGCGGCGAAGCGGTCCCCGCCATCCATCCAGAGCCCGAACGTGTTGTTGCTGATGCGGCCGATGGCATCCGTCGGGCGGATGGCTTGTCGCAGAAGAGCCACGCACTGACGCAGGGCCTCTTCGCCGGCCTCGAAACCGCGCGTCTTTGAAAGCTCTGTCAGGCCGGGCACGCGGGCGATGATCAGGGTTGCGGCCATCGCTTCCTGATCCAGCCGGCGGCTGCGGCGCTCGATTTCTGATTTCAGGCCGTTCCAGTTCAGCAGATTCGACGCGATGTCGTAGTCGGAATCCGTCAGGATCTGGCGATGGATGCTGTCCAGTTCCCAGAATCCGGCCAGCAGGGAGCAGACTGTCTCGCAGACCTGCCGGTCCTGTGCAGACCAGGGCTCGGAGCGCCAGACGACGAGGCAGAGCTGTCTGAGGCTGCGGATGTTTTCGCGGCAGATCATGACATGGCTGCCGCCGGTCCTGAACAGCTCCGTGCCAGCCTGGGGCGTGGGCGTCGACAGGATGGGCTGGATATCCGCAGGCAGGGCGGATGATGTGAAAAGAAATGTTTTCGGAAATGCGGTGTCCAGCAGCGCGCCTTCCGCTGCGAAGGGTGCGAGAAGGGCGTCCATCGCGGCGGCAGAGGCCAGTCTGGGGACGATGGCCTTGCGGAGCGCCGTAATGGTGGCGGCGAGGATCGCGACCCCGACGGTGCTGACGGGAAGGTTGCGACTTACAGGGTGAAGAGTGGAATTGTTTTCAGTTCCCAGGGTGGCGACAGTTCCGGGCAGCGTCTGTGAGACCGTCTTGAGGGTGCCGCGTGTTCCGGTGACCCGGCCTTCGCTGTCCTGGAAAGGGCAGGAGGAGAGGATGACGGTCAGGGGCTCGCCCTGCGGGTTCGTGATCTGGACGGGCGTGCCGGTATGGGGCTGAAGGACGTTCACGGTGTCGCACAGTGCGCTGAACGGGCGGCCGATCAGGGGCGTCGTGGGCTGTCCCAGCCATGTTTCGGGGGAAATCAGGATGATCCGGCCCCGGCTGTCGGTCTCGAAGACCAGATCCACCGCCTGATAGAGCAGGGAGCGCCAGCGTTCTCGGCTTTCCAGGGTTGACGCCAGCATGTTCCGCAGGTCCTGCGGGGTCCTGTCCGGTGACGGATTATTCAGGAACTGGGAGAACAAGGAACGCATATCAGGCAAGGGTGACATATCCCGCGGAGAGCTCTCGGTCGGGCCAGCCAGTCAAAGCCCCCGGTTTTCATAAGCGTGATTGGTTAAGAAGCCATTAACAATATCAGGGCGCGAACAGAGCGGCCGTCAGGAGTAAAGATCCCGTTGACATGAAACCCCGGGAAACGCATGGTCCGGCGGATTTCTGCTTCTTTTTTACCGGACCGACCCGATGCCGAATGCACCCCTTCGTACCGTCATTGAAGCTCTGTGGGAGCGTCGTGCGACGCTCAGCGCCCGTACGGAAGGCGAAGACCGCGATGTCGTGGAAAAAGTCCTGTCCGCGCTGGATGCCGGGACGCTGCGTGTCGCTGAGCCGTCCGCAGATGGCTGGATCGTTCATGAATGGCTGAAGAAGGCGGTTCTGCTGTCGTTCCGTCTGAATGACAGCCGGGTCATGGAGCGCGGTTGCGGAGGTGAGCCGGCATTCGACAAGGTCCCGCTGAAATTCGATGGCTGGGACCAGTTCCGTTTCGCCGAGGCTGGTTTCCGTGCGGTTCCGGGTGCGATCGTGCGTCGCTCCGCGTTCATTGCGCCGAATGTGGTGCTGATGCCGAGCTTCGTGAATGTCGGCGCGCGCGTCGACAGTGGCACGATGATCGATACCTGGGCGACGGTCGGGTCCTGCGCCCAGATCGGCAGGAACTGCCATATCAGCGGTGGTGCGGGCATTGGTGGCGTTCTGGAGCCGTTGCAGGCTGCTCCGGTCATCATTGAAGACGACTGCTTCATCGGGGCGCGTTCGGAAGTGGCCGAGGGCGTGATCGTCGAGAAGGGCTCCGTTCTGTCTATGGGCGTGTTCCTGGGTGCCTCCACCAAGATCGTGGACCGTGCGACGGGCGAAATCTTCATGGGCCGTGTTCCGGCCTATTCCGTCGTCGTGCCGGGCACGCTGCCGCCGAAGGAGCCGGGTATGCCGTCGCTGGCTTGTGCGGTGATCGTCAAGCGTGTGGACGAGCGGACGCGCTCCAAGACCTCCATCAACGATCTTCTGCGCGACTGATCCTGTGACGGGGTCAACCTTTCCGACGGATCCCGTGGCGCTGGCCCGGGATCTGCTGCGCTGCCAGTCGGTCACGCCGGCCGATGGGGGGGCTCAGGCGCTTCTGGCAGGTGTGCTGGAAGGGATGGGGTTCGAGACGTTCCATCTCCCTTTCGGTCCTGCTGACGCGCCGACGCCCAATCTTTATGCCCGGCTGGGGAAAGGGCATCCCGCGCTTTGCTTTGCGGGGCATACGGATGTCGTGCCGCCGGGTGAAGGCTGGGCGCATGATCCGTTTGCGGCGGTTATCGAGGGTGACCGGCTTTATGGACGCGGGATCGCGGACATGAAGGGCGGGGTGGCCTGTTTCGTTGCAGCCGTTGCGCGGCGTCTGGAACAGGGGCCGCTCAAGGGTTCCGTATCGCTGCTGATTACGGGAGACGAGGAAGGTCCGGCGCATTTCGGGACGAAGCCGGTCATTGAATGGCTGGCGGAACGGGGTGAACTGCCGGATTTCTGCGTTCTGGGCGAGCCTACCAACCCGCAGGCACTCGGGGATGTCATCAAGATCGGACGTCGGGGCAGCATGAATGCTGTCGTGACCGTGCATGGGACGCAGGGGCATGTGGCCTATCCGCATCTGGCGGATAATCCGGTTCATCGTCTTCTGGCAGCGTTTTCCGAACTGACGGCGCGGGAACTGGATGCGGGGAGCGAGTGGTTCGATCCGTCGTCCCTTCAGGTCACGAGCATCGATGTTGGAAACGGGGCGACCAATATCATTCCGGGAAGTGCTGTCGGCCGGCTGAATATCCGGTTCAATGATCTGCACACCGGGGCCGCTCTGACGGCGTGGATCGAGGACGTGGTGCGGCATCACGCGCCTCAGGCGGACGTGCAGGTGTCCATCAGCGGCGAGGCGTTTCTGACGCAGCCAGGGGATGCCGTAACGTGCCTGTCCGAGGCTGTGCGCAGTGTCACGGGACGGACACCCCGGCTCGATACCAGCGGCGGGACGTCGGATGCGCGGTTTATTTCGCACTACTGCGAGGTGGCGGAGTTCGGCCTTGTCGGCGCGACCATGCACAAGCGTGACGAAAACGTGGAGCTTGGGGCGCTGGAGGATCTGACACGGATTTATCTCGCGTTCATGGAAGGATACGGGCTGTGACTTCCGGACGGCCGGGTCCGTTCCCACCTACCGGGAATATGGCCATTCCTCTGGGTGTGTGGCTTCTGGGGCGGGGGCGGTCCGAAGGGATCAACTGTTTCGCACCCGGAGCGGGAGCCCTGTTCGCGGCTCTGGCACCGACGGTTGCGCTGGCGGTCATTGGTGTGTGGATGGCGTTCATGCTCCCACCCGCCGAGCGGATCATGGGGCTGGTGCGGGCTGTGGTGCCGCTGGTCTGCACGCTGTTGCAGCTTGTGGTGTCGGAGCTTTATGCGGGCGTCCTGAGCCGCAAGGGTCTGTGGACGCGTTATGCCACGGCGTCGCTCTGGTGCGGGTGGCTGCCACTGGTCATGCTGATCATGGCGCAGGGCGTGCTGCATCTCGTGCTGCCGGGGGCTGCGGCGTCCAGCCAGGCGTTGGGCGGCCTCGCTTTCGGGGCACAGCTCTATACGCTGTGGCTGACCTGGTATGTGACGAAAGTCGGGCTTGTGACGACCGGCTGGCAGGCTTTTGTCATGACAGTCCTGCAGACCCTGCCGGTGGGGGGACTGCTCTGGGCCCTGTGGCTGCTGCCGCCGCATTACAATGCGGTTGTCGATCTGCTTGGGCTGTCGTCCTAGGAGCGGTTGAAGGGATCGTCGGGATAGCCGACATCCATCAGGCAGAGCCCCTCGGGAGGGGCTGTCTGCCCGGCCGCGCAGCGGTCTTTTGCTTCCAGAATTTCAATGATCTTTTCGACCGGCCACTGACGTGAGCCGATCATCATCAGGGTGCCGGCCATGTTCCGGACCTGATGGTGCAGGAAGGAACGCGCCTTCGTGTCGATCATGACCAGTTCACCATCGCGGTGGATGTTCAGGACGTCCAGCGTGCGGATGGGGCTTCTGGCCTGACAGGCGACGGCGCGGAAGGATGTGAAATCATGCGGGCCGAGGAGATGGTTCGCGGCCTGCTGCATGAGGTCGACGTCCAGCGGGCGCTTGATGTGCCAGACGCGGTTTTCCATCAGCCCCGGACGGGCTGGCCGGTTGAGGATGGTGTAGCGGTAGCTGCGCCAGGTCGCGGAGAAACGTGCGTTCCATTCCGGGCCGACTTTCGCCGTTTCCAGCACGACGACGCGGTGGGGTTTGAGGTGGTATCCCATGCCGTCGCGGATCTGTCGGGCGTCGATCGGGGCGTCATCCGGGAAATCAAGATGGATGACCATACCTGCCGCATGCACGCCGGCATCCGTGCGGCCGGCGGTGATGCTGGGGACGGGGCGGTTGCGAACCAGTTTTGAGGCGGCGGCTTCGATCAGGCCCTGAATGGAGATGCCGTCGTTCTGCTTCTGCCAGCCGAGATAGCCGGTGCCGTCATATTCGATCCGCAGGGCCCAGCGGTTCAGACCCGTGGGCTCGGCGGCGGGTTCAGCGAGAGGCTCCGCAACCTGCGTGTCAGACAAGGCGGGTGCCTTTCGGCACGGGCTGGCCGCGCAGGAAGTCGGAAGCGGACATCATGCTGCGACCGGGCTTCTGCAGACGGTCGATGCGCAGGGCACCGGTGCCGCAGGCGATGGTGAGGCTGTCATCAAGCGTGATGCCGGAGGCGGCGCTATGGCTCTCGGCAGGCAGCGGGGTGGCTGCACCGATCTTGACGACGACATCATCGAGCGTGGTGAACGCGCCGGGCCAAGGCGTCAGGCCACGGATCTGGCGGTCGATCTCGGTGGCGCTGCACGTCCAGTCGATACGGCCATGATCGCGGGTCAGGCGCTCGGCGTAGGTGACGCCGTCTTCGGGCTGCGGCACGGGTGTGGGCTGTTCGGCCAGCGCACGGACGACCAGACGGCCGCCGATTTCGGACAGGCGGTCGTGCAGCGTGCTGGCAGTGTCGGTCGCGCTGATGGGGGTGGCCTCTTCCAGCAAGACCGCGCCGGTGTCGAGGCCTTCATCCATCTGCATGATGGAGACGCCACTCCGGGTGTCGCCTGCGACGATGGCGGACTGGATGGGCGAGGCGCCACGCCAGCGGGGCAGGAGGCTTGCATGAATGTTCAGGCAGCCCAGACGCGGGGCATCCAGCATCGCTTTCGGCAGAATGAGGCCATAGGCGGCGACCACGGCGGCATCGGCGTTAAGGGCGGCGAAGGCTTCGTGTTCTGCCGTGTCCCGGCGGACGCGTGCGGGCGTACGCACCTCGATCCCGGCGGCTTCGGCGGCTTCATGAACCGGCGAGCGACGGAGCGCCTTGCCGCGCCCTGCCGGGCGGGGGGGCTGCGTGTAGACCGCGACCACCTCGTGACCCGCATTGAGCAGGGCGTGCAGTGCCGGGACCGAAAAGTCCGGCGTTCCCATGAAAATCAGCCGCATCAGGGTATCAGCGCCTTCCGAGTTTCTGCTCTTTGGCGAGGCGACGCATGATCATGTTGCGCTTGAGCGTCGAGAGGTGATCGACGAACAGGATGCCGTCGAGATGGTCCATTTCGTGCTGGATGCAGGTGGCGAGCAGGCCGGATGCATCGTGCTCGATCGTCTCGCCCGCAAGGTTGCGGTAGCGCACGCGGATCGATTCGGGGCGGACGACTTCGGCATACTGGTTCGGCAGGGAAAGGCAGCCTTCCTCACGCGCGGCAAGCTGATCGGAATCAGAAATGATTTCCGGGTTGATCAGCAGCATGGGCTCACGGGGTGCATCTTCCTCGGCCACGTCCACCAGAGCGAAACGCATGCCCAGACCGACCTGCGGGGCGGCGAGGCCGATGCCCGGCGCCTTGTACATGGCGGAAAACATACCCGGAAGCTGTTCGCGGATGAAGGCAATGTCCTCGGGGCGCACGTCGCGGGTGACCTCCCGCAGCACGGGCTGGGGGGCGATCAGGATCGGGGTGGGCGGCACCGCGTCGATGCCGGACAGGAAATCGAATTCGCTCATGTCCTGCGATGTAGCGAGCGCGGGCGCCAAATGCCAGTGCAAGATCAGGTTTGAGTGCAGGTTTTGCGTTGCGTCCTGTAAGGGTAGAACTTGCATCCGTGCGGGTGGACACCATATCGTAGGGTCAGCCGGTTGCCGCATGATGGGACCGGCCCTGTTTATGTCTCGCTCATGGAGGAGGCTTTAGCCCTATGTCCGGTCGCCTGTTCACGTCCCCGATGTTCCTCGGTTTCGATCACCTCGAGCAGATGCTTGAGCGTGCCGCCAAATCGACGTCCGACGGGTATCCCCCTTATAATATCGAGCAGCTCAGCGCCACGGCCCTGCGGATTACGCTGGCTGTCGCGGGCTTCGTGATGGACGATCTGCAGATCACGCAGGAAGACAACCAGCTCGTGATCCGCGGGCGTCAGGCGGATGACAGTCAGGGGCGGATTTTCCTGCATCGCGGGATTGCCGCACGGCAGTTCCACAAGGCATTCGTGCTGGCGGAAGGCATCGAAATTGGTGGGGCGTGGCTTGATAACGGCCTGCTGCACATTGATCTTCTGCGTCCGGAGCCGGAAGTGCGGGTCAAGCGGATTGCGATTTCGCAGGGACGGCGCAGCCCGGCACCGGGACCGACGGTTCATCACGAAGTGGTGCCGCCCGTTGTGAAAACGCGGCGTACGACGCGTCCGGCCCGCGATATCGACGACGAATAAGGCCGGTTGCGCGGTCACATTTTTTACAGACTGAACTCAAGGCTGGGCGCGATATCGCCCCGGCTTCAGAAGGAACCTGACTTGAACAATCCCTTCGAAAACGGTGATCGTTCGGACGACAAACTCCCCGTGGATCTGCGGCGCATCACGGGGCCGCAGCTCCTGACGCTGGGCATGTCCCACCTCGCCTATGTCAAATCCGTCATGCATGACGGGGAACTGGTCGTGGCCATCCATGCCGCCGACGGCACGCCCATGGCGGTCGCGGAAGACGAGGAAAGCGCGCTTGATGCGATCCTCGAGCATGAGATGATCCCGACCCTGCTTCAGTAATCCCAGCCAGAAGGTCCACGCCCGTGAGTAAAAACGCCGATATTACCCGTCACCTCGAAGAAGAGCGCCTTGCGGGCGTGGTGGTCCATAACGGGCTGGCCTATCTGGCCGGTCAGGTGGCAGATGACGCCAGCCTCGATACGGAAGGCCAGACGGTCGACATCCTGCGCCAGATCGACGCGCTTCTGGCCTCTCTGGGGACGGATAAGAGCCGGATCCTGTCGGTTCAGATCTTCCTGACGGATATCGGTGAGATTGGTGCGATGAACCGTGCCTGGGATGCCTGGCTGGATACGGCAAACAAGCCGGCCCGGGCGACGGTCGAGGCGAAGCTGGCTGTGCCGGAATGGCGCGTTGAGATGACGGTAATTGCCGCGTTGAAGTAGGTTTTTATGAATAAAAAGGCCGTCTTTCCGTTAGGGAAAACGGCCTTTCCATAAAAAGTAGAGTATGATTAGATTCTTATTCGCTGCATAAATAAGAGGCTATTATTTAGTTGGGTTTCCAAAAAAAATCTTTAACAGGCATTTATTGATTTTGGATATTATCTATCGGCAAGTCTCCGTAACGGTTCTTCATACTCGCCAATTAGTCTATTTAATGGATCAGCATCTTTGAAAAAGACTTGAGCATCATATCCATTATCAGCAGTTAGACCCGTTGTTTTTCTGACTGTTGATATGGCATTGCGTGTTACTTCATTTTTCCAGCCAGGGAAACCTATCTGGGATACTTTATTTTCTCCATTGTAAACGTCGATATAATTTCTATGAGGATTTCTTAAGGAACACCCATGGTTAGATAGAATTACTTGGAGTTCATTAAATGTTATAACATAGTATATTCTTGCATCCTTTTTTCGAAACATTGATTTGAATTTTGGCGATATTTCATCTATCCGCATGTGCCGATTATTCTTTGAGTGAAATTCGGCAATTTCTACGGTAAAGTCTTCGACTACCTGTATATCTACTGAAGGGACGTATCCATTTTCTAACATAAAAAAACTGATCTTAGAAAAGCCGTTCTTTTATTGGCATCATGGAATGGGTGGTCATTTACCAAACCAAAAATTAACGAAG
>NZ_WIPH01000023.1 GCF_009547075.1 Gluconobacter aidae
ACCTGGACCAAGAAGCATTAAATGTCGGGCTGTGTGGGAATATTTAGATGAGCACCCTGACACTAATATCGCCCAAATGAAGGAAATAGAGAAGATGCGGGAATGGAACCTTCAAAACACTTCCATTGAATTTTATCAGTGGCGAAAATTTCATGGTCTGTCGTCTACAAAGTGACGCTGATAACAAACGCACGATTCGGGCGTAAAACTTATGATTCGCTTACGCACAATATATATGATCGGTTTGCCGTTTCCTGAGATTCGAGCAAGCTATTGTATTTATTAGGAAAAAGCTGGTGCCGGGTGAGGGATTTGAACCCCCGGCCTTCGGTTTACAAAACCGCTGCACTACCACTGTGCTAACCCGGCATCAGCAGTGCGGTTTTTTCCATGCCGGGGCATATCAGGTCAAGCTTCGGAGAACGATTCTCTGTGCCTGCGCAGGATTTTAGTGCGGGATGGGAGTCATCAGGTCTGCGGGTGGGGGCAGATGCTGAGAGTCCTGCGTGAAGCCGTAACCATCGGAAGACAGGCCACGATGCGTGACCGTCTGGGAGCAGGCCCCCAGTGTCAGGCAGGCGCTGATGAGAAGAAGACGGATCATGACCGTTCTTTCGTGCTGTGTTCTGAAGACAGGGAGCGGGCCACAGCCTGCGCGAGCCTCGTATAGGCCTGTGCGGCTTCGCCCTGTGGTGCGGAAAGGATGATCGGGGTTCCCTCATCGCCACTCGCCCGGATATCGGCCAGCAGCGGGATTTCCGCCAGGAACGGGACCCCCATTTTCTCGGCTTCGGCCTTGGCGCCCCCATGCCCGAACAGTTCCGTGCGGTGGTTGCAGTTCGGGCAGCAGAAATAGGACATGTTCTCGACGACGCCGAGGATAGGCGTTTCCATCCGCTCGAACATGGCCACGCCGCGCCGTGCATCCAGCAGCGCGATATCCTGGGGTGTGGAGACGATGACGGCGCCACCGGCTGCCAGCTTGGGGCCGAGCTTCTGAGCAAGGGTCAACTGGGCGTCTCCGGTGCCGGGGGGCATGTCGATCACGAGGACGTCGAGTTCGCCCCACTCGACTTCACCCAGAAACTGCGTCAGCGCACCCATAACCATGGGACCACGCCAGATCATGGCCTGGTTCTCGTCCACCAGATAGCCGATGGACATGCTTTTCAGGCCCCAGGCTTCGATCGGCAGGATCGTCCCGTCGACGACTTCGGGGCGCGTGTTGCGTCCCAGCATCCGGGGCAGGGACGGGCCATAGATGTCTGCGTCGAGAAGGCCGGTTTTCAGGCCCTGATGGGCCAACCCGACCGCGAGATTGACGGCCGTGGTGGACTTGCCCACGCCGCCCTTGCCCGATGCGACCGCAATGACGGCCTTGACGCCGGGCAGCAGCGTTTCAGGCGCATGCTGGCTCGCGGCATTGCGTCGTTTGTCGCCCAGATTGAAAGGCCGGTGCCCCCCGCCCTGAGCCGGGGCATTGGCAGCAGCCGGCGTTGCGGGACGATGGGACGTGAAGGACAGCGTGGCGCCCGTGATGCCGGGCAGGCTTGCAATCGCGGCTTCGACGCGCGGCCGCAGTGGCTCCACGCGCGAGGCATTATCGCGCGACGTCGCCAGCGAGACATGGGCATGACCGTTGCGGACCGACACGCTCTCCAGAGCGGCAAAGGACAGGACGTTCGAGCCCTGGGCGTCCTGCTCGCTTTTCAGGATGTCGGTAATACGGGTCTCGGCGCTGGGAAGACTGGTCTCGGGGGAGGCAGGCGGCATGTCGTTCGGGGGCGTGGTGTCAGTCATGCCGGGCTCTCATCAGGGGAATATCGTATCGGAAAGGACTCTGCCCCTAGCATGATCGGGGCGAAAACGCATCCCGAACGGCGGGATGGTGACGAACGACCACGTTCTGCGTTAGCGTGCGGGTATGAAAAACCTGCTCGCCCGTTCCGGCGCCCGTCGTGCTGCCTGTCTTGCTGTTTCCGGTCTGGCCCTGTCCCTTGCGGGGGGCTGGAGCGCGAGTCCCGCCTTTGCCCAGAGCGTGGCGCCGATCTCAGGCCAGCCGTCTTCGATACCGACCCCGGCGCCGCGCTCCGTGCCATCGAGCTTCGCGGATCTGGCGAACAGGCTGCTTCCCTCGGTCGTGAATGTCTCGACATCCGCGGTTCTCAAGCCGTCAAAAAATGACGACAAGGGCCCGGATTCCAGTGCCCCGGACGGCCCGCAGGTGCCCCCGTTCCAGCAGGGCTCCCCGCTGGAAAAATTCTTCCATGATTACCTGAAGCACAAACCGGCCCCGAACCATCCGCCGCGACGTCAGCAGGCACTGGGCTCGGGCTTCATTATCGATGCGTCCGGTATCATCGTGACGAACAACCACGTCATTGAAGGGGCGGATCAGGTCAGCGTGACGCTTCAGGACGGGACGGAAATGCCGGCGCGGATCGTGGGGCGGGACAGTCAGGTCGACCTGGCGGTGCTTGAGGTCAAACCGAAGCATCCGCTTCCGACCGTTCCGCTGGGCCGGAGCGACAAGGCGCGGATTGGCGACTGGGTTCTGGCGATCGGCAATCCGTTCGGGCTGAACGGGACTGTAACGGCAGGCATCATTTCCTCGCGTGGGCGAAACGTCGAACACGGTCTGTATGACGATTACATCCAGACGGACGCCGCCATCAATCGCGGCAATTCGGGTGGCCCGCTGTTCAACCTGTCCGGCGAAGTCATCGGCATCAACACGCTGATTTATGGCGGTGCGGGCGGCGATTCCATCGGCATCGGCTTTGCCATTCCGGCTGATGATGCGCGCGGGATTATCGACCAGCTTCGTCGTACGGGGCATGTCTCCCGTGGCTGGATGGGACTGAAGTTCCAGGACGTGACGAACGACATCGCCGAGACGCTCGATTTCCACAAGCCGGACGGTTCCAACGGCAAGGGGACGCTGATCTCGGAAATCGATCCGAAGGGCCCTGCTGCAAAGGCCGGTCTTGAGGTCGGCGACATCATCACCCGCGTGGGCGATCAGGATGTGACCGGCCAGACCATGCCGCGCATCATCGCGTCCATCCTGCCCGGTGCGAAGGCGCAGTTGACGGTCTGGCACAAGGGGGCGTTCAAGACGCTGCCGATTACTCTTGGCCAGTCGCCTACGCCGCCGGACATGCCGCCGTCGGACACCCATCAGCCCGAACATCGTCACGCGGCACTGGGCGAGCTTGGGGTGACGGTCAGTTCGATCGATGCGGATGCCCGCACGCAATATGCCCTGACCGACGATCAGCGTGGCGTTCTCGTCTCGCGTGTCGAGGCCGGAAGCCCCGCCGCATCTCGCGGGATTGCGGAAGGGAACGTCATCACGCAGGTCGGCCAGGACCAGATCAACACGCCGGATGATTTCGCAAAAGCCATACAGCGCCTGCATGATCGCAAGAAGACGGAAGTGCTGCTGCTGGTTCAGGATGATGACGGACTGCGCTGGGTGCCGGTGCCCTTCCTGGGGAACTGATATCGCTCCTTTGCGCTGAAACCTGCCATGAACTTTCTGACACGTCTGAGCCGGAAGTGGCTGTCCGTGCCACCTCGAAACAGCAGATGGCGCGATGTCACCCGTCCTGCGACACGCCAGACCATCCGCGTTCTGGTGTCGGTGGTGGTGGCCTGGATCGTTGGCTCGCTCATGCATCTGCAGGAGACGATCTGGGCACTGGTGACAGCACTGATCGTCACGCAGTCCAGCATCAGCCAGACCATGACGACGGCCCGCGATCAGATCAGCGGAACATTGATCGGCGCGTTAGCAGGCGTATGCGCCGTAGTGCTGGAAATCACGACGGGCCTGCGCTGGGTTCCGTTCTGGCTTATGCTCGCGCCCCTCGTGTTCCTCACCGCCATGCAGCCGACGCTGCGCTTTGCCTGTATCACGTTGATGATCGTGTACCTGTTCCCCAGCCAGGGCAGCCCGTTCCTGCCCATGATTACGCGGCTTCTCGCCATTGTGGTCGGTGTCGCGGTTTCGATCGTGGTATCATTCTTCATCCTTCACAGCAGTGCCCGCAAACAGGCGTTCCATACGGCCGCGCGTCTGTTGCGGCGGATGGACCAGCTTCTGAAAAGCGCCCTTGACCAGAATACCGGATGGACGGCGATCGAACATCAGAACGATGACTGCGTGGCGTTGCTGACGGAGCTGGAAGATGCCGTTACCGAAGCACGGCGCGAACATTGGGGCGAGCTGGAAAGGCGCGATCCGGTACTGGCGGCTCTTCCACGGCTCATGCGGCGGCTGTTGAACGATACGATGCTGGTTGCCCGCGCCATTGCGACGGGGCGCGCGGCAGGGAACACAGGTCTGCTGCCACTGTACAAGGGGCTGAGCCACGCGCTTCGAGCGCTGGCGCATAGTTGTGAAGAGCTGCTGCGCGCGAAGCGGAACCAGCACGAACCGCAGTCCGAAGACGAGGAAATCCTCGACCTCCTGCCGCGGCTGGAAGAACAGACGCGGCCGGAAATGCGCTTTGTAATGTCGCTGTTCCGTGAAGATCTGGAGCGGGCTGTAGGCGTGGTAATGCGCGGGGATGCGAGTGCCGCAAAGGGCCTCTGAATGCGCTTGTGACGATATCACGCGCTCCGGTGTCAGGGGCGCTGTTGAAACCGTCATTCGGTTTTTACGTTGTTCCGGGGCTATGATGGCACATGCCCGGCCTTGTCGGTCCCCGTCAGCGACCGGCCCGAAACCACGGAGAAGTCCATGATTACGCGCGAAACCCTCAAGTCTCTTCCTGCCAGTGTCCAGGCTCCCCCCTATGACATTGACGGGATCAGGCCAGGGATCGTGCATTTCGGCGTGGGTAACTTCTTCCGCGCTCATGAGGCGTTCTACGTCGAGCAGATCCTTGAGCATGCGCCGGATTGGGCAATCGTCGGTGTTGGCCTGACGGGGAGTGATCGTTCAAAGAAAAAGGCCGAGGAGTTCAAGGCGCAGGACTGCCTGTATTCCCTGACCGAAACGGCGCCGTCCGGCAAAAGCACGGTGCGCGTCATGGGTGCGCTGCGCGATTACCTGCTGGCCCCGGCCGATCCGGAAGCTGTGCTGAAGCATCTTGCCGATCCGGCGATCCGCATTGTCTCCATGACGATCACGGAAGGCGGCTACAACATCAACGAGACGACCGGTGCGTTCGATCTGGAGAATGCGGCGGTGAAGGCCGACCTTCAGAATCCGGAAAAGCCGTCCACCGTTTTCGGTTACGTCGTCGAGGCCCTGCGTCGCCGTCGGGAAGCCGGGACCAAGGCCTTCACGGTCATGTCCTGCGACAATCTGCGCCATAACGGCAATGTCGCCCGCAAGGCGTTTCTGGGTTACGCGAAGGCCCGCGATCCTGAACTGGCAAAGTGGATTGAAGAAAACGCGACCTTCCCGAACGGCATGGTCGACCGCATCACCCCGACAGTATCGGCCGCCATCGCCAAGAAGCTGAATGCGGCGAGTGGGCTGGACGACGATCTGCCGTTGGTGGCCGAGGATTTCCATCAGTGGGTTCTGGAGGACCGGTTCGCCGATGGCCGGCCGCCGCTGGAAAAGGCTGGCGTGCAGCTTGTCGATGACGTGACGGACTGGGAACACGTCAAGATCCGGATGCTTAATGCCGGTCACATCACGCTCTGCTTCCCTGCCATTCTGCTGGGTTATGAAAACGTGGATGAAGCCATTGAGGACGCGGATCTGCTGGCGAACCTGAAGAACTACCTCAACAAAGACGTCATTCCCACGCTGAAAGCCCCGCCGGGCATGACGCTTGAAGGATATCGGGACAGCGTCATCAGCCGCTTTTCGAACAAGGCGATGTCCGACCAGACGCTCCGGATCGCAAGTGATGGCTGCTCGAAGGTTCAGGTTTTCTGGACGGAAACGGTGCGGCGTGCGCTTGAAGGTAAGCGTGACCTGTCACGGATCGCGTTCGGCATTGCGTCCTATCTGGAAATGCTGCGTGGCCGGGACGAAAAGGGCGGGACCTATGAATCGTCCGAGCCGACCTATGGCGAAGCGGAACAGAAGCTGGCCAAAGCGGATGATTTTGAGAGTGCCCTCAAACTCCCGGCATTCGACGGCTGGCGTAATCTGGACACGACGGAACTGGACCAGAAAGTCATCGCACTGCGCAAAATCATCCGTGAGAAGGGTGTAAAAGCAGCCCTGCCGGGTTGAGCACACTGTGCTCTGTTCCGGATTTTATCGCGTCTCGGGATCGAGGCGCGAGTAGAACCAGGACAGACCGCAGGAAAAAGCCGCTACCACCAGAATGGCGGCTGTGCTGAACAGCGGTGTGAAGGGAAGGCCAAACACACCCAGCCCGGCCGCGATCAGACACATGCCCAGCAGAATGAAGACCGGGCCACAGGTTCTGTGCGTCCGGTTCCAGACCCACGTGCTGTTTTTGGTCCAGGGCGTGCGGATGCCGATGATGTCGTTGGGACGCAGTTTTCCAAGCCCGTTTCCAGCCAGAACGAAAAAGGCTCCGAGCAGAACATCCGACACGGAGCCCATAACGATCCGGTTGCCCAAAGCGTATTCCATGGAGGCGATCGCGAGAATGCCCATCGTCGCCGTGAGGGTAATCCAGAGCGTGTCGTAGACCGGAAGGGACGCGGCGAAACCGTCTCCGCCCTTCCGGGCGCGTATAAGACGGGGCAGCACCGCCATCAGGACCCATAATACCGCCATCAGCCCCGTCCAGACGAGCAGTCCGTGAAGCGGCGGGACCAGCCGGTCCGCGGTCCAGTCCCTTGTAAAATGAATCGGCACTTTCGCGCCTGATGGTGTGTGAGCAGCGATGGCCAGTCCCACGACCAGGACGGTTGCAATCAGCGCGAGGGAGAGGAGGGGACCGGATCGACGGTCGGATCTGTCGTGCATGATGATAGGTTCCGTGCCTGCTGTGATGTGGCGGATTTCACCTGTCCCAGTTTCATTGAGGACGCCAGACGCAGCCATGCCTCTTCGAGAACGGAGAGCTTCAGATGGTAGATCAGGGTGGTGCCTTCGCGTTCCCGATGCACGAGGTCGGCGCCAAGAAGGACGTTCAGATGCCCGGACAGCGTGGGTTTCGCGAGACTGAACTGTGCGGCGATTTCCCCGGCCGTCATTTCGCGCTTCCGCAGCATTTCGAGGATGGCGCGGCGGGTCGGGTCGGCGAGGGCTTTGAAGACATCGTTCATGATTCGGTAATTAGCAAATCAACGAAATTAAAGCTACAAAAAAAGAGCACCGGTAAACGAACCGCCGCTTCCGGAAGACGAAAGCAGCGGTCTGTATTCAGATCTGGCCCATGAGGACGAGAATGACAACAATGACCACGATCAGGCCAAGACCGCCCGAGGGGTAGTAGCCCCATTTCGAGCTGTACGGCCATGACGGCAGCGCACCGATCAGCAGGAGGATCAGGATTACAAGAAGGATCAGTCCCATGGCACATTTCTCTTGCCGGTTGAGACTGCTTTACGTTTTCGCATGACTGAAAGTTTCGCAATGATTGCGAAAGATCAAAGTCGCCCGCCAGAACTGACAATCAGAGCTGGCGGTCCCGTTTGATCCGGTCCCAGGCGGCATTGATCCGCGCCACGCGGTCCTGGGCACGCCTGCGTTCGGTTTCCGTCATGGGTTTCTGGGCGAGGACGTCGGGATGGTGCTCACGGATCAGTGTTCGCCAGCGCACACGGATTTCCGTATCCGTCGCGCTGCGGGTGATGCCGAGAATGCGGTAGGCATCCGGCTCGTTTCCGCTGGCGGCGCGGCTGTTGCCGCTTTCCGCTCTTTCCCATGCTCCGGAAGAGAGACCAAAGGCGCGGTGTACGCGCTGGAGGAAATCGATTTCCCTGGGGTGAAGTTCACGGCCCGGCCCCGCATCGGCGCGGGCGATGCGGAACAGGGCGGCCATGAGATTTTCCAGCGGCGCCGTGTTGTCGGCATAGGCCTTGCCCATCTCGCGGGCATACATCTCGAAATCGTCCGTCCGGTCGCGGGCGCGATCGAACAGCATCCCCACTTCCTTGACGTTGTCGGGCGGGAACTGGAAGCATGCCTTGAAAGCGTTGATCTCGTGCCGGTTCACCGGACCATCGATCTTGGCCATCTTGGCACAGAGCGCGACGAGTCCGATCGCATAGAGCTGGTCGCGCTTGCCGAGAGCGGCTGCGATCTTCGCCGCGCCGAAAAAAGCGGCGCTGTTGGGATCGGGACGACCATTCGCGGGAAAACGCTCGCTCCAGCCGCCCGTCGAGGGTTTGAGCAGCGAACCATTATCAGCCGCATGTCCCAGCGCCGCGCCCATCAGTGCTCCGAAAGGACCACCAACCGCGAAGCCCGCGACACCACCGAACATCTTGCCCCAGATAGCCATGCCATCAATCTAGCACGCCTGCCCACGGCGGCAAATGACAGATCGCAGACAGGGTGCTTCGGATGCGCCAACCGTCCTGTCCGGCAGTATGATATAGGGTGGGAACTACGAACTTGGCGCCGTCCCATTCTTTTTGGAGGCGCAGATTTCTCTGCTTGTTTCATGACGGATATTTTCATGCCCACCCAGCTTCAGACTGTCACTTCGGCTCCTTTCCGCTCTGATGACGAACTGATGGATCTTCTGATCCAGCGCCTGCCCGAACGGTTGCAGAACGTGCTGAACTGGCTGCGGGAGCCGGATCATCGATGGGTCCGGATTCCGGCGGGCGTGCTGTTCCTGCTGGGGGGCGTTCTGTCCATTCTGCCGGTTCTGGGGCTGTGGATGCTGCCGGTCGGCGTGATGCTGCTTTCGCAGGACATTCCCTTCTTCCGTCGCCTTCAGGGCCGCGTCCTGCGTTGGATCGAGCGCAAACATCCGGACTGGCTGAGCCTGTCGGGGGACAGCGCCGGGCGTTAACTATCCATCCGCGAGCCTTTCTGAAGATGCATCAGCGCCGCGACGCGAAGGGCGGAGGCCAGTGGTCGCTCGGGCGGTCGGGCCGCATCGAGAGACGCCACCAGAGACGCAAAGCTCTGCTGGCGGATTGCGGCCATCGCATCCAGTACCGTCCAGAATTCGGGTTCCAGCGCCACGGACGTCCGGTGTCCTGACAGAGACAGGCTGCGTTTGACGAGATCACTCATGCCGATTGTTCCTCAAGGCGGCTCAAAGCCCAGTGCGCGGTTTCGGAAATATCAGGGTCCGGATCACTCAGCAGATCCCGCGCTGACGCGGCGAGTGACGGGTCTGCGGAGTTGCCGATGGCGATCAGGACATTGCGCACGAACCGGTTTCGCCCGATCCGCTTGATCGGCGAGCCGGAAAAAAACGTACGGAATGTCGCGTCATCCAGCCGGACCAGTTCGTCGAGCTTCGGTGCCACCAGTTCGGGGCGCGCCTGAAGTTTGATATGCCGTGCGCTCTCGGCAAAGCGGTTCCACGGACAGACGGCCAGGCAGTCGTCGCAACCGTAGATGTGGTTGCCGATTTTCGGGCGCAGATCATGGGGGATCGGGCCTTTATGCTCGATCGTCAGATAGGAGATACAGCGTCTCGCATCCATTTTTCCGGGTGCTGTAAAGGCGTCTGTCGGGCAGGCTGTCAGGCAGCGCGTGCAGGAGCCGCAGCTTCCGCCCGTGGGATCGGACGGTGTCAGTTCAAGCGTGGTGTAGATCTCGCCCAGCAGCAGCCATGATCCGTGCTCCCGCGAGACGAGGCAGGTGTGCTTTCCGGTCCAGCCGAGCTGCGCTTTCTCCGCCAGTGCGCGTTCCGAAACTGGAGCCGTGTCCACGAACACCTTCACCTGCGTCTCCGGTCCGCCCAGCTTCACGACATACTGCGCCAGATGCTTGAGCATGCCCTTGATGACGTCATGATAGTCCCGGTTTCGGGCATAGACGGAAATGTTGCCGCACTCGGGATCGGTCGTCGGTCCTTCGGCAGGGGCATAGGACAGGCCGAGCGAAATCACGCTCCGGACTTCGGGCCACAGGGCCTGCGGATGGGCGCGTTCCTCGATCCGCGTTTCCATCCACTCCATCGTGCCATGATGGCCCTGCGCGACGAACTCCCGCAGGTTCCGCGCCACGTCCGGCCCGAGTTCGGCCTTGCAGAACCCGACCGCATCGAAACCCAGATGGCGCGCATGCTCCGCAATCCGGGCTTCAGGCCCTGTATCGGGTTTCGGGGAAGCAGGCATGGAAGAGAGAGGTCTCGCCGGTGAACGGGGAGCCGTTATGCCATCAGGGACGCAGACGGACCAGCTTTTCTGCTGTCCGGAACGGCTGATGCAGACAGGATTTGTCACGATCTGAAAATGGCTTGCCACGTCGGGGGCGGGGCGGCATCGTTGGGCCATGCGACATCCTTTCTTTCGTGTTCTGCCTGCCGTTTTTCTGGGCATGACTTCTGCTCTGACGATGATTTCGCCTGTACATGCTGCTCCGCAGTCTGCTGTACGGATTTATGACCGAATCCGGGACGATCCGGTCCGGCTGAACATGTTTCTCCGTGCTTTTCCGAAAGGGGCGGACCTGCACAACCATCTGGTTGGTGCGGTCTACGCCGAAAACATGCTGGACTGGGCCGCGCGCGATGGTCTGTGTGTGTCGCTGAAGGAAAAACGCATCCTCGACCATGCCTGCACGCATTCGGGAGAGGGTGAGCTTCCCGCCGCCGAACTGTCGCATCACGCGGAATCGGAAAATGTCCTGATCGACGCGCTGTCCATGCGCGACTTCGTGCCCGCTCCTGGCGACGCCTCCGGGCATGACCACTTCTTCGCGACATTCGCCCGGTTTGGTTCCATCGATGATGCGCATTCGGGCGACATGCTGGCTGAAGCGCGTGACCGGGCGGCCCGCGATCATGTGGCCTATCTGGAGCTGATGATTTCGCCCGGTATCGGCGGGATGATTGGCGCGGGCTTCCATCATCCGCTGAAGGGGGATGATTTCGCGACCGCACATCAGGCACTTGCCCCCGAAATTCCGGCACTCGTGCAGAAAGCCCGCGCCGAGACGGACCGGATGGAAGAGCAGGCTCGGGACGTTCTGAAATGCGGAACCCCACAGGCCCATCCAGGATGCGCGGTGACGGTGCGCTATCTGTTCCAGACCCTGCGCACACTACCGCCCCAGGCCGTTTATGCGCAGCTCGACGGCGGATATGCGACCGTGAAAGCCGATCCGCGCTTCGTCGGACTGAATATCGTGGCGCCCGAAGACGATCCGACCGCCATGCGCGACTATGACCTGCACATGCGGATGTTCCATTTCCTGAATGGCGTCACTCCGGGTGTGAAACTGAGCCTGCATGCAGGTGAACTCACGACCGGCCTCGTCCCGACGGAGGGGCTGCGCCATCATATCCGCGCGGCTGTCGAGGTAGCGGGCGCAAGCCGGATCGGGCATGGCGTGGATGTGGCTCTTGAGGACGATCCTGAATCGCTTTTGTCCGAAATGGCGCGGCGTCATGTGATGGTGGAAATCAACCTGACCAGCAATGACCAGATCCTCGGCGTCAAAGGCGCGGCTCATCCGTTTTCGCTGTATCGCAGGGCCGGTGTGCCGATGGCGCTGTCGACGGATGATGAGGGCGTCTCACGCGGGGACCTGACGCAGGAATATGTCCGCGCGGCCCGGACCTATGATCTGTCCTATGCCGATCTGAAAACGCTGTCCCGTGCCGGGCTGGACTATGCATTTGTGCCGGGTGCAAGCCTCTGGGTCGATCATCAGCCGGGAAAATTCATTCCGGCCTGCCAGGCATGGCCGGTCGCTTCCGCATCCTGCTCGGCGTTCCTGAAGTCCAGCGAGAAAGCCCGTCTGCAATGGGCACTTGAGGAGCGGTTCGGTACGTTCGAAGCCGCTGTCACACATGAGGGTCTCTATCAGTGAAATCTGTCTCAACCGTTTTTGGGGCAGCGCTCCTGTCCCTCTGTGCGTCTGGTCTGGCGTCGGCCCATGCCCCGATCCCCGTTCGTGTCGTCGTCGTCACGACTTTCGAGGTCGGCAAGGACACGGGGGATACGGCGGGCGAATATCAGAACTGGATCGAAAAACTGCCCCTGCGGCAGACGATCCCGGCCCCCGGCACCGATCATGACGTGATGCACTACAATCCGGACCTGCATGTTCTGGGCATCGCGAGCGGCGAGGGACCGGAACACATGGCCTCGGCCATCACGGCCCTCGTGCTCGATCCGCGGTTCGATCTGCGACATGCTTATTTCGTGCTGGCAGGGATTGGCGGGATTGATCCGAATTTCGGCACCATCGGTTCGGCCGTCTGGGCACCGCGCGTTATTAATGGTGGCCTGTCCCATCTGGTGGACCCGCGTGAAATTCCTGCCTCCTGGCCGGACGGGTTCACGCCCGTGCAGGGTAGTATACCGGATGAAAAACCACGCCCCGCGCTGCATTCCGGCATGGGGGATATGGAATACACGCTCGACCCGGCCCTTGTGCAGTGGGCCTATGGACTGACGAAGGACATTGCGCTTCCCGACAATGCCGGGCTGAAGGCATCGCGCCTGCGCTACACCGGTTTTGCGGCTGCCCGGAAGCCGCCCTCCGTGCAGCTTGGCGACACGATTTCGGGCGAGACCTTCTGGGTTGGCGCAAAAATGAACCAGTGGGCCGAGCGCTGGGTGAAATACTGGACGGATGGACAGGGTGTGATGGCCACGACCGCTGAAGAGGACGTCGCGTTCTGTCAGGCTCTGGCGCTTCAGGGCAAGGCCGGGCGCGTTGATCCGAAGCGTGCGCTCATTCTGCGCACGGCCAGCAATTTCGACATGCCGCCGCCGGGGCAGAGTGCGGCGCAGCTTTTGTCGGACGAAGCGCACGAGACGGGATTTTCGGGTTTTCAGGCCGCGGTCGATGCCGCCTATACGGTGGGCAGTGTCGTTGTGAAGGAACTGGCGACGCATTGGGACCGGTACGGCAAGGTCCTGCCGTCGGCGCAATGAAGCTATCTGACCAGTCCCCTCCGGTCAGCGTGCCGGAATATGGTCGCGATAGCGGTCCCAGTGTGACGCAAGTTCACGCACGACAGGTTCTCCGGCGCGTTCGTTGTTGTCATAGGCAACGGCCTGCCCCGGTCCTTCGTCTCCCATGGATGCCGTGACCGAAACGCCGGGCGGCGGCATGTCGAAATTACTGCCTGAGCGCAGGACCATGATCCGCTCCGGATCGACATAGCCCAGCCGCGCCAGCATCCGCATGTCGTACTGGTAGTGCTGGCTTTCCTCATTGGTCATGACGAAGCGCCCCTGACCCTTCGTCCACATCGCAACCCAGTTCTCGGCCCAGCGGTTGCGTTCCGCGCCATGCCAGTAGCGCTCCGTGCCGAGCGTCTCACCCATCAGCACCATCGGCGGCTTCTGCGCCTGCGGATAGCCGCGCCATGCCTTGCGACGTTCGGCAATCACCGGATCGTCAGCGAGTTTTACATTCTGGCTCAGGGCAAACGCCCAGCGCGCCAGACCACGATTGAGCGGATAGGCTTTGGTCAACTGCGCCACATCCGTCACCGAGCCATAATGGTTCGGATTGTCGGGCAGGGTGTCCGGACGGCTCGCGCCGATCGCGTAGAGTCCGTAAGGCCAGCCTTTCGGAATGGTCCGGTCGTCGATTTCGCGCAGGGCGTCCGCATCCACAACCCATTGCGCCCAGGCGACGCTTCCCACCGATGCCATGTTCGGATTGACGCCGGAAATGCCGGTGAACAGCCAGTAGGTGTGGTGCAGGTCAAAGCGCGGATCGAGCGCCAGTGCATGCAGATCCATATCGCCATGTCGCAGGACGATTCCATACACGCCGTCCGCGTTACGGCGGAGCTGGTCCGGGACGCCGCGGATGGGAACGGTTTCGTCCAGATGCAGCCGCTCCACCCAGTCCTGATATTCGCCGGGCGCGTCCCCGGTGTCGTGACCGACTTCGAAATTCGCCACGACCAGAACACGGATTTCTTCCGGCGCGGCGCAGGCCGTTCCCGTTGCGAGAGCGGTGCTCAGAACCAGAGCGGAGAAAATATGGCGCATTGAGGTTCTTTCTGGGGGTGAGGCAGGGCTCTGCCCTGCACCCGGAAGGGGTCGAGACCCCTTCACTCCGCTTTATGAATCTGGATCAAAGGGACCGCGTCCCTTTGTGGGGTCTGGGGCAAAGCCCCAGTTTACAGGGCCAGATCAGGCATTGGCCATTCATCTTCGGTCCAGTCGCCCTTGGCCCAGTCTTCGCGCAGCTTTATGGCCAAAGCATCAAGCGTGCCGTCCACGATGGCGGCACGGATCTGGCGCATCAGGCGCTGGTAATAGGCCAGATTGTGCCATGTCAGCAGCATCGGGCCGAGCATTTCGTTGGCACGGAACAGATGATGCAGATAGGCGCGGCTGTAACGCCCGGCAACCGGCGTATCGTCATGCGGCGTCAGCGGGCGTGTGTCTTCCGCGAAACGGGCATTGCGCAGATTGATCGTGCCACGCTCGGTATAGGCGCGGGCGGTGCGACCGGCGCGTGAGGGCATCACGCAGTCGAACATGTCCACGCCGCGCATGACCGCGCCCAGAAGATCGTCCGGCGTGCCGACGCCCATCAGATATCGCGCCTTGTCCTGCGGCAGCATCGGCGTGGTGAAGTCCAGCGTCGAGAACATCAGTTCCTGGCCTTCGCCCACGGCCAGGCCGCCGATCGCATAGCCTTCAAAGCCGATCTCGGTCAGGGCCTTGATGGAATATTCGCGTAAGTCCCGCTCGGTGCCGCCCTGCACGATGCCGAACTGACCATATCCCTCGCGCGCGACAAATGCCTCGCGGGAGCGGGCGGCCCAGCGCATGGACATTTCCATGGATTTCCGCAGCACTTCCGGCGTGGCGGGCAGGGCCGGACATTCATCGAACGCCATGGTGATGGTCGCATCGAGCTTGAACTGGATGTCGGTCGAGATTTCCGGTGTCAGGCGGTGCTTGCTGCCGTCGATATGCGAACGGAACGTCACGCCATCTTCGTCGAGTTTACGCAGCGCGCCAAGGGACATGACCTGAAATCCGCCAGAATCGGTCAGGATCGGGCCGGGCCAGTCCATCATTCTGTGCAGGCCGCCCAGTTTCTGCACACGGTCCGCCGTGGGGCGCAGCATCAGATGATAGGTGTTGCCCAGAACGATGCCCGCACCCGTCGAGCGTACGGCGTCCATCGTCATGCCCTTGACCGTGCCGACGGTTCCGACCGGCATGAAGGTTGGGGTTGGAACCGTGCCGTGGCGGGTGTGCAGATGGCCCGCGCGCGCCATGCCGCAGGTCGCTTCGGGCACCCAGGTCATTTTGGTGACGTGATCGGTCTTGTGATCGCTCATGGGGCGCGCTCCAGCAGGCAGGCATCACCATACGAATAGAACCGCAATCCGTTGGCGATGGCGTAGGCATAAGCCTCACGCATGGTCTCGGTGCCGCTGAACGCGCAGACGAGCATGAACAGCGTCGAACGCGGCAGATGGAAGTTCGTCATCAGCACGTCTACCGCCTTGAAGCGGTATCCGGGCTTGATGAAAATGGAGGTCTCGCCACGCCATGGTGCCACGGTGCCGTCATCACGGGCCGCACTTTCCAGCAGGCGCAGGGACGTGGTGCCGACGGCCACGATCCGACCGCCACGGGCACGGGTCTCGTTGATGGCGGCGGCGGTTCCCGCGTCGATCTCACCCCATTCCGCATGCATTTTATGCTCGGCGATCGTGGAGCGGACCGGCAGGAACGTGCCCGCGCCGACATGAAGCGTCAGGGTCCGGCGCTGAATGCCTTTTGCGTCCAGGGCTGCGAGCATTTCAGGCGTGAAATGCAGGCCGGCAGTCGGAGCGGCCACGGCGCCACGATACTGTGAGAAAATGGTCCGGTAATCCGTATCGTCCTGCTTCGTCGGGCCGAAAGGGCGTTCAATATAAGGAGGGAGCGCGAGGGCGCCGACCCGTTCCAGAAACGCGTCGAACGCCTCGCCTTCGACCGAAAACCGGATGCTGACCGCGCCATCGCCTTCATTTTCAACCACGGTGGCCGTGACCGGATCGTCGCCGAAATGCAGGATATCCTGCGGCTTCAGCTTGCGCGAATTGCGCGCCAGAGCATGCCAGCTTCCGTCCGCCAGAATCCGGTCGAGCGTCAGGCCGATTTTCGCCTCGCCGCGTGTCGCGGCAAGCTGGGCGCGGATGACGGCCGTGTTGTTGGCAATCAGCAGGTCCCCTTCGCGCAGGAAATCCGGCAATTCGCGGACCATGTGTGGATCAGGCGCCATACCGGGCCGGACATGCAGCAGCGTTGCGCTGTCGCGTGGGCGTGCAGGTTCCGTCGCGATATGGTCGCGGGGGAGTTCGAAATCGAATGGGGCGAGATCGTCCGTCATGGGAACGTTCTCTAGCAGGTTCGGCCCGCATGAAAACGTCAGACCCGCGGGCCTGACGTATCTTTTTGTATGACGGAGGTATGTTTCAGGCCGAAACGCTGAGCAGATGGCTCGTATCGCTACTGGAGCTGGAGTTAGAAGATCCGCCGGAGGTCGTCTCGGAAATGATGTTGCCCTGCGCGTCCTCGACGATGGTCGTCGTGGAGCCGTCGGCGTTCAGCTTGGTCGTGGTGGTTTCCTGCGTGGAAGAACTGCTGCCGGACGATGATGAGGCGCTGGAAGAGGCGGTGCTGCTGGAGCTGTAAAGACTGCTCATGGCGGAAGAGCCGATGGAAGAGATGCCTGTCATGGCGAAAAGACTCCGTGTGTGGGTACGACCTCATCCTCGCTCCGGAAAGTTAATAAAGGATAAGGATGCCTGTAACCGAGTGATACGGAGTGTATTCGGGCAGGGTTTGTCTCTCCTTCAGGATGTCATTTCATTCCCGGAAGTTTCTTCGCGGCCTGCCAGAGGGCTTCCATGGTTGGCAGATCCTGTTCAGCCATGGTCTGTCCTTTCTCGGCCAGCATCGCTTCCATAGCCTCGAAGCGGCGGGTGAACTTGTCATTGCTCCGGCGCAAGGCGGCTTCCGGGTCGATATCCAGCTTGCGGGCCAGGCTTGCGACAGTGAACAGGACGTCGCCGAGTTCGTCCTCGATCCGGTCGCGGTCTCCGCCGAACTCGGCCTTCAGTTCGTCGATCTCTTCATGGACCTTGTCGAGGAGGCCGGTGGCGTCGTCCCAGTCGAATCCCACGCGGGCCGCGCGGCGTGTCAGCTTGGCGGCGCGCATCAGGGCGGGCAGGGGGAGGGCAACACCGGCCAGCGTGCCATACTCGGCCCTGCGCTGGCGCTCGGCTTCTTTTTCCCGCTCCCAGAAATCGTCATCCAGTGCTGCGTCACCGAAAACATGGGGATGACGGCGCACGAGCTTGTCGGCGATCGTGCCTGCGACGGTCTCGAAATCGAAATGCCCGGCTTCCTCAGCCATCCGGGCCTGAAAAACCACCTGAAGCAGCAGGTCCCCCAGTTCGTCAGGAATGGCGTCGCGGTCGTCACGCGCAATGGCGTCCATGACCTCATAGGCCTCCTCGATGGCGAATGGGGCGATCGTGGCCGGGGTCTGCTCCACGTCCCAGGGGCAGCCGGCTTCGGGGTCACGCAGGCGCTTCATGATGTCCAGCAGGCGGTCGATCTGCCGGGGGGAAGGCCGGGGAGATGGCTGGCGGGACGGCCGGTCGGACTGGGTCATGGGAAGATCCTGCTATTGTCGGACTGAAAGGTTCATAGCCGTGTGGCCGGGTGGAGGAAAGCGGCGAACGTGGGCTGCCGCGTGACAGCATGTCATTCCCGACGTAAAACTGGGTCCGGCACGGATTTGCAGACGGGGTAGATGACGCATGGCACGCATTTTCATTGATGGAGAAGCAGGCACGACAGGTCTGGGCATCCGTCAGCGGATCGAGCTGCTTCCCGCGTCTTACGGTCTGGAAATCCTGTCCATTGACCCTGCTCTGCGCAAGGACACCGCCGCCCGCCGTTCCATGCTCGAACAGGCGGATATCGCCATTCTCTGCCTGCCGGATGATGCCGCCCGCGAGACCGTGACTCTCGCGGAAGGCCTGGAGGTCCGGATTCTGGACGCCAGTACAGCGCACCGGATTGCGGATGGCTGGGTCTATGGTTTTCCGGAAATGGACGCAGAACAGGCGGCCGTCATCAGAGACGCGCGGTTTGTCGCCAATCCCGGCTGCTACCCGACGGGCGCGATCGCGCTCATGCGTCCTCTGGTCCGGGCGGGTCTGCTGCCGGCGGATCATCCGGTTTCGATCAACGCCGTATCGGGTTACAGCGGGGCAGGACGGGCGGCGATCGAGGAACATGAGAAAAACGGCGGCCCGGCCTTTTTCCTTTACGGGCTGGACCTGAAGCACAAGCATCTGCCCGAAATCCGGCACTATTCCGGCCTGACACGGCAGCCGCTCTTCGTGCCGTCCGTCGGGCATTTCCCGCAAGGTATGATTGTCTCGGTCCCCCTGCATCTGAAAGATCTGCCGGGACAGCCTTCTGCCGCGGAGTTCGAAGCCGTTCTCCAGGCTGCTTATGACGGGTGTGTGCATGTACGGGTCCTTCCGGCGGAGACGCGGCTGGAGGCTGACGCGCTTGCCAATACGGACGATATGGAACTGCGTGTTCATCATAATGGTGAACAGGCCGTCCTGACCGCGCGTCTGGACAATCTGGGTAAAGGGGCGTCAGGGGCCGCGATTCAGAATATGCTTCTGATGCTGGGCCGCTGAGGGTTCCTCTTCCACGGTCCGGATTTTGCACTCTGGTTCTTTTGCGGGGAATGCAGTAGGGTTCGGACCGCCCGCGCGAGAGTGGCGGAACGGTAGACGCAGTCGGCTCAAAATCGACCGCCGAAAGGCATAGGGGTTCGAGTCCCCTCTCTCGCACCATGAGCGGTCATTTCCTGCCGGAATGGCCTCAGGACCGATCAGCCCGGAACGAGCATGTCCAAGCCGACTGTCAGACCCTCCCGCCCGTTCTTTTCCTCAGGTCCCTGCGCCAAGCGCCCCGGATGGTCCCTGTCCGGCCTGGATCAGGCGCTGCTGGGCCGTTCGCACCGCGCGCCTGAAGGTCGCGCGCGCCTTAAAGAGGTTATTACCCGCTCCAAAGACCTGCTCGGCATTCCGACGGACTGGCGGGTCGGAATCGTTCCGGCTTCCGATACGGGAGCTGTGGAGATGATCCTGTGGGCGCTCGCCGGTGAGCGCGGGGTCGATGTCCTGTCCTTCGAGAGTTTCTCCGGAACCTGGGCGCAGGATCTGCGCGACGTCCTGAAAATCGAGGATCTGCGGGTTCTGGACGCGCCCTATGGCGAACTGCCAGATCTGACACAAGTGGACTGGAGCCGCGATGTCGTTCTGACATGGAACGGCACAACCTCGGGTGTCTGCATTCCGGATGCGAGCGCCATTCCGGCTGAACACGAAGGTCTGGTCATCTGTGACGCGACGTCCGCGGCGTTTGCGATGGATCTGCCCTGGGACCGGCTCGATATCGTGACATGGTCCTGGCAGAAAGCACTGGGTGGCGAGGCCGCGCATGGCATGGTGGCGCTCAGCCCGCGTGCCGCTGCGCGTCTGGCCCAGCCATCACCGCGTCCGCTGCCCAAGATTTTCCGTCTGGCCAATAAAAAGGGTCTGATCGAGGCTATTTTTGAGGGCGATACGATCAACACGCCCTCCATGCTCTGTGTCGAGGATGCGCTGGATGGTTTGCGCTGGGCTGAACAGATCGGTGGTTTGCCCGTTCTCAAGGTACGCTCGCAGCAAAATCTGGCTGTCGTCACGAAATGGATCGAGACGGCGGATTGGGTGTCGTTTCTCTCGACACGGGAAGAGACCCGGTCCAGCACGTCGATCTGTCTGAAAATCACCGCCCCATGGTTTGAGAGCCTGTCTGATGACGCAAAGGGCAAAGCAGTCAAGCACCTGACGGCCCTCGTTGCGAAGGAAGGTGCCGGCTACGACCTGGCGGCCTATCGCGACGCGCCGGCCGGTCTGCGGATCTGGGGCGGTGCGACGGTCGAGACATCCGATATCGAAGCACTGCTGCCCTGGCTGGACTGGGCCCATGAACAGACGCGCGTGGAGTTCTCGGCATGAGCCTGTATTCCGAGACCCCGAGCACGGCGCTTCTGCCTTCCGGTTTCGCCGATCTGCTGCCCGGGGAAGCCGAAGCCGAAGCCCGTGGCATTGCCAGCGTCATGGAAGCCTTTTCCCGTCACGGCTACCAGCGGGTGCGACCGCCGCTCCTGGAGTTCGAGACGTCTCTGCTGGGCGGCGCGGGCGAATCCCTTGCGCCTCAGACGTTCCGTCTCATGGACCCGAACTCGCATCGCATGATGGCGCTGCGTCCGGATATGACGACGCAGATCGCCCGGATCGCGGGCGTTCGTCTCCAGGATGCGCCTCGTCCGCTCAGGTTGTCCTATTCTGGAAGCTGCATTGTCGTCGGTACGCCGGGACGGGAAGCGGACCGGCAGATTTCGCAGGCGGGCATTGAACTGATCGGCCCTGACAGCGCACAGGCCGATGCGGAAGTGGTGGCGCTGGGGGCGAAAGCACTGGCGGAGTTGGGGATTGAAGGTGTTTCGTTCGACCTGTCCATGCCTGCGCTGGCCCTGGGGCTGATTGAGGGCGTCATTCCCGAAGACGATCGCGAGCCCCTGCTGCATGCGCTGGACCGCAAGGATGCCAGTGCCGTGGCGGAACTGGGAGGGGTGATTGCCGGAATGCTGGCCGTCATGCTCCGCGCGGCCGGACCTGCGGACCGTGCGCTGGATCTGCTGGCGGAGCTGGATTATCCTGAAGAAATCGCCGGACATTTCGAGCGTCTGGCGGCGTCCGTGGCAGCGATCCGCGAGCGCAGCCCGGATCTGCGTCTGACGATTGATCCCGTGGATTTCCGAGGCTGGCGGTATCATACCGGTCTGTGCGTGACGGTATTCTCCATCAGTTCCCGTGAGGAACTGGGTCGGGGCGGACGCTATCTGGCGGGACAGGAGCCTGCCTGTGGCCTGACGCTTCGCCCGCAGGCTCTTCTGCGCGCCGCTCCCGCCTCGGCCTCCCGTCCGCGCTGCTACGTGCCGGTCGATCTCGACGCCCGCAGCCTTTCCGGTCTTCATGAGACCGGATATGCCACGGTCTCCGCCCTGTCCCACGATGAGGATCTGGCGCAGCAGGCACGGCATCTGCGCTGCACCCACGTCTGGAAGGATGGCGCGGCCAGTCCGCTCTGATCCTTTTTTCTTGGTTCTCCCTCTTTACCGTCAGTTCTAGGAAGTCAGCTCATGTCCAACGTCACCGTGATCGGAACCCAGTGGGGGGACGAGGGTAAAGGCAAGATCGTCGACTGGCTCGCCAGCCGCGCCGATATCGTTGTCCGCTTTCAGGGCGGCCACAATGCCGGTCACACGCTGGTCGTGGGCGATCAGGTCTACAAGCTGTCCCTGCTGCCGTCCGGTCTGGTTCGTGGCAAGATCGGCGTGATCGGCAACGGTGTCGTCGTGGACCCGAAGGCCCTGATGACCGAAATCGACCGCGTGACGGCTCAGGGCCTCGTCGTTACGCCCGAAACACTGTGGATCGCCGAGAATGCGCCGCTGATCCTGCCGGTGCATGGCGCGCTCGACCGGGCCCGTGAAGCCGCTCGCGGCGACCACAAGATCGGCACGACCGGCCGCGGCATTGGCCCGGCCTATGAAGACAAGGTGGCCCGCCGTGCCATCCGCATCTGCGATCTGGCCGAGCCCGAGACGCTGGACTGGAAGCTGGACGAACTGCTCCTGCACCACAACACGCTGCTCGCCGGTCTGGGCGCCGAGACGTTCACCAAGGAGCAGCTTAAGGACTTCCTGACCGAGATCACGCCGCGTCTGCTGCCGTTCTCCTGCCAGGTCTGGGACCGTCTGGACGAAGCCCGTCGTGCCGGTCGCCGCATTCTGTTCGAAGGTGCGCAGGCCGTCATGCTGGACGTCGATCACGGCACCTATCCGTATGTCACAAGCTCCAATACGGTTGCGGCTGTTGCAGCATCGGGCAGCGGTGTCAGCCCGTCTTCCGTTGGTTTCGTACTCGGAATTGCCAAGGCCTACACCACCCGCGTGGGCGAGGGGCCGTTCCCGACCGAACTGCACGACCAGACCGGCCGGACTCTTGGCGAGCGCGGCCATGAGTTCGGCACCGTCACCGGTCGTCCGCGTCGCTGCGGCTGGTTCGATGCGGTTCTGATCCGTCGTGCCGTCCGCGTCGGTGGCGTCAGCGGCATCGCTCTGACGAAGCTCGACGTGCTGGATGGTCTGGACGAGATTGCCATCTGCGTTGGCTATGAACTGGATGGTCAGAAGATCGAGACTTTCCCGTCGGCTCCAGGTGCACAGGCCCGCGTCAAGCCAGTTTACGAGACGATGCCGGGCTGGAAGGAAACGACCGCAGGTGCCCGTTCCTGGGCCGAGCTGCCGGCACAGGCCATCAAGTATGTCCGTCGCATTGAGGAACTGATTGAAGCACCGGTGACGCTGCTCTCCACCAGCCCGGAACGCGATGACACCATCCTGATGCGTGATCCGTTCGAGGACTGAATTCTCAACTCCGGAATCGGTCCAGCATTAACGAAGTCTCAATCCTTGTCCGGCACAAAAGACCGGATAGGGAAACAACGGGACTTCAATGGCCGACACTCAGGCAGATAACAGCCAGGAACTGCTCATCGCCGAGCGGTATCTGATCAGCCTGGACCGCAAACAGCCCGATCTCGGCGGCTGTGCGACCTATAGCGCCCAGGACGTGACGGCATCCGGGGCGTCCTATCTGGCCCTGGCTCCCTTTGCGCCTTCGCCCCGCCTTACGGAAATCATGTTCTTTCGTCATGAGAGCGTGATTCCGATCCACACCCATGAATACTCTCAGGGCGCTTTATGGCTGCTCTGTCCCCATCCCCCCGGTCCCTCGCTTGCAGAGGGGCTGGGAGTCTGGACGGAGAGCCAGTTGATCGACGGCGTCATCCGTCCGATGGCATCGCTTCTTCAGCGTCTGGAAGCGGAAAAGCTGACATGTCGCAGCATCCGCCCCGACAACCTGTTCGTCGGACAGGGGCTGCACAAGGTCGTTCTGGGGCCTCTGGGAGTAGCCGCTCCGGGTGAAAAACAGCCCGTTCTTTTCGAGCCCCTGTCTTCGGCGGTCTGCCGCCCTTCCGCCCGTGGCGAGGGGACGACGGACTGCGATGTCTTTTCGCTGGGAGTGGTAATTCTTGCGCTCGCTATCGGAAAGCTCCCTCTTGAGAGCCTCTCCGATACGGATATTCTCAGGCGGCGTTTTGAAGTCGGTACGCCCGCCGCCTACATGGACGGCCATAACGTGCCTGTCGGGCTGCGCTCGCTCCTGACGGCGATGCTCTCCGATGATCCCGTCAGTCGCCCCTCGCCGCGCGATCTTGTGACGATCGCACCCAGCAAGGTCTTTACGGTCCGTCCGGTCATTCCCGCGCGCATCGCCCTCATGATCGGTGGAAACGCCGTCTATACGCCGCAGGCTCTCGCCTGGTATGCCGGACGGTACCCGGCGGAATTTTCAGCATTGCTGCAAAGAAAAGTCGTCAGCAACTGGCTTGGCCGCGAACTCGAACTCTCTGTCATGGCGGGGCTGATCGAACAGGCAAGTGCCTCGTTTCTTCCGGCCGGTGGCAGCAAGGCGGTTGATCCTGCCACGATGGTCATCACGCATGCGATTTCCGTTCTCGATCCTGCCGCGCCCATGTTCTGGGGAGGGGCCTGGTTCTGGCCCGAGGCGCTTCCCCAGATGGTGGTGCAGGCAACGGTTCAGCCTTCCAGCCCGGATGAAGAGCGGACGGTTCGGAATATCCTGAGTTTCATGACGGCCAATCCCGATGTCTTCATGTCCGCCCATCTGCCTCAGCGGCAGAGCCATCAGATTACCGCTCTGTCCGTGGCGGCGCGACGTATCGGAACCAGGGGGGCGGATCTGGTCAGACGTTTTCCCTATGAACTGAACAAATTCCTGCCCTGCCTTTCAAAGAGATGTCTGGAGGCCAGGATTTCTCTTCCGGAAGGGCTGTTGCAATGGTTGAACCGGCATGTGGGAATTGAGGATCTGCCAGACGAGGCTCTGGGACGGAGCGGTTTTCTGGATGATCAGATGCGCTCCTTTCTTGAAGCGAACTGCGCGCGTCAGGGGATCATTCCGCTCTCCCAGTCGCAGAAAGCAGGGTTACCGGGTTGGCTCGCCGATCTGAGCGTACTCGCGGTTGTACAAAGGAAATTCGACAGGACGCCGCTCAGTTTTCTGGCGCAGAGGGCCTTGCCGCTTCTGGAAACGGAACTGCGCCAGTGGCGGAGCAAGACATCGCGCGCCCGACGGCGCGTGCGCCTCGGCAAGGCGGCGGAAGACGGAAATCTCGGCACGTTCCTGGCGACCGTCAATGATCCGACGGGTCTTCGACTGGATCAGCGCCAGGCCCAGGAAGCCGAGGCCGAAATGAGCAATCTGATGCGTGTTCTCGATGAAGCGCCTGAGCGCCGGGCGGCCAATGATCGTGAAGCACGTAATTCGGGAGAATTTTTTTCACTTCTGACGGGCATCGCCGTAGCGATGGTGAGTATCTGGCTGGAGTTCTGTCAGTGAGGAAAATCCATGGCGTCCGTTAGACAGGCAGAACCGGGATCGCTCCGGGCCCCGGGATTCCGCTGGTGGCACGGGATCATCATCGGGCTGCTGCTCTCTTATGTTCCTGGCAGCTTGCTGGTTGCAGGCGTTCTGCTGTTTCCTCTGGTCGCCCTGAAGCTTGTTGATCCCAATGCGGACGGTCAGCGGATCATGATCGTACTGTTCTATGTTGGCGCTGCCATGGTGCATCCGCTCCATGAAGCCTGGTTGGCCAACGGGGATTGGAAGACGTGTATCGCGCAGATCACGCAGCCCGTGACGCTGGCGCTGGACTGGCTTGCCGCGGGCGCGGCCTGGCTCGTGGCGGAAGCATCGGCCATTAGTGGCCGGCTCTGGAACGCGGAAATCGCGCGACGCGAGCGTAAATCCATTGAAAAACGCATCGCATATCTTCAGGAGGAATGGATGTCTTCGGACGAGGATGCGCCTGCGACCTGATCTGCAGGCCGCAGAATCCGGAGCCTTATGTGGAAGGTGTCTCGTCGGTTGAGGTTTCCATCAGTCTGGCCGCCAGATCGTTGGAGCCGCCCACCAGACCTTTCGCATATTCCTGAGCCGAGAAAGGACGCAGATCCTCGGCCTGTTCTCCGACACCGACCATGTGAACCGGCAGTTTGAACTGCTCCGCAAGTGCCACAACAATCCCGCCGCGGGCGGAACCATCCAGTTTGGTCACGATCAGTCCGGTTACATTCACCAGTTCACGGAAAACACGGACCTGTTCGATAGCGTTCTGACCGGTTGTTGCGTCCAGAACCAGCAGGACGGAGTGGGGGGCCGTCTCGTCGAACTTCCGCATGACGCGGATGATCTTGGCCAGCTCCTCCATCAGAGCGCCCTTGTTGTGCAGGCGCCCGGCGGTGTCGATCAGGAGCAGGTCGGTTCCGGCTTCGGTTGCGCGCTTGAGACCGTCATAGGCCAGACCCGCAGCATCGGCGCCGTGTTTGCCGGCGATGACGGGCACGTTGGCGCGCTTGCCCCAGACTTCAAGCTGTTCGACGGCAGCGGCACGGAACGTGTCGCCAGCCACCAGCATCACGGATTTGCCCTCTTCCGTATAGAGACGGGCCATCTTGCCGATGGTCGTGGTCTTGCCGACTCCGTTGACACCGACGACCAGAACGACATGAGGTTTCTTCTTCGGGTCGGGTTCGAAGGGAATGGCAACAGGTTCAAGGACGCGGGCGATTTCGGTCGCGAGGGTCTCGCGGATTTCGTCGCTGGTGACGTCCTTGCCGAAACGCGTGCGGCGAAAGCTGTCGATGACGCGCTCAGCCACTGCCGGTCCGAGGTCGGCGGCGATCAGTTCGTCTTCAAGGTCTTCGAGTGCTGTTTCATCCAGCCTGCGATGCGTGAAGACGGCGCCGAGGCGCGAGCTCGACCGCGAGAGACCCTGTTTGAGTCGTGAGAAAAATCCAGCCATGTACGGGAGTTCGGACAGCTCGGACTGAACGTCAAGAGGATCAAAGGATTTCGACGCTTTTCAGGAGCGTATTTCCGCCAGAAGTGTGCCGTTTTCCTGTCCCGTGGCCCGGACGGGAACAAAACTGCCTCGGGCCGGGGGCGAGACCGGTGTGTCGCCGGTCAGACGAACAGCGGCGAATTCCGGCGAATGGCCACGGTCAGGGGCTTCGGCGAGGATCTCGAATTCGGTTCCGACAAGTCGCTGGAGAAAGCGATCCCGGACAGTATCGCCCGCGCTCCGCAACCGGGCCGCGCGCTCCTGACGTGTGGCATTGGGAACGGAGGGCATTCTCGCTGCAGGGGTGCCCGGACGCTCGCTGTAGGGGAAGACGTGCAGGAACGGGATCTGTTGTTCCTGCACGAAAGACAGGGTTTCGTGGAAAAGAGCATCCGTCTCGGTCGGGAAGCCTGCAATCAGGTCGGCGCCGAACCCTGTTTCGGGGCGCAGGGAGCGGACACGGCGAAGTGTCGCGGCGACGGCTGCGGTGTTATGGCGGCGTTTCATGCGCTTGAGAATCAGATCCGATCCCGCCTGAAGGGACAGGTGCAGATGCGGCATCAGGCGAGGTTCGTTTTCCAGAAGCCACCACAGATCCCGGTCGCCGTTTTCGGCATCCAGAATGACCGGATCGATCGATGAAAGGCGCAGTCGCCGGATTCCCGTAACCTGTCGCAGCAGATCCCGGCACAGAGCACCAAGCCCGGTGCCATTCTGGCTGCTGCTCTCCTGGCCCTTCCAGGACGCAATGTCTACGCCGGTCAGGACGATTTCCTGATGTCCCGCTTCGACGAGCGCTTCAGCGCGTGCGATGGCTTCCGTGGCGGGCGTGGAGCGCGAGTCTCCACGTCCATAAGGAATGATGCAGAACGTGCAGCGATGATCGCAGCCCTGCTGGACCTGGAGAAGGGCACGGGCATGACGGGACGGTGGGACGCCTTGGTCTCGATCGCCCCAGATGGCAGGTTTGAGCTTGTCGGCATTGGGCACGACACGGACGACGCCCGGTAGTTCGGCCCATCGTTGCGGCGCGATATCCGAAGCACAGCCGGTTACGACGATTTTCGCATCCGGATTTTCGCGATGGGCGCGGCGGATGGCCTGCCGGGCCTGCCGTTCGGCCGTGGTGGTCACGGCACAGGTGTTGACGATGATCGTGTCGTCCTGCCTGCGCGCATGATGGGCCATGCCGTCGCTCTCATGGGCGTTGAGCCGGCAGCCGAACGTCAGGACGGACGCCGTCATGCGGTTGTCCCGTGAAAGACCGTGACGGCCGGCCCGGTCATGAGGACGTGACCATCCTGTCTCCACGTAATCCGCAGGTCGCCGCCATCCATCGTGACGGTGCAGGTCCGTTCCGTCAGACCACGTCGGACGGCGTTGACGACTGCCGCGCACGCGCCGGAGCCACAGGCCAGCGTGAGACCTGCCCCCCGTTCCCAGACACGCAGGCGCATATGGGTCGGCGAGAGGATCTGTGCGAAGCCGATATTGGCGCGTTCAGGGAAAAGGGCATCCCGTTCGAGGTCCGGTCCCAGCGTTTCCGCCCGGTCAGTATCGCCGAACAGCGTGGCGTGCGGATTGCCCATCGAGCAGGCAGCCGCGTCTTCATGCAGGGGCAGGGTCAGCGTGTCGCAGGAACGGGCGAGGGGGATATCCTGCCAGTTCAGTCCGGGCAGGCCCATATCCACCGTTACGAGCGCGCCGTCCCGTGTGGTAGGCAGGAGTCCGGCAGCCGTCTGAAGTGTCGGGGTACCTCCCACGAATGCGACCACGCAGCGTGAGGCGTTGCCGCAGGCTCCGGCTTCCGATCCGTCGGGATTGAAAAAACGGACCTGCACGTCCGCGCCCTCCCGTGTCGGGGCGCTTAGGAGAACGAGCTGGTCGCAGCCGATTCCGAAGCGTCTGTCGCAGAGACGGCGGATGGTCCCGGCATCAAGGGCGGGATCGGTGTCGCGGGCGTCGATGACGACGAAATCGTTGCCCAGGCCGTGCATTTTCGTGAAGGAAAGGCTCATGATGGTGCTTTCCATAAAGCATCGCGCGGGTTGACGCACGGGGAACATGCCCTCATGTCCGTGCTGGATCAGCAAGGAGTGACCATGAGCGGCCCGGAACAGCTTGAAGGACTGCACGCAGCGGCGTTCACGCGCGCCAACAGCGAGCCCGATACGATTTTCTTTGCGCAGCGCGTTCCGGATTCGCTGATGGATATGGGCGCGCGGACGGCCGTGACGGCTCTGTATCAGACGGCCCTGCCGGTTGGTGGTGCGGTGCTGGATCTGATGGCGGGCGCGCTCAGCCATTATCCCGAAGAAGCGACGTTCCAGCGTGTGGTTGGGCTCGGGATCTCCAAAGGCGCTCTGGATTCCAATCCCGTTCTGGGCGAGCGTGTGGTGCAGGATCTCAATGAAGTCACGGCGTTGCCGTTCGACGATGACAGCTTCGATGCGGTGACGCTGTGTGACGGACTGGCCTATCTGACGCAGCCTTTGGCCGTCCTGACCGAGGTCGTTCGTGTGTTAAAGCCCCGTGCGCCGCTGATTCTGACGTTTTCCGACCAGTTCCATGCCGCCAAGGCCGTAGCGATCTGGCAGGCGCTTGAGCCAGCGGATCGCGTGCGTCTGGCCAGTGTGCTGATGTCTCGCGCCGGGCTGGCCGAGCTGGATACCGGGGAAGTCGTCCCGCCTGAAGACCTGACGGCATGGCGCGATACGGTGCATGCGGTGATCGGGCGCAAGCCAAGGAACTGAACAGGGCAGGGACTGCGTCGCGGGTGCCGGACGGAGTGGGAAGAACAAGAAAAAGCCTTCCATACGTTCTTTCTGGCATTTTGGAGTGGAAGTCTTTATGCAGCGGCATTCCAGCCGCCGCATCCTGTCGTCGGCGTGACGTTTGCCGAGTGTTCATAAAATATGCCTTTTCCCGATACCCATCCTGCCCTCAAGCGCGCCCTTGAGGCACGTGGCTACGAACAGCTGACTCCTGTTCAGGAAGCCGTTCTGCAGCCGGGGCTGGACGAGCGCGACCTTCTGGTTTCCGCGCAGACGGGGTCGGGCAAGACCGTCGCCTTCGGCCTGGCCATCGCTCCGACCCTGCTCGGAGATGCCGATCGCCTTCCGCCGTCCCCTCAGCCCATGGCGCTCGTGATCGCGCCGACGCGTGAGCTGGCGCTTCAGGTCCAGTCCGAACTCAAATGGCTCTATGCCGAAACCGGCGCCCGCATCGCGAGCTGCATTGGCGGCACCGATGCCCGCAGTGAAGCCCGCGAGCTGAATCGCGGCGCCCATATCGTGGTCGGAACGCCCGGCCGTCTATGCGATCACCTGTCGCGTGGTTCGCTGGACCTGTCCGCCCTGCGCTGCGTTGTGCTCGATGAAGCCGACGAGATGCTGGACATGGGCTTCCGCGAGGAGCTGGAGCAGCTTCTCGATGCTGCCCCGGCCGAGCGTCGCACCCTGCTGTTCTCGGCGACGATCGCCCGCGAGATTGCGTCGCTGGCACGCCGTTATCAGAAGAATGCCGAGCGTATTGACACGGTCTCGGGTGCCAAGCAGCATTCCGACATCACCTATCGCTGTGTCATCACGCAGCCGCAGGAAATCGAGCGTTCGCTCGTCAATGTGCTCCGGTTCTATGAGAGCCCGACGGCGATGGTGTTCTGCAACACCCGCATGATGGTCAATCAGGTGCAGGCTGCCCTGCTGGAGCGGGGTTTCGCGTCCGTCGCGATTTCCGGCGAGATGGGCCAGAACGAGCGCAGCCGTGCGATCGAGAGCCTGCGCTCCGGTCAGGCCCGTGTCTGCGTTGCGACTGACGTTGCAGCCCGTGGCATTGACGTGCCGGCCCTGAGCCTCGTGATCCATGCCAGCATCCCGACGGCCGCCGAAACCCTGCTGCATCGTTCGGGCCGGACCGGTCGTGCGGGCCGCAAGGGCACCAGCGTGCTGATGGTTCCGCTGAACCAGCGCCGCCGGGCCGAGCGTCTGCTCCAGATGGCGAAGATCCAGGCGGAATGGGAAGCCGTTCCGACGGCCGATGCCATTGCCGAGCAGGACAAGACCCGTCTGATGGACGATCCGATCCTGACGAATGCCGTGGACGACATGTCTGACGAACTGGTCAACCAGCTCGTCGAGAAATACGACGCCACGAAGCTGGCGGCCGCACTCGTGGGTCTGTACCGGGCGCGTCTGCCGAAGGTGGAGCAGATCCGCCCGATGTCCGTCGAAGCTCCTCGCCGTACGGAACGCGGAGAGCGTGGCGAGCGCGCACCGCGTGAAGAGCACACCATGTCCGGCGAATGGTTCAAAATGGCCGTTGGTCGGACCGAGCGCGCCGACCCGAAATGGCTGATCCCGCTGATCTGCCGTCTGGGTGGCGTGCAGAAGCGCGAGATCGGCAGCATCCGCATCGATCAGGAACAGACCTATTTCCAGATCGCCGATGAAAGCGTGGCGCGCTTCAAGTCCTGCCTTGCCGGCGCGGAAGCGGACGAAGTGACGATCGAGCCGTCCGAAGCCCCTGCCGGTGGCATGGGGCCACGTGGTCGCAACCCGGGTGAAGGCAAGCGCTTTGGCGGCGGTGGCCGTTCGGGCGGTGGCTTCAAGGGCGGTCCGCGCGGTGGCGCAGGCGGCGGTTACAAGGGTCGTGGCGGTTCAGGCTATGGCCGTCCGAAGCCCGTTGCCGGTTCGCGTGGGGATGGTCCGAAGGGCGACGGTTCCAGCCGCAAGCGCCGTTCCTGATCCTCTTTCCCCGGATCTGACGGATGCCGAACCCCGCCTGAGACTGTCTCAGGCGGGGTTTCTCTTTTTCAGGAGCTATTTTTCAAGATCTGGGGGAGCCGCGCCACGAGATCCCGGACTCGGTTGAGAATTTCCGCGACAGGAAGCGGGATGACGGCGTTGTCCGTATGGTTTTCGCGTGTCGCTCCGGTTTCGAAGAGATCGGCCCAGTATCGCAGGTCTCCCTGTGCGGCCATGGCTGCGAAACATGGATTGACGTGATGGGAGGGCACAAGCTCGTAGACGAGTGTGCCGGGCCCGCACCATGCAATATTGGCCAGACCCGCGCCCAGCATCCCCATGACCATTTCCGCTTCGCCGAACAGACGGATCTGGTCCTTGAGGGAAAGGGTTTCGGGGCGGATGCGTTCGAAGCCCAGTGTTTCCAAGGCTTCTGCCAGAGTGCCTTCATTCGGGACATGTCTGTTGGCCGAGTGGCCGCGTTCGATATAGAGGCGTCGGTGCGGCCTGCCTGCCTCAATACCAACAGCCGCGCGGAGACGGGCATAGGCGGCGCGGGAAAGTCCGGAGGCTGCAAAATCCGCGCTGCCATTGACGAACGTCACATAGTCGAGCGCCCTGAATGCGTATTGTCGTCCCTGTTGCAGACGGAGATGGGTGTCTGAGGTGAGGCCAAAGAGTTCAAGTGTTTCGAACTGCCAGGGATGCATGTGTTCCGGCAAAACGAGGCGGAGCGGCAGTTTTTGCAGCGACAGCGCATGCAGGGTCGGGACGGTGTGCGCGACCCAGTGATAGTAATTCGCGGCCCAGTGATCGACGCAGGCTGCCGTGATGCCTTTGAAAGGCGCGCAGCGGATCAACTCCTCAGGCCGGAGCTTCAGGGCGCGAACGGCTTCGGGATCCTGAACATAGGCCGTCTCCGGGATCACCCGCCCCGCGTGAAGAAGCGTCATCAGCGGCTGGTCCAGTACGACATCGCGCAGGGCATACCGACTGACCGTGACCGGCATGCTGCTCCAGTTCACGAAGGGATTGCGTTCCGGGTGAGGCAGGTCCGGCACGTTCGGTGCCGGGAGCGCATGACATGTTTCAAGCACCGTCCCGTCCCGGGCGATATCCGTCAGACGCATCGGATTGGCGGGCGGCGACAGGATATGCCGGAGGCGGGTGAGAAACTGCATGATGATGAAGTTCAGACGGTTTTTGCCGCTCCCTTGAGAAGAGCCTGCTGGGCTTCCCTCAGAGGGTCAGACAGTTTCTGTTCCGGGTCTTTCAGATGGAGGCTTTCGAGCGTCTCCAGCAGGGCTTCGGCCACCAGCACCCTCGCCAGCCATTTGCGGTCCGCCGGGATAACGATCCAGGGCGCTTCCGGCGTGGCGGTCGCGCGGATCGCTTCCTCGTAAGCCGCGCTGTAATGCGGCCAGAATTCACGCTCTTTCAGGTCCGAAGGGCTGAATTTCCAGCGTTTTTCCGGATGATCCAGTCGCTTGAGGAGGCGCAGTCGCTGCTCTTCGGGGGAGATGTGGAGGAAGAGCTTGAGGACGATGATGTTCTGGCGGCGCAGATAGCTTTCGAAATTCCGCAGGTCCCCCAGACGGTGGTCCCAGAAATCAGGCAGATCCGGATTGAGTCCGCGCGCCCGGACCATATCCGGATGAACACGCTCAACCAGGACGTCTTCATAATGGCTGCGGTTGAAGATGCCGATTTCCCCACGGGAGGGAACGGCAACGTGGATGCGCCACAGATCGTCATGGCGGGTCGAGATGCCAACCGGAGCCTTAAAGGACGTGACATGCACGCCCTGCGGATTCAGGCCGGAAAAGGCATGACGGATCGCGCCGTCCTTTCCAGCAGTGTCCATGCCCTGAAGCACCACGAGGATGCCGTGCGTGGCATAGGCCGCGAGGCGCTGCTGAAGGACCGACATCCGGTCCACGCAGTCGCGGATCCGGGTGCGGGAACTATCCTTCTGGCGACCGAGCTTGTCGTTCGTGGCGATGGAGGACAGGCGGAATTTCTTGCCGTCCGTAATGCGAAGCTGTGGAGGGAGGCCGATTTCAACCAACATGACGGTTTACCGCAAGACCGCCGGATGCCTGGCAGACCGGCATCATTTCCAGATAATTGACATTCACGTGCCACGGCAGACCGATGAGCCAGGAGACCGTCCCGGCGATGTCCTCGGGTGTCAGAGGCGTCGTGTCCTTGTAGATGGCGGCCGCCTTGGCCTCGTCCCCCAGGCGCACATTGCTGAATTCGCTGCCACCACACAGGCCGGGTTCGATATTGGTCACGCGGATACGGGTGCCGAGCAGGTCTGTCCGCAGGTTCTGGGTAAACTGGTGCACGAAAGCCTTGGTCGCGCCGTAGACATTCCCACCAGTATAGGGATAGGTCCCGGCCGTGCTGCCCAGAGTGATGATGTAGCCCGTATCGCGCTGGACCATTCCCGGCAGAAGGACCCGGGTCAGTTCGACGACGCCCGAGACATTGGTGGCGATCATCGTTTCCCAGTTATCAGCCTCGGCATCCTGTGCCGGTTCCATGCCAAGTGCCAGACCGGCGTTGTTCACGAGGACGTCGATATCCTGCCACTCTTCGGGCAGCGCGGCGGGCAGGCTGCGCAGCGCCTCACGGTCGGTCATGTCGAGCGTGAAAGGCAGGACGCTCTCGCCCAGTTCATCCTTGAGTGCTTCCAGACGGTCCTTGCGGCGTCCGGTCGCAATGACGCGATGGCCTTCGCGGACGAGGCGTGTTGCGATCGCGTGGCCAAAACCCGCGGTGGCACCAGTAACGAGAACAGTGAGAGGCATGGCAATCTCCAGACAGACAGTCCGCACCCGGCAGGCGCGGTTCGGGGAACCCGGTTCAATGACATTGGATGTCATTAACACTCCTGAAGGCAAACGCTTGCAATACGGGAAGGGATGCACCCATGTTGGCAGGCATGAAGAAAACACTCGACGGACGCATTGACAACCTGACGGACTCCGCTCCTGCCGAACTCGGGCTGACGGGAAAACTTCTCGTGGCCGCCCCTGCTCTGGCGGAGACATTCTTCGAACGCACGGTCATCTATGTCTGTGCCCATTCTTTGCAGGATGGCGCGATGGGGCTGATCGTCAACCGTCGGCTGTCGCAGCCGGGTCTGGACGATCTTTTTGCCCAGCTTGGAATCGAACCAAGCCCGCCGGAGCGGCGGATCGGCGTCTGCATGGGCGGCCCTGTCGAGCATTCGCGGGGCTTCGTCCTGCATTCAGCGGACTGGGCCGGGGAAGGCAGTCTCGATGTCGATGGCCAGACGACCCTGACCGCCAGTCTGGATATCCTGCGCGAACTGGCGTCGGGTCAGGGACCGAAACGGGCGATGATGGCGCTTGGTCACGCGGCGTGGTCGCCGGGACAGCTTGAGCAGGAAATCCTGCGCGACAGTTCCTGGTTCGTGTCGCCGGCAACGGACGACATTGTCTTCGGGACAGATCATGCCCGGAAATGGCGGCAGGCGCTGGCGGCCATCGATATCGATCCTCTTCTTCTCTCAGCGTCTGTCGGGGAAGCCTGATCAATCCTCATCCTTCACAACAGGACCGCAGCATGAGCGCACCCCATATCCTTTACGTCTACGAACACTGCCCGTTCTGCACCAAGGCGCGGATGATTTTCGGGCTGAAGAACATTCCCTATGAGCAGCGCATCCTGCTCAATGACGATGTGGACGGACCGGTTCGCATGGTGGGCCGCAAGGTCGTGCCCATCCTTGAGGAAAACGGGACATTCATGCCCGAGAGCATGGATATCGTCGCCCATATCGACGGGATCGGAACCCCGGTTCTCACGGGAGAGACGCGCCCCGAGATCGCGGCCTGGCTACAGAAGGCGGGCAAGCCGCTCTATCGCCTGTTCCTGCCCCGCGCCGCCGCAACGCCTCTGCCGGAGTTCGCCACGACATCCGCGCGCGCGGGCTTCATCCAGCGCAAGGAGCCTTCCGTCGGATCGTTTAGCGCGCTGCTGGCGGACGGGACTCCCGAACTGGCGGAACTGAACGCGCTGCTGAAGGATCTGGCGGCCCTGATCCGTGCGCCGGATGCCGTCAATGGCGTGCTGTCCACGGATGACATCCACCTGTTCGCGCATCTGCACAGCATGTCGCTGATCCGGGGCGTTGTTTATCCACCCGAGGTCGAAGCCTATCGCCAGACCATGTCGAAACGGTCCCGGGTGGAACTGTTCGATGATATGGCGGTCTGATCCGGGCGTTTTCTGACCCGGAGTTCCTGCGAAAAAGGCCGGATCTGGCGATCCGGCCTTTTTGACGTCCGTGAGACGAGGATTATTTCCCGGGCTGAAGAACCGCGTGGAGGAACTGCTCCCGTCGCTGGGCCACGCGGGCGCGGATGACAGGATCGGGCAGCATGTGCGTGCCCGGCAGTAGGAGCAGGTCATAGGGTTTGCCGGCATGAAGCAGGGCCTGCGTCAGCTTCATGGTGTTTTCGAAATAGACGTTGTCGTCCGTGATGCCGTGCATGAGCAGAAGCGGCTGTTTCAGCGTGTTGGCATAGGTCAGGACATTGCTCTTGCGATAGCCTTCCGCATCGTCCTGCGGCTTGCCGAGATAGCGTTCTGTATAGGCCGTATCGTAATCCGCGAAATCGACCGGCGGTGCGCCCGCCACACCGACCTTGAACACATCCGGACGGCGAATGGTCGCCATGGCGGTGAAATAGCCACCAAAGGACCAGCCATGTACGCCGACGCGGGAGAGATCCATTTCATGGTAGCGCTTGCCAAGCGCCTGGAGCCCGTCCACCTGATCCTGAAGTGGCAGATCGATCAGGTTGCCCTTGATGGCCCGCTCGAAATCATGGTCTCGCCCCGGTGTTCCACGTCCGTCGAGCGTGACGACGATATAGCCCTGATTGGCAAGGCACTGGTCATCAAGATAGGACGTTGGCGTGTCATGCACCATTTTGGAGCCCGGCCCCGCATAGACGGACAGCACGACCGGATAATGTTTTGAAGGGCTGAAATTGTCCGGTCGGATGATGGCGGCGTCCAGATCCCGCGCTCCTGCGGTCGTGAACTCGACATGAACCGGAAGTTTCGGAGGCTGGGCCACGCCCGGAAGGGTTACGACGACATGACCTGCCGTATCCCGCACCAAAGTCTGGCGCGTGCCGGCGGCACTGGCGAACGTGTCCACCATGGCCGTGTGCGTCCCATTCGTGACGTGGATGTTGTGAATGCCGCGCTCCGTCACGAACGGCGTGACGGCTCCGGTTTTCAGATCGATATGAACGACCTTGTTGTCCAGCCGGTTGGCGCGGACGGTGGCCGTGAGTGTGTCATGTTCGGCGTCGTAGTCGTTGAGGGCGATATAGGACAGGCCGGGCGGCGTCAGGACCCGCTTGAGCGTTCCGTCCGGGGCATGGAGTTCGAGCTGCCAGTCCTTTCCGCGGTCTGCGGCCCAGAGAAAGCCTGCGTTGTTGTCAAGAAAGACGGGCAGGTTGTGGCCGCCGGACGCGGCGCGCGGGTCCAGTTCGATCCAGGCCGGGTCGGACTGTTCCAGGAGAACATGGGTGTTGGCGGTCGCGGGGTCGATCGTGAGAAGCTGTTCTTTCGTCTGGGCACGGTTGAGCAGGACGATGGCGAGCGGCCCGTTCTTCCGCCAGACTACGCGACCGAGATAGGGCCATGCCTCGTGATCCCATGAAATCCAGCGGATCGGGCCACCTTTTGCGTCCACGAGGCCAAAGCGCGTTTTCGCGTTGTTCGTGCCCGCGCGGGGATAGCGGAAGGTAACGGGCTCGGCCTGTGGGGCTTCGGGGTTGGTGATGTAGTGCTTTTCGACGTCGCTGTTATCGGCTTCCTCGAACAGGAGGGTCTTGCTGTCGGGAGACCACCAGGCGCCATCCGCACGTTCCAGTTCTTCGGCGGCGGCGAATTCGGCGAGGCCGTGGCTCAGAGTTTGGCTGCCCCCGGTCGTCAGGCGCGTTTCACGTCCGCTGACCAGATCGACACTATAAAGGTCATTATCCCGCACGGCGGCGAGGCTCAGACCGTCCGGCGAAAGGCGGGGCGCGATCCACTGACCCGCGACCGGCGTGACGCGGCCGTCATCCGTGGCGATGCGTTCAAGCCGGCCATCCTGTGAGGCGAGAACCGTGCCGCCGTCCTCGCTCATCTGGTAGTCGGTGATGCCGGACATGCTCTGGCGCGCCCGTTCGCGCCGGGCCTTCTCTTCGACTGACAGATGTTCCGGCCCCGATGCCGGTGCGGCCAGTTCATGAATCGAGTGGTCCGGCAGGTCGTAGCGGTAGAGATGCAGATGCGTGTCGAACGGCCCCGAACGCAGGAACAGGACGGAGTGACCGTCCGGCGTGACTTCCGCGTGGTTCGGCAGGCCAAGCGTTCCGTTCCGGGTTTTGGCGAGATTGAGCATGCAGGCGGCGGGATCTGCGGCTGCGGCAAGGCTGGGGAACAGCAGCGGGGACAGGACGGCGCAGGCCAGAAGGGCGCGACGAAGGGGATGTGACGGCATTGCATCTCCGAAAGGATGACGGCGGACAGGATTTTGACGTCGATCATGGACCGGGGCGCCGTTTGTGAACAGGGTTTCCGGGAAGGATGACGCAGCCGTCTCACGTTTTCGGGAGCGGGGGCGATTTTACCGGGACCGATCCCGGCCTCGTGTGTTCTGCATTGCGGTACGTCTCAGCAAGAAGGAGCCTGATGGATATGCAGTATCGTCAGCTTGGTCGCTCGGGCCTCAGGATTTCAGCACTCAATTTCGGATCGGTCACATTTGGCGGGCAGGGCAACTTTGCCGCCACCGGCAAGGTGGATGTTGCCGAAGCCACGCGGATGGTGGACATCTGCGTCGAGCACGGCGTGAACATGTTCGACACGGCGGATGCCTATTCCGGCGGCGAGGCCGAGGAAATTCTGGGTCGTGTTCTTCAGGGACGCAGTCGCGAACTGCTCGTGACCTCCAAGGTGCGTTTTCCGACGGGGAAGGGGCCGAACGAACAGGGTCTGTCGCGCCATCATATCCTCAATGCCTGCGAAGACAGTCTGCGTCGTCTGGGGCGCGATCACATCGACCTCTATTATCTGCATGAATGGGACGGCCTGACGCCGGTCGAGGAAACGCTTGAGGCGCTCCAGACCCTGCGCGATCAGGGCAAGATCCGGTATGCGGGTATTTCCAATTTCTCTGGTTGGCAGGCGATGAAGTTGCTGGGCGCAGCCGAGCGGGACCGTCTGATCGCGCCGGTCAGCCAGCAGCTTTATTATTCCCTTGAAGCCCGGGATGCCGAATACGAGCTTCTGCCGCTCGCCGTCGATCAGGGGCTGGGCGTGCAGGTCTGGAGTCCGCTGGCCTGTGGTCTGCTGACGGGGAAATACCGGCGCGGCAAGACGGCGCCGGAAGATTCCCGCCGGATTTCCGGCTGGCCGGAGCCCGAAGTCCGGGATCTGAAAAAGCTCTACGATACGGTCGAGGTTCTGGTGCAGATCGCCGAAGAGCACAGTGTTTCCGCCGCTCGTGTGGCGCTGGCCTGGACGCTGCACAAGCCGGGGATCACATCTCTGGTTCTGGGTGCGCGCAAGGAGAGCCAGCTTCTGGACAATCTGGCCGCCGCGTCGCTCCGTCTGACGCAGGAGCAGGTCCGCAGGCTTGATGACGTGAGTGCGCCTGATCTGATCTATCCGTACTGGCATCAGAACCGCAATGCGTTCGACCGTCTTTCCAAAGCGGATCTCGTTTTGCAGGGACCCGCAAAACGTCTTCGCGTGGCTCTTGAAACGAAAAAATGACTGCCTAAATATTAATCACAGGCCGCTGCTTTCGGGGGCGGCCAGACATATCAATGCCGCCATAACGGGGCATGCGAGGACTTCAGAGATTATGGACATTCAGAATTTTACCGAGCGCAGCCAGGGCTTTCTTCAGGCCGCACAGACCATTGCGCTTCGGGACTACAACCAGCAACTGACGCCGGAGCATCTGCTCAAGGCGCTGCTGGATGATGAACAGGGTGCGGCATCCGGCCTGATCCGTGCCGCAGGCGGCGATCCGAAGGTCGTTCAGACCGCCAATGACGCAGCCCTTGCAAAACTGCCGAAAGTTCAGGGTGCCGGTGCCGGCCAGCCGCAGATGACGCCGGATCTGGCGCGTCTGCTCGACGCCGCCGAATCCGCTGCAAAAGTCGCTGGTGACAGCCATGTCGCGCAGGATCGTCTGCTCGTGGCGATTGCTGCCAGCCACACGCCTGCGGGCAAGGCGCTCGTGGATGGCAAGGCCGGGGCGCCTGCTCTGGAACGCGCTGTTGCGGAAATCCGTAAAGGCCGGACTGTGACGAGTGCTTCGGCTGAGAACACCTTCGATGCCCTGAAGAAATATGCCCGTGACGTGACCGCTGTCGCGCAGGCGGGCAAGCTTGATCCGGTCATCGGTCGTGACGAGGAAATCCGCCGGACCATTCAGGTTCTGGCCCGTCGCAGCAAGAACAACCCGGTCCTGATTGGTGAGCCGGGCGTGGGCAAGACGGCTATTGTCGAAGGTCTGGCACAGCGGATCGTCAACGGCGACGTGCCTGAAGCTCTGCGCAACAAGAAGCTGATGTCGCTCGACATGGGCGCGCTGATCGCAGGTGCGAAATATCGTGGTGAGTTCGAGGAGCGTCTGAAAGCTGTTCTCAAGGAAATCGAGACGGCTGAAGGCGAGATCATCCTCTTCATCGACGAAATGCACACGCTGGTCGGTGCCGGCCGCTCCGATGGGGCGATGGATGCATCCAATCTCATCAAGCCGGAACTGGCCCGCGGCACGCTGCACTGCGTGGGTGCGACGACGCTCGATGAATACCGCAAGTATATCGAGAAGGACGCAGCTTTAGCTCGTCGTTTCCAGCCGGTCTTCGTGGGCGAGCCGTCCGTTGCCGATACGATCTCGATCCTGCGTGGCATCAAGGAAAAGTACGAGCTGCATCATGGTGTCCGCATTACGGACAATGCCATCGTTGCGGCAGCGACGCTTTCCAACCGCTACATCACGGACCGCTTCCTGCCGGACAAGGCGATCGATCTAATCGACGAGGCTGCCAGTCGTCTGCGCATGCAGATCGACAGCAAGCCGGAAGCGCTGGACGAACTCGACCGCCGCATCATCCAGCTCAAGATCGAGCGTGAAGCTATCCGCAAGGAGGACGACACAGCCTCGAAGGACCGTCTGGTCGCGCTCGAGGCTGAACTGGCTGATCTTGAAGAGCAGTCCGATGCGATGGGTGCTGAATGGCATGCCGAAAAGGATCGGGTGAACGCGATCCAGAAGCTGAAGGAACAGCTCGATACGGCGCGTTCCGATATCGACGTGGCGCAGCGTCAGGGTGATCTCGGCAAGGCGTCAGAGCTGAGATATGGCCTGATCCCGAACCTTGAGGCCCAGATCGCCAAGGCTCAGGAAGAGGAAGATGCCTCGTCGAAAAGCGGACTGTTCGCCGATACCGTGACGGATCAGGGCGTGGCTTCGGTCGTCTCCCGCTGGACCGGTGTTCCGGTGGACCGGATGCTCGAAGGCGAGCGCGCCAAGCTGATCCGCATGGAAGATACGCTGCGTGAGCGTGTGGTCGGGCAGGAACAGGCACTGGTTGCCGTTTCGAATGCTGTCCGCCGGGCACGCGCCGGTCTTCAGGACCCGAACCGCCCGATCGGCTCGTTCCTGTTCCTTGGCCCAACGGGCGTTGGCAAGACCGAGCTGACCAAGGCTCTGGCGCAGTTCCTGTTCGATGACGAAAAGGCCCTGCTGCGGATCGACATGAGCGAGTTCATGGAGAAGCACGCGGTCTCCCGTTTGATCGGCGCCCCTCCGGGCTATGTCGGTTACGATGAAGGTGGCGTGCTGACTGAGGCTGTCCGTCGTCGCCCTTATCAGGTGATCCTGTTCGACGAGGTGGAGAAGGCCCATGAGGACATCTTCAACATCCTGCTTCAGGTTCTCGATGACGGACGTCTGACGGACGGGCAGGGGCGTGTGGTGGACTTCCGCAACACGATTATCGTCCTGACCAGTAATCTCGGTTCTGAAGTGCTGGCCAATCTGCCAGACGGTGAATCCGTGGATGAAGTCCGTCCGCAGGTCATGCAGGTTGTCCGCAACCACTTCCGGCCGGAGTTCCTGAACCGTCTGGACGAGATCATCCTGTTCTCCCGCCTGCAGCGCAAGGACATGGACCGGATCGTCAAGATCCAGATCAGCCGTCTGCAGAAGCTTCTGGAAGATCGCAAGATCGACCTGGAACTGGACGAGAAGGGAACCGAGTGGCTGGCCGCGGCAGGATACGATCCAGTCTATGGTGCTCGTCCGCTCAAGAGGGTCATCCAGCGCAGTCTGCAGAACCCGCTTGCAAGCCTGCTGCTTGAAGGCAGCATCCATGATGGGGAAACGGTCAAGGTTTCGGCCAATGACAAGGACCTCACGATTGATGGGAAAGCTGTTTCCGCAGACTGACCCCCGTCAAAACCGGTTTCGGTTAG
>NZ_WIPH01000024.1 GCF_009547075.1 Gluconobacter aidae
CGCCAAAAAACTAAAATCATCAGACAAGCGCATCAACAAACAGTTCTTCGATCCCTCCCCCTTGCCTTACAGAGACTGTGCAGCCGAATACTTCAGGAAACAGACAAGCCACCCAAATGTATTTCCGAAAAAATAAAATATGTCGGAAACATGTCCCAAGTTTAATGAAATGTATCATCCGAAATATTCAGGGAAAATACTCTCTTATCTGCCACGTTATGCGCCCCCCTTGCCCACAAGGCGATAATTATTCTACAACGCCACGTTAACGATATTTGAAAGACCGGCGATTTCGTCGGCAATAGCGAAGCCAGTTCGGACACATGACCAAAGAGTACACCATCTGGATCGATGTCGAAGATATCTTCCGGTATTTCGAAAAAAACACCCGCCCCAGCGGCATCCAGCGTCTTGTGTTCGAAATACTCAGTGTCATCCGCCAGCAGGCTGCCGCGAAACCGGATATCGGCCGTATTGTGCTCACCCGTCGGAACACAAGCGCCATCTCCGAGACAGGCCCTCTCCTTTCTCCCGTTTCCTTTGATGCGCTGAACACGCTTTTTGCCGTTCATACCGACGAAGCCCCCCCCGCTCACACAGAAGAGCGCGTCGCTGCCCATACGCCGTCCCACTCCCTGATACGCCGTCTGCGTCATGCCGTGATCCGGCGCATCGAGCGCCTGCCGCCGGAACTGGCGCGTCCGCTCCTGAACCTCGCCGTCAATCAGCTCAGAGCCCTCCAGCTCTTACGCCGTTACGCCCGCACGAAGTTCCAGCGCCCCACCCCGTCGCGCCACACAGCGCAGGCTCCCCTGTCCCCAACCACGTCTTCAGCCATCTCGGGCGACGTTCCAAAACCCGGTGACATCTTTCTGGTCCTCGGTGCCGCATGGTCTGAACCCGATTTCGGCGAACGCCTGGCGCGGATGCGCAGAACCTACGGCATCCAGCCCGTCCTGCTACTCTATGATCTCATTCCCGCTGTCAGGCCGGAATGGTGCGCGATTTCCCTGATCCGGGATTTCCGGCACTGGCTCGACACCACCCTTCCCCAGTGCGGCCGCCTTCTGGCCATCAGCCACGCCACAGCCGAGACGGTAGAGGATTACGCCCGCAAACAGCGCCTGAAACTGCTGGCGCCCGTGCAGACCATCCCGATCGGCAGCGGCTTCGGGCCGCCCCGCAGGATCGGGAATGAACGTCCCAGGGGCCTTCCCGCGAAGGGCAGCTATGTGCTGTTCGTGTCCACCCTTGAGGCGCGCAAAAACCACCTGCTGGCATTCCGCATCTGGCGCCGTCTCGTAACGGACCTACCGCGGGATCAGGTCCCGACCCTCGTCTTCGCGGGCCGGGTCGGCTGGCTCGTCTCCGATCTCATGCAGCAGCTTGAAAATACCGAGTGGCTGCGGGGGAAAATCCGTCTTCTCCGTGACCCGTCGGATGAGGAACTGGCCCATCTGTACGATGGCTGCATGTTCACGATTTTCCCATCTCTTTATGAAGGCTGGGGTCTGCCCGTGACCGAGAGCCTCGTCAACGGACGCCCCTGCATCGCGTCGAACACGACCTCCATCCCCGAAGCGGGCGGCCCACTGACGCGATACTTCAACCCCGAAGACCTCGACGAAGCCTATCGTGTCGTCCGGAAAACAATCGAGGACAGACCCGGCCTGAAAAAATGGCAGGACGAGGTCCGCGAGCAGTTCCAGCCCGTCCCCTGGGAACGCAGCGCGGATGCGATCCTCGACGCCTGCCATTCCGTCCATCTGACGGGCCGTATGAACGGACAGACATCATGACCCTGTGGATCGACATCGACGATCTGCTGCAACACATGCTGCATCACAGTCGGCCGAGCGGCATCCAGCGTGTCGTGTTCGAAATCGGTTCGGCCCTGCGGAACCTCGCGGGCCATAACGTCCAGTTCGTACGCCGTGGCCCTGACGCGCCCGATGCCCGCGATTTCAGGACCGTTGACTGGACCATGGTCGAAACCGTGTTTCGCGAGGCCACAAACAGCAGCGCCCAACCCGGCTCGCCCTCGGTCAATGCTCCGCCCATGACAGTCCAGGCGCTCGAACAGGTCGCACCGGAGGACACGCTCTCCGCGTTCCTGCGGACGGAAAGCCAGATCCTGAAAGATCTCGCCCCTCTCTCGCGCACATTCGCCCGGCTGGGCCTGAAGTCCGTCCAGTCACACCTCGACTCGCGTCGCGCGCGACCGGAACTGTCGGCCTTTTCAGAAGGGACACAGCTTGCAGATGTCGCCCGCCCCGGTGATGTCTTCCTGACCCTCGGCTCCCCCTGGCACCACGCCAGTTACAGCCAGACCGTCAGATGGCTGCGCGACGACCTGCGGCTGTCCTACGCACTGCTCATGTACGATCTGGTCCCCATCCGCTGTCCGGAATGGTGCAACCGCGGCATCATAACGACTTTCCGCGCCTGGCATCAGGACATCCTGCCTCTTGCCGATACGCTTTTCGCCATCAGCCATGCCACGGCAAAAGATGTGCGGGCCTATCTCGCGGAACAGAACATCGGGACAGACATTCCTGTCCATCCCATTGCCCTGGGGACCGGGTTTGGTCTTTCCGATGGGAGCATGACTGCCGAACCGCTGGTGCGCGAGCCTTATGTTCTGTTCGTTTCAACCATTGAAGCCCGCAAGAACCATGCTCTTCTCTTCCGGGTCTGGCGGCGAATGCTGGAAGAGATGCCGGCCGAGCAGGTGCCGACCCTTGTTTTTGCAGGACGGGAAGGCTGGCTGGTTTCCGATTTCATGCAGCAGCTTGAAAACGCGGACTGGCTGAACGGCAAGATCCGGTTCATCCGGAATCCGACGGACGAAGACCTGCGCCGCCTTTACGCCGATTGCAGCTTCACCGTTTTCCCATCCTTCTTTGAAGGCTGGGGCCTGCCCGTGACGGAGAGCCTCTCCATGGGGCGCCCGTGCGTGGTGTCGAACACGACCTCCATTCCCGAGGCCGGCGGGCCGCTCGGGCGATATTTCAGCCCCTACAGCCTTGACGATGCCTATACGGTGATCCGCGAGACGATCGAGGATCCCGAGGGGCTGGCGACGTGGACCGCGAAGGTCCGGGCCGAATTCCGGCCTGTTCCCTGGGAAGACAGCGCCAGGGCCATTCTCGACAGGGTTCTCTGACCTTCCCGCTCGTGAAAGTTTCACGCGCGGGGTCTTGAGTCAGGGCCGCGGATCACGCACATGCTGGGATCTCTCGTCCGGCATGTCGCGGGGTGCCTGTTCGTGACCCTCCTCCTTTTCCGTCCGCAAGGAGCGTTCCCTTGAAAATCAACGGCATTTCCTATCGCAGTCTCTGGCGCCCTTCCGATGATGACCGCAGCATCCGGATTTTCGATCAGACCCGCTTTCCCTGGGCCGTGGATGTCCTGGAACTTCGGGACATGGGTGCCGTCGCCGAGGCCATCACCAGCATGCAGGTCCGGGGGGCTCCGCTGATCGGGGCGGTTGCGGCCTATGGGCTGGTCTTCGCGCTTCAGGACGATGCGTCGGACGAAGCCCTGGAGAAAGCCGCGGCTTTTCTGGTGGCTACGCGCCCGACAGCCATCAACCTGCGCTGGGCCATCGAGCGGATGGTCGCCCGTCTGAAGGCCATCCCCGCGCAGAACCGTGTGACCGCAGGCTATGCGGAGGCCGATGCGATCTGCGAAGAGGACGTGCGGGTCAATGAGGCCATCGGACGTCACGGCCTGGAACTGATCCGCGGGATCTGGGAGCGCAAGGGTCGTCAGGGACAGGTGAACCTGCTGACGCACTGCAATGCCGGATGGATCGCCACCGTGGACTGGGGCACGGCTCTCGCCCCGATCTATATGGCCCATGACGAGGGCATCCCCGTTCATGTCTGGGTGGACGAGACCCGCCCCCGCGACCAGGGCAGCCTCCTGACCGCATGGGAACTTGGCAGCCATGGCGTGCCGCATACCGTGATTGCCGACAATGCCGGCGGGCATTACATGCAGGCCGGGCGCGTGGACATGGTCATCGTCGGTACCGACCGCGTAACCGCACAGGGCGATGTCGCCAACAAGATCGGCACCTATCTCAAGGCGCTGGCCGCCCATGATAATAACGTGCCGTTCTGGGTGGCGCTGCCATCCTCGACGATCGACTGGCGTGTGCGCGACGGCGTGAAGGAAATCCCGATCGAGGAACGCAGCGCCGACGAAGTCCTGTTCATGACGGGGCTCGACAGCAACGGGGAAGCCGGCCGCGTCCGGATCGCGCCGCAGGGCAGCCCCGCCGCCAACCCGGCTTTTGACGTCACGCCCGCCCGCCTCGTGACGGGTCTCATCACCGAGCGGGGCCGCTGCGATGCGAGCGAGGCGGGTCTTGCGGGTCTCTTTCCGGAGCAGGACGCTTCTTGACGCCCCGGCCGTCTTGGCCCTTCATTCAGCCTGGGAAACAGATCCCCCAACGAGGATAACAGTGCCAGATTCGCATATTTTCAGGCGAGCAGCTGCTACGGCCGCCCTGCTCGCACTGGCTGCATGTTCCAGCCAGCAGAGTGTCCGCCCGTACCCGGCCCGCACGCCGAACGCCCAGTATGCGAACGGAACCACTGGCCCGGTTGGCTATGACACCCATGTCCCCGATTTTGCCACCCGCAATTTCGAACCGTTCAACCGGCAGGACGTCGCGGCCATCGCCCTGCGCGAATGGCGGATGTTCGGCTCGCCGGTTTCGGATGACGATCCCGAAGACCGCCCCGAGCCAACCGATGCCGCTCTGAAGCCCGAGCGCCTGCCCGGGCTGTGGCAGCGGATCGGCGAATACTGGTGGATCGGGCAGGACCCGTATGAAACGGAAGTCGGCTGGACGGGCAAGACGGACTCACAGGGCACGCGCTTCGAAATCGAGCATGACGGCCATTATGCCTGGTCCGCAGCTTTCATTTCCTATGTGATGCGGGTCGCCGGAGCTAATGAGCGCTTCCCGTATTCGCCCAATCATTCGACCTATATCAACGCCGCCGCCAGCGGGCAGTCCAGCGGTGTTACGGCGCATGATCCGGGCACCTATGCCCCGAAGATCGGCGACCTGATCTGCGTCGGGCGCGGGCGCAGCAAGACCGTGACCTTCTCCATGCTGCCCACGAGCTACGGCTTTCCGGCGCATTGCGGCATCGTGTCCGCGACGAACCAGAACGCCCAGCCCTTCGGGCATGAGCTGAGCATCGTCGGCGGTAACGTGGATGATGCCGTGGCCCTCACCCATGTTCCCACGGACGCAAACGGCATGATCGCCGATGGCTCAGGACACAGCTATGACAGCCGCTATCCGTGGTGCGCCGTGCTGGAAGTCCATTACGACGCGGATCAGGAACCCGACAGCGGCATGTAAGAGGATGGCAGGCCGCTGGAGCGCCAGCCCTTGCCGGGGCCGTGCTGGTCCTCGAATCCGTCCACGATATTACTGACATCCGCATAACCGGCGTTTTCCGCCAGAAGTGCGGCATGATGCGAACGCACCCCCGACCGGCAGAGGAACAGCAGCGGCGTCTTCTGGTCGGGGACGGTTTCGAGCAGCGCTTCCACGAATTCCTGCTGGCGGTCCGGCTGCCAGGTGATGCACAGGAGCGGCGCGGTCATCGCGTCGGCGTCCGGCAGGCCCACATGCATCCATTCCGGCGGTGTCCGGACATCCACCAGAATGGGACGTGGCGCGCCTTCATCGGTATTGGCGGCGGCGTTTTCAGGGTCTTTTTCAAGCATTTCCCATGCCTGTCTTGCCGTCAGGACCTTCATGCTCTTCCTCATCCTTCCAAAACGCGTTCTATAATTCACCCAGCACAGGAGTGAACTATGACTGACATCTCCCCGAACCGCCAAACCATCCCCCAGTTCCCCACGAAGGGGTGGCAGACTGTCTCTCCGGGCATGACCGCCGCGATCGGGGGCACCCCTCTCATCCGCCTCAAACGCGCTTCGGAGGAGACGGGGTGCGACATCTACGGCAAGGCCGAGTTCATGAACCCCGGCGGCTCCGTCAAGGATCGTGCGGCCCTGGCGATCATCGAGGATGCGCTGAAACGTGGCGTCCTGAAACCCGGCGGGACGGTCGTGGAAGGGACGGCCGGCAATACGGGAATCGGCCTCACACTGGTCGCCCATGCCGTCGGCTGCAAGGCCGTGATCGTCGTGCCGGAAACACAGAGCCGCGAGAAGCTGGACGTCCTGCGCATGATCGGCGCCGATCTCCGCCTCGTTCCGGCCAAACCATATCGCGACCCGGGCAACTATGTTCACGTCTCGCGCCGCCTGGCCGAAGAGATCGGCGGGTTCTGGGCCAACCAGTTCGACAACACCGCCAACCGCGAAGGCCATCGCGCCACCACGGCGCGCGAGATCTGGGAGCAGACGGGCGGAAAGATCGATGCCTTCACCTGCGCCTGCGGCACCGGCGGGACGCTGGCGGGCATCGCACTCGGGCTGCGCGATCAGGCCCAGGCTGCCGGGAAGACGGCGCCGCGTATCGTCCTGGCCGATCCGGAAGGCTCCGCGCTTTATGGCTGGGTCAAATCCAACGACCTCACCATCACGGGCGGTTCCATCACCGAAGGCATCGGGCAGGGCCGTGTGACGGCCAATCTCGAAGGCTCTCATCCCGATGACGCCGAACGCATCCCCGATGCCGAAGCGCTGGAGCAGATCTTTTCCCTGACTTCTGAAGAAGGTCTGTCGGTGGGGGGCTCGTCCGGAATCAATGTTGCCGCGGCAATACGGACGGCGCGCAGACTTGGTCCCGGACATACGATTGTTACAATTCTGTGCGATGGTGGTGCCCGATATCAGTCCAAGCTGTTCAATCCGGAGTTCCTGCGTGCGAAAAACCTGCCTGTTCCACCCTGGCTGGCCTAACATCGCTTCCCTGTCTGTCCCGGCCGGAAATGCCGTTTTCCGGTCGGGCGGCATGCGCAGTCTGAACGCGGTCACAGCATTCCTGAAAGGCCACTGGTCATGAGCACGGAAACCCTGCCCCATCTTCTGGTCGTGGATGATGACCGCGAAATCCGCGAACTGCTGAGCCAGTTCCTTGAACGCAACCATTTCCGCGTCACGGCGGCCCGCGATGCACGGGAAGCCCGCAAGGCGTGGGCCAACGGACATTACCAGCTCGTGGTGCTGGACCTGATGCTGCCCGGCGAGAGCGGCCTTGAAGTCGCGCGCTGGCTGCGCTCGCAGGACAACGTCCCCATCATCATGCTCACCGCCATGAGCGACGAGACCGACCGCATCATCGGCCTCGAATTCGGTGCGGACGACTATGTCGCCAAGCCGTTCAACCCGCGCGAACTGCTCGCCCGTATCCGCGCCGTGCTGCGCCGGACAGTGGATGTGGAAGACAAGCGTCAGGCCGCCGATACCCGCAAGATCCATTTCGCCGGATGGTGCCTCGACCCCGTGCGCCGCCGTCTTCTGAACCCGGACGGAGCGGAAGTCTCCCTCACGGGCGGCGAGTACGATCTGCTGATGGCGCTGCTCGAACGCGCCAACCGCGTCCTGACGCGCGACATGCTGCTTGAACTGCTGCGGGGCCGTCAGGCCGGGCCGTTCGACCGCGCGATCGACGTGGCCATCAGCCGCCTGCGCCGGAAGCTTGAGGATGACGGGCGCAACGCACAGGTCATCAAGACGGTCCGTGGCGGCGGCTATGTGCTCGCAGCGGAAGTGGAGCGTCTCTGAACCCGATGCACATCCTGCCACGGTCTCTTGTCGCCCGGACCAGCCTTCTGCTGATCGTGGGCCTTGCGGTCGTGGAAGCGGCGGGGCTCGGAATCCACGCGCTGGACCGCTTTGACCTGGAGGAACGCAGCCAGGTCCATGAGGAGCAGGTCCAGGTCTTTTCGATCTATCGCACGGTGGCGGAAGCCAGACCCGCCGACCGTCACGACGCGATCGACGACCTGCATATCCCGTCCTACGTCACGGTCCTGCTTCTCAAGGAGCCGGACCCGCTGATCGAGGGGCATGAAGTCCCCTTCCCGGCGATGACATCGCCGTCCTTCCTGCACCGCCTGCATGACGACGGGCGGAGTCATGACGGTTTTCTGCTTCCCGCCCCGATGGATCCGGACGGTCCACATCCCGGCCCCGACATGGGGGGAGCGCCCTTTCCCCCTCCCGGTTTTGGCCCTGCCCCGATGGGCGGCGCTCCTGGCGGACCGGAGTTCCATTTTCCTCCGGAACATCCCGACAGTGGCCATCCGGACGCCGACCACCTGAATCCCCCTCCCCGCTTTTCCGGCACCATACACCGCCGCGACATGCCGCCTTTCATGCGCTGGGCGCTCCTGCCGTCCTCGCTCTATCCACGCAAGGTCCTGATCGGGCAGAAAATGCGCACGCATTCGACCTCGATGCTCCTTCCAGACCGGGATTGCTGGGTCGTGGTGCGCTTTGTTACCCCCCTGCCCGATCCGTTCGGCTCCCCGACCTTCATGATCGCCTTCCTTGTCATGTCGATTGCAGGAAGTGCGATGATCGTCTGGGCCACACAGCGCCTGATCGCACCCGTGAGGACGCTGGCCAATGCGGCTGAAGCACTGGGCCGGGACGTCCACACGGCGGCGCTGCCCGAGAACGGACCGTCTGAAATCCGCCGCGCTGCCATCGCCTTCAACACAATGGCCATGCGCATCCGCCGTTTCGTGACGGATCGCACACTCATGCTGACGGCCATCGGCCATGATCTGCGCACGCCCATCACACGACTGAAACTGCGCGCCGAATTCATTGACGACGAGGAACTGCGCAACAAGGTTCTGGCCGATCTGGACGAGATGGAAGCCATGGTCTCCGCCACACTGGCCTTCGGGCGGGACAGCGCTTCCGCCGAACCCATCGTCTCGCTCGACCTGCGCGCCCTGCTCCAGACCATCATGGACGAAGCGGCCGAAAGCGTGCCGGACAAGGCGGACGACCTGTTCTATGAACCGCCCAATGTTCCCGTCCGGATCAAGGCCCGCTCCGTGGCGCTGAAGCGCGCGCTGAACAACCTGATCCTCAACGCCCTGAAATACGGGGGAAGCGCGCATGTCACGCTCATTCCCGCCACCAATCCGGGCGAGAAGGACAATGTGGTCAGGATCCTGATCGAGGATGATGGCCCCGGCCTGCCGGAAAACGAGCTGGAGCGCGTGTTCGAGCCTTTCGTCCGTATCGAGAGCAGCCGGAACCGCGAAACAGGTGGCAGCGGTCTGGGACTCTCGATCGCGCGGACCATCCTGCACGGTCAGGGCGGGAATGTCCGGCTTGAGAACCGGCCGAGCGGCGGGTTGCGCGTCATCGTCACGCTGGCTCCGTAATCCCGGTCCGGACAGGCCCGCACCTTGATCAATGGTGCCGGGCCTTCCATGCTGGGGGCTTCCCCCATTTTCTAATCAGGTCTTTCCCATGAAACAGCGTGAACTTGGCCGCACCGGCATTGCCGTCAGCGAAATCTGCCTCGGCACCATGACCTTCGGTCAGCAGAACACCGAAGCCGAGGGCCATGCCCAGCTCGACATGGCGCTGGACCACGGCATCAACTTCATCGACACCGCCGAACTCTATGCCATCCCGCCCCGCGCCGAGACGCAGGGCTCAACCGAAACCATTATCGGAAACTGGCTGAAAGCACGTGGCGGCCGGGACCGCCTCGTCATCGCCAGCAAGGTCGTCGGACGCACCGCCATGCCGTGGTTCCGGCCCGATGGCGAGGAAGCGCGCCTGACCCCGCGTCAGATCCGCTATGCGCTGGAAGGCTCCCTGCGGCGTCTTGGCACGGACTACATCGATCTCTACCAGCTCCACTGGCCGGACCGGAAAATCGGCCTGTTCGGCGCAGGCGGCACGACCTTCCGCGATCTGCCGGAAGAAACATCCATCCCCATCGAAGAAACGCTCGGCGTACTCGGCGATCTCGTGAACGAAGGCAAGATCCGCCATGTCGGCCTCTCCAACGAGACCGCCTGGGGTGTCTCGAAGTTTCTGGAAGCCTCCCGCACCGGCCTGCCGCGCGTGGCGTCCATCCAGAACGCTTACAATCTGATCAACCGGACGTTCGAGATCGGGCTGGCGGAAATGGCGCTTCACGAGAAGGTCGGGCTGCTGGCGTATTCCCCGCTCGCACAGGGCTACCTCACCGGGAAATATCTGAACGGTGCCCGCCCCGCAGGGGCCCGCACCACGCTGTTCAACCGTGGCCAGCGCTACCAGAAGCCCGGCGTTGACGACGCCATCACGGCCTATCACGCTCTGGCCCGCGAGGAAGGGATCGACCCCGTCCAGCTCGCCATCGCCTTCGTGACCTCACGGCCCTTCGTGACGTCCAATATCATTGGCGCCACCAGCGTCGATCAGCTCCGCACCATTCTCGGCGCGACGGATGTCGTCATCACGCCCGAACTGGAAGAGAAGATCAACGCCATCCATCAGCTCCACTCCAACCCGGCACCCTGAGGGCAAGGCATCCGGCATCGGGGCTTATGCGCCCCTGAGCCGGGTAGCCATCAGACCTTGATCAGACGCGCGGCAAAGAAGCCGTCCATGCCGCCAAGTTCGCTCCAAAGGCCCGGATGAGTGCGGAACATCCCGTCCCATGTCCGCGCGACGGCCATGTTGGCCAGTGCTTCTTCCGAAAACGGATCGAACTTCCAGCCGCCACGGGCCATGGCGGCCTTGATCCGTTCCGGACCTTCCTCGTCCTGAAGCGAACACACGGCGTAAAGCAGCACGCCCCCCGGTTTGAGCATTTCATGCGCCGCGTCGATCAGCGCATCCTGACCTTCCGCCAGCGCCGTCACATCGCGTGGGCGCTTGATCCACAGAACGTCCGGATGACGACGCAGCGTGCCCGTCGCGGAACACGGCGCATCCAGCAGAACCATGTCCACCGGTGCGTCCGGACGCCATATCGCGGCATCCGCCACGACTGTCTTCGCCGACAGCTTCAGACGCGCGATGTTCTCCTCAAGCCGCTTCGCCCGCGCTTCCTCACGCTCGACCGCCACGACATGCGCGCCTGCCGTCGCAAGCTGCGCCGTCTTGCCTCCGGGTGCCGCACAGAGATCCACGACGGTCTTGCCCGCCACGTCTCCCATGAGTTTCACCGGCATCGTCGCCGCCACATCCTGCGCCCAGAACGCGCCGTCCTCGAAGCCTTCCAGCGCCGTGATCCGCGTCCCGGCCGGATAGCGGACGGAGCCTGTCGGCAGCACCTCGCCCCCTTCCGGTGCAACTGCGCCCGGACGCAGCGTCAGATCCAGCGGTGCCTCACGGTGCAGACCGCGCGAAATCGCCCGGGCCCTCTTGCCCCAGGCGCTCCACAGCCAGGGCGGCACATCCAGCCGGTCTTCGTCCAGACCGTCCAGAAGCTCCTGCCCCTCCCGCGCGACACGCCGCAGGACGGCGTTGGCCAGCCCCGCGAAGGGGGCCAGACCGCGACGGCGAAGCAGGTCCACGATCGTGCCCACGGCCGCGTGAGGCGGCGTCTCCAGATGCAGCAACTGCGCCACGCCCATGAGCAACGCACAGCGCACCGGCTCGGGCGGCTCCCGGCGCAGCAGCGGCTGGAGCAGTTCGGTCATGCTGCCGAGATGACGCAGGGTCGTCGCCGCCAGCCGGTGCGCGGACGCACGGTCGCGTGCGTCCATCGCGCCCGCACGGTCCAGCGTCGTCTCCAGCATCCGGCGATATTCGACCACGCCGCAGACGATATCGAAGGCGAGGTCGCGCGTGGGATCCGGAGCCGGTTTGCGCTCCTGCGCCCTGCCAGACGAACGGCGTGATCCGCGGTTCGCGGAAGCGGAATGACGGGGGGACTTGCTTGAAGGCTTCTGGGTCATGACAGGCTATCGGTCTCTCGCATCCTGCCGAAATCGCATCTTGCGGCCACGGACGCAATGGCGTCTTCTTTCGGACATGTCCGATCTTACTGCCCAGAACCTTATCAGCGCGAACCTTGCCGCTATCCGCAACCGCATCACCCGGGCCTGCGAACGGGCCGGACGCGCCGCGGAAGATGTCTCCCTCGTGGCCGTCAGCAAGTTCCATCCGATCGAGAGCGTGGAAGCAGCCCTGAACGCGGGCCAGCGCCTGTTCGGCGAAAACCGCGTGCAGGAAGCCGCCTCCAAGTTTCCGGAACTCCGCAAGACCTTCCCGGACCTGCGGTTGCATATCATCGGCGGACTTCAGACCAACAAGGCAGCCGAAGCCTGCCAGATCGCCGACATGATCGAGAGCCTCGACCGCCCGTCTTTGTCCGACTCCATTGAGAAGGGCGCGCAGAAAGCCGGACGCCTTCCCGAGCTTCTCGTACAGGTCAATACCGGCGACGAACCGCAGAAATCCGGCGTTCCGCGCGAGGAGGCCGATGCTTTCACAGAAGCCTCGCTCAAAAGATTCGGTCCGAAAATCCGTGGCCTGATGTGCATCCCCCCCGAAGGTGAAGACCCCACCCCGCATTTCCGTTTCCTGCGCCAGATGGGCCAGCGTCACGGGCTGCCGGTACTGTCGATGGGCATGTCGGCGGATTTTGAGAAGGCCATTGCCGAAAATGCGACACTGGTCCGGGTCGGGACCGCCATTTTCGGAAGCCGCCCCTAATCCATCCGCCCCCATTCATTGCCACAATCCTGACACGCGGCTTGCCACCACCGCCGAAATCTTGTCATGAGGGGAAGTTGCCGTAATGTGGAGCCGCGCCTGAAAGGTGCTGCGACAGTAGACAGCGGCACTCTGTTGACGCCCGTAAATGGAACCAGCGATGCCTGAACATGACGGTGACCACGCCTCCAACCTTCCTCATGGCGTAGGGATTCCCAACGACTCCGGCGAGATCGTACAAACGATCGAGCAGGCCCGTTCGGAGGGGCATACCCATGAGATCGGCGGGGGCGAAGACGACAGCTCCAGCCACCATCGTCCCGCAGGAATGGACGCCCTGCTCGCTGTTCTGGGCGTTGTCTATGGCGATATCGGCACAAGCCCACTCTACGCGCTGCAATCGTCGGTCAGTATCGTCAGCTCCCCCAAATCCCCGGCCCAGCCATGGGAAGTCATGGGCCTGGCCAGCCTGACGTTCTGGGCGCTGATGCTCATCGTCACGATCAAGTACGTCATTCTCATCATGCGGGCCGACCATGATGGCGAGGGCGGGATCATCGCGCTCATGTCTCTGGCGCAGCGCGTCTGCAAGTCCCAGCATTTCCGATGGCTCTTTGGCCTCGTGGGCATTGCAGGCACCTGTCTGTTCTTTGGCGACAGCATCATTACGCCGGCCATTTCGGTGCTCTCCGCCGTCGAAGGCATCGAGACCTCCGTTCCCTCTGCCAGCCACATCATCATCCCACTGGCCATGGTCGTTCTCGTCGCGCTGTTCTCGGTCCAGGTGCTGGGCACAGGGAAGATCGGCAAGGCTTTCGGGCCGATCATGGTCTGCTGGTTCGCGGTGCTGGCGATCCTTGGCGTCAAAGGGATCTTCCTCTACCCGCATATCCTGCTTGCCCTGTCGCCGACTTTCGCGCTCGAATTCATCATCATGCACGGCTACCTGTCGTTCATCGCTCTGGGTTCGGTCGTCCTTTCCGTCACGGGTGCGGAAGCACTCTATGCCGATATGGGACATTTCGGCCGTGCGCCGATCCGCAAGGCATGGCTGTTCTTCGTCCTGCCATCGCTGACGCTGAACTATTTCGGACAGGCCGCCCTGCTGATCCATAACCCGCGTGCGCTGTCCAACCCGTTCTATCTTCTGGTGCCGCACTGGGCGCAGATCCCGATGCTGATTCTCGCAACCTTCGCGACCGTGATCGCCTCGCAGGCCGGCATCTCGGGCAGCTTCTCCCTGTGCCGCCAGCTCATCCAGCTCGGCTATCTGCCGCGCACCCGCATCATGCACACCAATGCCTCCGAGGAAGCGCAGATCTACCTGCCGTCCCTCAACTGGATCCTGGCCTTCGGTGCACTGGTTCTGGTTCTGGCGTTCCGCACGTCCTCGGCCCTCGCCGCGGCTTACGGTATTGCCGTGACGGGCACGTTCCTGTGCACCTGCGTGCTGGCGATGGTGGTGTTCCGCCGCGTCTTCGGCTGGAAATCGGTCACAGTCGGGATCGTCTTCGGCTTCTTCTTCATCGTGGACAGCATTTTCTTCTCGGCGAATGTGCTCAAGATCCCCGATGGCGGCTGGGTCCCGCTGGCGATCGGCATCATCAGCACCGTCATCATGACCACCTGGAAACGCGGACGCAGCCTCATCGCGGCCCGTCAGCAGGCGGATTCCATGCCGATGGGCTCCTTCCTCGCCCGCCTGCCGCAGTCCCGCACGATCCGCGTTCCCGGCCTGGCCGTTTTCCTCACTGCCAATCCGGACATCGTGCCGAATTCGCTGCTGCATAACCTCAAGCACAACAAGGTCCTGCACGATCACATCCTGTTCGTGACGGTCGAAAACCTTGACCAGCCGGAAGCCGAGCGCGGACATCGCGCCATCGTTCAGGAACTGGCGCCGAACATCCACCGCGTCATCGTCCGCTACGGCTTCATGGAAATGCCCAACCTCCCCCGCGCCCTGCTGGAACTGAACGCGCTCGGCGTGGCGTTCGATGCCATTCAGGCGTCGTACTTCACCTCCCATGAACTGGTCGTGCGCTCCCGTGTGCCGAAAATGCAGCTCTGGCGGATGTGGATCTTCCTTCTCCTCCTGCGCAATGCCGCCTCCACGACAGAGTTCCTGCGCATCCCGCCTGACCGCGTGGTGGAGTTCGGCGTCCGGATCGCCATTTGACAACCACATCACAACCCGGGCCACTCTCCCTCTACATCCACTGGCCGTTCTGTCTGGCGAAGTGCCCCTACTGCGATTTCAATTCCCATGTCCGGGAAGTGATCCCGCAACAGCGCTTCGCCGAGGCCCTGCGCCGCGAACTGGCCCATGACGCCGCCCGCCTGACCCGCGACAGCGTCAAACGCCCTCTGCGCTCGATCTTCTTCGGCGGGGGTACGCCCTCGCTCATGGCACCCGAAACCGTCGCGGCCCTGATCGAAGACGCACATCGCCTGTTTGACGCGGAAGATGATCTGGAAATCACGCTCGAAGCCAATCCGACCAGCGTTGAGGCCGGAAAATTCGCGGCATTCCGTCAGGCCGGGGTCAACCGCGTCTCGCTCGGCGTTCAAAGCCTGAGGGACGATGCGCTGCACAAGCTCGGGCGCGAACACTCCGCCACGCAGGCCATCCGCGCTCTCGAAACCGCCCGAACCCTGTTCCCGCGCATTTCCTTCGACCTGATCTACGCCCGGCCCGGCCAGAGCGATGCTGACTGGACGGACGAACTCACCACAGCGCTCGACCTCGTGGCCGACCATCTGTCGCTGTATCAGCTCACCATTGAGCCCGGCACGAAGTTCGAGGCTATGCATAGGCGCGGCGAACTCACCCTGCCAGACGAAGACACTGCCGCGCGCCTCTATGACCTGACCGGCGAAATCGCGGCCCGTCACGGTCTGCTGCCTTACGAAGTCTCGAACTACGCCCGCCCCGGCGCGGAAAGCCGGCACAACCTGACCTACTGGCGCTATGCGGACTATATCGGCATCGGCCCCGGCGCTCATGGCCGGCTCACGCTGGACGGCGACCTCTATGCCACCCGCCGCCATCGCGCGCCCGAGCCCTGGGCCGAGCTCGTCGAAAAAACAGGCTCCGGCAGCACCGAAGAGACACGCCTCACGCCGGAAGAAAAAGGTCGCGAAGCCCTGCTGATGGGCCTGCGCCTGTCCGAAGGGATCGACGAAGCCAGTTTCGCAGCCCGTACCGGCCGCACGCTCATGGACTGTGTGGACCCGGCCATGCTCGACGCCTGCATCGAGGAAAACTACCTCGAACGGGACAACGGCATCCTGCGCGCGACGGGCGAAGGACGGCTCCGGCTTGAAGCAATACTGGCGCGACTGGTCACTTGAAGGCATGATCCCGTCTTAATCCATCTGGAAGAGACCATGCGCCGACCCATTCTCTCTGCCCTTCTGGCCGCCTGCACCGTGCTGGCCCCGTTTGCCGCTGCGAACGCTGCTCCCGCTCCGAATTATGTCGTGCTCGACAACGACTTACTCGGCCCGGGTGGCTCCAACATCCAGTCCATCATCCCGCTGCTCAACCGCCCCGGCGTGACGCTGCTGGGCCTGACCTCCGTCATCGGCGATGACTGGGAAAACGCGGGCACGGCGCATGCCCTCCGCTTTCTGGAAATCGCCCGCCAGACGCAGATCCCCGTGGCTGACGGTGCCACCACGCCGCTGGTCAACACGGTGGCCGAGACGAAACTGCGCGAACAGCAGTTCGGCATTATTCCGTGGAAGGGCGCGTGGGGCGGTCTCGGCTCCATCGAGCACGTACCGGCCACGCAGCCTCCCGTCGCCAAGCTGCCGGAAGGCACACCGCATATCGCCGCCGATCCGCTCCCGGCTGCCATGTTCCTGATCCGCGAGGTCCACGCCCATCCGCATCAGGTCACGGTCATTGCCGCAGGGCCACTGACAAACCTCGCCCTCGCCATCCGCATCGACCCGACTTTCGCTGCGACCGCGAAGCAGCTTGTCTTCATGGGCGGTCTGCTCGATGCCAGCATGATGTCCGTCACCGGCAATGCCGACTTCGCATCCGACTTCAACATGATCATGGACCCCGAAGCCGCCCGCATCACCCTGACCGCGCCCTGGCCCGCCATCACCTGCGTCGGCAACGTCTCGAACGACATCATGATGACGCCCGAACTCGCCAGCCGCATCGACGAAAAGCACAACGCCGTCACGGATTACCTGAAAAAGTATCAGGCCCCTCTGCCCCTGTGGGACGAACTGACCTCCGCCATCGCCGTTGATCCCACACTGGTGACGAAATCCGTCACGGCCGTCATGGACATCAACATCGAACATGGCATGGATTACGGCCACGCCCATATCTGGCCGGATTCCACGGCTCCGAAGAACATGGGTCTGAAGAAGGTGAAAATCGTGCAGTCCATCGACAGAACGCGCTTCATCAACGATTTCGTCTCACAGTCCCAGAACGCCCTGGGCACGCACTAACCCAAGGAGAGCACCCGACACACATGCTGAACATCATCAAGCTGGCCGTCGGCTGCCCGAGCCTCGAAGTCCTGCGCGAACGGCTGAACCACTACCGCATCAACGGCCACGCCACCGTCCAGACCCGCACCATGCCCAAACGGGCCGAAGACGTGCTGGACGGTGGCTCCCTGTACCGCGTGATGGACGGCATGATCCTGTGTCGTCAGCCGATCATCGGGCTGGAATCCTGCCAGCGCGCGGATGGCAGCACAGGCACGCTGATTGTCGTGTCCGATGACATCATCCCGGTCCAGCCACGCCCCATGCGCCCCTTTCAGGGGTGGCGCTATCTGGAACCCAAAGACGCCCCGCCGGATCTCGGCGACAGCCTGGCGCAGAACGGAATTGCCGATCTTCCGCCCCAGCTACGGCGCGAGCTGGCCGAGCTGGCCCTGATCTGAGCTTCTCCGACAGGGACCTGCCTCATTTTTGCTGCATTCCGGGAACGGAATGGGACATGAAACGTCATGCCCCTATTCCGGGGAACCACAGGATGTCCCCTCTCCGCCCCAACGGGTGCCAGCAGGCGCTGCGTGCGGGCCAGAACAGAAGGAGTGCCGCCTTGCCGCCCTTTCCCCGTCCTTCCCGAGCAGGTACGGCTGCCGTCACGCTGTCAGCGGCTCTTTCCATCGGTCTCGGCCTGACAGCCCCGCTTTCCGGCGCCCATGCGCAGACGACAGCCCCGGGTCCCGCCAGCGAAGCCAAGGTCCTGCCTGGTAAAATCGTCTATGCCCAGCTCACCACTCCCGATCTCGCCAAGGCCAAGGCATTTTACGGCGGCCTTCTGGGCTGGACCTTTCAGGACCGTGCCGTCTCCCGCGGGCATTACGCCGAAGCCCTCGTCAACGGGCATGTCGTGGCTGGTCTGGTTGAGCGTCCCCTGCCCAACACCGACAACCCGCCCCATCCGCTCTGGCTGCCTTTCATTTCAGCGCCGGACGTGTCGGCACTGGCGAAGTCGTCGCGTCAGTGGGGCGCCAAGGTGCTGTTCCGCCCGACCATGATCCAGGGCCGCGGCGAACAGGCCATCATCGCCGATCCGCAGGGTGCCCTCTTTGCGAGCCTGCATGCTCCACATGGCGATCCGAACGATACGGATCCTACGGTACAGGGCGACTGGATCTGGAATGCGCTCCTGACCTCCACGCCCTCGGCCAGCGCGGGGTTCTATCAGAAGCTCTTCGGCTATCAGGTCGAGGCCGCTCCGGCACCTGACACCAACCAGCGTTACATCCTTGAATCGCAGTCCGTGGCCCGTGCGACGGTCAATCCACTCCCGCCACGTCTGCCGCCGAACGCGCGGGCCCGATGGCTCAGCTTCGTACAGGTGGACAATGTGGGCAGTACGGCTGAAAAAGCCGTGCAGCTTGGCGGTCGCGTTCTGGTCGAGCCGCATCTCGATCACCAGAACAGCATGATCGCCGTCCTTGCCGATCCGGCGGGTGCCGTCTTCGGTGTCATGGAACTGCATGACACCGGCCTGGCAGGAGACGCGAAATGATCCGTCGGACAACAAAGACCTTTGCCCGCATTGGCGGTACGCTCTGCCTGCTCGGCATGCTGTCAGGCTGCGTCGGCTATGATGGATATGGCTATGACGGTTACGGCGGCTATGGCGGCGGTGGCTATTATGGCGGCTACGATACCGGCTGGGGCGGTGGCTGGGGTGGCGGCTGGGGCCCGGGTTATGGCGTCGGGCCCTATCGCGGCCATGGCCCTGGCGGTGGACGCGGACCAGGCGGCCATGGTCCCGGCGGGGGCGGTCCGGGTGGCGGCGGGTCGTCCCGGCAGAGGCGGCGGTCCGGGTGGCGGGGGTGGCCATGGTGGCGGTCCCGGCGGCGGAGGTGGCCACGGTGGGGGCGGCGGCCATCACTGACACCCGCGCTTCTTTCGGAGCATGAGGCACAAACGGGGGAGACGGAGTTCCGTCTCCCCCATCCTGTTTTCAGGAAGCGGCGCGATCCCCGCGTCCGGCCCGTTCCAGAGCCGCGATCTCGGCCATGATTTCCCCGTTCTGAATCTTCAGGGCGACATCCGCCAGCGGGCCACCCGCTTCAAGAGCCGCCGCCGTAGCGCTCCAGCGCTCACCGGCCTGCGCATCCCCTTCACACAGCCCGGCAGAGATATCGAAACGCAGCAGGGTCGCCTCGCCGCTCAGCCGCCGCAACGCCCGCAGCAGGGCATGGGCCTGCGTCGCGCGTTCGCCCACGGCGGACACGCCTCCCAGAACGGGCAGCGAGCCCCTGGCGAACTCCGCGCGCGTCGTATCGATGCCGGCCTGACGCTGGATGCGGTCCGTCATGACCGGATCTTCCCGTTTCAGAACGGCCGCCAGATAACGCAGATTGCCCACGACAGCCGTCTGCAACAGACCGTCCATGTCCTGCCCCCGGCGCTGCGGACAGACCATGAAGGCGCAGAACAGCCCGATCACGCTGCCAAGCGTGTTGTCGAGCATCCGCATCCAGGCCACACCCTGCGACGGCATGATCATTTCCGTCACGACGATGAACTGCGCGCTGATGAACACGACGAGCATGGTGTAATTCACCGCCCGCATGGCGATGGCACCGATTACGAAAACCGCCACTGCCGTCAGCATCTGGGCCGAACCCGGCAGGAACGGCGTCAGAAGCAGCGCCAGCACGCCACCCCCCACCGTCCCGAGCACACGTTCCAGCGCCCGCACCAGCGTCGTCTGTCCGGAGGGCTGGATCACCAGCAGCACCGCCACCAGCGCCCAGAACCCATAGTCAAGCCCCAGCCACCAACTGGTCATGTAGGTCGCCAGCAGGCCGACCACCAGGCGCAGCGTATGCTGCCAGATCGCAGGCGTCAGCCGGGCGACATGCCGGGGCAGTTCGGCATCGAATGGCAGGCGCTCCTTCTGCGCGAGCCCTTCGGCCAGCGTCCCCAGTGTCCGCGCACTGGTCGCGACCAGTTCCCCGATCGGACCCGCCGTCGCGGGAATGTTTCCCGCGAGCGCCAGCCCCTCGGAGGCCAGATGGCCAAGGTCCGGCGCGGGATCGAGTGCGGCATCACTGGCATGCTGGCAGAGAGCGGAAAACGCGGCGAGCGTCCCCCGCGCCTCGAAGTCCAGACCGCGTGTCTCGACAAGATGTTCAACGGCCAGCATCGCAGTGAACAAACGCTCCGCCCCGGCCAGGGAGGCAATCAGACGCCCGCGCATGCCATAACTCGCATGCCCGGCATCAATCTGAAGCGCCATCCCGCGCGCGCGCTCGATTGCCGTGCGTACGTTCTGCCGGTGCACGGTTTCCTGAAGCCGCCCTGCCGCGATCTCGCCCGCCATGACCGACAGCAGCCGGTAACAGCCTCCCACGGCCCGCCGCGCAGGCGCATAGGGATGAAGCGGCCAGATGACGAGACACAGCAGCGTGGCCCACAGGCCACCGCCCCCGAATGCCCCCGCGATGACGAGAGCATCCTGAAGCCCATGGGCCGGGAACCCCGTCCCCGCGAGCATGACGCAGCCGAGAAGCGCGCAGAGCAGCGCCATGGACGGCGTCAGCGCGCGGGCCATCCCCACCAGCAGCCCCGTCAGGACCAGCCAGGGCAGCACGCCCCGGAGCGGATACACGGCGATGAGAGACGTCACGCCGCCGAGGATCGCGCCCGCTACCGTAAACAGTCCGAGAATGCGGAGCTGTTCGCGAGCCGTGCCACCCGGCTCGATCAGGCAGCTCCAGAACGCCGCGAACGCAGCCCAGGCCAGCACGGCCTGATGTTCATAAATTGCGGGAAGAAGGGCCACGACCGTGGCGACAGCGGCCCGGCTCCCCTCGGCCGGAGCAATCTGCTCCGGACTGACGGGGACCGAGTGCCGCGCCAGAAACTGCGTCAGAAAGTCGAACGGCCTGCCCCGTTTCAGGGCAGGCCGCGACGACGGACCAGAGGAGAGAGGGTCACGGACCATGTCTCAGCGACCGGTCAGGATACGCTCCACGAGCTGGCCGACCGTCGGGACAAAGCCGTTCGCGTAGAACGGGTCCGTGCCGAAGCGCCACGCATTCGTGCCACCGAACATGAGATTGTGGTCCATGATCGCATCCTCATCCGCGCCGGGCGGAATATGGGACACGGTCTGGAGCGTCTTCTGGATGCAGAAAGAGCGCGGGTCAGCCTTCTGGCCCGTCGTGTACGGCTCTTTCTGCATCCAGTTGGAGAACCGACACTGCGACAGGCAGCCCATGCAGGCCGTCTGGTCCGCCAGGATCTCGCGCGCGCTTTCCGGCGTCACGAAAACCAGCGTGTCATCCGGTGTGCGCAAGGCCTCGGTGAAGCCCGCGGCTTCCCATTCGGCAATCCGCGGACGATCGGCCGCCGGCACGAAGACCTCGCGCTTGCGGGCACCGACGCCGTAAGACGCCTCATATCCGTCACCGGATTCCTGACTGTACGGCACCTGACGCCCGGAGCGATCGCGCAGATCGTTCAGGAAGCTGTTCTTGACGGCTGAGGAATAGAAGCCGGTCGGGGAGAAGCGGTTGAGATACACATCCCCCTTCTTCAGCGTCAGGAGACGGCGCTTCCAGGCATTGGGGATCGGGCTTTCCTGTGTCAGGAGCGGACGGGTTCCAAACTGGAACGCGATCGGCCCCAGCTCCGGATTGCCGATCCAGTCCTGCCATTCCTCCAGATGCCAGACGCCACCGGCCATGATGATCGGCGTTTCGCCCAGGCCATAATTGCGCATGACGCGGCGCAGTTCGAGAACGCGCGGATAGGGATCTTCCGGAGATAGCGGATTTTCCGTGTTGGACAGGCCATTATGGCCGCCCGCACGCCACGGATCCTCGTAAACCACGCCGCCCAGAAGTTCCGGCGCCTTGCTGTAGGCGCGGCGCCACAGGGCGTTGAACGCACGTCCCGAGGAGACGATCGGGTAATACGGAATACCGAAGCGCACCGCGATGTCAGACAGGCGATACGGCATGCCCGCACCACAGGTCACGCCATGGACCAGTCCGGGAGCCCCTTCGAGGATCCCGATGATGACGTCCTCGGCCCCGCCCATTTCCCACAGGATATTGACGTTGATCCGGCCCTTGCCGCCCGAGATGTCGTGGGCAATTTTCGCCTGGGCGATGCCGCCGTCGATCGCGTAGCGGATCAGCTCCTGCTGGCGCTCGCGGCGCGTGCGACCGTGATAGATCTGCGGAACGGGATTGCCGTCCTGATCGTAGCTGTCCGCATTGACGGCCGAGATGGTTCCGATCCCACCGGCGGCAGCCCAGTGTCCGGCCGAAACGCCCGTGGAGACGGAAACACCTTTGCCCCCTTCGATCAGAGGCAGCACATCCTGACCACCAAAACGGAGGGTATCAATTGATTTCATGGGGACTGGCTGTCTCCGAAACTCAGAAAAAAAAGGCGGGGCCTTGCGAGCCCCGCCCGAACACTCACTCGGCGTCGCGACGGGGCGGACGGCCGGGTCTGGCCCCCACACTCTCCGTGATATCGGCACCCGTGGCCTGATCGACAACCCTCATGGAGAGCTTGACCTTGCCGCGATCATCGAATCCGATGACCTTGACCTTCACAGCATCGCCCTGCTTGACGACATCGGTCGTCTTCGCAACGCGGCCTTCAGCCAGTTCGGAAATGTGAACCAGGCCATCACGCGGGCCAAGGAAGTTCACAAACGCGCCGAAATCTGCGGTCTTGACGACCTTACCGTCATAGATGCGGCCGATTTCCGGTTCAGCGACAATGCCTTCGATCCGGGAGATGGCCTTCTGGGCCTGCTCGTCGTTCGCAGCGGCGATCGTCACGGTGCCATCGTCACCGATATCGACCTTCGCACCCGAATATTCGACGATCTCGCGGATCACCTTGCCGCCGGAACCGATCACGTCGCGGATCTTTTCCTTCGGAACGGAGATCGTGGTGATCTTCGGAGCATTGCCCGAAACGTCCGAACGGCCTTCCGTCAGAGCCTTGGACATTTCGCCGAGGATGTGGATCCGGCCTTCACGGGCCTGCTCCAGAGCGATCTTCATGATTTCCGGCGTGATGGATGTGATCTTGATGTCCATCTGCAGCGCGGTCACGCCGTCAGCCGTACCGGCCACCTTGAAGTCCATGTCGCCGAGATGATCTTCGTCACCCAGGATGTCGGACAGCACGGCGTAACCACGATCTTCCTTGATCAGGCCCATGGCAATGCCGGCCACCGGACGCGGCAGCGGAACGCCGGCATCCATCAGCGCGAGCGAGGAGCCGCAGACAGTCGCCATCGAGGACGAACCGTTGCTTTCCGTGATCTCGGAAACCACACGCATCGTGTACGGGAAGGCTTCTTTGGTCGGCAGCAGCGGATGAATCGCGCGCCATGCCAGCTTGCCGTGACCGATCTCACGACGGCCCGGGGAGCCCATGCGGCCACACTCACCGACCGAATACGGCGGGAAGTTGTAGTGCAGCATGAAGTTGGAACGGTATTCGCCTTCCAGCGCGTCGATGATCTGCTCGTCCTGACCCGTGCCGAGCGTCGCGACCACGAGGGCCTGCGTCTCGCCACGCGTGAACAGGGACGAACCATGGGCGCGCGGCAGAATGCCGACTTCGGCCAAGATCGGACGGACCGTCTTCAGATCACGTCCATCGATGCGGATGCCCGTCTTGAGGATGGACCCACGAACGACCTGCGCCTCAAGCTCCTTGAGCATCGGCTTGGCCAGTTCGACGTCCAGACCTTCCTCGGCCAGGATCTCGTTGATCCGGTCCTTGGCTTCGGCGACCTTCTTGTAACGGGCCTGCTTCTGACGCTCCTTGTAAGCGTCCGCCATCAGCTTGTTGCCGACCTTCTCGACGCGCTTGCGAAGGGCGATTTCTTCCTTCGTCAGCGACGGCAGATCCCACGGCGCCTTCGCAGCGTGCTCGGCCAGCGCGATGATGGCGTCGATAACCGGCTGGAAGGACGTGTGCCCCAGCGTGACGGCTTCAAGCATCGTCTCTTCCGAAAGCTCGCTGGCTTCGGATTCGACCATCAGCACGCCTTCGGCCGTACCGGCGACCATCAGGTCGAGCGTGCTGTCCTTGATCTCGTCATGCGTCGGGTTCACGACCAGCTTGCCATCGATGCGGCCGATGCGCGCGCAGGCGACCGGGCCGAAGAACGGAATGCCCGAGAGCGTCAGCGCGGCCGAGCAACCGATCAGCGACACCAGGGCCGGATCGTTCTCGTTGTCGTAGCTCAGAACCGTTGCGGTGATCTGGACTTCGTTGCGGAAGTTCTCCGGGAACAGCGGACGGATCGGACGATCGATCAGACGGGCGTTCAGGACTTCGGCTTCGGACGGACGGCCTTCACGCTTGAAGAACCCACCCGGGATCTTGCCGGCGGCGTAAGCCTTTTCCTGGTAGTTGACCGTCAGCGGGAAGAAGTCCTGTCCCGGCTTGACGGTCTTGGCGCCAACGGCGGTGCAGAGCACGACCGTGTCTCCATACGTGATCATGACGGCGCCGTCCGCCTGGCGTGCGACCTTGCCGGTCTCCAGGATCAGGGGGCGTCCGGCCCATTCGATTTCCTTACGGAAATAATCAAACATGCATGTTTTCCCAAATTAAGGGTGAAACCATCTCCGGGCGTCCGGCAGGTGGCGGAGCAGCGTTTCGGACGGCATGGCGGTGATGACGGGAAGCCCCCGACATGACACCATGTGGCCTGAAACGCCGGTCGCGCACCCGCACCGCCGGACAGGCGATGGCGGGGGTGCCCGGGAGCATGCTCCCGGACAGATCCAGCTCAGCGACGCAGGCCGAGACGCTCGATCAGGCTCTGATAGCGGGCCTGGTCCTTGCGCTTCAGATAGTCCAGCAGGCTACGACGCTGACCGACCATCATCAGAAGACCACGACGGGAGTGGAAGTCCTTCTTATGGGTCTTCAGGTGCTCGGTCAGGTTGACGATACGCTCGGACAGGATGGCAACCTGCACTTCCGGCGAACCCGTATCCGTCTCGCTCTGCTTGTACTCAGAAATCAGTGCCGTGCGGCGTTCTGCGGTAATCGACATCGTGTTCTCCAAAAAACTCGTGGTTTTCCAGCATCCGTGCTGCCCTGAGCCGCCCATGACGAACATGACACAGACCCAGCACGTGCTCTCCGATCATCGCGCGCCACAGATGGTCTTCCCCCTGCGACGATACCGGCAGAGGATGCACGAGGTCCGCGGGGTCTATCGACTGCCCCCAGACAAGCATCCTTCCCTCCGCATCGGTGACGGCCAGCGCCGGGATGTCGACCAGCGCGGTCGCCGCATCCAGCAGAGGAGCCGGAAGAGCATCGGCCTTGTCCACAGTTTGAGTCGATTTGTCCAGTGATATCTGATCGATCGTCAGTGCGTGGCTCAGATCGAACGGCCCGCACTTCGTCCGTCGCAGCACCGAAATATGCCCGACCGTTCCGCAGGCCAGCGCGATATCACGCGCGAGCGAACGCATATAGACGCCCTTGCCCGACTGCACGTCGAAGACGGCCGTATCCGCATCCGGACGTTCCACCAGCGTTATCGAATCGATCCGCGCCGGACGCGGCGGAAGTTCTGGTGGGCGGCCGGCCCGCGCCATGTCATAGGCCCGCTCTCCCCCGACCCTAAGCGCCGAAAAAACCGGGGGCACCTGCATGACGTCTCCGGTAAGCGCGGGCAGAACGGCACGGATCTGGTCATCGGTCGGGCGGTTCGGCGATGTCGCCAGAACCTCGCCTTCAAGATCATCCGTCGTCCGGCTTTCGCCGAAAGTCAGGGTGAAGCGGTAACGCTTTGTCGCGTCCATGATGTAGGGAATGGTTCGCGTCGCCTTGCCGAACGCGATCGGCAGCACACCGGAAGCCAGCGGATCGAGCGTTCCGCCATGACCGGCCTTTTTCGCGTCAAAAGCCCATCGCAGCCTGTTGACCATATCCGTGGAGGTCGGCCCCAGCGGCTTGTCGAGAATCAGCCACCCGTCGATATCGCGTCCACGTTTCCTGCCCATACATCCCGTCCTTGCTTGTGAAGGCCGCTGATAGACCAGCAGAGGTACGGAATGCAAAAACGCCCCTCACCGGAGGTGAGAGGCGTTTTTTGAAAAAGTCACTCGGGCTTGGAGTTCAGATCCCGCTGGACTTCCGGGGATCGCATGATCTCGTCAAGTTCCATGGCATTATCCAGCGCCGTATCGGGCTGAAAATGGATCTCCGGCACCGTCCGGAGATTGAGAGCCTTGGAAAGCCCCGTTCTCAGGAACGGCGCCACCCGCTTCAGGGCAGGCAGGAGAACTTCCACGTCGCTCCGTCCCAGACGTGTCACGAAAGCCGTGGCATGTCTGAAATCCGGAGAAATGCGGACTTCCGTGACCGTAATCCGCACATCCAGCAGTTCCGGATCGCGAAATTCGGTCCGGGCGAACAGCTCCGCCAGAACCCGGCGGACCTCTTCGGCCACGCGAAGCTGGCGTGTGCTGGGTCCCTGGGCGGTAACGCCCGCGGGGCCTTTCAGGTCATGTCTCGAACGCGAACTCAAGCCGGGATCACTTCCATTTCATAGCACTCGACCATGTCGCCTTCGTGCAGGTCGTTATAACCCGCAAACGATAGACCACACTCATAGCCGCGTGCCACTTCCTTGACGTCATCCTTAAAGCGCTTGAGCTGGCTCAGTTCGCCTTCATGGATAACCACGTTGTCACGCAGCAGACGCACGCCACAGCCACGCTTGACGAGACCTTCGGTGACATAGCAGCCCGCGACCTTGCCGGTCTTGGTGATGTTGAACACCTGACGGACCTCTGCGTAGCCGAGGAACTTCTCGCGATGCTTCGGCGCGACCTTGCCTTTGACCAGCTGCTCCACATCATCCGCCACCTGGTAGATGATCGAGTAGTAGCGGATGTCCACACCCTCGCGCTGGGCCAGTTCACGGGCCTGCGTGGTTGCACGGACATTGAACGCCACGATGATGGCATCCGACGCCTTGGCAAGCTGGATATCGCTTTCCGTGATCTGACCGACACTGGCGTTCAGAACGCGGACCGCAACTTCCTCATGGGCCAGCTTCTGCACCGTCGTGGAAATGGCTTCCGCCGAACCCTGCACGTCAGCCTTGATGAGAAGGGCAACTTCCTTCTGCACACCGGCCTGGATCCGGGCCAGCATCTGATCGAGCGTTCCTCGGGCCGCAACCTGCGACGCCGCTTCCTTCTCCTTGATCTTCCGCTGACGGAACTCGCTGATCTCACGGGCCCGCGCATCGTTTTCAACGACAACGAACGGCTCACCCGCACCCGGCACACCCGTCAGGCCGAGCACCTCGACCGGCATGGACGGGCCGGCTTCCTTGACCTGACGACCACGATCATCGAGTACCGCACGGACACGGCCCCATTCGGAACCAGCCACCACGATGTCACCACGACGCAGCGTGCCCTTCTGGACGAGAACGGCTGCAACCGGGCCACGTCCACGGTCCAGACGACTTTCGATCACCACACCTTCGGCCACGCGATCCGGGTTAGCCTTCAGATCCAGCATTTCGGACTGGAGCAGAATGCATTCTTCAAGCTTGTCCAGACCGGTCCGCTTCAGAGCCGAAACCTCGACGTCCTGAGTGTCACCACCCATTTCCTCGACCACGATCTCGTGGTTCAGCAGTTCCTGACGCACGCGGTTCGGATTGGCACCCGGCTTGTCGATCTTGTTGATCGCCACGATGATCGGAGCATTGGCCGCCTTGGCGTGCTTGATGGCTTCGATCGTCTGCGGCATTACTCCGTCATCGGCTGCCACGACCAGAACCACAATATCGGTGACCGACGCGCCACGCGCACGCATGGAGGTGAATGCCTCATGACCCGGCGTGTCGATGAAGGTGATCTTCTTCCCCGACGGTGCCGTGATCTGATACGCGCCGATATGCTGCGTGATGCCACCGGCTTCGCTCGCCGCCACATCCGTGGTGCGCAGCGCATCGAGCAGGGAGGTCTTGCCGTGATCGACATGACCCATGACCGTGACGACCGGAGCACGGGGCTTCAGATCGTCAGCGTTGTCTTCAACACCCTCGATACCGATTTCAACATCGCTTTCGGAAACACGCTTGATGCGGTGGCCGAATTCCTCGACCACGAGTTCGGCAGTATCGCCATCGATGCTCTGCGCGGCCGTCGCCATGACGCCCATCTTCATGAGCGCCTTGATAACTTCGCCCTGACGGGCCGCCATACGGTTGGCCAGTTCGGCGACCGTAATGGTCTCCGGCACAACGACATCACGGACAACGCGGACCTGATCGGAGCGCAGACGCTCCAGTTCGGCCTGACGACGCTCTCGGTCACGCTGCCGGCGGACCGAAGCCAGCGAACGCGTCTTGTCGTCATCACCTTCGATCGCAGCGCGGACGTCGATGCGACCCGAACGGCGATCGCTGCCACCCCCCTTGCGGGACGGAGCGGACGGACGGCGCGGTGGGGCCAGCGGAGCGCCAGGACCACTGCGGCGCGGGGCGGGACGACGCTCGTCATCGCCACCGGCGGCCGCGCCGGAACGCAGATGCAGCGTTTCGTTGTTACGGGCCGGCGCGGCGGCTGCCGGACGGGACGGCTGGACCGGACGCGGTGGCATGATGGCACGCTCGGCGAGCGGACGCAGACGCTGGACCGGAGCGGCAAGCTGCACGCCGCCGGTGGAATGGCTGCGCGGATCGAGCGGAGCGGAGCGCTCGGCTTCCTCGGCTTCGCGGGCTGCCGCCTCGGCCGCAGCCTGTTCGGCGGCCCGCGACGCGGCTTCAGCCGCCGCCTGTTCGCGGGCCGCCTGCTGTTCGCTTTCCTTCAGAGCCGCGATTTCCGCGGCTTTCTGCTCGGCGATCAGGCGTTCTTCCTCGGCAGCGCGACGCGCGGCCTCGGCGGCAGACATGATCTGAATCTTTTCTTCCTCGCGCCGTGCGGCCTCGTCAGCAGCAGCCTTGCGCTGTCCCTCAAGGGCACGCTGGCGGGCCGCCAGTTCGGCTGCCGTCAGGGCACGACCACCCGCGCGGCCACCACGGGCGGATGCCCCGGCGCCCGGGCCAGTGGCGTTGCGCTTGGGTTTGCGGACCTCAACCTGCACGACCTTGGAGCGGCCATGGCTGAAGCTCTGACGCACGGAGCCGGCATCCACAGTACGCCCGACCTCCTGGCGTCCAGCAGGGCGAAGCGACAGGCGGCTGCTTCTGGTCTGTTCGCCGCCCTGTGATGGGGTGTTGTTTCCGTCCTGGTTGCGCTCGTTGCCGTCGCTCATAGTTCCGCCTGTTCCTTACTGACCCCTGCGGGGTCTGGGAGCGGACGTCCTGCCACTCCCGAAAATCTCTCATGTTCGGCGATCAGGCGCTGTGCCAGCGCTCCTGGCGCCACCACCGCATAGACCGCCCGGTCCCGGCTGAACGCCGATTCCAGGACCCGATCGGGAACTGTCACAACCGGCAGAGAACGCCGGCCCGACACCAGTCTGGAAAATTCGTCCGGACTTGCACTTTCCGAACGGATCACCACCCCTACCCTGCCTGAAGTAAGCCACTCCCGGCATTTCTGAAATCCGCAGACCGTCTGACCGGCTCTGCGGGCCAGACTGACTGCGTCCAGCATCCGCTGCACCAGCGCGGCTTCGACCAGATCAGCCAGACCTTCCGGTACAGTCACCTGGCCTTTCGCTGCTCTGGCGAAAGCCTGTCGTGTGCGGGCGCTATCTAACACATCCCGGCTGGCACTCAACCACATTCCCCGTCCCGGAAGTTTTCCGGCGAGATCGGGAACAACCCGGTTATCCGGACTGACCACGAAACGGATCATGCCTTCAGGCGGCTTCTGCTCTCGCGTTACGATGCATCGCCGCTCCGAGCCGCGACGCCCCAGAGCACCTCCTAAAGCACCACGAACAGGACCATTATCAGTATCAGAAATTTCAGACGTCGGTCGACTCCCCGTCACCGTTTTCTGCCTTCGCCGAGTCGGTATCTTCACCATCGAACCAGTGCGCACGGGCCGCCATGATGATTTCATTGGCGGCATCTTCGTCGATGGCCTCCTCACCGAGGATCTCCACCAGTTCGTCACCGGCCAGATCCGCCAGATCGTCGAGCGTCTTCACACCCTTCTCACCCAGCGTCACCAGCATCTGGTTCGTAAATGTTCCCAGTCCTGCCACGTCATCCGTGACACCCAGCGCCTTGCGCTGGTCGTCCAGGGCCTGTTCCTTGCTGGCCAGATAATCGTTGGCGCGATGCATGAGCTCTTCAGCCACGCTCTCGTCAAAGCCTTCGATATCATTCAGCTCGCCCGGATCGGTGTAGGCCAGTTCCTCGATCGTGTGGAAGCCTTCCGTCACCAGCAGGCCCGCGATCACGTCATCGACGTCCAGTGCCTCGACGAACTGCGAGGAGCGCTTGCGGAACTCTTCCTGACGACGCTCCGATTCCTCGGCCTCCGTCAGGATGTCGATGTCCCACCGCGTCAGCTGGCTGGCCAGACGCACGTTCTGTCCACGGCGACCGATGGCGAGCGAAAGCTGCTCGTCCGGCACCACGACCTCGACGCGGCCGGCTTCCTCATCCATCACCACCTTACTGACTTCAGCCGGGGCCAGCGCATTGACGACGAAGGTCGCAGCCTGCGGGCTCCAGGGGATGATATCGATCTTTTCGCCCTGCAATTCGGCCACGACGGCCTGAACGCGGGAGCCGCGCATACCGACGCAGGCACCGACCGGGTCGATTGCCGCGTCGCGGGAGATCACGGCCATCTTGGCGCGCGATCCCGGGTCGCGGGATACGGCCTTGATTTCGATGATGCCGTCGTAGATTTCGGGCACTTCCTGCGCGAACAGCTTGGCCAGGAAGGCCGGATGCGTGCGGGACAGGAAGATCTGCGGGCCACGCGGCTCGTCACGCACATCATAGATGTAGGCACGGACGCGGTCGGAATTGCGGAAGGATTCGCGCGGAATCAGCTCGTCGCGACGCAGCAGGGCTTCTGTATGGCCGATCTCGACCATGAGGTTGCCGTACTCGGTGCGCTTGACGGTGCCGTTGACGATCTCGCCCACGCGGTCCTTGAACTCGTTGTACTGGCGCTTGCGTTCGTATTCGCGCACCCGCTGCACGATGACCTGCTTGGCCGTCTGCGCGGCGATGCGGCCGAAATCGATCGGAGGCAGCGGATCGACCAGATGCTCGCCGACCTGGATTTCCGGCTGGAACTTGCGGGCGATGTGCAGCGGGATCTGGGTGTCCTCGTTCTCCACATGCTCGACCGCCTCGGTCCAGCGGCTCAGGCGGACTTCGCCCGTCTTGCGGTCGATTGTCGCACGGATGTCCTTTTCATGCCCGTACTTCGCGCGGCCAGCCTTCTGGATGGCCTGCTCCATGGCTTCGAGCACTTCCTCGCGGTCGATATTCTTCTCGCGGGAGACTGCATCGGCAACCAGCAGCAGTTCGGGACGTGTAACAGACGTGTCCATCAGATCGGACCTCCAGCCAGCATGAGACGGGTCATCACTTCTTTCCCGGCTTCTTCGGATTCAGTTTGGGCGCCTGGCGCGCTTCTTCGCCATCTTCCCCTTCGGAGTTCAGCCCCGCAAGAGCGGCGCTCGCTTCGATCAGCGCATCCGTCAGGACCAGACGCGCCTTGCGGATGTCCGCCAATGGCAGGACCGCCTCGGTTCCGTCATCCAGACGGATGATGGCACTGCCGTCCCGTGCGCCCATGACGGTGCCGGAAAAACGCCGGCGGCCATTGAGAGGAACGTCCAGTTCAGCCTTGGCGAGATGACCGGCGAATCGCTCCCAGTCCTTGGCGCGGGTCAGAGGACGGTCAATCCCGGCGGACGACACTTCCAGCATCCACGCACCGGGAATCGGGTCATCAACATCAAGGATCGCTCCCGCGGCGTGACTGATCTGTTCGCAGTCTTCCACCGAAATCAGGGAACCGTTCGCCCGGTCCGCCATGATCTGAATCGTGGGCGTATCACGCCCCAGCACCGAAAGACGCACGAGTTCGTAGCCCAGATCGGCCAGGGTCGGCGCGATCCGTTCCGCGATACGGGCTTCCAGCCCCGTAAGGTGAGGCAGTTCGATGTCGGAAGAAGCGTTCTGCTGAGACAAGACAAAAAAGGCGGCCCGTCAGGGCCACCCCCCAATGAGCGGAAGATGAATGGAATGTGCCTTATGTAAGTCACCTCCCCTCAGGACGCAAGGGGAACGCAAATCCCGTGGTTTCTGAACCGCTTAATTCATTGGGCGAGTCGAAAGATTTGTTTACATTCCGATGGCTCGAAAGCTCTTGTCTTCGGACGCTGTCGGGAGTGAGATGGTTCTGACATGACTCTCCCACCCGAGCCCCGTCCGGAACTGCGCCCGGAACCGCGCCCGCAGCCTTTGTCTGCCGATCCCGCCGCCCGGAGCCGGGTTCTGTGGGGTGGTGGCGCTCTCATCGCGGCCCTGACAGTCGGGGCAGGCGCTTTTTTCTATACCCACAACACGGCCACATCCCCCGCCCCCGCGGTGGCGCCCCCATCCCAGAACGTCCCGGTCGTGCCTGCCGCCCAGACCGCCGCGGTCCAGCTTTCCATGCTTCCCCCGGGGAGGGCTCCGGCTGCCCTTGCAAAGAGCGGCTTCAGTCCGGCCGACCGCGCCCGCATCCTCGCGGCGGTAAAGGACGGCAAGATGCGGCTCGTGGAAATGCCGGTTCTGGATGCTTCGGGCGCCGTCGGCCAGACCATTGACGTAACCGTTTCGGGTCTCACACAGCGCGTCGTCCTGACCGGCAGATTCCAGCATCTCGTCATTCCGATCGTCGAAGCCGGACAGATTCTCATTGCGCCGGTCAGCATCCCGCATGCGCCCGCCCTGATCGTTGGCGCCCTCACAGCCCTTGGCCCCGAAGCTCTGCCTGCCCTGACAACGCTCGACCAGCGCGTCCTACTCAATGTGATCGTCCAGTAAGGAACCGCCCGGTGTTCAAGTCTCTCGTGCCCATGCTCAACCGGGCCATGCCGCTGATGATGGCCGCCTTTCTCATTCTGGCGGTGATTCAGGTCGCGGTCATGCTACACCTGTCGCTGAACGGGCTGTGGGCCGCCATCGAATGGGGACGTCGTTTCTATCTTCCGCTGGCAGGTGTCAGTGCTCTGTTGGCAGTCATCGGGCTGGCGTATGAAACGTCAGCCGAAAAACTGGCGCGTCGCGGACTGCGCCGCAGGAAAGGTCTCATCATGGATGTTCTCAGTCGTCTGACGAACCGCGGAGCCCTTGAAGAACTCATGGCACGCGAACAGCGCGAAACCGTTCTCGACGCCGACGAACTGGCCGCGTCTCTCCGCGCCCGCGTCATCGGACAGGATCAGGTCTGTGAGGATATCGCCCAGCAGATGCGCCGCCGTCTGGCCCTTCAGGTCCGCGGCAAGCCCGTGGGTATTTTCCTGCTCGCAGGCCCTCCGGGCACCGGAAAAACCTATCTCGCCAAACAGATGGCCAGGCAGATGGAACGCCCCCTGCTGCATTTCGACATGACGCAGATGTCCAGCGCCCATGCCGCAACACAGCTCTTCGGCTCGCCCAAGGGCTATGTCGGCTCGGACACGTTCGGCAAGCTGACCGGGGGCCTCAAGGACCATCCGGATGCCGTGGTCCTGCTCGACGAGATTGAAAAAGCCCATCCGGACGTCTTCAAGAAGTTCCTCACCGCCTGGAATGACGGCCATGTCACGGAAGCCTCCACGGGCGAACAGGTTTCGACCACCCGTGCGATCTTCATGCTGACCTCCAACGTGGCGACCGAGGCCCTGACCGAAATCGCCGATCGCCTTGCAAACGAGCCTGAGAAGATGCGCGCCGAGTCGGTCGAGGCATTGCGCAAATCCGGTTTCGCCCCCGAGGTGCTGAACCGTCTGGACCGCATTTTCATTTTCCGCCCTCTTCGCGGACTGGATCTGGCCCGCGTCGCCGCACTCGAAATCGAGGCCATGATCGAAGGCTATGGCCTGCATGTGGAAACCGGGGGCATCGATGCCGGGGTCCTGTTCCAGGTCATGGTCAAGCAGAAGAATCTCGGCACCGGCGCGAGCGCGCGCGATCTTGTCCGCTCCATCGAGGACATGGTCAGCGAAAGCCTCATCGTCGCCCGTCAGCAGGGCGCCAAGCGCGTCCGTCTCGTCACGCAGGAGAACGGCACGGTTATCACCGAGATCGCCAGCGATACCGAAACCCAGCTCGGCCGGGTGAGCCACTGATCCATGACGGCATTCGGACGGCTCTGGCGACGCGCTCCCCTCTGGCGCACGAGCGTGATCGTAACGGTAGGCGCGCTCGGCATGGCCGCTTTCTATCCCACCCCGGCGCTCAAGAAGGCCATGCCGTGGCTTCCGGGGCACCCGCCCGGGGCGACACCGTATAATGCCGGGGCCGGAACATCACAGCCGGATGGACAGCAGAGCACCCAGCCCGGCGGCGCTCCGGGTCTTGGAGACCAGATCGGCGTGCCCGATCCCGGCATTGCCCAGCATGGCAGCATCACCATCGCCGGACGCACGCTCCCGCTTCCGGCCGGTGACTGGCATCCGATCCTGACGGCCCGGAGTGGCGCGCATGGCGAACTCTCCCAGCAGGTTCTGGCCCGGACCGATCGCGGTGTCGTCTCGGGCGTCATCGTCGTACGCGCCACGCAGCAGCCTGTCCCGGCCGATCTGGCGGAGCAGCTCGAAACGCCATGTCATGACGACCGCGATTACGCCGCGCATATTTCAGACAGGCCCGGCATCTCGCAGGAATGCAGCTATACCAGCAATGCCGTGCTTGAGAACCAGAGCGTCAGCACGGACCCGTTCATCACGGCAGCTTTTTCACGGATGCGCACACTGGGCTTTCCAATCCCGAGCCTGATGATCAATGTCGGCTGGTATTATGCAGCAGCAGCAGGTAAGGGCACCGCTCATATCGAAACGGTCGAGACGCTCGTCGCCCCGATCGAACATGGATCGCGCCAGTTGCTCGCTCCGCCGCAATACTGGAACAAGGCCTCGGTTCACAAGAACCCCGACGCCGCCCAGTTCATTGATGCACTGGACCGATGGATGATCGGCTGGTCACGGGTTCTGCGTCAGGGATTTGATGGAACGCTGAATACGGCGGCGCTCGTGCCGCCGCTCATCAACGATCCGTCCGCGCCTCAGCCGTCCTGAACAGCTATGGCAACGAAGAGGTACAGTTCCCTTTAGCAGTCTGGACTTCCGCCACTTTGCAACGCTTTTCGGGTTGATCCCGAACTTCTCCTTGCCCAGCGCCACGAACGAAGCCTGCGATCGCTGTATTGCCTGCTGCCCGCGCGGCCTGCGTGGCCGTGACACCGCCATGAGATACCTGTCCCATAAGGCTTCTTTCCACTCAGTGGACAATATCACCGGTTTTTATGTTTCTGGGATTGAAGGAATGACAAGGGCCTCGGATACAAAATCCAGGCTCCAGCGCTGTCCGGGTTCGTGAAGGATGGGCATGGGAGAGCGCGTTACCTGCGCCCTCTCGCGACCGCCCCGATGACAGACTTTCAGACAGATTTTCCCATCTTCCAATGTGCCTCCAGAGTTGTGGCCGCCCCATAATTGCCCCCATAATTGACTGAGTTCCGTGGAAGTTATAGGCAAAATGCTGGCCAGAGACCGGATGATGGATGAGAGCCCCGGTGCTTTGCCGGACAGCTACTGTCCAAGCCAATTTCCATGCAGTGTGAATCATAGCGTCTGTTCCGTATTGACTTCCCTGTCCGCTCCCGCCGCTCCAAACGAAACACCCCGATATGACAGCCACCCACACGATCATGCAATCCACCCCCCCGGTTTCGCAGTTATCCGCGTTCCCCCCTGCGTCCAGCATCGCGGCGATAGATGGCGGGGGGACCAAGACACTTCTGGTGGTGCTTGGCAGGGACGGAACACTGGGACCGGTGATGCGGGAAGCGGGTTCCAATCCTTTCGACCAAAGCGACTGGCAAACCGTTCTACAGTCCCTGATCGCACGGATCCCGGCCACAACGGAGGCCCTCTCGCTGGGGATTGCGGGATATGGTGAACCCCGCGTTCTGGGCCGCAAACAGGAGGAAGTCGTCAGGAACGCTTTTGCGCGACCTTTCAGTTTTACCGGTGATGTGGAAATGGCGTGTACAGGCGCTTTCGGTGGACGCGCAGGTGTTCTTCTCCTGTCCGGCACGGGCTCCGTTGCATGGGCGACAGATGGCAGAGGCAACCAGATCAGGGTCGGCGGCTGGGGCGGCCTGTTCGGTGACGAAGGAAGTGCTTTCTGGATCGGTCGTCAGGCGCTGTCTCTTCTGACCATGCTCCTGGACGGTCGCAATCAGGAGGATCAGGCCTTTCTCGAACCCTTTGCAGGCGCCATGGGGCTGCCAATCGAGAGAGAGGCCTGTGGGACGGCACTGCTGGCATGGTATGGAGCACTCGAACACCCACGGGCCTGTGTCGCGGCCCTTGCCCGGCATGTATCGGATCTGGCCGAGCAGGGACTTGAACCGGCCAGACGGCTGATGCGTGACGCCGCGGATCATCTGGGTGCCCATATCGATGCCGCACAGCGCCAGTTTTCCGGGACTCCGCTCCCGTGGAGTTATGCTGGCGGAACCTTCCAGAGCCAGTTCCTCCGCGACGTCATCACGGCCCGGCATGGCGCGCCCGTCGAGCCCCGTCTTCCTCCGGTCGGAGGGGGGCTGCTCAATGCCGCACGTCTGGCAGGCTGGGACCCGGATGACGACTGGATCGACCGGACCTCCCGGACACTCCATGTCGCAGGGCTGACATCGTGATCGGGAGCACACCAACTGACAGGGGCCTTACCGGCCGTTACGGACTGGTGCCTCTGGCTGTTGCTGCGGCAATCTTCTTCATCATGGGTTTCGTGACCTGGATGAACGGGCCACTGATTTCGTTTGTGCGTGTGGTGTTCGATCTCAGTGATACAACCGCCTTTCTTGTCCCGATGGTGTTCTATTTCTCATATTTCCTGTTTTCCCTGCCTGCGTCTTTTCTGGCCCGGAAACTGGGTTTGCGCGGAGGGCTTTCGACATCACTTCTGCTCTGTGCCGCTGGCGTGGCGCTGTTTGGACAGTTCATTGCGATACGCCTTTATGGAGGAGCACTGAGCGGCCTTCTGGTCATGGGGGCCGGCCTCTCGCTGATGCAGGTGGTCATCAATCCTCTCGTCAGCCTGCTCGGGCCGCCGGAGCGGGCCGCACAGCGCATCGCCATCATGGGCGTATGCAACAAATGCGCCGGAATCCTTGCGCCGATTGTTCTGGCGACGCTGGTTATGGGGGATATCGGCAGCATTTCCCAACGTGTCCAGGACGCAACCGACCCCATGGCGCGCAACGCGATCCTTACAGGTTTTGTTCACGCCATTTATGGCCCTTACATGACGATGGCCGCCATTCTGCTTGTAACAGCAATCGGTGTGGCGATCTGTCCCCTGCCCGATCTTCAGGCGCCGGCCCTGCCAGGCCTGCGAGACAGTACCGGACATATTTTCCGGCCCCATCTGGTCTTCGGAATTGCTGCCATGTTCCTCTATGTCGGCGTTGAAGTCATGGCAGGAGACGCCATCGGCACTTATGGGCAGGGCTTCGGTTTGCCGCTCAGCCAGACCCGCTTCTTCACCTCCCTGACCCTCACCGCAATGCTGGGGGGATACGTGGCCGGCTTTGTGATTGTTCCACGCGTCCTGACACAGGAACGGCTCATGGAACTGGCCTGTATTCTGGGAGGGATGCTCACAGTCATAGCCTTCCTGACGCATGGCTATGTTTCCGTACTCTGCGTGGCCCTTCTCGGGGCTGCCAACGCCATGCTGATGCCCACAATCTTCCCGATTGCGATCCGTGGCGCAGGTTCATGGACGCCGCTGGCATCCGCACTGCTTGTCATGGCGTATAGCGGCGGAGCCGTCATTCCGCAGATTTATGTCGCGCTGAAACCCGTGATCGGGCTTCAGACGATGTTCGCACTGCTTGTTCTGCCATCCTATCTTGCCATTCTGATCTATGCACGACGTTATGGTCAGACCGGCCTCCTGCCGCTGGATCAGGAGCGATGAGGATGCAGCTTGAAGGCAGGATCGTACTGCGCGACCGTGTCGTTTCGGGACGGGTTCCATCACATGCCCTGACGATGGGTGTAGGCACCATTCTTGAAGAAAGACGCCTTCTTCTGGTGACGGCCGGAGCAGGCAATGCCGCCAGATCCCGGACGACGGATCAGCGCGGACATCCGATCCGTCCCGTGATGGCCGCGTGCCTTAAAGTGGTCCGGCCTTATTCCACCGCATTGCAGCGCCGGGTCGAGCCGGGGAAATCCGAACATTCACCTTTCACGGCATCCCAGCGGAAATCCATTTCCGGGCCTGCCATACCGTTGTTCTGGAACTCGGTCGTCACCGCGCTCACATTCGTCACATGGCCCTTGCTGTAGATCAGGTCGACATACCCGTTGTGAAAGCCTGGAATCTTGCCCACGCCTTCGAAATAGGTCGGTTTTCCATCTTTTCCTGGAACGGCAAACAGTTTGCTCACCTGAGCCGGGGTCGCATGTTCCAGCTTGCGCAGGAATTCGGGGGACAGGCTCTGACAACTGATTTCAGGACGCGGGTCCTCGCCCACGTTTGAATCCCAGCATGCCTTCTGACCTGCAAATGGCGTGGCGGATGCGAACTGAGGCACGACCAGCCCTGCCCCCACCACCGCCATCATCGTGAAACCCCTGAAATGCTTCAAACATACCATCTGCAAAATACTCCAACAGAACCGTCTGTTTTCCGAATCTATCACAGTCCGGCGACGGAACCCACAGAGGCAGCCGAACACCTTTTGCGGAAATGACCCTTCAGGACGGCGGAGACATCTCGGGATAAAGCCAGCGCACCACCCGCTCCATCGTCAGACCCTGCACGATGATCGTGAACACCACGACCCCATAGCAGACCGGGAGCAGCGTATCGCGCAGATCCCCGGACGGAAGCCCCAGCGCCAGCGCGACGGAAATACCTCCCCTCAGCCCGCCCCAGGTCAGAACACCCAGAGCACGCCCCCGCTGTCCGGGTTGCAGATGAACAGGCATGGTGGAGAGGAAAACGCTCGCACCCCGCACCAGAACCGAAAGCGGGATGACCACCAGCATCGTCAGGAGCGGCGCCAGGTGAAGCCGGATTTCCAGAAGCTCGAACCCGATCAGCAGGAACAGCAGCGCGTTCAGGATCTCATCGATCAGGTTCCAGAACACCACCATGTCCTCGCGGGATTTCCGGGCAATGGCGCGATGACCCGCCTTGCCCGCAAAACTCATGCCTGCCACCACGACCGCAATCGGCCCGGACATGTGCAGCCCGTTCGCGAGGCTATACGTCCCCGTCGCCAGCGCCAGGGAGCCCAGAAGATCGATCTGCGTGTCTTCCACTCCCCGCAGCAGCCGCAGGGTCAGCCAGCTCGCGAAGGCACCCAGCAGACCGCCGCCCACGGCCTCGACCAGAAACCGCAACACGAAATCGCCGATCGAGACGGAACTCGTCTCTCCGGTCGCCAGCCCGATCATGATCCCGAAAATGACCACTCCCACGCCATCATTGAACAGGCTTTCGCCCGCGAATATCGCCTGCAAAGCCGGTGGCAGCCCCAGCCTGCGCAACATGCCCACGACCGAAACCGGATCGGTCGGCGCAAGCATCGCTCCCAGCAGCACGCACCAGCTGAAGGGAACCGCCAGCCCGAACACGGGAAAGATGAGCCATGCCGGAACCGCGAGCAGTCCTACCGCCAGTGACGTCCCCAGAATGGCCAGCGCCGCAACCGACTTCCCGCGCGACAGCAGCAGGCCCGGATCAACCTGCATCGCTCCAGCAAACAGCAGGAAAGACAAAGCCCCATCAAGCAGCGTCCGGGGCAGATTGATCGTTCCCAGCAGGGACTGCGGGACCTGTTGCAGGTCATAGTCCGGAAACAGAGGATTCAGGATGATAACAATCAGGGAAATCAGCATCGAGATCAGCAGGACCCCGATGGTCAGCGGCAGTTTCAGGGTCCGGTAATTGATAATCCCGAGCAGGGTCGCCACAGCCAGCAGCAGAGCAAACAGCCCCAGAGAGTTCATGTCCACGCGCCTCCCCGATATCTGCTCCGGGAGCCCCTTACAGCACGGCACGGCGCACCGCAAGCGAACGGATCCGTCTTCATGCTATCCCGCAGGCGGCACGATTACGCTTCCTTACGGTTCCTGACATGACAGTCACGAGGACAGGACGCATTCTTTCCGGCAGGGAAACAGGAGGAACCGGTCCCCGTGAAAAAAACCTGCGCCGCGGCCGTTTTCGTTCTGCTTTCAGCCTGTGCCTCACATTCCTCGCCTGCCGACATGGCAGCCACCGCCAACGACGATGATTCCGGTTACAATGTCCGGGGCCATCAGGGAGGTGGCATGGGAGGCAACGGTAATATCTGGGGCGAAGTCCTCAGAACCGCTCTCCAGACCGGTATGGGCTTCGTCCATC
>NZ_WIPH01000025.1 GCF_009547075.1 Gluconobacter aidae
GGTTGGTCATGGCCCTGAACTTCGGCCAAGTAGGCTGCAAAATGCTTCAGGGATGCACGCGCAGACGCAAGACTCGCTGGTGAGACTTCCTTTTCACGTACCGCCGTCCATCTATCCAAAACGTCAGCAAACGGCGTAGCCTCGCCCAGCGCGATCTCACGGAACTGTCTGTAGTATTTCCCGCCATCCTTGCCTGATGCGTTAAGTTGCTCTGTGCGGTCTTCCAGCATGAGGTCCATGCCGTCCATCATGCGCCTTCTGGGATCGCTGGGACCTTCAAGATCATCGTATTCGTCAGTACGCTCTGATGCGCTCTGAAGCTCACGCCGGGCGTCCAACGCATCCGCAATCAGGTTTTCAGGCTTCATCCAATCGGGCTGCCAATGGCCGTGGATAGGCAGTAGGCCAACCGCCACCAATCTAGTGTCCAAGTCCTCACGCATCGCCGCAAGGGCCTTGTCGCGCCTTTTGACGGCTTCTTTCGCATCACGCGTTCCGAGAGATCGGATCACTTCCTGCTTGACGCCTGATTTGGTCTGGAACGCCTTCCCCGCATCAGCCCAGCGATCTCGGGGAATCGACAAACGAACAGACCATGTGAGGCCACCTGTCCGCCTTAAGCCGTGCATATCGTCATCTCGTAGCGCCTTCTTGGTCATGGAAGGACTACCGACGAGGTACTACCAGCATGGTAGTGAGCTACTACCGGCATGTGGTCATAACTGATTGATTTCATTAAGGAAAATTGGACCTGGTGGAGAGAGTTGGATTCGAACCAACGTAGGCGTACGCCAGCGGATTTACAGTCCGCCCCCTTTAGCCACTCGGGCACCTCTCCGGGTCGGCGGTTGGGATATGGCGGATTGACGGCTATGTCAATTACCAGTTGTCGATTATATGCTTTTTTATGGCCAGAAGATCTCCCTCCCGTTCCGCTCCCGATCGTTCCACGGATCGATCCGCTCCTCATGCCGGCAATGCCGATCACGGCTCTTCCCAGCCTGGTGGTCGCACCAGGGAACGGAGTGGCCGTTCCGGTCGTGGCCATGCGGCCAGTTCCGGCCCCGGCTACTGGATTTACGGTTATCATGCCGTGCAGGCCGCCCTCGCCAATCCCGAGCGGGTGATTCACGATTTTCTGGCAACGCGCGAAGCTGCGGCTTCTTTTGAAAATGCCTCCCGCAAGCCGCAGATCGTGGACCGTGAGCGTCTCGACCGGTTGTGTGAACGCGATGCCGTGCATCAGGGTGTCTGTCTGCGGGTCGAACCCCTGGAGACGCTGGCCATTCCCGACATCGTCGAGCGCAAGGGGCCGGTTCTGGTGCTGGATCAGGTGACGGATCCACGCAATATCGGCGCCATTCTGCGCTCCGCTGCGGCGTTCGGAGCGGCTGCGCTGCTCGTGCAGGATCGCAATGCCCCGCAGGAAAGCGGTGCGATGGCGAAGGCGGCGTCAGGCGCGCTGGACGTTGTGCCCATTCTGCGCGAGGTCAATCTCTCCCGCGCGCTTCAGGCGCTTCAGGCCGAGGATTTCTGGGTTGTCGGGCTGGATGCCGGGGGCACGCGACTGGATGGCAAGAGCTTCGCCGGGCGTCGTGTGGCGCTGGTTCTGGGAGCCGAGGGCGCAGGGCTGCGTCGTCTGACGCGCGAGACGTGTGACGAGATCGCCAGCGTCTATATGCCGGGCGACATGGAGAGCCTGAACGTCTCCAATGCCGCGGCCGTGGCACTTTACGAGCTGGTTCGCCCGATCTGAGCCACGTTCCGGGAACACTGGATGCTCCCGGAAATCTGACGGTCAGTTGGGGCCGGATATGGCGGACGGGTAATCCGTATAGCCTTCAGGGCCCTGACTGTACCAGGTCTTCATGTTGTCGGGCTGCAAGGCGATGCCACGGGCGAAGCGCTCCGGCAGGTCGGGGTTCGAGATGAACTTGCGGCCGAAGGCGATCGCATCGGCCCGGCCTTCCGCCAGGGCTTCCTGCGCCATCTCGAACGTATAGTCCTGATTGAGCACCAGCGGGCGCGTGAACACCTTGCGGATCTGCGGTGACAGTTTGGGCTGGTCCGTTTTGCCGAAGGTGCCATTCGGGCCGGGTTCACGCAGTTCGAGCCAGGCCACGCCCAGATCCTGAAGCAGCTTTGCCGCCGGGACAAAGACCGTCTCAGGCGCGCTGTCGATGCAGCCCTGCGTATCGCCGTTGGGGGACAGGCGTACGCCTGTGCGGTCGGCACCGATGGCGGCGATCACGCGCTCGGTGACTTCCCGCAGGAAGCGGATGCGGTTTTCAGGGACGCCGCCGTACTCATCCGTGCGATGATTCGTGCCGTTTCGCAGGAACTCGTCGATCAGATAGCCATTGGCGGCGTGGATCTGCACCCCGTCGAAACCGGCGCGGATCGCATTGCGGGCGGCGTTCTCGTAATCGTTCAGAATACGGCTGATATCCGCGGCATCAATTGCGCGGGCCTGCTCGAACGGCTTCTTGCCTTCATAGGTATGAACCTCGCCGGGGGCCGTGGTCGCGGACGACGAGACGGGCTGCGTTCCGGTCACGGACGAATGGACCATACGGCCCATATGCCAGAGCTGGCAGACGATTTTTCCGCCCTTTGCATGCACACCGGCCACGATCGGCTTCCAGGCCTCGACCTGAGCATCGGACCAGATTCCCGGTGCGAACGGCCAGCCCAGACCTTCGCGGGAGATACCCGTGGCTTCCGTGATAATCAGCCCGGCACTGGCGCGCTGGGCGTAGTATTCCACCATGATGGGGGTCGGAACGGCCTCCTTGTCGGCACGTCCGCGCGTGAGCGGCGACATCACGATCCGGTTTTTCGCGTGAATGGGACCGAAATCAATGGGATCGAACAGGGTTGGCATCACTTGTCTCCTCTGGACAGGCCCTCATATTGTTCGACATAACTCGAACAAGGCAAGCTTTTTGTTTGATGCGAGTCGAACAAAGCAGGTGTTGCGATAAAATCTCAGGAAAGGGATAAGACCCCCATGGCTGCCTACGACCATCCTGATCTCGCGACGTTCGAACTGACTGTGGTGCTGCGCGCCCTGGCCGATCCCGCGCGTCTGGAGATCGTGCGGCATCTGGCGCGGGTCGGGGAAGCGAACTGCGCCACGCTGATCGGAACGCGGCCCAAATCCAGCATGTCGCATCATTTTCAGGTTCTGCGGGACAGCGGCATCCTGCGGACCCGCATCGAGGGCGTCCAGCATCGCAACTCCCTGCGCCGCGAGGAACTCGACACACGGTTCCCCGGGCTTCTGATGGCTGTCCTCAACGCCCCCTGAAAGACGACCTCTGAAATGCCCCCTGAGGCCGGATCTCAGTTCCGGCGCCAGATCTGTTCGTGGATGCAGGTTGCGAAGATCAGCCAGACGAAAAACGGCACCTGCATGGCGGCGGCCTTGCAGTCCACCTTGTGCGCCGTGCGGATCGAGGCACCGGACGTCATGACCAAGCTAATGCAGATGGCCAGACCCGTGCCGAGCTGGCGCTTGCGGAACACGAAGAACGGAAATCCGGCCACGCCTGCGACAAACAGGGCCCATAATGTCAGAGCCGTCGTGCGGGCGCAGGACGGCTCGGCCCGCAGGAGCCGGTAGCCCGACCAGGCCAGCAGCCCGTCAAGCGCCGTCCAGATCACGGCATAGGCCGGGCCGGGCGGATTGAAATGCGGCTTGTTCAGATGCTCATACCAGCGGCGGGTCGCCCTGTCGTCAGCCGGACTGATTTCCCGGGCAGCGTACTGCACTCCGAAAACCGTACCGGCGGCGATGACCGCATCAACCAGACGTCCCATAATCACTGATCCTTCATAAATCCTGTTGCCTTAACGCGGCAGCAGGGCTCACGGTTCAGCGAGCTTTAGGGTCAGATTACGGCGTAGACGGCACAGGCGTGCCGAAATCCAGCTCGGCAGCGATCTTTCCGGCTTCCGGATTCCACAGCAGAACGCGGTCACTTCCCGCTCCGCTCAGCGTCACCGCCATCAGACCATCCGGACGGGACGTGACTGCCGTGATGTGCTCGCCTGGACCCAGCGGAAGCGCGAGACGGGAAAAGCCGCCCTCAGCCAGCGGCACGGTGGCCGTGACGCTCGGAAGGGGATGCAGAAAACGATAGGCAATCACGCCGATCAGCCCGAAGACGGCCGCGACGATCAGCACGCCCATCAAAATCACGGCGGCCAGAAGCGCTTTTGGTGTGTGCGACTCGCTGTTCGCCATTTCCTCGGCTACACCCTGTGTCATGTCTGATCCTGTTTCCCCATTCCGTCTTGTTGTCGATGCGTCCACGGCTGGCCAAAGGGCCGACCGGGCGCTGGCGGACGCCATCGGCACGGTTTCACGCTCCCGGGTCAAGGCCCTGATTGAAAGCGGCAATCTTTCCGTCAATGGAAAGACGGTCTGCGAGCCCGCGGAAACGCTGCGCGACGGCGTGGAAATGGTGCTGACTTTTCCCGCCCCCACCCCTGCCCGGCCGGTCGCCGAGCAGATCCCGCTCAATATCCTGTACGAGGACGACGATCTGATCGTGCTCGACAAGCAGGCCGGGCTCGTCACCCACCCTGCACCAGGCAACGAGACCGGCACGCTGGTCAATGCGCTGCTCGGACATTGCGGGGAGGGATTCGAGGGCATTGGCGGCGAGAAGCGTCCGGGAATCGTGCATCGCCTGGACAAGGACACGTCCGGGCTGATGGTCGTGGCCAAGACGGCGATGGTCCATAACGCGCTGTCCGACGCCTTTGCCGCCCGTGACATCGACCGCGCCTATCTGGCGCTCGCCTGGGGGCTGCTTCCCGCCGAGGGCGAGTTCGACGGCAATATCGGCCGCGACAAACGGGACCGCAAACGCATGGCCGTTGTGGGTAGTGGCGGCAAGATCGCCTTAACGCGCTTTACACTGATCGAACCCTTTCAGGCCGCCGTATCGCTGATCGAATGTCGCCTCGCCACTGGACGGACCCATCAGATCCGTGTTCACCTTTCAAATGCAGGCCACCCCCTGCTTGGTGACCCGGTCTATCTGCGCCGGATTCCCGCAGCGGCGCGCGGTCTGTCGCAGGACGCAAAGGAAGCGGCCCTTGACTTTCCCCGTCAGGCGCTCCACGCGACCCGACTCGGATTCATCCATCCGCGGACCAAAAAGCAGCTTTCTTTCGAAACTGCGCCTCCCGAAGACTTCCAGACCTTGAAAAAGCGATTGATCGGCTAAACCTTCAAAAGCCATTGACTTTTTTGGCTGAGCCTGTCATAAACAGCTCATCCGACGAGCTGACGCGCCGCCGGAATGGATCGTACCACCAGAGGTCGCCCAGTCCGGGGGCTGACGGTCGGGGACGTGAAAGTCCTTCCCAATGCGTCACCTGGGTCAGACGGAACTATCCCGTCGCCGGTCCGTATGAGTCTCCATCTCATCCGGATGCGGGTTAAGCCCCGGGCGAAAGGAGTCGAAGATCATGGCATCCCCCGCCGTCATTTCAGTGGGTCCCGAAAACAACCTGACCCGCTACCTTCAGGAAATCCGCAAGTTCCCGCTGCTGACGCCGCAGGAAGAGCTCGATCTCTCCCGGCGCTGGCGCAAGGACGAAGATACGGGCGCGGCACACCGCCTCGTCACCTCCCATCTGCGTCTCGTGGCCAAGATCGCCATGGGCTATCGTGGCTATGGCCTGCCGGTGAACGAACTCATCAGCGAGGGCAATATCGGTATGATGCAGGCCGTGCGCCGGTTCGATCCGGAGCGTGGCTTCCGTCTCGCCACCTACGCCATGTGGTGGATCCGCGCCGCCATGCAGGAATACATCCTGCATAGCTGGTCGCTGGTGAAGATGGGCACGACCGCCGCGCAGAAGAAGCTGTTCTTCAACCTGCGTCGCCTCAAGGGGCAGATGCAGGCCATTGATGATGGCGATCTGAAGCCCGAGCAGGTCAACTCCATTGCCACCACGCTCGGCGTGCCGGAGCAGGACGTGGTTTCGATGAACCAGCGTCTGGCCGCGCCCGACCACAGCCTCAATGCGCCGCTGCGCATCGACGGTGAAGGCGAGTGGCAGGACTGGCTCGTGGACGATCACGAGAACCAGGAGCAGACTTACGCCGCATCCGAAGAGTTCACGGGCCGCAAGGCGCTGCTGGATCAGGCCCTGATGACGCTGAACGAGCGTGAGCGTCACATTCTGAGCGAACGCCGTCTGAAGGAAGAGCCTTCCACGCTGGAAGATCTGTCCCATCATTACAACGTCTCGCGGGAGCGTATCCGCCAGATCGAAGCCCGTGCAATGGAGAAGCTTCAGAAGGCCATGGCCGCTGAAGTCGAGCATCGCCGCCGCGAAAACGGGCTTCAGGCCTGAGGACAGCCATCACGAAAAAAGCCCACGGGGATATCCGGGCGGGCTTTTTTCATGACAGATCGGCAGGCCCAAGTCTTTTCAGGCCCAAATCTTTCTCAGCACCACCCTGACGGCCTGCGGGCGCCACAGAACGGAAGATAAGCGGACAACCCGTTTCTCAGCATCGCGTCGCCACTTCTCCCTGCAAAAAGCAAAAAATGCCGGGGAGATTACCCTCCCCGGCATTTTTCATGTGAGCCCCAGATCGTGGCCCGCGGAGCGAAGCACCTCGATGCCCGGGAGGATTTTGCCTTCCAGCCATTCGAGGAAGGCACCACCCGCCGTAGACACATAGGTCATCTCGTCCACGACGCCCGCATGACGCAGGGCCGAGACCGTGTCACCACCGCCGGCGATCGTCTTGAGCTTGCCTTCTTCCGTAAGCTGCGCCGCATACTGCGCAACCTCGACCGTTGCCCTGTCGAACGGTGCGATCTCGAACGCACCGAGCGGGCCGTTCCAGACCAGCGTCCTGAGCGTGTCCAGACGGTCCCGGATCAGTTCGACCGTGCGCGGACCGGCATCAAGGATCATGGCATCGTCCGGGACTTCGCCGATCAGGCAGGTCTCGGTCGGGACATTGGCCTTGAACTCACGCGCCACGACCGCATCGACCGGCAGGACGATCTCGCAGCCTTTTTCCTGCGCGAGATGAGCGATCCTGCGCGCCGTCTCGTGCATGTCGGCTTCCTGCAGGGACTTGCCCACATTCATGCCTTCAGCCGCGAGGAACGTGTTGGCCATCGCGCCCGTGATGAACAGCGTGTCCACCTTCTCGATGACATTCCCGATCAGATCGAGCTTCGTCGAGATCTTGGAACCGCCGATGATCGCGCCGACCGGACGTTCCGGGTTTTCCAGAGCCGCCGACAGGGCGCTCAGCTCGGCCTGCATCAGACGCCCGGCGAAGGACGGCAGATCGTGGGCCACGCCTTCGGTCGAGGCATGGGCACGGTGCGCGGCCGAGAACGCGTCATTGACGAAGATGTCGCCGTTCTGCGCCAGAGCCTTGGCGAACTCCGGATCATTGGCCTCTTCACCCGCATGAAAGCGCGTGTTCTCGAGGACGATGATATCGCCATCGGCCATGGCGCCCACAGCGGCTTCCACGGTCGGACCGACACATTCGGCCACGAAGCCGACCGGCTGGCCCAGGATCTGGCCGAGCTTCAGCGCGATCGGACGCAGGGACATGGAGGGGACGACCTGGCCCTTGGGGCGGTCGAAATGGCTGAATACCACGACCCGCGCGCCCTTGTCGGCCAGTTCGCGGATGGTGGGAGCAACCCGCTGCAGACGGGTGTCATCGGTGATGACGCCGTCATGCATCGGGACATTGAGGTCGGCGCGGACCAGAACGCGCTTGCCGCGTGCGTCCACACCATCAAGGGTGCAGAAGGCCATCATTCAGAGACTCCCGAACAGGGCGGCCGTATCGGCCATGCGGTTGGAGAAGCCCCACTCGTTGTCGTACCACGAGCAGACCCGCACCATCTTGCCACCATCGACGAGGATCGTCTGCGTCGCATCGAAGATCGAGGACGCCTTGTCATGGTTGAAGTCGGAGCTGACGAGCGGCGCCGTGTTGTATTCGAGGATACCCTTGAGGGAACCTTCGAGCGAGGCGGCACGGATGGCTTCGTTGACGGCTTCGGCGGAGGCCGGCGTGCGCGTCGGGACGAAATCCAGCGAGACGACCGAGACATTCGGCGTCGGGACGCGGATGGACGTTCCGTCCAGCTTGCCCTTCAGATGCGGCAGGACCAGACCGACGGCCTTGGCGGCCCCCGTGGAGGTCGGGATCATGTTCAGGGCGGCGGCGCGGGCGCGGCGCGGGTCCTTGTGCAGGGTGTCCACCGGGCGCTGGTCGCCCGTGTAGGAATGGATCGTGACCATGTAGCCACATTCGATTCCGAATGCCTTGTCCAGAACGGACGCCACGGGAGCAAGGCAGTTCGTGGTGCAGGACGCGTTGGAGATGATCTTCATGTCCGGTGTCAGGACGTCGTTGTTCACGCCGTAAACGATCGTCGCATCGACATCCGTGGCCGGAGCGGAGATGACGACACGCTTGGCACCCGCTTCCAGCAGGGCAGACGCCTTCTCGCGGGAGGTGAACAGACCCGTGCATTCCATCGCCACATCGACACCCTGGAACGGAACCTGCGCCGGGTTGCGCTCGGCGGACACCTTGATCGGACCATAGGTACGGCCATTGGCTTCGATGATCAGGCTGTTGCCCTCGGCGCGGACCGTTCCGGGAAGACGGCCATGCGTGCTGTCATAGGCCAGCAGATGCGCGTTGGCCTCGACCGAACCCAGATCGTTGATGGCGACAACCTCGACATCCGTCCGTCCGCTTTCGATGATGCCACGCAGCACCAGCCGTCCGATCCGTCCGAAACCGTTGATCGCGATTTTTACAGCCATGACCTGCCCTACTCCGTTCCTTGAAAACTCGGGCATCTTCCATAGCACCGCCACAGCGGAGCAACAGGGGGCATCAACAGTTTTTCATGAAGTTGATTCTATAATCTTGCTCAAAGCCTCCGTTCCTGCGACGGTTCCGCGCGATATGGCACCATTCGTCCGACATTTCCGTTCACCGCGAGGTCCTGCCCCCCGGTCCGCCCTTCTGATGGGAGGGCTGCTGCTGGCCGCGCCCCTGCTCTCGGGGTGCAAGCTGCTGGACCAGCGCACGTTCAATCCGAATGCGGGCAAGCCGCCTCATCCCTATATTCCGCCGGCGCCACCGGCTCCGCCGCCGCATGCGCCGTTCCTCTCGGTCTCCGAAGGCACACCGGAATCGGAGTATGGCCCGGTCGTCGAACGTGCCGCAAAGGCCGCCCTGTCGCGCAAACCGAATGTGCTCTTCATCGTGCGGGCCTTTGCCCCGCCGCAGCCGACCCCGGACGCGCAGGCACAGGCCCTAACAGATGTGACCAATCATCTGGCGGTGATCGTCGCGTCTCATCTTAAACAGGCTGGCGCGCAGCCCATCCAGATCGAAATGCACGCCATCACCGACCCGTCGGCCACCAAACCGTCCGTCCGCGTCGACGTGCGCTGATCTCTGACGGCATGTGCATGTTTCTTGGCGTCATGGCCCCCGCCGTTCTGCGGATGACCGGAACACTTCGGCAAACATCTGTCCTTTAAAGCAGCCGGGTCAGAAGCAGCCCCAGCGCCACGCCAGTCGCGAGCAGGATCAGCCCGTTGCGCAGACGTGTTCCGCCCGGCGTCCGCTCCGGCACGATATTAAGCGCCGCACTCTCCCGAAGCGCGGCCATTTCTTCCTGCTGGGCCCGGGCTTCTTCCTGTTCCTGCCAGATCTGGCCGCTCATGCGCCGGATATAGTGTCCGGCATCGGCGGGCGTTGTCGCAGCATGATCCACCACGCGCTCCGCCAGGGTGCGATTCGCCGTATGGCCCAGTCCCAGAACGCGGTGCGCCGGACAGACGGCGAGCGCCTCCATCACCATCGGACTCTCGAACACCACGAAATCGGACACATCTCCGCCGCCGCGGATCAGGACGATGATGTCTTCCCGGCAGGTGCGGATTGCCTCTGCCAGACGGCCGGGATCGTTCATGGCCGTAGGCAGGCTTCGCACACGTTCCGGACGCCAGGCGCCGCCGAGGGCCTGAAGAAAATCCTCGGCCACCAAAGCGCTGGATGCTGCGGAATGGATCAGCAGAAGCCGCGCATCAGGCCGCGCAGGATAGGGATGAAACGCGCAGGGCAGCCCACGCAGGACATCCAGCACGGAACGTTCCACACGCTCCGCCCGCTGCTGTCCCGGATCGTGGAGTTCCACCGCCACCACGTCGAACCGCAGAGCGACCTGTCCGCGATACTGCCGGGCGCGCAGCATGCCGGTGACATGGACATGATCGCCCGGACCAACTTCCGCCCGCGCCAGAATGGATTTCTGAACTTCCAGTCCAATCGTTGTTCCGAACTGCGGGTCAATCAGCGGAAGCTGGTAATATTTGGGATAGGAATTGGGCGCGGCATCGCCAAGCTGTCCCGCCACAACCAGCGGAAAGCCCCATTCATCGAAAGCGGCGCAGATCTCATCCAGCCGGGCAGAGAAGAGGTCCTGCACCTGAAGCGGAGAGAGGACTGTCAGTGTTGTTGTATCTCCCGCCGCGGAAGATGAGCGGGAGCGTCTCGGAAAAGCGTCCATCCGTTACCATATGGAGAAAGAACAAATGTTCTTACAGGGGGCTGACGCCCTCTCACGCGGTTTTTTGCCTGTTTTTCAGAAGGTTGTGGGCTGGTGAGCCGATTTGATCCCGAAGAGCTGTTCGAACGTCTTGCCCGGTCCCGGTTCCGCACACGCTTTCATCTGGACGATCAGGCGCGACTCTATCTCGAAAGCCGGGGCCTTGATGCCGTCATGGAGCATGGTGCGGCCTTCATTGCCGAACGCCTGGCTCCGGCCCATCCGCCCCGCGACGGCAAGCAGACGCCCATGCGTGGTCATCCGGTTTTCATCGCCCAGCATGCCACCGGTGCGTGCTGCCGGAGCTGCCTGTCCAAATGGCATGGCATGGCGCCGGGAAAGGCGCTGACGCCTGAACAACAGGCGCAGATCCTGCTTGTGCTGCGAAGCTGGATCGAGCGGGACTTTGGGCGGACCGTACCCAGCAGCCCGGCGCAGGGCGCGCTTTTCTGAAGCCTCAGTCCGGCTGCCGGCGCGGCACGAACTGCTCCGCCAGAAAGATCAGCAGAAGTGCCGCAGCACCCAGCACGATCTGCGAGCGCGTTTCGGGCTGGATCAGCATGGCGATCAGCGTACATCCGATCAGGACCAGAGCGGCATAGGCCTTCCATGGCGATTCAGGCACGAGTTTGAGGCGTCCCGCCACGATCATGGTGTTGTTGAACACCATGAACCCGCCCGTCAGACTGACCAGCAGGCCGAAGATCAGCGTCGGAGAGAGCACCGCCACGGCGGCGACCAGAATGGACGCAAACGCACTGACCAGAATGGCGCGGCGAGGGAGTTTTGTGGATGCATCCACCGTCAGGAACAGCCCCGGCGCGGAACCGGATTCCGCCAGTTCATACAGGATGCGGGACGTCACATAGATCCCGGAATTGAGGCTGGAGAGTGCCGCCGTCATGACCACGACCGCCAGCGCCACATCCGCGAACGGGACATGCAGCCGGTGCAGAACCAGAAGAAAGGGCGAATATCCCGGGACCACATCGCTCCAGGGCACCAGACACAGAACGAGCGCGATGGAGACGATATAGAACCCGCCGATCCGTAGCGCGATGGAGCGCGTGGCGCGGACGATGTTCTGTTCGGTGTTGTCGGACTCAACGGCCGCGACGGTGGAAATCTCGCTGCCGCCCATGGAGAACAGGATGGTCGGGATCACCGCCAGAAGCGCCAGCCAGCCATGCGGCAGCAGACCGCCATGCGCGAACAGGTTGTCATGGACCGGAACAGGGTGGCTCAACAACGCCCAGACGCCGATCCCGATGAAGCAGACGATTGCCAGAACCTTGATGGCCGAGAACCAGTATTCGAACTCGCCATAGCCTTTGACGGACATGAGGTTCACCCCCGTCATCACCGCCATGATGAGGATTTCCAGCACCGCGTAGGGCAGCGGAATATAGGGGGCAAGCATCGTCGCCACCGCGATGACCTCCACGGCGATCGCGATGATCCATGTCAGCCAGTAAGCCCAGCCCGCGACGAAGGCCGCACGGTTGCCAAGCGCATACTGGATCTGCCCCAGAAACGAGGCCCGTCCCGGCACTTTCAGCGCCAGATCGCGCATCATCAGATTGACCAGAAACACCAGCGTTCCGGCAAGCGCATAGGACAGCAGCACCGCGGGGCCACCCAGCGAGAGTGCCGCGGACGCCCCGATGAAATATCCCGCCCCGATCACGCCGCCGAGGGCGATCATGACGACATGGCGCGTACGCAGACTGTGGGCAAGCTGGTCGGGCTGGCTCATGGACAAGGGCTTCCTGCTGTGGACGGGACGGTGTTGCGGGCCGGACGTTTCAGACCGGAAGGTCCCTGTTGTCCGCCAGGGTTTCCATGGTCATGTACGAGGTGATGGCATCAAGCTCCACCTTGCTGATGATCTGCTGATAGACACGATCGAAATCGTTCATGTCGCAGGCCACCACCTTCAGAAGATAATCGTATTCACCCGCGATCCGATAAAAATCAACTATGTTCGGGATCGAACCGACCACCTTGCGGAATGTCTCGAACCATTCGCGCGAGTGATGGCGCGTGCGCATCAGCACGAACACCGTCAGGGTCAGCCCCAGCGCGGAGGCGTTGAGCCGCACCGTATCATGGGCGATCACACCGTCCTCGCGCAGGGCGTTCAGGCGCCGCCAGCAGGCATTTTGCGACAGGCCGACCTTCTCCGCGAGTTCACGCTGGGAGGGGGTGCCCTGCTTTTGCAGGATTCTCAGGATCGCCCTGTCCGTCTGATCTATTTTTCTGGCCATATCGCTTTATATGACCACAAAAAGGATTTTTCATCCGCAAAAAAGAAGCGGTTTTCACTCTTTCCGTCGGTCTATCGTCTTTTCATTACGAGGGTCATCACGCAGGACCATCACGGACGGGGAAACATCGCGCCATGGAAACGATCGGCAATCTCGACAACAGCACCGCCATTCTCGAACAGTTCGAGCAGACGCTCCGCAACAACGGGCTGGCCGCACTGGGCCGGGGCGTGATCGGTGATGGTGCGAAGTTCTCGACACCGTTCGGAACGCAGTCCCTGCTCTATGCCGATTATGTCGCCTCAGGCCGCGCACTGAAGCAGATCGAGACGTTCATCATGGACGAGATCCTGCCGTTCTACGCCAACAGCCACACCGAAGCGTCTTTCTGCGGTGCCTACATGACGCGCCTGCGCAACAGCGCGCGGGCCATGATCGCCCAGTTCTGCCATGCCCCCTCCCCCGATTTCACGACCATTTTCATGGGTAATGGCGCCACGGCCGGGCTGAACCGCCTTGTCCATCTGCTGGAAATCCCGACCCTGTGCGAAGCCGGAAAGCGCCCGACCGTTTTCATCGGCCCTTACGAGCATCACTCCAACATCCTGCCCTGGCGTGAGAGTGGTGCGGAGATTGTCGAGATCCCCGAGGCTGCGGAAGGTGGGCCGGATCTGGGTGTTCTGGAACAGGCGCTGGCAGCCTGCCCGGCGGATCGGCTGAAGATCGGTTCCTTCTCGGCTGCGTCCAACGTGACGGGCATCCTGACGGATGTGAATGCCGTGACCGCCCTTCTCAAGCGTCATGATGCGCTGTCCATCTGGGATTATGCCGGGGCTGGCCCGTACTGCCCGATCGACATGCAGCCGGGCACGCCGTTTGAAAAAGACGCGGTCGTCGTCTCCTGCCACAAGTTCATCGGCGGTCCGGCAGCCTCGGGGATCCTGATCGTGCGCAATGCAGCGATAACGCGCACGCTCCCTGTCCTGCCGGGCGGCGGGACCGTGCGCTTCGTGTCACCCTGGAACCACGACTACACCGCGAGCCTCGCCGCCCGCGAGGAAAGCGGCACGCCGAACGTGATCGGCGACATCCGCGCGGCTCTGGCGTTCATCGTCAAGGATGTCATCGGAGACGCCTACATGGCGCAGCGCAACGCCGAACTGCGCACGCGCGCCATGACGGCATGGGCCAGCAATCCCGCGATCGAAATCCTCGGCCATCCGACCGCCACGGCCCTTCCCATCTTCTCGTTTCGGGTCCGCGACGTGAAGAACGGCGGCTTCATTCACCAGCAACTTTTCACACGAATGCTGTCGGATCGTTACGGCATTCAGGTTCGTGGCGGCTGTGCCTGCGCGGGACCGTATGCCCATCGTCTGCTGGAGATTGATAAAGACGGATCAGGGCTGATCCGTGAGGCCATTCTGTCCGGACAGGAAATCGAGAAGCCGGGCTGGACACGCCTGAATTTCAGCGTGCTGATGGAGGACGCCAAGGTTCAGCGTATTCTCGATGCCATCAACGAACTTGCCAGCAACCCCTGCGAAACGGCAGCGCATTACGACTGCGACATCACCACGGCGCGCTTTCGCCCCAAAGCCGCCGCCTGATACGGAACGGATACGGTGAGCGTTTTTTACCAGAGATACACGATCTTCATGTAATAGGCGTTCGTCTCCGGCGTGTTGCGGCCTTCCACGGAATGGGAATAACGGGGCGTGATCGAAAAATGTGGAGTCAGGTTGAACATCGCGCCGACACCGAGCGCCGTCTCCCGACTGCTGGAATTCGCGACCCAGAGGTTGGACGTGTTGTCGTGCATGCCCCCCGTGTTCTGCCAGTCGAGCGAGAAGAACGGCTCGACCATCTTTGTGGCTTTCCAGCTGAAACGCAGGTTGGTGTAAAAGACGTTGCCGGCTGAATAGCTGTGCTCGCCCTTGCGATGTTTTGTCGAACTCACGACGCTGCCGAGATCGCCATCGAAACTGAAATGCTTCCACTCGTAATCGAAAATGATGCTCGACAGATTGGCCCAGTAATGCATCGCCGTTGAGTCCCGCGTTCCGGAAGGCGTTTCCATGAAGGTCTGAATGCCGAGCGTGCTGTGTTTGTTAGGCTTGAACCAGGCCGCCGGGCCAACAATGGTCGTGCCCAGACCGCCCCAGTTCTGCCCGCTGGACAGTGCGAAACTCTCGGTCTGGATCAGTTCGAATGCGAAACCCACATGCGGAATTGCATCGAAGCTGCGAAAATGGACGTATTTGGTCATTCCGGCCCAGGTGTGGCTGCCACCCTTCGGCTGACGGTTCCCGAGACTGTCGTAGCTGTGTCCCGCAGCATTGCCATCGCCATACTGCACCAGCACATTGAACGGCTTGAAATCCACCGGGAGGTCGTATTCATGCGGCCCTATGATGGCCAGGGGGATATCAGAGGCATGCGCGGCAAAGCGCGGAATGAAAGCAACAGCAGGCATGCAGGCTGCCAGGGCACCAAGGCGCACTCCGAGCGTGAATTTGCGACACATGACGTGAATTTCCATAGAAATTAATGAGGATGTGGAGCGTGCCCTCAAGGAGGCACGCTCCATCCATGATCCGGCGATCAGTGCGCGGCTGCGCCCTGCTCTCCGTTCAGGGTATAGGCGATGATATAATCACCGCTGCGGGTGCCAAGGCCCCCATGACCGCCCGCGGCGATCACAACATACTGCTTCCCATCAATTTGATAGGACATCGGTGTAGCCTGTCCGCCTGCGGGCAGACGATCGCGCCAGATCACCTTGCCGTTCGACATATCGAAACCGCGCAGGTAATCGTCGGCCGTCGCTCCCATGAAGGAGACGCCGCCCTTCGTCAGGACGCTGCCACCGATGTTGTACATGCCGGTCGGAAGCGGAAGATTGTTATGCGTCCGGAAAGGACCCGTGTCGCGCGTGGTGCCGACGGGGTGCTGCCAGACGATCTTCTTCGTCACCAGATCGATGGCGGTGATCGTTCCCCAGATCGGTCCCTTGCAGGGGATCTGAAGCGGATTCAGCCACGGGCTGGTATAGGCGATGTAGGGCGTGCCGTAGTCCGGGGAGACACTAAGGGCATCGCCCTTGGCTTCCGGCTTGTCGCCCTGACCGTTCCACTTCGGCAGGATACCAGCGTTCTCAGCCTTCTGACGATGCTCCAGACGGATCCGGAACGGCAGATAGCTCGCATTGGCGATCAGCAGTTTACGCTGCGGATCGATGGACGCGCCCTGCCAGTCAACCACACCATAGAATGCCGGATAGACGATCGTCGTCTTGCCAACATGCGGCGGGGTGAACTGACCTTCGTAAGCGGACTGGCGGAACTGGATGCGGCAGATCATCTGATCCAGCAGCGTCGCGCCCCACATGTCGCTTTCCTTCAGGTCCGGCGGCGTCAGGGACGGCAGACCGACAGCGAAAGGCTGCGTCGGCGTCACGTGATCGTCCGGTGCAACACCCGCGGTCGGAACCGGGCGTTCCTCGACTGGATATCCCGGAACCGGCTTTCCGGTGCGGCGGTCCAGAACGAAGAACTCACCGCGCTTCGTGCTCTGGATCAGAGCCGGAATGTTCTCGCCATTCGGACCCGGCAGGTCGACCATGGACGGTCCGATGGGCAGATCCATGTCCCACAGATCGTGATGAACGGTCTGGAAGGTCCAGCGGCGTTCACCTGTCTCGATATCGAGGGCGATCGTAGCGCTGGACGTCGCGTCGTCGAACGGACGGCGTGAGCCACCCCAGTTGTCCGGCGGAGAGTTACCGGTCGGGATGTAGAGCAGACCCAGATCCGGATCGGCCGTGTAAACGCCCCAGGCGTTCGGCGTGTCACGTGTCAGCTCGTCGTTCGGGCCGGGCTTCCAGTTTTCCGGATTGTGACCAGCATCCCAGGCCCATTCGATCTCGCCCGTGATCGGGTTGAATGCACGGATTGCACCGGAAGGCTCGAAATTCGCCTGGTTGTCGAAGATCCAGCCGCCCAGAACTACGCGATCCTTCACTACCAGCGGCGGCGACGTCACGAAGTGGAAGCCATGCGGAACATGACCAAGATACTGGCGCAGGGAGATGAAGCCGTGCTCGCCGAAATCTTCGCAGGGCTTGCCCGTTTCGGCATCGACAGCCAGCAGGCGCACGTCGCCAACCGGAGAGAAGATACGCTTCTGGCAGGCCTTGGACCCGTCAGGAGCCTGATAGTCGTCCGGTGCCTTGTAATAGGACACGCCACGGCAGGAGAGATAGACATTCGCCGCCACATCCACCGCGGCGGGCTTGGGATCGAACTTCCACTTGACCTTGCCGGTCGCCGCGTCAAGCGCCATGACCCAGTTATGCGGCGTACAGAGATAAAGCGTATCGTCCACCTTGATCGGCGTGACTTCGAGGTTGAACTCGTGCCCCTGATCCGGTCCGGCAACAGTGCCTTCGCCCAGCCGCTGAACGTCACCCGTACGCGTCACCCAGGCGCGCTTGAGATGGCTGACATTCGCCGGCGTAATCTGCGCCAGCGGGCTGTAACGATCACCGCCCACTGTCCGACCATAAGCCGGCCAGTCGGAAGCGGAAGTGTTTTTCCCAGTCTCATCCAGCTGTCCGGCCGCCGCCATACGGTCCGCCGGGAGCGTCCCGTCGATGGAGTAGGACGTAAAGCAGCTCGCAATGAGGACGACCGTCGCGATGGCGGCCGAGCCAAGAAGCTCACGCTTGTCTGAAACCCAGTTATGGCCACTGCGCCAGACCCATGGCAGCAGCATCCAGAACGCGATGCAGACAAGCGTCAGCAGACGGACTTCCAGCCCCCAGATGTCGAACCCGACTTCAAGAACGGACCAGATGGTCGCCACCAGCAGGAGCGCAGCGTACAGGCGCGCACCCAGCAGCGGGTTCCTGAAGCCGAGGCCCGCGGCCGCAAGCATCACGAGGCCCAGAAGGGCGTAGAACCACGAACCGCCGAGAACGAGGAGATACCCCCCCCCACCCAGCAGAAAAAGCCCGACAAGCGCGAGCAGGATAGAGGTTAATGGAGACATTACCCTCTGAAGTGAAGCAGACATGACACCTCGTTCTTGCGAAAAACGAAAACCATTCTCTCTGAAATGATTTGTCTTTCCTGATCATCGGCGGAACGCGATATCGTTTGCGCTCCGTCATGGCTGTGACGGTCGGGACAGTCCTGTTCGCGCGTCAGGGACCTCATGAGCCAGTGCTTGCAAAAACACCGGCATTGAGGCCTGTTTCCCGTCCAAACCACAGCACTGTACCGAGAAAGACGAGGAGCGCTGGGTTACCGATGGCCTGTAAGATTACATCCCCGACACGCAACTTTTCGTCCTTCCCGGAAACCGTCATTCCCCATTGTCCTCGCGCGGAGCTATCCCGCATCGTTGAACTCTCACCCGATTGTGACGGGCTACGTCGCACCTGTCGCAGAACTGCGACAGGTTTTCGACACCCGGCGCCTTACGTCGCAGGACGGGGGCGCCGGTGAGCGCGCCCCTGCCCCGCACTTGCCTGTCCGATTCATGGGCAAGATGCTCCACGAACTACAATCTTGACCCTTCCGAACGCTGGGAAACACAGATGCTCAGCCAGCCGGAACTACGCTTCGTCAGCGGGCGCACCCAGCGTCTGATCCAGAGCGCGCTGCCCGAAATGCAACATCTGCACCAGTTGGTGGATTCACTGGACTTCATGGTGATGCTGGCCGATCCCAGCGGCATCGTCCTCTCCCGACACACGCAGCCCAGCCAGCTCAGCGGTTGCCGGCGCTGGCGGTTCCAGGCAGGGGCGGTCTGGGACGAGCAGAACGCCGGAACCAATGCCATCGGCACCTGCCTGCGCGAAGAACGGCCCGTCATGGTCGTACATGACCAGCACTGGCGGCTGTGCTTTCGCAAGCTCACGGGCATGGCCGTTCCGGTCTATAATTCCATCGGAGAACTCGCAGGGGCGCTGGATATCAGTTCGTTCACGGCCAAAGACGTCCTGCCTGCCGCGCCGCTTCTGATGGACGCCCTCCTGACCACAGCCCGGCGCGTGGAGGAAAAACTGTTCCATGACCGCTTCGGACAGGACATGATCATAACGCTGGGGCCGTCCACTTCATCCTCGTCGAGGCTGGTCGCCCTCGACCGTGATGGCCATGTCCGGGGCGCGACACATGCCAGCCGCCGCCAGATGAACTGGCCCGAAGGCGAACTCTCCAGCCTCCCGGCTTTACTGACACTGCTCGATGCACAGGAGCAGCCGAGCTTCCGACGCGCGGAAGCGCAGGTCATTCACTCTACGCTGGCAACGGTCCACGGGAATGTCAGTGCCGCCGCCCGCCTTCTGGGAGTGAGCCGCTCCACGCTGCACCGCAAAATCAGGACGCTGGGTCTGGAGCGCTGAGAGCCGAAGCACGAAGGTCTGACAGATTCGCCGCATAGTCACCGGGACGGAACCCGACCAGTAAAAGGCCCGGATGTTCCAGAACCGGACGCCGGATCATGGCCGGATGTTCCAGCATGAGCGCAATGGCCCGCTCCGCATCGAGATCCTCCCGAAGCTCCGGCGGCAGCTTCCGGAACGTCGTTCCCGAACGGTTCAGCAGTTTCTCCCATCCCAGCCGGGCCACCCAGCCTTCAAGACGCGCGCGATCCACACCGTCTCTGCGATAGTCATGAAAGGTGAACGCGACGCCGTGGTCGACCAGCCATGCCCGCGCCCTGCGCATCGTGTCGCAGTTGGAAATTCCATAAATCGTGACGGATACGGCCATGAATCCTGCTCCTTGTTTTTCCGCCATACAGCGGCGATCACGCCCATGAAACCATGCGACGGGCGATTCCACGACCCTGTCGACAGATGTTCGAACCCATCATATTTCGTTAGAAATTCCAAAAGCCCGTTTTCTGGCGGATAGCCGATGCGCGAACAGACGGTTACATCTGGCAGGTCAGTCAGTGGCTCCACCGTTTCCAGTGGTGACGCCCTGATCGTATCCCGCAGCGGAAACGCGATTTCGACCACCGCTCTCGACGCATGGCTCGGTTGACGGGTTTCTGAAGACAGGCGGCCCCCCTCACGGGAAGGGGGCCGCCTGTAGTCTCAGGCGACGAGACCACCATCCACCAGAATGGATGCTCCCGTGATGTAAGAGGCGTCGGGACTGGCGAGGAACGAGACCGTCCGGGCAATGTCATTGACCTTGCCGTAGGATTCCGTGGCCGTGAACTTGCGGATGACGGCAGCGGCCGCGCCGTCATCAGGGTTGAGGTCCGTTGCGATCGGCCCGGGCTCGACGATATTTGCCGTAATGCCCTGCGGACCGAGGTCCCGCGCCACACCCTTCGTAAAGCCGATCAGACCAGCCTTCGTCGCCGCATAGAGCGAGATGCCCGGGAACGGCGCACGCTCACCGAAGGCCGAACCGATATAGATCAGGCGGCCACCCGTCTTCATATATTTCAGGGCCTCGACCGTCTCGACCATCGCGGCGCGCAGGTTGAGGTTCAGGACATCCTCGATCTGCGTCACCGACATCTGGTCAATCGGGCCATAGGGATAGATGCCCGCGTTGCACACCAGCGCATCCAGACGTCCGAACGCCTCATGCGTTTTCGTGATGGCTGCGATATTGCCGCCCGTGCTGCCCCCATCGGCCTGAACGGCGACAGCTTTACGTCCCAGCGCCTCGACTTCCGAGACGACTTTCTGCGCGGCCTTTTCGTTGCGGGCATAGGTGATGGCGATATCAAAGCCATCCTGTGCCAGCTTGAACGCGATTGCCGCGCCGATGCCGCGTGATCCACCGGTAATGAGCGCCACTCTCTGGGTCATGATCCTGTTCCTTCTGACTGCACTGACGAAAGATCCGTCTTTAGCGTTCAGATCATGCGGCATTTTCGAGCCCGACCCAACCTCCCCTGAACATTGTGAAGACAGATTTGCATCGCGCGCCTAAAACGGAGGCCATGTCGGAACAGCAGAAATCCATAAGCGGTCGGCCGAACTGGTCAGATATTGTCGCGGGCCTCTCCCTTGCCTCGGTGAATATTCCGCAGGTTCTGGGCTATACGCGCATTGCGGCCATGCCGGCGGTCACGGGGCTTTATACGGTCCTGCTGCCACTTGTGGCCTTTGCAGCGTTCGGTTCGTCCCGGCATCTGGTCGTAGCTGCCGATTCCGCGACGGCTGCCATTTTCTCAAGTGCCATCGGCAAGATGGCGCTCCCTGAAAGCGCGCATTACATCGCGCTCGTCAGCATGACCGCACTCCTCTGCGCGGCACTTCTGCTGGTGGCGCGGGTCTTCCGGCTGGGGTTTCTGGCAGATTTCCTCTCCCGCACCGTGCTGACGGGATTTCTGGCCGGGGTGGGCGTGCAGGTCTGCATCGCGATGTTGCACGACATGCTGGGCGTGTCCGTCAGCGCGCATGACCCACTGCTTCAGGCTTACGAAACTCTCCGGCAGATCCCCCATGCCAGCCTCATGGTCGCGGGTCTCTCGGCGGTGACGGTGGGCATCCTCATGGCCGGGCAGCGTCTTGCCCCGCATCTTCCCGCCGGGCTCTGCGTCGTAATCGGCAGCATCGCGCTGAGCATGGGGCTGAACCTGTCCCATCATGGCGTTCCCACGCTGGGACATGTCGCGGGTGGCCTGCCGCATTTCGGCCTGCCGGACGTTTCCTGGAACGAGCTTCTGGACCTTCTGCCGGTCGCGGGGTCCTGCGTGTTCGTCATCATCGCACAGAGCGCGGCCACGTCCCGGGCCTTCGGAGAACTCTTTCATGAGACCGTCGATGAGGACCGCGACCTTCTGGGCCTGTCGGCGGCCAATATCGCAGCCGGGCTGAGTGGAACCTTCACCGTCAATGGCAGCCCGACCCAGACCGCCATGGCCGTCCGCTCCGGCGCGCGGACGCAGGCCGCACAGGTCACGTTCGCCTGCGTGACGCTTCTGGTGCTGCTTTTCCTGACCCGCCCGCTGGAGGCCCTGCCGCGCTGCGTTCTGGCCGGGATCGTCTTTACGGTCGCGGTTGGCATGATCGACCTGAAAAGCCTGCGCGCCATCCGGCAGGAAAGTCCGGGAGAGTTCTGGCTGGCCATGACAACCGCCGCCGTGGTTGTGGGGATAGGCGTCGAGGAAGGCATTTTCCTCGCCATTGCGCTCTCGCTGTTCCGCCATGTCCGGCACAGCTACGAGCCGCATACGCTGGTGCTGCAACAGTCTCCGACCGCCGGGGTTCTGGAAGCCCTGCCCGCAAAGGACGGGCTGGAAAGCGCGCCCGGACTGATCGTCTTCCGCTTCTGCGCGGACCTGTTCTACGCCAATTCGACGCGCTTTCGGCAGGATCTGCTGGCGCTGGTAGACCACGCCCCCCATCCGGTGCGCTGCGTGGTGCTGGATGCCAGTCCCGTCACCGATATCGACTATTCCGCCGCCGCGGACCTGCGGGACCTGATCGCGCAGCTCCATCAACGCGGCATCACGCTGATTTTCGGCCGGGTAAGCGTCTTTCTTCGCGCGGACATGGACCGGCACCACATCACCCTGGCCCTCGGCGCAGCCAATATCTACGCCGAGCTGCACACGGCGCTGAAGGCCGCCCACAACATTCTGGACGGCTCTGCGGTGCCCGTCAGGCCTTCCTGACGAACCCGGACTTGAGGTTCATCGCGCCGATCCCGGGGATCTTGCAGGCGATGTCATGCCCGTCGCCACCGTCCGAAAGACGGATGTTCTTCACCTTGGTGCCCCCCTTGACGACCATGGACGAGCCCTTGATCTTCAGATCCTTGATGACCGTCACGGTGTCGCCATCCGCCAGGACATTGCCGTTGGCGTCGCGGATTTCGACGGCAGCCTCGCCGTTCTCCGCTGCCGTCTCGGCCGGGTTCCACTCATGCGCGCATTCCGGGCACATCCACAGCGCACCATCCGGATAAACGTGTTCGCACCCGCAGACCGGGCATTTCAGATGACTGTCCATGATGACCTTTTTCCGTTTGTGGCCGGACATTACTGCACGCAGTCCGTATTTCAAAACGGGGATCACCCGTTTTCGTAACCTGTTCGTTCGACATGGAGCACGCTATCAATGGGACAGACATATATTACCACGCTGTTGGAAAGACTGTTCCGATGTCCGACACCACGCCTCACCCGTTGCCGCGCCCCTGACCCGGGCTGCCATTTTTCTGGTCCTGAACATCAATTCCGGCCCAGACGCGGAAAAGACCATCCGCAGCCTGTGCGCGGACCTTTCGGGCCTGCGCCGCACGGTGGGTTTCCGGGACCTGAACGGACAGCTTTCCTGCGTTCTCGGCTTTGGCTCTGCTGCCTGGGACCGTCTTTTCCCCGGCCCGCGTCCCAAAGAACTGCACCCGTTTCAGGAAATCAAAGGCGTCCATCACGCCGTTTCCACGCCCGGCGACATGCTCTTTCACATCCGCGCCACACGCATGGACATGTGTTTTGAAATGGCCAAGCTGGTCATGGACCGCCTGCGCAGCGTGTGTACGGTCGTGGATGAAGTTCACGGCTTCAAATACTTCGATGACCGGGACCTGATCGGCTTCGTGGACGGCACGGAAAACCCGGAAAACGCCGCTGCGTGCGAAGCTGCCATCATCGGCGATGAAGACCCGGCTTTCAAAGGCGGCAGTTACGTCATCACCCAGAAATACTTCCACGATCTCGACGCCTGGAACACCCTGCCGATCGAGATGCAGGAAAAGATCATCGGCCGCAGAAAGCTCTCCAATGTCGAGCTTGATGACAAAACAAAGCCCGCTTACGCCCATAACGCGCTGAACGTCGTGACGCGCAACGGAAAGCAGGTCGATATCCTGCGGGACAACATGCCGTTTGGTGAAGCAGGCAAGGGCGAGTTCGGCACCTATTTCATCGGCTATGCCCGCTCCCCGTCCGTCACCGAAGAAATGCTGCACAACATGTTCGTCGGCAAGCCGGAAGGGAATTACGACCGCCTGCTGGATTACAGCCGTCCTGTTACGGGTTCGCTGTTCTTCGTCCCGTCAGCCGATTATCTGGACGATATCGACGCCTGATCGCGCAGGCAGGTCCGAAGGTCCGTCGCACCCCGCAAGGGCGTGCGCGGACGCTCATAACGCCCATCCACAAAAATCCCCGTCATGGTGGCATAGGACTGGGCGGCTTCGGGACAAAAGCCGTGACTGCGGTAGAACTCCGGCCATTGCGGACGCGGGATTTCATCCACCGTCACATCCCGCCCCAGCACGACACCAAGTGCGGTCGCGACATCCTCAGGCGTATAGGTCTCGGGGCCTTCGATACTGTAAGTGCCCGTTTCTTTGACGGATGAAACCAGAAGACGGGCCGCCAGTTCGCCCACATCCTGCGGCGCGACCATCGGGGCTTTGAAATCCTTTGGCAGCAGGCTGGGAAACGCCCCTGACTGCCGCGCGGCGGACAGGGCGCCAAACCAGTTGCTCATGAAATACGCCGCCCTCACGATACAGAGTGGCACTCCCGTCTCCCGCACGCCCTGCTCGAAAGTGTACAGGCTCCCCAGATCCCCGCAATGCGGGTTATCCTGCGCGCCATAGGTTGATTGCACGACGATCTTTTCCAGAGAGGCTCCCCGGACGGCGGCAAGAATGGACTGGATCGTGCGGCGTTCTTCGCGGTCCACATCCAGCGACGGGCTGGCGGGCGGGTTCAGCAGAAATGCGCGCCGGGCTTTGCAGAAAGCCGCTGTCAGGGCCGCCGTGTCGTGGACATCGAGCACGGCCACGCTGGCCCCACAGGCAGACCATTCTGCCTCCTGTTCCGGACGATGCAGAACGACCGTGACCGCCCGCCCCTGTTCCAGCAGGCGTCTGGCGAGCGTGCCGCCCACATGCCCTGAGGCCCCGAGAACGATATCCATGTCATTTCCCCCTGCACGCTGTTTAGGGGGAAAGCGGATCAGTGTTCCAGAGAGAACTCGATGGGCACCGTCAGGGACAGTGGATCGCCCGGCACGCTGTCGGGCGGAACGGGCAGCGGTTCGGCACGGTGGATCAGGGCCAGCGTCTCCGCATCCAGCAGGTCATGTCCCGCGCTGCGCTGGAGGCTGGCGCTCAGAACATGACCTTTGCGGTCCATGACGAAATGCAGCAGGGACGTTCCTTCCTGATGCGTGGACTGGGCTTCCCGCGGATAGCGCCTGAACCGTTCCAGACGCGCCAGAAGCTCGCCCTGCCAGGTGACGGGATCATGCGATACATGGCTGAACGTGCTGGCCGAAGCGGCGCTCGGGCTGGTCGTGGGCGGGGCTTCCATAATGCGCGGAGCCGTTATCTTTTCCGCAGGTGGCGCTTTGGCCGGAACGGGCGGGAGCGGCTTGTGCGCACTCGGCTTGTGCGGCCTGACCTTTTCCGTCTTGGACACCGGGACCGGCGGGTTGGGCGCAGGGCTTGGCGGCGCTTCAACCTTGGGGGGATCTTCCGGCTGCGGCTCCGTCGAGGCCACTGCCTGCTGCGGAGCGGGATCGACATCCTGCTGCGGGGCCGGAACCGGCGCAGGGACAGGGGCGAGATCGATGCTGATCGCAGCCGGGGGCGGTTCGGCGGCCAGAATGGGCTGGGGATGGACGGACGTTACCGCCCAGAACAGGACACCCCCCGTAAGGATGACAACACCCAACGCCGAGCCACCCCAGAGCCGTGCACTCCGGCGGTCTTCCAGACGGCAGGTCGCGGCGTACCATTCCCGAAAATCCGGCAGCGTCGCTTGCACGGAGGTCAGTCCGTCCGACATCAGGGCGTCGTTCCGGTCGTCTGGCCTTGCAGAGTCACAAGGGCCACCTTGAGATATCCCGCGCTGCGCAGATGGTCCATGACGTCCATGAGCGTGCCGTAATCCACGGTCTTGTCGGCGCGCAGGAAGATGCGTTCATCGCGATTGCCCCTGGTCGCGGCGGCGAGCGCTTCCGTCAGTTGCGCGGCTGGCACGTCGTTTTCGCCCAAGGCCAGATTGTGGTCCGCCTTGACGGTCAGGAACACGGGTTCGTCCGGCCGGGGGGCCGTCTGCTGCGTGGAGGAGGGAAGATCGACAGGGACATTGACGGTGGTGAGCGGGGCCGTGACCATGAAAATCACGAGCAGCACCAGCATGACGTCGATGAACGGCGTGACGTTGATTTCGTGCGTTTCAAGCACGGTTTCGTCCGCATGGCGGATCCGGATGGCCATGGAAACCTACTCTGCCGCAGCCAGCGTATCGCGGCCGAAGCGAAGCACCTTGCCGCCGTTGATCCCGCGCGCCAGATCGCGCGAGACGAGACGCATCACGAGCGACGTCAGATCCGCGACACAGGCGCGGCAGGCGGCCGTCTGACGGGCCAGATGATTTTAGATCACCACGGCCGGAATGGCCGCGACGAGACCAAGCGCAGTAGCCAGCAGGGCTTCGGCGATACCAGGCGCCACAACCGCAAGGCTGGTGGCATGAGCCGCGGCAATGCCCGTGAAGGACGACATGATCCCCCCAGACCGTGCCGAACAGCCCGACGAACGGGGACGTCGCCCCGATAGTCGCGAGAACACCCGTCCCCCGCATCAGTCTGCGCCCTTCCGCAGCTTCCAGCCTCTCAAGATGCAGCACGATGCGCTCCTTGATACCCTCGCGGTCGCCGGGAATGTCCTGCGAGCGCTGACGCTCGACTTCAGCCGCCATGACCATGGCATGCGCGATACCGGAACGCGGGCCGGTGCGCGTCCATTCCTCACCCATATCCAGCGTTTCAGCATCCTCCAGAGCGATTTCCGACTTTTTCAGCCGGGAGCGCAGACGCTGAAGCTCGATGGATTTGGCAACAAAAATTGTCCAGGTCACGAGCGAGGCCATCGCGAGGATCGTCATGACACTCCGCACGACCGGACCTGCATTGAGAAACATCTGCCAGGGAGCGAAGCTGAGGGACATCACGAAACCTGCATGGGTTGGAAAAATCCTGAAAGTCCACGATAATGATATTGATTCTTATTATCAATAAGGATTACACAGCCGTCATATCGTATCCTGTCAGAACTCCCGGCCAGCCTCCGGGAAGCCGTAAGGATCATTTTCCTTCAGATCCCGGTTCACCGGCCTGACGGATGCTCATGGCCTGACCGGTCACCCGATCCATGATGAGGAGGCTGAAGCGCTGCGACCACCGTATCGTTGACGGGTCGGCTGGAGGCTTTTGCAATATCCTCAAGGGTCTGGTCCGCCGTCTGAACCGTATAGCCCTGCTCCTGAAGACGCCGCACAAGTCCGTCCCCGTCCATACGGATCAGGAGCGCGATCCGGGACAGCGGGGCATGTTCAAGGACGGGCAACGCTATGGACGCGGTTTTTCTGTTGCCCACATGTCCACCGGGAGCCTGGAAAAAGAACGGAATACAGGCCGCAAACGCGATAATCAGCGGCACAAACAGCGTCCGCCGCCGGGCGTAATTGACCAGCGGCGTCCAGTTCCTGATGACATGCAGCACAAATGGCGCAAGAAGCGTCATGCTGAGCCATTCATGGATGGGGTGAAACGCCAGTGGCGCCCAGTGGAAAAACAGCGCGACCCCCGTCACGCCAGAGACAATGAAGAACCCCGTCGTGAGCGGTGTTCCATAACGGCTCATGAATGTCCTGAACATCTGGCTTTCCTGTGCCGGATCATGCCATACGCAGCGAAAAGTGCCGGCGAACACGCATTTGCTGACAGCCTGATCGTGTCATCCGTGGCCGTATCCGCACGACCGGAAAGATGCGTCCGATGACGACGGGCCAATGACGACGGGATTGAAAAATCGTTTTCTGAAGGCATGCAGCGCCTGAACTCTGGAAACTCCACAGATCGTCCGACGGGCTCCGCCTGATCCGGATGGGACCACGCTTCAGGCAAAACCGCCGCGACGTTCTGACCGGAGCCTGTTTCCTTCGTTCCGGGCTTTAATGCAAATGGTTATCAATATCAAATTTTGCGTAATAGCCATCCTGTCCCCACGCAGACACACAGGAAACCTGTCATATCCTGGGAGACAGGCATGGCCATGACGTCTCCGACAGTGATAGTGACAGGATCACCGGGACAGCAGAACGGAGCGTGAGCAGGCATGTTTCATCGTGTGGGATTTATCGCACGCGGACTTGCGGGCGCCTTTGCCGTCATGACCTTCGGGACAGCACATTCCTCAGGTCTTACGCTCACGGGAGGTGGATCGAGCTTCGCCGCCCCCCTTTATCGCGCCTGGGGAGCTGAACTCCATCGCCAGACCGGCCTTTCCCTGACATATCGCAGCGTCGGTTCTGGCGAGGGGCAGAAACTCGTCATGGCGGGAGCCGTGGATTTCGGGGCATCGGATCTCCCGCTTGCCGCATCTGTCCTGCGGACACGGGAGCTTTATCAGGCCCCGACGGCGATCGGCGCGATCGTGGTGGTCATCAATGTTCCCGGCGTCGCATCCGGCCAGATGAAGCTGGACGGCCCAACGCTCGCCGCCCTGTTCGATGGCGCGATCACGTCCTGGGCCGATCCGCGCGTCCGCGCGCTCAATCCCGGCCTGCGTCTGCCGGATCTGGATGTGCTGCCCATCCACCGCGAGGAAGCCTCCGGCACCAGCCAGGTCTTCAGCAGCTATCTGCATGCCGTCGCCCCGGACTGGAAAGCCGGGATGTGGGGTGATGGCTCGGAAGCGCGGGGCAATGACGGAGTCGCGGCCAGCGTGCGGCAGTCCGTTGGCGGGATCGGCTTTGTGGAATACGCCTTCGCGCGTCGGGACCGGCTGAATACCGTGCGGCTGAAAAATCATGCCGGGCAGTTCGTCGCACCCGGCAAAGCGGCATTTACGAGTGCCGCCTTCAGCATGGACTGGACCCATGCGGACCATTATGCCGTGCGTTTTCTCGAAGCCCCTGCCTCGCAGGCCTGGCCGATCATGAGCGCGACTTTCGTTCTGCTTCCCATCCATCCGGCAGACAGGGCGAAGGCGGCCGCCGTGAAGACATTGTTCCGATATGCCCTGAAACAGGGCGATGATATCGCGCGGGATCTGGATTATGTGCCGTTACCCCCGAGCGTAAAGGACACGGTCCTGTCCGGCTGGCCCTGAGAATCGTCCCTGGAAATCTGCCCTGCGCGGACGTCATAATAACTTCACTTCCCATCCCTTTCCCCCTGCTGTGAATGAGCAGCGAATGGTCGTCACATTCTGGCCACCTTGGGTAAAAGGGGACCCGTCTTGTCAGACCGTGTTCCGGATCGTTGGCGTCTGGCCGGTCTGTGCATCGTTCTGGGTTGCATGCCCGCAACGGGACACGCGGCCACGGCGCCACTGGTCACAGACGTCCTGCCCTCCGGCGTGCCCCTGCCTTCCCCCGCGCCGGGATTTGTCCTGCCGCCTGAAGACACCGGCACCGAGCTTCTGGGAGACGCAGGCGGGGCGCGGTCCTGGCTGGCCCGCAAGGGGATCCGGTTCAATCTTCAGGACGTGGAGGAAATCTGGGGCCTGACCTCGGGCGGCCAGCATCCCGGCCCGACCTATGACGGCATGACGGCCGCGACGCTCCTGCTGGAAACGCGGCGCGCTTTCGGATGGCATGACGGGCTGTTCAACATCAGCGCCATCCAGGTGCGCGGACGTTCGCTCGCCGGAGAGCGCCTTGGTTCCCTGAACCCGGTGAGTGGTTATGATGCCGGGCGCACGACGCGCCTGTTCGAACTCTGGTACGGGCAGGGCTTTTTCGGAAACCGGCTGGATATCCGCGTCGGTACGATCGATCTGGATACCGAGTTCCTTGTCAGCCAGAACGCCTCCCTGTTTCTGAATGCCAGTTTCGGCTGGCCGCTCTCGACATCCAGCAATCTCTATTCGGGCGGCCCGTCATGGCCGTTTTCCGCCGTCGGGACACGGATCAAATGGTCCCCCGCCTATCCGCTCGTGCTCATGCTGGCCATCACCGACGACAACCCGACCAAAGGGCCGTTCTACAGCGACATCAGCCCGACCCGCATCGATCCGTCGGGCACAACCTTTTCCACCAGTGGTGGGACGCTGTTCATGGGAGAAGCCCAGCTCTGGGTGGATGCCGCCCAAAACCTTTCAGGCAAGGACGCGCCAGCCCTTCCGGGAACGTGGAAAATCGGCGGCCTGTACGATACCGGGCGCTTCCCTGACCCGCGCTACGACAGTCATGGCGGCCTTCTCGGCAGTCCCGACAGCACGGGAAAGCCGCTGTACCATTCCGGAACATGGCTGGGATATGTCGTGCTGGATCAGGCCCTGTGGCGCACGGTGAGCGAGCCCGTCAAGGCGATCAACGCCTTCGTCCGCGCCACTCTCGCCAGCGGGACGCGCAACCGCTTCACGACGGAAGTGGAAGCCGGTCTGACCTTTCAGGGCTTCGTCCCGTCCCGCCCCAATGACGTGATCGGGATCGGCTGGGGCACCGGGTTTTACAGTCATCGCGCAAAGGAAAACGCGCGGGACGTCATCCGTTTGTCCGACAGTTCAGGCAGGCTTCTGGTTCCGGAACATCATATTGAGCTGACATGGCAGCTCCCCGTGCGCGATGACATCACCCTTCAGCCGGACTTCCAGTATTTCTGGAACCTTGGCGGACAGGAACCGAAAAAAGGTGCGGTTTCCACGTCCCGTGGCGCCGTTCTGGGACTGAACATGACCACCACGTTCTGAAAACCTGCGTGGTGATTTCAATTAACTTTTAAACTTCGGCGACCCTGTCCCCGGTAAGGTTCCGTTTACGGCCCCTGATGCCGATGACAAAGGAACCAATCCATGACGCAGGACAACGATTTCGTGGGCCTTTCGCCAGACGAACAGGCCCGGGAGCGTATGCGCTACGAAATCATCGATGACCTGGACGAGGAATTCGAGCTTTCCCTGGAAGAGAACGAAGGGAAAGGCCCCGATCCTGCGGAGCGCGCCTTCCGTCGCACCTATTTCCGTGAACTGATCCGCCTTCAGGGCGAGCTCATCAAGCTTCAGGACTGGGTCAAGGCCACGGGCGAGCGCATTGTCGTCGTGTTCGAGGGCCGGGACGCTGCCGGCAAGGGGGGCGCCATCAAGCGCATCACCCAGCGCCTGAACCCGCGCATCTGCCGCGTCGCCGCCCTGCCCGCCCCGAATGACCGCGAGCGTACGCAGTGGTATTTCCAGCGTTATGTAGCGCATCTTCCGGCCGCGGGTGAAATCGTCCTGTTCGACCGCAGCTGGTACAACCGCGCGGGCGTCGAGCGCGTCATGGGGTTCTGCACGGAGGAAGAATACGAAGAGTTCTTCCGCTCCGTTCCGGAATTCGAGCGGATGCTGGTCCGCAGCGGCATCCGGGTCATCAAGTTCTGGTTCTCGATCACGGACGAAGAGCAGGAATCGCGCTTCCGCGCCCGCATCGAAGACCCGCTGAAACAGTGGAAGCTCAGCCCGATGGACCTCGAAAGCCGCCGCCGCTGGGAAAACTACACCCTGGCCAAGGAAGTCATGCTGGAACGCTCCAGCATCCCTGAAGCCCCGTGGTGGGTCGTTCCGGCCGTCGACAAAAAGCGCGCGCGGCTGAACTGCATCGCGCATCTGCTGTCCCTCGTGCCCTACGAACCCGTCAGCCGCCCCGAAGTTGTCCTGCCCGAGCGCGTGTTCCATCCGGATTACGAGCGCGAACCCACGCCCGAGACGATGCTCGTTCCCGAACGCTACTGAGCATCGTTCGTCCTCTTCCCGTGAGACCGGACGGGAAGAGGACCCGACAGACCATTCCGGGATCACCTTGTCCCGCCCGGCGCGACTGGCGCAGCGCCTCAAAAACAGTCAGCCAATCGATATAGCATATTGCATATCATGACGCAGATGCTTTATTCCTGACGGACTTCCATCTTCCATGGTGACCGAAACCCATTCGCAGGCGTCCCTTTCATGCACACCATCATATATAGCATAAGCTATATAATAATCAGTTTACTATTGCGGAATAAACGCATCTGCGGTTGTATGGTCATCAATCTGACCATTCTCGGCACCGCTTGCGCCAACACCCCATTGCCCGAAAACAGCCTCCGGACACTCAAAAAACCGGCCTTCGCGGACAAAAAGCCTGCTCCTGAACGGATCAGCGTCATCGGACATCTCAACAGCGAACGCGCCCGCATTTTCCCGGGTCTCGGAGCGGTGGATTATACCATCGACCAGCACCAGATCACGACCACACCGGGCGGCCAGAACGCGGCCTTCAACCAGATCCTCCTGCGCGTCCCCGGTGTCGTTCTCGACAGCTATGGCGAGGTCCATGTCCGGGGCGAGCACGGCGGCCTGACCTATCGCGTCAACGGCGTGCTGCTGCCGGAAGGGCTGAACGGCTTCGGACAGGAACTCGACACGCGCATTATCCAGTCCGTGGACCTGCTGACCGGCACGCTGCCCGCCCAGTTCGGCTTCCGCACGGCGGGCGTGGTGGATGTGACGACCAAGACCGGCGACAGCCTCAAACACAATCAGGTCTCGCTGTATGGCGGCAGCTACAACACGTTCGTCCCGTCCGTGCAGCTTGGCGGCCAGCATGGAAAGCTGGATTATTTCACCACCCTGTCCTTCACCCGCAACAATATCGGCATCGAAAACCCGAGCAACACCTTCCGCGCCATTCATGACGTGACCGAACAGGAAAAAGCCTTCGCGTATCTGTCCTATCATCTCGACGACGCAAGCCGGATCACGCTGCTGACGAGCGCCTCCTACGCGGATTTCGAAATCCCCAACTCGTTCAAGACATTCGACACGACCAGCCCGGACTACACGACCCTGTACAATGTCGCGGGCGTCAATCCGCATGACCCGTCCATGAACTGGGCCAATCTGAACGACAGCCAGACGGAACAGAACTACTATGCCGTGCTGTCCTATCAGCGCACGACCGAAAAACTGAACCTCCAGGTCTCACCCTATTTCCGCTACGGCCGGATCGACTACACACCGGACCGGGACCGCGACCTGATCTATCAGGGCGTCTCGGAACACGAAGTCAACGACTTCACAACCGGCGGGATGCAGGCCGACCTGTCCTACGACATCGCCCCCCATCACACCCTGCGCGCCGGTCTGCTGGGGCAGTACACGTCCGAACGTCTGGATGCCGATACGCTGGCCTTCCCTGTGGACGAGGCCGGAAACCAGACATCCGACATCGCCAAACGCATGATCGACAATACCGGGAACTGGTCCGTCGAAGCGGGCGCCTATATTCAGGACGAGTACAAAATCACCCGCAACCTGACCTTCAATTACGGCATCCGCTACGACCGTTTCGCCTCGTCTTTCGACAATGAAGGGCAACTCAGCCCACGTGCGAACATGGTCTGGAAACCCAGCCGCACCACGACGCTACATCTCGGCTATTCGCGCTATTTCGCCCCGCCTTCCCCGCAATATGTCTACCCGTCCACACTCGCGCGCTTCGCGGGCACCACCAACGCCGCCGCGAACACGATCAACAACGCCACGAAAGTCGAGAAATCGAATTACGTCGATGGCGGCATTCTCCAGCGCATCACGCCCGAGTTCCAGATCACACTCGATGCCTACGCCAAATGGGCGCATGACCTCACCGATCTCGGACAGTTCGGCCGCGCGGTCATCCTCGCCCCCTTCAGCTACAAACGCGGTCGCGTCTATGGCGCGGAATTCGGCAGTTCCTGGCGGCACGGCCCCTGGTCGCTGTTCGGCAATTTTTCCTACGTCAAAACCTCGGCCCGCGACATCAATTCAGCGCAGTACCAGTTCGATCTCGCGGAACTCGCCTATATCCGCAACCATGCGATCCAGCTCGACCATCAGGGCGAATTCACCGCCACCGCAGGCGCATCCTGGACCACGAAACACGACATGGCCTATGTCGATTTCGTCTACGGCTACGGCCTGCGCAGCGGCTTCGCCAACCTGGAAAAAGAGCCGCAATACGACGTCTTCAACATCGGCTACCAGCATACCTTCACGAAGGTCCCGGTCGGCCATGACATCAAAATCCGCGCTGACGTCATGAACCTGTTCGACAAACGCTACCAGCTGCGCAACGGCAGCGGCGTCGGCATCTATCAGGCCCAGTACGGCCAGCGGCGCGGCACGTTTTTCTCAGTCGTCTCGGAGTTCTGAACGGGCGTAAGAACCCGGCCTCACACCGAGACAACCAGCCCCCGCGCAGGCTCCACAGCCGTTCCCGGAAAGACCGTCCCCACCGCATGCGACGGCAGATGCAGATGATCGCACAGCACCCCCGCCACGACCGACCGCACATCGGTCGTCGGCGCAAGGTCCCGGTTCTCGAACAACTGCCCGGATCGCAGACCGGGCCAGGTCCCGCCGACCTTCCCGCCCGCAACCGCGCCACCCGCCAGAAACGCGACCGTCCCCGTCCCGTGATCCGTCCCGCCCGTGCCATTGATCCGCACGGTCCGCCCGAATTCCGTCAAAGCCAGAACCACGGTGCGGTTCCAGCTCTCGCCCAGCCCCTGACGCAGCGCCCCGATCCCTCGGTCAAGCTGCGCCAGCGGTCCGCCCAGCCGCCCGAGCTGCCCGGCATGCGTGTCCCACCCTCCGATTTCCAGCGCCGCCACACGCGGACCATGCGCGGCCGCCAGCATCTCCCCCGCCGCCGTTGAAAGCTGCGTAAAGGCATCGACTTTCCGTGGCTTGCCAGCAGCATCTCTCCCCCGCGCAGCCGTCGTGGCCTCCCCGGGCATGGCCGCGTCCGAAAATCCCCGCGCTTTCAGAGCATTCCGCAATGCCGGTCCCGTCACCGGGTCGGACGCATTCAGCGCCAGAATCTGGCTGTACAGATCGGAATCCGGATGCTGGCTCCCCGCTGGCGCATAACTCCTGACCCGCGCCGAACCGCGCAGCAGAAGCGGCACCGTCAGCCCCATCGCCAGCCCATACCCATCCGGCCGGTTCGCCTTGCCCTGAAGCACGGAGACAGCCCGGTTCAGCCATCCGCTGCTCAGACGCTCATCCGCCCCGCTTTCGAGATAATCCTGCGCTTCGAAATGCGAGCGGCTGCGATAATGCCCCGCAACGGCATGGATCGGCAGCATCTGCCCCTGACCATACAATCCATGCAGCGTCACGAGAGACGGATGCAGCCCGTAAAACCCGCCCAGATCGAGCAGCCCGCCCTCCTGCCCCGGCTCTGGCAGAACCAGCGCCCGGCGATACGACGCCAGATCCGGATCTCCATACGGCGTCACGGCCGACAATCCGTCGAGCGCGCCCCGAAGCAGGATCACCACCAGCCGTGGATCGTCCGGCCCGCCGGAAGAGCCCGCAAAAGCAAGGGAAGAACGTCCGAGCGTCCAGGCGGACGTCAGACCCAGCAGAGCGGTACGACGGGAAATCATCATGGCTCAGCGCCTCTGGAATTCAGGGGAGGAAAACAGCAGGGCCAGCGCATCCTGACGCGAGCCGGCATGATGCATTGCCGTGCGGGTCTGCGGCCGCAGGGCCGGACCAAGGGCAATATCGGCAATATCCATCGGATCGCCGGTCCGGACATGCGCCGCCACGCGCCAGGCCCAGTCCGTCCGCGCCAGCATGTCCGCAGGCGCGGACCAGTCCGCCGCGGCGTCGCTCCACCCGTTGGGCAGCGGCGCGGTCCATAAAGGCTGCCCCAGTGTACTGAAAGCCGAAACAAGCTGATGCGCCGGAGAATGCGGATCGCCCGGCTGGCTGGGCGCGCCCCCCACGGACAACGCCCGCAGAACCGCCGTGGCATAATCCATGGGAGAGCGGAACTTGCCGCCGCCCACAGCCGGCTCCGGCAATCCCCCCAGCGCCAGAGACGCCGCCCGCAGATCCCCGCCACTGGCGTGCAAAACACCCTCAACATGCCGTACGGACGCAGGATCTGGCGTATCCGACACGAAATGCCGGACCATCTGCGTGGCGATATGCCGGTATGTTGCGGGGTGCGTGCCCAGAAACCGCAACGCCTGCACGCCGCCGTCCTCGCCTTCGGGAAATTCCTGTCCCATCAGTGTTTTCACACCCGGCTCATGCGCCTTTTCGCGGAACACGAATCCCGGTTCGTCAGCCTTCAGATCCACGCCCCAGCCCGTCAGAATCGCGGCAAAAGACGTCACATCGGCCTGGCTGTACCCAGCAGCGGGCGAGACCGTATGCAACTCCAGACATTCCCGGGCCAGATTTTCATTCAGCCCGTGATGGCGCCTGCGCCCCGCCACACTGTCCGGCCCGATGGAGGACGCGTTGTCCAGATACATCAGCATGGCCGGATGCCGCATGACCGCCAGCAGCATGTCCGAAAAACGCCCCGTCACATGCGGGCGGATCGCCTCGCGCATATAGGCGCCCACAACGGCGCGCGTACTGCCCTGCCGCAGGCTTACGGTGAAGTGATTGAACCAGAACCAGACCAGCCGCTCCCGGAACGGCTGCTCCGTCAGCAGCAGTGTGTCCATCTGCGTCGCGACTTCGGCCTGAAAAATCGGTTTGACCAGCGGATTGCCCTGCATTTTGGCTTTCCGCTGTTCCCGCAGCGCAACCAGCCCGTCCGCACACGGCCCCACGCCCGTAAACACGGCCCTGTCCGGCCCGGTCAACTGACCCGCCAGCCAGTCCTGAACGGACAGACCGGCACCGGAGCCATCCCGCTGGCCCCATCCAAACCTGTTGATTGCGCTGACTGATCGCATGGCATCCTCGCGATAACGGGAGTCGGCACCCTAACGAATGCTGGCTCCTCCATGTGGCAAAAGATGGGCCGCAACATGTGAAGTTTTTTAGAAACGCTCGCCCAGCCCCCGCACATCCAGAGGCGCCACAACCAACATCGTCAGACTTTCTGGAAGATCCGGAAACATACACGGCCCCCGAAGCGTGGCCGGGATCTGAACAGCTGCGGGGACGCCGGTCCGGAGCGGTCGCAGGGCCGCAGGTCTGACCGGGTCGCCTGAGCCTGCACAGCAGGCGGATTCCGAAGGCTCAGACCAAACACACCAAGCCCCACGCGATAAGGTTCTTCATCATTCGTCTGCGAGAAGGTTTAACAGAAACTCACTGTGACAAACCCGTTCGCAGAAAATAGATCCCATCCAAGAGATTTCAGCCTTGCGATCCGGCCAGAACGGGCGCCGCGAAACGCCGGTTTTCCAATACCGGAAGCACCGCCCGCGCATAAGCGATCCGCTCCCGGTCCAACGTGGCGAAACCCAGAGCAGGCGCCTCACCCAGAGCCAGCGTCACCACGCCCAGAGGATCGACCACCATGCTGAAGCCGGTATTGCGAGCCCCACACTCCCCGACGGCCACGACATAGCAGGTGTTTTCCAGCGCCCGCGCCACTGACATGATTTCCCAGTGACGTTCCTTGCCCGGCCCACGCACCCAGGAAGCCGGCAACAGCAGAACCTCGGCACCCGCCAGCGCCAGATGACGCGCCAGTTCCGGAAAACGCACGTCGTAGCAGGTCATCAGACCTACTTTCATGTCTCCGATCCGGACCACGGGGGGCAGGCCCATCCCCGGAGACGTCCGCTGGGATTCCTTCATGCTGAAGGCATCATACAAATGCAGCTTGCGATAGGTCGCGATGAACGCCCCGTCCCGAAGCACGAACTGCGTGTTGTAAAAGCGTCCGTTCCCGTCCGGCACATTCACACATCCCACCACGGCGATGTCCTGACTGGCCTCGCGCAGGCCTTCCATGAACGGACCGTCAAGTGGTTGCGCCGTCCTGGGCAGAAGTTCAGGATTGTTGATGTCCTGCGCCAGGATTCCTTCGGGCAGGACCAGAAGCTCGGCCCCTCCCTCCCGCGCCTGTGCGATCAGATCGAGACATTGCCGCTGATTGGTTTCCCAGTCCGGCGCGACAGCAAACTGTCCCAGAGCAACTCGCATCACTGCATTCCATTTTCAAAAAGCCGCATGAACCCTCAGGCCCGTTCTGACAGCATGCCTCACCACCACGATGGCGTGAAGACAGGATTCAGCGCTTCCGCGGGTGATCCGCCCCCTCCCGGCTGCCGACCGGATCATGGCATTTCACCTGCCGAATAAAAATTATCACCCCATAAAAAAAACAACAACAAATCTCCATAATGAA
>NZ_WIPH01000026.1 GCF_009547075.1 Gluconobacter aidae
CCAGAGAGTGCCGTAGTAATGATCAAAAGAGCGGTTCTCCTGCATCAGGATGACAATATGGTCTACATCCTTGATGGATCTTGTTCTGTTGTTTGCAGGTAAAGCCATTGCGTTTCGTATGCTGCCTTGAAGAGCGGTTGTGGCGAAACTGCTTCCCAGAAGTTTTAAAAAACCACGACGATCTTGAGGCATGCTTTCTTCCCAATAAAATTTTCCAAATTTTAAAAGGTTTTTTGAAAATTAATGTGAATTTTTTAATTCAGCTACAAAACAAGGTTTTTTGGTAATTATTTTTGTCGACACGTCAATGACGTGACCACTTTTTTGTATCTCCTCAAAAGAAGAGTTCCCGGTTTTTATGTTTTGGGGTTGATAGAGGGAATGGGATCGCTTTGCAGCGGCGCGCTTCAAAAAGAAAGGTGGCAAGCTGACACAGGAACTGGTCTCACCCGGCACCCTTCGTAGGGAATTTAACGTCCTGCGGGCTGCTTTACGTCGAGCTTGGAAGGACGAATTCCTTGTTCGGCCGCCAGAGATCGAGCCGCCGCGTGACAGCGCACCACGAGATCGGTTTCTCACGAAAGCAGAAGCAAAGAAGCTACTTGATGTCTGCGAGACGCCACATGTCCGTACGTTCATGGCGATCGCCATTTACACGGGCGCTCGGAAAGGATCGATTCTTTCTCTGACGTGGGATCGGGTCAATTTTCAGACGGGCATGATCGATTTTCAGGAAGCCGGCCGCGCGCTGACAGCGAAGAGACGTGCTGTGGTTCCGATGACTACGGCGCTCCGCAGGGAACTTGAGAGTGCTTTCAAAGCGCGAAGAGGTGACTTTGTCGTCCAGTGGCACGGCAAGCCGGTACCGAACGGATTACGCTGGTCCTTTGGGAAGGCTTGTGAGCGCGCCGGGTTGGACTGGAAGCCGACGCCGCATCATCTCAAGCACTCTCTGGCGAGTTGGTTTGCGATGGACCGAATTCCAATTGATCAGGCAGCAGACTGGTTGGCCACTGATCCCGTCACTCTTCGACGAGTGTACCGGAAGTTTGACCCCAGCTACCTGAGGAGTATTGCGGATGGTTTTGAACTTTAGTGGTCCAATTGGACCAGAACAGTCTTTGTGGATAACGCTAAAAAGCCATATAAAACAATGGCGTCCCGTACGGGATTCGAACCCGTGTTGCCGCCGTGAAAGGGCGGTGTCCTAGGCCTCTAGACGAACGGGACTGGAGGCGTGAGCGGGTGTATAGGGGCGGCTCCTGCGTCCGTCAAGCGGGGGCAGCGTCAGAAATGAAAAAAGACAGATTTTTTCTCTCCTGCCATGTCTCGGCCCTCAGGGTGCCTGCGACATGGACCAGTGGCATGGAGCGGTCTTCCAGCAGGGCGGCGAAGGGTTTGTCTGCTGCACGGAAGACGAGGCCGCGCAGGCGTGTGCCTCCGTCCTCGCCTTGCAGAATGACTCGCAGGGTGTTGCCGTCCTTGCCGATACGATCGCTTTTGACGCAGCGGACATTACTGATGGCGAGGAGCGGTTCCTCATTGCCGGGGCCGAAGGGTTCCAGCCGGGCGAGCTGGTCCGCGACCGCGATGGAGGCGCCAGCCAGCGTCATGATGCCGTCGAGCTTCAGGGCGTCCTGTTGGGGGAGGGTCAGGGCGCCGGAGAGTTGCGTGTCGAGCCAGTTGTGGAAGTCGTCAGCACGACCGGCGGCGAGGGAGAAGCCGGCGGCCATGGCGTGGCCGCCGCCGGTGAGGAGCAGGCCGTTCTGACGGGCGGCGATGATGGCGGTTCCGAGATCCAGTCCGGGGACGGAGCGGGCCGAGCCCTTGATGACGCCATCTGTCAGGGCTGCGACGAGGGTGGGGCGGTTGTAGCGCTCCTTCAGGCGGCCGGCGACAATGCCGACGACGCCGGGATGCCAGTTTTCACCATGCAGGAAGATGACGGCATGGCCCGCATCGAGCTGCTGCTGGGCCTGTTCCATGGCGGAATCGAGGATTGTGGATTCGACGGTCTGGCGCTGGCGATTGACGCGGTCGAGCTGTTCAGCGAGGGCGCGGGCTTCCACGACATCCTCAGACAGCAGGAGTTTCAGGCCCAGATCGGCCTGTGCGATGCGGCCGCCGGCATTGATGCGGGGACCGAGGGCGAAGCCGCACGCCATGGCGCTGGCCTCTTCCTTTACGCCTGCGACGGAGGAAAGCGTGGCCAGCCCGAGACGCTCGCCGCGGGACATGACGCGCAGGCCCTGCATGACCAGAGCGCGGTTCAGGCCGGTCAAGGGCATGACGTCACAGATGGTGGCCAGCGCCGTGAGGTCGAGGCGTTTGAGCAGGTCGGGAATGACCTGACCTTCGTCGAACCAGTTGGTGTGGCGCAGATGGCGGATCGTAGCGACCATCGTGAGGAAGGCGACGGCCGTGGCGCAGATGCTGCCCAGTCCGGAAGTGCAGTCCAGCCGGTTCGGATTGACCACGATCCCTTTCGGCAGGGCAGCGCCGTCTGGTTTGTGGTGATCGAGGACGATGATATCGGCGCGGTCGGTCAGGCCGTTGAGAATGTCGATCGCCGCCGTGCCGCAGTCGATGCACACCAGAAGGGTGGCGCCTTCGGAAAGCAGGTTTTCAAGGGCTGCGGTGTTGGGGCCGTAGCCTTCGGTCAGGCGGTCGGGGATATGGGTGCTGACGGTGCAGCCCAGTTCGCGCAGCATGTCGCAGACAAGGGCGGTTCCGCAGGCGCCGTCCACGTCGTAATCACCGAACAGGCCGACATGCTCACGGTTGCGCACGGCCTGTGCGAGGCGTTCGGTGGCCCGGTCCATGTCCTGCAGACAGGATGGGTCGGGCATGGCGTCGCGCAGACGGGGATTGAGAAAAGAAGAGGCGTCGTGGGGAGCGACGCCTCGTGCCGAGAGGATACGGGCCAGAAGTTCGGGAATACCGGCCTGCTGTGCCAGGGCGAGTGCCAGGCGGTTGTCTGCTTCCGCCAGGCGGGGATCGCGCCAGATCCAGCGGCGGTGTCCTGCACTTCGGGTCACGCCGAGGACGGCACCCATATCGTCTGCGAGCATGGTTCTCCGTTCAGGAAGCGGCTTGTGCCTTCGGTTTGAAGGTATGATGGCTTTCTATATAGCGCACCGTGCCGGATTTTGAACGCATCACGATGGAATGCGTGCGGGCGCGGGTCGCGCTCGGACGTTCTACGCCCTTCAGGAGCGGGCCGGATGTGACGCCCGTTGCCGAGAACAGCACATGGCCGGACGCCATGTCGTGCAGGAAGAGCTTGCGGGCTGGATCGAGGCCATTGGCCATTTCGCGCGCACGCTCACGTTGGGCATCGTCCTCGAACAGAAGGCGTCCCTGCATCTGGCCTTCCATGCAGCGGATGGCCGCGGCGGCCAGAACGCCTTCGGGAGCACCGCCGGAACCGGCATAGAGATCCACGCCGCCGCCGTCGATACAGGTGGCGATGGCAGCCGCCACGTCCCCGTCGCTCAGGAGCATGACGCGCGCGCCAGCTTCGCGGGCATGGGCGATAAGTTCTTCATGCCTTTCGCGGTCAAGTGCGCAAAGAACCATGTCCGAGACATCGCGCTTCTTGGCCTTGGCCAGCGAACGGAGGTTGTTGCCGATTGAGGCGTCCAGATCCACCACGCCTTCGGGCAGGTCAGGGCCGACAACGATCTTTTCCATGTAGATGTCGGGGGCATGCAGGAACTTGCCGCGCTCGGCGAGAGCTACGACCGTCAGCGCGTTGGGCAGGCTCTTGGCGCAGAGATTCGTGCCTTCGAGCGGGTCGACCGCGATGTCCATCGCCGGTCCGCCGGAGCCGACTTTCTCGCCGATATAGAGCATCGGCGCTTCGTCCATCTCGCCTTCACCAATGGTGACGACGCCATCGATGGCGACGGTGTCGAAAGCGGCGCGCATGGCCTGTACGGCCGCGCCGTCCGCCTCGTTCTTCTGGCCGCGACCGGTCCAGTGCGCGGAGGCGATTGCGGCCGCTTCCGTTACTCGGACGAGCTCAAGGGCAAGATTGCGGTCAGTGACGCGATAGGGGGGGATGTTCTGAGGGTCGATCACGCAAGGGGATCCTCGATTTTGAGCACAAGCGGCTTTCCTGTCACGACAGGAAGGACGGCGAGTGCTGTTGCGGCTGCATGAATGGCTTTTTCAGGAACCTGATGTGTGATGATTGTCAGGTCAGCACATCCGGTTGCAGCATCATGCTGGGAAACAAAGTGAACGGAGACATCGTGGTCCCGGAGAACCGATGTCAGCTCTGCCATTACGCCCGGACGGTCCTGAACGTTTAGACGTAAATAGAAAGCGCTGTTCAAATCAGCGAGACTGGCGCAGTCGGCGGCGGCTGGAACGGTGGTTGTGCCCCACACCGGAATGGCGGTTCCCCGCGCCAGATCGATCAGATCGGCGACGACAGCGCTGGCGGTCGGACCTTCACCAGCGCCGCGACCGGAGATGGTCATCGGGCCGCTGAACACGCCCTGTGTTGAGACGGCGTTGAAGACGCCTTCGACAGCGGCAATAGGAGCCCTGGTGGGAACGAGGCAGGGGCGGACCCATGCTGCGACACTGCCGTTTTCAGCCTTCCGGGCCATGCCGAGGAGCTTGATGCGGTATCCGAGTTCGTCGGCGAATTTCAGATCGGTCGCCGCGATATCGCGGATGCCCTGAACGGAAAGGGTGTCGAATGCGATGGGGCGGAAAGCCAGACCGGCAAGGATAGCGAGTTTGTGGGCCGTGTCCCAGCCATCCACATCCGTGGACGGTTCGGCTTCGGCATAGCCCTTGGCCTGTGCTTCGGTCAGGACATCGGTGAAGTCGCGGCCCGTGGCGCGCATTTCGGTCAGGATATAGTTGCAGGTCCCGTTCAGGATGCCGCCAACGCTGAGAAGGCGGTCTGCGGCCAGACCTTCGCGCACAAGCTTGATGGCGGGGATACCGCCCGCAACGGCTGCCTCGAACAGGAGGGGGGCGTTCTTTTCCGCGGACAGGCGGCTGAGGCTGTCGCCATGCAGGGCCACGAGGGCCTTGTTGGCGGTGACGACCGGAAGACCGCGTTCGAGCGCGGTGCGGACCATGTCATGCGCCGGGCCTTCGGAGCCGCCGATGAGTTCGACGGCCACGTCGATCTCCGGGTCCTGCGCCACGGCGGTGGCACTGTCGTGCCAGCGCATGGCGGACAGGTCCACGCCGCGGTCGCGGGTGCGGTCCCGGGCCGTGATGGCCACGACTTCGATCGGCCGGCCGGCCCGGGCGGTAATCATGTCAGCGTTCTCACGCAGGAGACGAATGACACCGATCCCGACAGTCCCGAGTCCAGCCAGTCCGATCCGCAGTGGTTTCACGATGATGCAGCTCCAAGAAGATCAGCGGTTCCGGCCCCGGCGCCGTGCCGGGACATGAAGCCCTTGATGGCCCGCGTCGCCTGACGCAGCCGCTGGGTGTTTTCGACAAGTCCGATCCGGACAAAGCCCTCACCGTATTCCCCGAATCCGAGGCCGGGTGCAACTGCCACGCCGGCTTCCTTGAGAAGCAGCTTGGAGAAGGCGACGCTGCCCATCTCGGCGAAAGCGGGCGGAATGGGGGCCCAGGCGAACATCGAGCCTGCGGGCGCGGGGACGTCCCATCCTGCGCTCTGAAGGCCGCGCAGCAGCACGTCGCGGCGGTCCTTGTACATGGCGCGGATTTCGGAAACATAGTCCTGCGGGCCGTTCAGGGCGGCAACGGAGGCGACCTGAATCGGGGTGAAGGCGCCGTAGTCCAGATAGGACTTGATGCGTGTCAGGGCCTGGATCAGCCTTGGGTTGCCGACCGCAAAGCCCATGCGCCAGCCTGCCATGGAATAGGTCTTGGACATGGACGTGAACTCGACGGCCACGTCCTTTGCGCCCGGAACGGCGAGGAGGGACGGCGGCGGTTCGTTCTCGTTGAAATAGATTTCCGCGTAAGCCAGATCGGATAGAATCCAGATTTCTTCCCGGCGCGCGAAGGCCACGAGTTCCCTGTAGAAATCGAGATTCGCGACGAAGGCCGTCGGGTTGGACGGAAAGTTGACGATCAGCGCCGTCGGCTTGGGTACGGAATGGCGGACGGCACGCTCCAGCGCGCGGAGCATGTCCTCGTCCGGTGTGGCCGGGATCGAGCGGACGGAGGCGCCGGCGATGATGAAGCCGAACTGGTGGATCGGGTAGGACGGGTTCGGGACCAGGATCGTGTCGCCGGGGCTCGTGATGGCGGCGGACAGGTTGGCCAGTCCTTCCTTGGAGCCCAGCGTTGCGATGACTTCGGTTTCCGGGTCCACCAAGACGTTGAACCGGCGCTCATAATAATTGGCCATGGCTTTGCGCAGGCCGGGGATACCGCGGCTGACGGAATAGCCATGTGCGCGCGGATTGCCGACCGTCTCGATCAGCTTCTGCACGACGTGAGCCGGGGGCGCGCTGTCAGGGTTACCCATGCCCAGATCGATGATGTCGTCACCGGCGGCTCGCGCGGCGGCCTTGGCCTTGTTCACTTCAGCGAACACATAAGGCGGCAGGCGGCGGATGCGGTGGAACTCTTCGGTCATGACCAGCTCTGGGGCAGAGGGTGAAAGGGAGCAGCGACGATAGACAGGTTTTTTCAGGAGTGGAACAGCCTGGCTGTTCCCGATCTCACAATGTCGCTTTCCGGGCTGCTCGCTGTGTCAGTCGTCGATCGTGACCCGGACGCCGTCACCAATGGCTTCGGCCTTGAGAATGATTGCGGATGCGGGCACGCCGCGCGCGATCAGGGCGCGGGCGACCACGCGGGCGCGTAGCAGGCCCAGTGCGATTTCCCGGTTCTGGTCCGCGGGCGCGAGGGCTGCATCCGCGCTCATGAAGGCCCCGAAGCCAAGGATGGTCAGGCGCCTGTTCCCGCGCAAAGAAACAATGTGCTGATAATCGCCCTGCGGATCACCCGTGACGTGGTCCGTTGCGGGCTGGAAGCGGATCAGGGTGCCTTCGGGCGTGGACGTGTCGATATCCGGGCGAACGGGATCACTGACCATTGCGTCACGCGGCAGGTCGAAGCCGGGGAACTGTGGCGGGGGGGGAGGCAGATCGCCGATTTTCGGGAACTGACCCGGCGGGGTAGGGGGGATGGACTTCGCGACGACGGCGGGGAGCGCGGCTTCCGCTGCCGGAGCGGAGGGAGCCGCCTTTTTTGCCGCTGCGGAAGCATTGGGGGCCGAGGTCGTTGCCAGATGATCGGGCGCCAGATCGGGCGCCGGATTGATGGCGGAAGGGCTCTCCGGTTCCGGCTGTCCGACTGTCGTCATGGTCATGCCGCTCTGTTCCGTATTGGCTGTCGTGGCAGCCGGAGCAGGTTTGGGCGGCGGGGGAATGGTCGGCAGGGCGCCCTGGGCCGCGCTTTCGCGCTGGGCCAGGTTCCGCTGGGCTTCAAGCTGTGTCGTCAGCGACAGACGTGCCTCGGGCGTCGGAAGGTCGGGGGGCTGCGTCGGGGTGCGGCCGACATGCGGATAACGCAGGTTTTCGCCCGGCGGTGGGGCGCGCAGTTTGGCAATCTCGCCACCTTCAAAGTTGTGCCACCAGCCGGCTACGGTGTCCGTTGCGTCCTGATGCTGGCAGGCTGTCAGAAGCGGCGCGGCCATCAGCAGGAGAAACGGGATTTTCCCCGCAGTCCTGCGTGTCTCCGCTGTCATGGGCTGCCTGCTGTTCCCTGGGACCACTATGCCGTTCCTGCCGTCTGTAGAATGTTCAAATGCGGCGGAGACTAGCGGTTCGTGGCGGGGATGGCGAGAGTTCCTGTCGGTCCGGATCGGAAGCCCGATCCGAAGGAGGACTTGGCACCGACGAAAACGAAGCGCAGGATAGGGGGTATGAAGATGCATGCTGGATCTGGAAACGATATGGATATCACCAGAATGACCCCGACCCGCCTGGACGACGAGCCGGATGCTCCGGAGCCGGAAACCCGGGAAGACGATAACAAGACGCTGAACGGCCCGATCAGCGAGCTGGAAGGCCGTCTGTTCGATCAGCGGAAAGTCCTGATCTTCGGTGGCATCAACGACAAGATCGCCCGCGATGTCACCGGGCGCCTTCTGGCGCTGGCCGGGACATCCGACAAGCCGATCGACGTGTATGTGAACTCGCCGGGCGGCCATGTCGAGAGTGGCGACACCATCCATGACATGATCCGTTTCGTGGATTCGATTGCGCCCATCAACATGATCGGAACCGGCTGGGTCGCATCCGCCGGTGCGCTGATCTATGCCGCCGGTCGTCCGGAACGTCGTGTCTGCCTGCCGAACACGCGCTTCCTGCTGCATCAGCCGATGGGTGGTGTGCGGGGCCCGGCGACGGATATCGACATCGAAGCCCGCGAGATCATCAAGATGCGCGAGCGTCTGAACCGGATTTTCGCGAAAGAAACCGGACAGACCTACGAGAAGGTCGCCAAGGATACCGATCGCAACTACTGGATGTCGGCGCCGGAGGCCATTGAGTACGGTCTCGTGAACCGGATCATCCACTCGGCGACCGAACTCAAGTAAAAACTACAAGCTCCAAGGGGCACGGCGTGTCTTTACGGCACGCCGCGAACACAGTCATGAAAAGTCTGGCCGAAATCTATTCCCATCTTCCCGACGCACCGTCGGAGAAGACGCTTGAGCGCGTTGACTACGAAGCGCGCCACTGGAGCAGCCCGATCCAGGGGCCGCTCAAGCCGGGTACGGAAGAGCACAAACGGGCCGTCGCCGCGATGTTCCGCGATACGTTCAATCCGTACAAGCCCTCCGTCATCGACTGGCCGAAGCTGGATCCGGAGACGCTGCATCGCATCACGTCTCTGCCGATCTGGGATATTGCGGTCCAGACCGAGGGCAAGGCCCGTCTGCGCATGGCCGCCTATGCGGACATGATTACTGACCCGGACATGAAGGATGCGCTGTCGCGCAATGCCTGGGAAGAAAACCGGCACAAGGAAGTCCTGACCAAGCTGGTCGAGGCCTACAACATTCCGATGGCGCCGGAGCCTCCGTATGTGACACCGAAGGATACGGAATGGGCGTATCTGGTCACGGGTTTCTCGGAATGTGTGGACAGCTTCTTTGCGTTCGGTCTGTTCGCACTGGCCGAGCGCGCCGGGCTGTTTCCGCAGGAACTGATCGAGACGTTCGAGCCGGTGATGCAGGAAGAGTGCCGCCACATCCTGCTGTTCGCGAACTGGCTGGCTTGGCACCGGGCGACCATGCCGTTCTGGAAGCGGCCGTGGTTCGAACTGCGTGTGATCGGGGTCTGGCTGTTCCTGGCCTATGAGCGCATGGGGCTGGCCCGCTCGATTGACGAGAACGGGGAAGAGCACACCCAGGACAATAATTTCACGGTCACGGGTGCCAAGGACATGACGACGATGGACATCAGTCTTCCGGACCTGATGCAGCTCTGTCTGGACGAGGATGACCGCCGGTTCTCAGGCTATGACCCACGTCTGCTGCGGCCGACCACAACACCGGCGATTGCGCGTGCGATCATCACGGGTGCAAAGCTCTGGGATCGGGTCCGGAGCAAAATCTCTGCCTGAGCGATTCTGTCCGCGACAGTCACGCAGCATAAAAAAGGGCTCCGGAAGGAGCCCTTTTTCGTTTCAGTCTTCCGGGGTGCCTTCCGCGTCGGGCTCCGGATCCGTCATCAGCGCGTCGGAGAGGACACCGGCTTCTGCGCGGATGCGACGTTCGATTTCGGAGGCCATCTCCGGATGCTCGCGCAGGAACTGCTTGGCGTTTTCACGACCCTGTCCAATACGCTGACTGTCGAAGGAGAACCATGCGCCGGATTTTTCGACGATGTTGCCCTTCACGCCCAGATCAAGCAGTTCACCCATCTTGCTGATGCCTTCGCCGTACATGATGTCGAACTCGACCTGACGGAACGGAGGCGCCATCTTGTTCTTCACGACCTTGACGCGGGTCTGGTTGCCGACGACCTCGTCCTTGTCCTTGATGGACCCGATACGGCGGATGTCGAAGCGGATGGATGAGTAGAACTTCAGCGCGTTACCGCCCGTCGTCGTTTCCGGATTGCCGAACATCACGCCGATCTTCATGCGGATCTGGTTCAGGAAGATGACGAGCGTGTTGGAGCGCGAGACCGTTCCCGTCAGCTTGCGCAGGGCCTGACTCATGAGACGCGCGTGCAGGCCGACATGGCTGTCACCCATATCGCCTTCAAGCTCGGCGCGTGGCACGAGGGCAGCCACGGAGTCCACGACCAGCACGTCAACGGCACCGGAACGGACCAGCGTGTCGGCAATTTCCAGCGCCTGTTCGCCGGCATCCGGCTGGCTCAGGAGGAGATCGTCGATGTTGACGCCAAGTTTGCGGGCATATCCCGGATCGAGCGCATGTTCGGCATCAATGAAGGCCACGGTCCCGCCCTTCTTCTGGGCTTCAGCCAGGACATGCAGGGCGAGAGTGGTTTTGCCGGAGCTTTCCGGTCCGTAGATTTCGACGATACGGCCGCGGGGCATGCCTCCGATCCCCAGAGCGATGTCCAGCCCGATGGACCCGGTGGAAATCACATTGGTTTCCACTTTCGGGCGCTGGCCCATGCGCATGATCGAGCCTTTGCCGAAGGCACGCTCAATCTGGCTGAGTGCGCCTTCAAGCGCCTTGGTCTTGTCCATTCAATCCTCGCAGTAGGTTTGGGCTGGCGTTTCCAGGATACGATAGACCGGGCGGCCATTCTCGCAAAGAGGCGTGATTTCCGCGATTGCCGGCTTCCTGTGTTCGCAAAATGTTCTCGTGCAGACATATCATGCCTGACCCTCCTGTCGCCAAGGGGTGTGGTCGTTTCCAGGAAAGATTTTTTCAGGAATGCGACTGTGCCTAACGCAGGGGAGCAGAACGGCTGGCAGGGCGTTTGAGTTTCCAGACATAGGCAATGATGGCTGCGACGACCTTGAAATGTTCAGCAGGGATTTCGCTGTCGAGGGGAAGGGTGAAAAGCGCACGGGCCAGGGGGGGATTGGCCACAATCGGGATGCGATTGTCCTGTGCGATGTCCCTGATGCGGGCCGCGACATCGTCCATGCCTTTTGCCACGATCCTGGGTGCGCCACCGCCACCTCTCTCGTAAACGAGTGCGACGGCGTAATGCGTCGGATTGGTGACGACAACGGTCGCTGTCTTGACGGCAGCCATCATGCGCTGCCTGGCCGCTTTTGCACGCAGGGCTTTCTGGCGGCCTTTGACGTGCGGATCGCCTTCCGTGTTCTTATACTCGTCCTTGAGGTCTTCGCGGCTCATCTTCAGTTTGGAGATATGCCGGAAACGCATCCAGAAAATATCAAAGCCGGCGATGACCAGTTGCGCAAGGATCATGGCGGATGTGGCCCTGAAGCCAAGATCCGCCATCATTTTCAGGAGGGGGCCGGGTTCCAGCCCGACCATCCGTGGCGCACTCGGGATGGCTCCCTTGGAGATATTCCAGAGGACCACGGCAAAAATCGCAAATTTCGCGAGGGCCTTGAACGTATCGGGAAGCGTTCCGCCACCGGCGATGCGCGTGAAACCCGCCAGGGGAGAAATCCGTTCGAATTTCGGAAGCAGGGATTCAGGGTGGATGAGAAACCCTGTCTGCAAGAACCCGGCTCCAAGACAGAGCACGGCGACGGCTGCTGCCATTGGCACGGCCAGCTTCAGTCCGGCTTCAATGGCGTGGTCCGTACTGTTGAGCAGCCCTCCCTGTGCCATGGGGACTGTGCCGGCATTGGCCATGAGGACCTGCATGACATGGACAAAGTCCGTCACCAGATATGGCAGAACCATGAAAATTCCTGCAAATCCGCCCAGAAGAACCACGAAATTCATGGCCTCGCGTGACATGACGATCTGCCCGTCCTCACGCGCCTTCTGAAGGCGTTGTGAGGATGGGGCTTCTGTCTTGTCGTCGGAATCAGACATGCTTCAAAGTCCTGGAAGGGCCCGAAGGACGTCGAAAGCCTGTCCCTGCCAGATGGTGACCATGGTGCTTAACGTAAGGCCCAGAAGAGCGATGCCGCCGAGAAGCTGGAGGGGACTGGCGGCATTATAGATCTGCAGGGTGGGGAGCAGGCGCGTCATGATGCCGAGCATGCCCTGCCAGACAAGCGACAGGATCAGGAATGGCGCACTGAGCTCCAGTCCGAGAGCGAAGCTGCGTTCCGTGAGCTGGATGATGCCTTGAGCAGAATCCCCCAGCAGGTTCCAGTGTGCATGAGAGGCAGCGGCGAGCAGGGCTCCTCCCGGCGGAATGATGCTGTAACTGCCGAGGATTGCGCGGATGGGCAGGATATATGCGCCAGTCACGAGAAGCACGAGAGGCGCCAGCAGGTTCAGGAAGCGCGCAGGTGCGGAACTGCCCGAACCCAGATCCGGGTCCGGCTGAAGAACGCTCGAAATCCCCATGCAGACGGCAATGATCTGTCCGGCTATCGGGAGGGCCATGCAGATCAGACGCGCCATCCACCCGATCAGGACACCGGCGAAAAGTTCGACTGCGATCATGCCGCAGAGCCCTAGCGGGGCGAGCGCATCCAGACGGTTCCGCATCAGCAGGGGGGCAACGAGCGGAAGAAGCAGAACCGTGAGGGTCATTGCGCATCCTGCGCGAATCATCATGGGGATGGATTGTTCGCCAAGGCCAGGCATGACCATGACGACCGCCCCCGTGCGGGAAAGGACCAGCACAAAGGCGAGAGCCCAGACGCTCAGGGCCGGTCCACTGAGATCCAGCCCCTGTAGCGCGCTTGCTCCGCCCGGACCGGCAAGACCAGCATTCACAGTAGAGCGTCTTTCAGACCGGAAAATCCGGACACAGGCATGTCAGTCAACTCCGGATCCGGCAGGCGGTGGCTCAGGTGGCACCGACGAGAATGAGCTGGTCGAAAAGATGTCGGGTAAAGCTGATGAGTGTTGCGGTCATGAAGGAGCCCGCCATGACCATGACGGCACCGATGGCCAGAACTTTCGGCACGAAGGACAGCGTGGCTTCATTGAGCTGGGTAACAGCCTGTACGAGCGAAACCAGAAGACCGACCCCGAGCGCAGTCAGAAGAGCAGGAGCACTCAGCTTGAGAGCGACGAGGAAGGTCTGCTCCAGAATCGCGCCGAGATCGATGGCCTGCATGGTCAGATCGTCATTTTCATTACGTCCTGATACGCCTGGACCATACGGTCGCGGATCACGGTCGTGGTCTGAAGGGCGAGCTGCGCGTTGGACACCGCAGTGACGATCTGGGTCATGTCGCCGCCGCCTGTCAGACCCTGGGCGGCTTTTGTTTCGGCATCGTGGCCACTGTCGATGACACTGCTGACAGACTGTGAAAGGATGGATCCGAAATCCGTACCGGAACTGCTGTTGGCGGTCGCTGCGGATGACTGGATGCCGTCATCGACAGTGTCCGTAACCCCCTGAAGGCGGCTCTGGAGACTTTGAACGGCGTAGGCATTATGGGCCTGGGTGAGGGATGTGAGCATCTGGATTACTTCAGCAGGTCGAGTGTGCGGGACAGCATGGTCCGGGTGCTCGACAGGGCGTTGAGGTTGGCTTCGTAGGAACGTTCGGCTTCGCGCATATCCATCATCTCGGTCATGGAATCCACGTTGGAAACCTTGACGTAGCCGCGCTCGTCAGCGGCGGGATGCGAGGGATCATAGCGTGTGTCGAAGTCTGACATGTCCTGCCCGACATTCTGGACATCCACGGTGGAGGCGCCCGTTTCGTCGTCTACGTGTTCGGCGAAGGTGATGGTCTTGCGGCGATAGGGATCCGCGCCGGGCTGGGAGCCGGTCGTATCCTGATTGGCGAGGTTTTCCGCGACGATGCGCAGGCGCTGGGCCTGTGCGTCCATGCCGCTTGCGGAAATGCCGATGGTGGTGGACAGGTTCATCCGTCAGGCTCCTTACTTGCCGAGTGCCGTCTGGAACATGCTCAGATATTTCGAATAGACATTCACGGCGAGATGCTGCTGGTCGTTCACGTCCGCGACCTGTTCCATCTGCTGGTCCAGGGAAATCTGATTGCCGTCCAGGGACTGTTCGGATGTGGTCTCGATGGTGTGGGTGCCTGAGGCGTTGTAACCGATATGACCGGGCTGGGTGACGGTGGGCGTGATGTCGAATTCGCTCATCGCTGCCTCGAACGGGGAGACATCCTTGGCCTGATAGTCCGGTGTGTCGGAGTTGGCGATATTGCCGGCCAGCACCTGCTGGCGCGCTTGAAGCCAGTTCATGCGGTCACGGCCCAAAGAAAAAAGGTCGGTGCCGCCTGCGCTGGTTGGGTCGATGTTACGCATCGAGACAGTCTCCATCATGCAGGTGCCGGAAAAATCCCGGCGAAGTGCATGATGGCGCGAAATCTTTAATAAATGGTTGCTTGAGCCGTCGATTCTGCGGCGGGGGAAGAGTGTGAGGGGATCTCGTTAGGCTTCGTAGTCGTTACCGGGCGTAGAGCGATTCATAGCCTCTTCTAAAGTCTTTCCGGTGCTGTCTTTCCACTTCGTCCAGCCGTTGACTGAATGTCCCAGCAGGGCGGTGGCCGCAGGACTTGGGGCTTTGAACAGTACGTCGCGGATGAAATAAATGCGGTCGCCTTCAATGCGGAGAAGACCTTGCTCCAGCATGGTCTGTCGCTTCTGGGCATAATTAAAACTGCTAGAAACTTCAGCGCGGCCATAAGAGCCTGCCAGTACCACCAGTCCTTCTTGCGTATACTGGGCGCGTCCGTCCACGCCGGATGCGTGACAATAAAATTCGGTTGGGATGGACTGTTTCTGTGAATCCAGAACAGGTTCAGTCGTCTGAGTGACCGCGACAGGATTCCGGTTGCGGATGAGGGGTTCGAAAATCGGGTATCCCAAGGTCGTCAGCAGGATGTCGATCGTTTCGAAGACTTCGCGGCATTCTGCCTCCAGCGCGGGAAGGGTGTGGGGTTTTGTGCCGCCTGTGCCGTTGTCCATTTCAAAGCGCTGGGCCTGTGCGGCATGGCTGAGGGCGAGCCATTCCAGATAGTGCGCGTGTGTGACAGTCAGGCTTTAAGTGAGCGAGAAGGCGACGACGGCCCGGTTCCACCACAGGCCCTTCTTTTCGTTGTGCTGTTTCAGGCGGTTTCCGAAATTTCCGGTCTGTCCGACATAGGCTTTCGGCCGTTCCGTTTCGTCGTTTTCGCCAAACAGGATGTAGATGCCGACCGAGTTGGCTTCGGGCCGCCCCAGAAATTCCTCCAGTCGGAGGCGGGGGATTTCGACAACCTGCACGATCCGGGTGGTGATGGAGGCGATACGGATTCCCTGCGGGTCTCCGGAGGGAAGGAAAATCTGGATCGTTTGGGGATGGGTGTTCACGACGTCTGGTCCTGCGCAGAAACATTCAGAAAATATTTCTGACAGGGACAGCATGCTCAGGACAGGGGTTTTCTGCTTTTTGGACAGTATCTTTGGCAAAACTAACAGGCAATTAAGCGGTCGTTAACAGGTCTTGGGCATCATGCCGGAGAATGAGGATGACTGACCTATGACCCTGCATGAATGCGTGAACGCGATTGCTGCGCTGATTTTCATTATCGTGCTGATTTTCTGTACCCGCCCTTTGTTGCGCTTTCTGGAACAGAAAAAGGGCGGTGCTCGGGACGGGCAGGCGGGACTGTCGCTTGTGGGCCAGATGGCGCTGGACAGGACGCGGAGTCTTTCGGTCGTGCGTTATGGCGCACGGGAGGTTCTGATCCTGACGGGTGGAAGTCAGGACATCCTGATCGACTGGACGGAGCGGGAGACGTTTGCTTCGGCCCTCGACGCTTCTGGCGCGGAGGACGTGTCATGAAGAAGGGTCTGGCCGTGCTTTGGGGGCTGATCCCGGTTTTCGTATTGCTGGCCTGTCTGATTTTTCCCCATCTGGCGTATGCGCAGGCGGTGAGTATCGATCTGGGGCAGAATGGTGCTTCTGGGGGCGCCGGGACGACCAGTCGGCTGGTGCAGTTGACGGCGCTGATTACTGTTCTGTCACTGGCGCCGAGCCTGCTGGTGATGATCACGGCGTTCACGCGGATCGTGATCGTTCTGTCCCTGCTGCGCAGTGCACTGGGCGCGCAGGGGACGCCTCCCAATACGGTTCTGATCGGGTTGGCGCTGTTTCTGACGCTGTTCGTGATGCAGCCGACGCTTCAGAAGTCCTGGGATGCGGGGATCGAGCCGCTGATGGCGGGACGTGTCGGCGAAATGGAAGGTCTGACGGCCGCGGCCCAGCCGTTCCATGATTTCATGGCGGTGACGGCACGTCCTGCGGATGTGGCGACGTTCCTGAACATCTCGCATGAGAAGCCACCCGCGAAGATCGGGGATACGCCGTGGCGTGTGCTGGTTCCGGCCTTCATGATCGGGGAACTGCGTCGCGGTTTCGAGATGGGATTTCTGCTCTATCTGCCGTTTCTGGTCATCGATCTGGTGGTGTCCAGTGTGTTGATGAGCCTTGGCATGATGATGCTGCCACCCAGTACCGTGTCCCTGCCGTTCAAGCTGATCTTTTTCGTTGTGGTGGACGGCTGGTCGCTGGTGGCGGGAAGTCTGGTACGAAGTTTCACCGGGTAGGAGCCCGGGTCTAGAAAAGCCCCGCCGGTCAGGAGATCGGCAGGGCTTTTTCGTCAGTTTCTGTTGTCGTTCGTCGTGCCTGCGGCGAGGCCGGCGGCGCGGGGGTCCGTGGAGCCGCGGCACGAATCGTTGCCATGGCAGAGGATGGCATTGATGCGGCCAGCACCTTCATGCGGGATCGGGGTTTCGTGTGCGGCGGCGCGGGCAGCGTCTCCGACGGCATCGGCAGCTTCATTCTGGCCGGAAGCTGCGATGACGGCGCGCAGGTTGCGCTGGTCACGCAGGACGGCGGCGGAGAGCAGCGGCTGGGGCGTGCGGGCGGGGGATGCGCCGAGGACGACGCCGGTGCTGCCCGCGATACGGCCTGTTCCGAACAGATTGTTGTCACTCAGGACGCAGGCCACGGCCATACCGGCATGGTCGGTCACGACAAAGGATGTCGAGGCCGGAAGAGGCGGAAGGGAGCCGCCACCGGAACGGCCGCTGTTGAGGGCTGCCTGGGCGGCAGCGAGCGATGTGTTGCCGGAGGCCCGCCACGCGGCGACGGTGCCCTGTGCGGAGGCGCCGGTCGTGTATCGGACGGCTGCCCCAAGGCCACCATCGGCTGGCGGGGCCAGGAACGAGGCGTCCACACCGCCCTGGCGGGTCGTCAGGGCTTCTGTCTGGAGGGGGAGGGTCTGGCGCATGTCGTCATCGTTCAGGCCACCTCCCGCTTTCTGGGCCGCGGTCACGTAGACGTCAGCCAGAGCCCCGTTATAGAGGTCGCCGACGCCTGCGACGCGGATGCGCTCCAGGAAGCCTGCGAGGCGCGGCTGGGCCAGGCTGTCACCGGCCACGAGAGTGGAGGCGTCGCCGCGACCGAAGATGGCGCGGGCACCGTCATCGGCCAGAAGGGCCGGACGCACGGCGGCCAGATCGGCTGCCAGCGTGCGGCTGACAGTGATGCCCGTGCTGGCGAGATTGAGAGCCGGAGCGATCAGATCATTGAAATCGACCGTGCCGTAATGGAGCTGCATCAGATACAGGCCGCGAAAGCTGGCCGGCGTGGCGGCCGGACGATCGGCGCCTTTGCTGGTGCCTGCGCGGGTCTGGAACGTGATGGACTGTGCCACTTCGCCCGGACGACTGACGAGGCAGGCGCCGCCGCCGCCGAAAGAGGCGCGGGACGGCAGTGTGACGCCGAGCGCCAGGGCCGTTGCCGTTGCTGCATCGGCCGCGTTGCCACCGCGCGCCAGAACATCATGGCCGACCAGGGCCGCCTGCGGCTCGTCAGCGACGACCGTGCCGATGCTGCCCCCTGCGGGAGCAGTTGTTTCGCTGATGCCGACGAAATGGACCCCCGGAATCCACGAGCATGCCCCCAGAAGAAGGCCCGAGGCGACTGACGCCAGAAGGGAGCCCGGGAGGCGGGAAGAGACGCGACGGGCCTGTGTGGCGTCCGGGGTGGAAATCTGGTGCTGTCGATGCGCCACCTGGCGTTTCTCCAATGTCTGGTCACGACTGTTCGGCCTCGTGGCCTTCGCGGATGGGCCTTCTTCGCGGATGACGGGTCTGCGCAGTGGTGCCGGATCCGGTTGTTGTTCCCTCATAACGGGAATCTGTGGTTTGTGGGAGAGGCGAGTTGGTGTCTTCTCTTTGCCACAGACCTTCTTTATGCCGTATGGACCTGATACCCTGTCTTTTCTTACAGTTGACCCGGAGCTTTCCGTTGAGACATCCTTTGCTTGCCACAGCGTCCGCCGTTGTTGCCGGAATGGCCTTTCTTGTGGGCGGTCAGGCTCTGGCTGCTCCGGCGACCTCCTTCACGCCTGCCCAGCGGGCCGAGATTGTCGGCATCATGCGTCAGGCGCTGCAGACTGATCCGAGCATCCTGACGGATGCCATCCGCTCGATCCGCGAAAAGGCCGAGGAGCAGAAGCAGGATTCGACGCTTGCTGCCGTGAAGGCGCATCAGTCCGAGCTTCAGAGTGCGCCCGATTTCGCCATCCGGGGCAATCCGCATGGCAGGATCACGGTGGTGGAGTTCTACGATCCGCGCTGTTCATACTGCCGGTCCATGATGGGCGAGGTGGACAGTTTCCTCAGTCGCCATCCGGATGTCCGGCTGGTTGAGAAGGTCGTACCGGTTCTGGGCAACAACAGCGTTCTCGACACGCGGGCGATTTTCGCCGCCAGCGCACAGGGCAAGTATGAGGCCATGCGCCGTGCCCTGATGGCGGACACCACCAAGCCGAGCATGGAGCGGATCGTCGAACTGGCCCAGGCCAATGGCATTGATGTGAAGAAGTTGACGGCTGACATGAGCTCACCCCAGACCGTGGCGCTGATTAACACCAATCTGGATCAGGGGCGCGCCGTTGGTCTGGACGGAACGCCGACGTTCATTTTCGGTACGGCGGCCGTGGCTCCGGGTGCGCTCGAAGCGGATCAGATGGATGCGTTTCTGGAGCGTGCCCGAAAAGCATAGGTCTCCGGACACTTTGATCGGGGCACTTTAAGGTGTCAGCGTTTCTCGCTGTCTGCGCCTGAGCCATCCGCGTCCCCGTTGCCGTCAAGGATGCCGGCGCGGGACGGAGCATCCGAACCCGGCTGAACCGTCCGGGTGATCGCGGCGACTTCGTCATCAGATGCGGCAGGAGGCGTTCTGTGGTTCGGGAACCGGCTGTCGGGACTGTCAATGTCGCGTTGCAGCACATTGGCAAGCGCTTCGGGATCCGTGCGTTCGGCAGCCTTCAGAAGGCGTTCGGCCAGGGCGTCGTCTCCGATCTGCCGGGCGCGGAGAGCAGCCTCGGCCTGTTCGGTCGCGACCTGGTATTTGCGGTCTTCGCCTTCGAAGGGAGTGTCATCGATGATGGACATGAAGCGTATCTTCTTTCTGGGGGCGCGATTGGGTTGGGGCAGAACTGAAAACACGATCATGCTGCCGCGGTTCCCGAAAGGCATGTTGAGGATCTCCGTATGATAACGGCGCGGATGAAGGAAAGCCGGATGAAGCTGACTGGAAACGACCCGGTGGCAGTGATGGGGATCGTGAACGTCACGCCGGATTCCTTTTCCGATGGTGGCCGTTTTCTGTGCCCTGAAGCGGCTCTGGCTCATGGACGGGCGTTGCTGGCGGACGGGGCGGACCTGCTGGACGTCGGTGCTGAATCCACGCGACCGGGATTTGAGCCTGTCCCGGCGGAAGAGGAATGGGCGCGGCTTTCGCCGGTGGTGGGGACGCTTGTGGCGGAAGGGGCCGTCGTTTCGGTCGATACCACCAAGGCGCTCGTGGCCCGGCGGGCGCTTGAGGCTGGCGCTGACGTTATCAACGATGTCTGGGGATTGCAGGCTGATCCGGAAATGGCATCCGTGGTGGCGGATTCGGATGCCGTGGCCGTGCTGATGCATAACCGGAATGAGGTGGATGCGGCGCTGGATCTGCGTGCGGATTGGCGACGTTTCTTTGACCGCTCGCTGGAACTGGCGGAACAGGCTGGACTGGCGCGGGGACGGATCGTGCTTGATCCCGGTGTCGGGTTTGGCAAGACGCAGGCGCAGAATGTCGAGGCCGTAGCACGTCTTGGAGAGCTGAAATCCGAATATGGGCTGCCGGTTCTGCTGGGGGTGTCGCGCAAGTCGATGTTCGGGCATTTTCTGGGGCGCGCGGCGTCCGAGCGGCTGGCGGGGACGCTGGCGACCAATCTGTACGGAGTGGAGCAGGGGGCCGCGATCCTGCGGGTACATGATGTGCGCGAGCATGTGGATGCGCTGAAAATGCGCCAGATTCTGAAGGATGTCCGATGATCGTTCCTGCCCTGACTTCCGTTTTCGTGCGGGATCTGTGCCTGTTTGGCTATCATGGCGTGCTGCCGGAAGAGACGCGGATCGGGCAGCGTTTTGTGGTCGATATCGAGATCCGGGCCGATCTGTCAGGCGCGATTGCGGGCGATGATTACGAGCAGGCCGTCTGTTACGGGACGCTGTGCGATATCGCTTCGGCCATTGTGACGGGGCCGCCTCTGCAGCTGATCGAGACAGTTGCGGGGCGGATTTCCGAGGCGGTTCTGGCGAAGCTGGAGCGTGTGGAATGGGTGCGGGTCGAGGTGCGCAAGCCTTCCGCGCCGGTGCCTTATGCGGTGTCGGGAACGGCGGTGTCCGTCGAGCAGGCCCGGGTGCAGGAGGTTGCGTTCTCGCTGGGAAGCAATCTGGGGGAGCGCGAGGCTGTTCTGGCGGCGGCGGTGGATCGGCTGTCGCTGGTGGACGGGCTTGAGATCGCGGATGTGTCGTCGCTGTATGACAGCGCGCCCTGGGGCGGAGTGGAGCAGCCGGCGTTTGTGAATATCTGCGCCATCGGGCGGACAACGCTGGAGCCTCATGCGCTTCTGCGGGTATGCAAAGCGATCGAGGCCGATCTGGGGCGTGTGCCGGGTGTGCGCTGGGGCGCGCGGGCTGTTGATATCGACATTCTTTATTATGGAGCGCGGGACATCCGGAACCGGGTGCTGACGCTGCCGCATGCGTGTCTGTTCGAGAGGGCTTTTGTGCTTGAGCCTCTTGCGGAAATTGATCCAGATCACGTCATTGGTGGACGTCGCGTGCGGGACGCGCTAGCAGTCCTGCCGCGGAGCCCGGGGGATGTGACCCGGCGCGCGCCTGACGGCACCGGCCGTTGGGGCATCAAGGAGCCTGAACCCGCATGACCAACCTGAACGCCACGATCATGACCGCCGCCTCGGCACGTCTGTCGGACAGTCAGGACAGCCTTTCTTCCGAAGAACTGCGCCCCATGGGAGCATTGCCGCTGCCTGCGGATGCGGAAGTGCGGATTGCGGGTGCCGTGCGGGAGATCCTTGAAGCGCTGGGCGAAAACCCGGAGCGTGAAGGTCTGCTCGATACGCCGCAGCGCGTGGCGAAGATGTATCTCGAGGTATTCAGCGGTCTTCATCAGGATCCGCGGGATCATCTGAAGACGCAGTTTTCGGCGGACCGGCATCATGGTGCGGTGATCGTCAAGGACATCCGCTTCCATTCCATGTGCGAGCATCATCTGCTGCCGGTCTATGGCAAGGCGCATGTTGCCTATCTGCCGGCGGGCGGTCGTCTGACGGGGCTGAGCAAGATTGCACGGCTGGTCGAAGGCTTTGCCCGCCGTCCGCAGCTTCAGGAACGCCTGACGGACCAGATCGCGCAGGGCATGGAAGATGTGCTCGCGCCGGAAGCCGTGCTGGTTGTGATCGAAGCCGAGCATATGTGCATGAGCATGCGCGGCGTGCGCTCGCCCGGCTCCACGACCGTGACCTCCATTGCGCGCGGCACCTGGCTGCGGGACAGCGCAGCCAGAATGGAAATCATGTCGCTTCTGCGGGGTTGAGGCCGCTTTCGCTGGATCAGATCCGCCGGGATCAGATCGACGTGACAGGTCTGGTGTCGTATGCCTTCTGGACCTGTGCGGCGATTTCCGCGCCTGCGATGACGTCAAATCCCTTTGCCGCCAGTCGCAGGACAACTTCATGCCCGAATCCGGGACCTGCACCTGCAATGAGGATGGTTTTCATCTGTTCTTTTCTGGCCTGAGGGGGTTATTTTCCTCCCGACGCGCCGCTCAGTTCCGTCTCTTTCTTCCCGGCGCGCAAAGCCGCATGTCCGGCATCAGAATGAAGGAGTGATGCCCGTGTCATTTGGAAAGAACGTGTTTCAGGCCCTGACGCGCTATGCGCTGGCGGCCCAGATTGACGAATGGGGCTGGAATATCGGCCCGCATACTTATGGTGCGCCCACTGTTCTGGAGGTGGAGGAAGCAGGGCTTACCATCGGCGATTACTGCTCGATCGGGCCCGGTGTCACGATCATCCTGGGCAATCATCGCGCCGATCTCGTCAGTACCTATCCTTTCAGAACCCTGTCGCATTTCTGGCCATCTGCTGCAGAGGGAGAGAACGATCACTCCTCAAAAGGAGACGTCATCATTGGCAATGACGTCTGGATCGGGGCGCATGCCACGATCATGTCCGGGGTGACGATCGGGGATGGCGCCGTCATTGCCGCACAGGCTCTCGTCACGAAATCGGTGCCCCCTTATGCGATTGTCGGTGGCAATCCGGCAAAAGTGATCCGCTACCGTTTTTCCGAAACGGTCATTGCGCGCCTGCTGGCGCTGGCATGGTGGAAGTGGCCGGAAACGCTGGTGGAAGAACGCTCTGGCCGTCTGATGAGCGACGGTATCGAAGCGTTCCTGGACCTTTATGAAAATGCTCCGTACGGGTCCGGGGACGGTTCATCCTGATTTGGTGAGTGGCATTGCGCCTTCATGAGACGGCAGGCTTGCAGTACGGTTTCTTGAAACCGTCGTGCCGGAACTCCCCGGGTGTCCGTGCGATTGGGCTGTGTCGGGAAACGTGCCGCGACAGGGGGTGATCCGTGGGGTCCTTCGGGAGTGGTGACGGTTTTCCCTGTATCGAAGGGGATCTTGATGAGTACCGCGGAAACGATGATGTCTCAGATGGCGGAAAAAGGCGGATTTATCGCTGCTCTGGATCAGAGCGGCGGATCCACGCCTGGTGCGCTGAAACAGTATGGCATCCCTGAAAGCGATTACTCGGGTGAGAGCGAGATGTTTGCGCGCATGCACGAGATGCGGGTGCGGATCATCACGGCGCCGTCTTTCACGGGAGAGAAGGTGATCGGGGCCATCCTGTTCGAACGAACCATGGATGGAGACGTGAAAGGCGAACCGGTCCCGGCCTATCTCTGGCGTGAGCGGGGTGTCGTTCCGTTCGTGAAGATCGACAAGGGCCTGGAAGCGGAAGTGGACGGCGTCCAGCTCATGAAGCCGATGCCGGGGCTGGATGACCTGCTGGAGCGGGCCGTGAAGCTGGGTATTTACGGAACGAAGGAGCGCTCCACGATCCGCCTGCCGTCCGAGAGCGGGATTCGCGCTATCGTGCAGCAGCAGTTCGCGGTGGCAGAACAGGTTCGCAGGCACGGGCTGGTGCCCATTCTGGAGCCGGAAGTGCTGATCAAGAGCCCGGACAAGGCGGCGTGTGAGCAGCTTTTGCATGACTGTGTTCTGGAGGAGCTTCAGAGGCTTCCCGAAGACGCGCGAATCATGCTGAAGGTGACAATTCCGGAAGTGCCGGATCTGTATGACGATATCGCGCGGGATCCGCGCATGGTCCGTGTCGTGGCGCTGTCAGGGGGCTATCCGCTGGATCAGGCCTGCGAAAAGCTGCGCCATAATCATCGGATGATCGCGAGTTTCTCCCGGGCCCTGATCGGGGATCTGCGCCATCAGATGGATGATGCGCAGTTCGATGCGACGCTGGGCAGGACGATCGATCAGATCTACGACGCTTCGGTCCACAAGGTCTGAGACCCGGGTTCCGGGCCGGATGTCAGGCGATGCTGGCGTCCGGTCTGTTCCACCAGCACAGTTCCGGTGGCCGCGAAACGGTGGGCAGGTAATGCTGCGGGTTGCCGCCAAGACGGACGGTGTTGGTGGGCGTCTCTTCCAGTTCGATCTCATGGACACGCAGGATGTCGCCCTGATCCGCGAGGATGGCGGTCAGTTTGGCGAGCATGAGGGCCGCCATCAGTTCCGTTGTCGGATCGCCGGGCGTGACGACGATGCGCTGGGCGCGCTCGGGTTCGTTTTCGCGGAACCAGGTCAGTAGCGGATCGGTTTCAGAAAGCTGGAGCGCGTGATCGAGGCTGTTGTCCACGAAATGGTGCCAGCGCGTCTTGGCCTCGGCGAAGGGCAGGATCATGTTCGCATGACCGTCCAGCCGGGCCTGTTTCGCCGGGCGCAGTGTTACGCGGACATATTCGTTATGGCCGTGCGGAATGGCGCAGCGTTCGCTGGCCCCGGTGATGAGTCGATGCCCCATGCAGAAACGACGGGTGAAGACGAGTTCAGCAGTCATACGGCGCCTCCATGCAAATGGCGGCTCTGCTGGTAGCGCCGCCAGCCATCGGCACGCAGGTTGCAGGCCGGGCAACCGCCACAGCCATAGCCCCAGTCATGCTGATGGGTCCGATCGCCCATATAGCACGAATGGCTGTCACGATTGACGAGGTTCACGAGCTTCTGGCCGCCAAGTTCTTCGGTCAGGTCCCAGGTCTGGGCCTTGTCGATCCACATCAGGGGCGTGTGCAGGACGAAGCGCTGGTCCATGCCGAGGTTCAGGGCGACCTGAAGCGCCTTGATCGTGTCATCGCGGCAGTCGGGATAGCCGGAATAATCGGTTTCGCAGACGCCGGTGACGATATGGCGCGCATTGCGGCGCACCGCGAGCGCTGCTGCGAAGGTCAGGAAAATGATGTTGCGTCCCGGCACGAAGGTGTTGGGCAGACCGTTCTCGCTCAGGCCGATCTCGGCTTCGCGGGTCAGGGCCGTTTCGGACAGGGCGCCGAGGGAGGCGAGGTCGATCGTGTGATCTTCGCCCAGGCGTGCTTTCCAGTCCGGCGAAAAAGCGGCCATCTGCTCGCGCAGTGTCTCGCGGCATTCGAGTTCGATGGCGTGACGCTGTCCGTAGGCGTAGCCGACTGTCTCGACGCGGTCGAAGCGGGAGAGGGCCCAGGCGAGGCAGGTTGCGGAATCCTGACCGCCGGAGAACAGCACGAGCGCGGTGTTGCTGCTGATGGTCATGGTCAGGGGATTCCGATCAGCTTGTGGGTCTGGAGCGACAGGCGCCAGCGCGGGTGGCGCAGGCAGTAGGCCACGGCGGCCTGTGTGTTGGCGATGCGGTCGGGGCCGTCCATCGGCTGGAGCCAGAAATGGCGGAAAGAAAGCTTCTCGAACAGCTCGGGCGGCAGCTCGGGCTGGGGATAGACCAGTTTGAGTTCCGCACCTTCGGTCTGCACGAGCACTCCGCCCGGCTTGGGGCTGACGCAGATCCAGTCGATTCCGGCGGGGGGCGCGATGGTGCCGTTGGTTTCCACCGCAATTTCAAAACCGCGGGCCTTTACGGCGGCAATCAGGGCGCCATCGAGCTGGAGCAGAGGTTCGCCGCCCGTGAAGACGACATAGCGCCGGCCGCTGTCATCGGCCGTACCGGTCCAGCAGGTTTCGATGGTTGAGGCCAGAGCCTCAGCCGTCTCGAAACGGCCACCGCCTTCACCGTCCGTGCCGATGAAATCGGTATCACAGAACGTGCAGGCAGCCGTGGCGCGATCCTGCTCGCGGCCCGACCACAGGTTGCAGCCGGCGAAACGGCAGAACACCGACGCGCGGCCTGTCTGTGCACCCTCACCCTGGAGGGTCACGAACATTTCCTTCACAGCATATGACATGACCGCAGCATGTCGGCGAGGTTGGCGCAGGATGCAAGGGAAATCATCACATCGCTCCAAGGCGATGCAGGCTGAGGGCGGTTTCGGGTGTCAGGGGGGATGGGCAGGACACGCTTTCATGGTAGTGAGAGCGCATGGAAGACATGAATGCCCGTTCTCCTGTTCTGGTTCTTGAACCCCAGCGTGGATGGGGGCTTGTCCGTTCTGGCGTAGCCGACCTCAGAGCAGGTCTGCGGCTGTTTCCGCTCGCCGCGGCACTCGGCTGGCTGGATATCAAGCTGCGGTATCGCGGCTCCATTCTGGGACCGCTGTGGTTGACGCTCTCTACCGCCGTGATGATCGGCGCAACAGGTGTGGTGTACGGCTACCTCTTTCACATGGACCTGAGAACCTATCTGCCCTTCCTGTCGCTTTCAATCGTGCTGTGGGGATATATCGGCACGGTCGTCAATGATGCAGGAACGGTCTTTACGCAGAACACCCCCCTGTTCCATTCGATGCGGATACCGGCCAGCCTGCCCGTCATGCAGGTGATCGTCCGGAACCTGCTGATCCTGCTTCATAATATAGTGGTAGTCGCCGTCGTATTCGCGGTCTTCCGGATCTGGCCGCACCAGATCTGGAGCCTGCTGCTCAGCCTTCCGGTCTGGATCGTGGACAGCTTCTGCGTCATCCTGCTGATCGGGATGCTGGGCGCGCGCTTTCGCGATATCGCACCGATCGTGGCGTCCCTGATGCAGATCTTCTTCTTTGTGACGCCGGTCATCTGGAAGCCCGAGCTAATCACGACCGGACGTCAGTATCTGCTGCTCGATCCGTTCTATTCGCTGCTTGAAATCGTGCGCGCGCCTCTTCTGGGGCGGACGGTCGATACGGTCGTCTGGGGCGCGGCCATCGGGCACAGCGTGCTCCTGTGGCTTCTGGCAGCCATCCTGTTCTGCCGGATGCGGTCGCGCATTCCCTACTGGATCTGATCTGATGCCCGGTATCGTTGTTGACCGTCTCTGTATCGATTTTCCGCTGTATCATGGCCAGAGCCGATCCCTGAAACGTCAGGTCGGCAAGACCCTGACCCGCTTTGCACCGTCTTCGCCTTCGGCGCATCTGATGCATGACCAGCGGGAACGCACGATTGTCAGCGTGCTGCGGGAAATCAGTTTCACACTGCGTTCCGGCGAGCGGCTGGGGCTGATTGGCAGTAACGGCGCTGGCAAGACCACGCTCCTGCGGGCGCTTGCGGGCATTTATGAACCTGTTGCCGGGCGCGTCCGGCTTGAGGGGACGATGCGGACCCTGCTGGATAGCAGTCTGGGCATGAATCCCGATCTGACCGGTCGTGAAAACATCCGTCTCAAAGGCCGGTATGAAGGGCTGTCACGCCAGCAGATCGACCGGATCGAACAGGACGTACAGGACTTCGCGGAGCTCGGGCCTTACATGGACCTGCCGGTGAAGGCTTACAGTGCAGGAATGAGTGTCCGTCTGGCGTTCGGTCTGGCGACAGCGTCTGCCCCGGAGATCCTGCTGATGGATGAATGGTTTCTGGCGGGCGACGGCATTTTCATGAACAAGGCCCGCACCCGGCTTGAGGAACTCGTCCAGAAGGCGGAGATCCTGGTGCTCTCGACCCATCAGCCCGAAATCATGCGTCAATGGTGCACGCGTGTTCTATGGCTGGAGAATGGACATGTCCGGATGGATGCCTCACCCGACGAAGTTCTGGACGTCTATCTGGCACACACGGACTGAGACGCCCTCAGCTCCCTGAACCAAACCGTGCGAGCGTCCAGGTCGTCCCGAGATACAGGATGATCGTAAGGGCACACCCTGCCATCAGGGCCACCCAGAACGGCACTCCCACCCTCAGCAGCCGCGGAATGAACAGAAACATCGGCAGGGACGGAAGCACATACCAGAACGTCGCTTCCGCATGGCGGCTCATGACGATGCGGTCAGGCTTTTCCAGCCAGAGCCAGATCATGCCCAGAACCGATACCAGCGGCAGAGATGCAATCAGGGCACCCGCTCCCGGATAGCGTCGTGCGACGCCTGAGGCCGCGGCGATCAGAACACCCGAGATCAGACATTTCAGGATGAAGAAAACCATATTCTTACCTAGGGGCAAGTCGTCGTTTTCGGAATTTATTTTTCTGGGAATATGGCCAACTCCAAGAGAGGAGTGGCGCGAGTGACGGGGCTCGAACCCGCGACCTCCGGCGTGACAGGCCGGCGCTCTAACCAACTGAGCTACACCCGCAAAGCTGCTTTCCAGCATCTTGGGACCTTCCGTTCGGGAAGCTGTATTGGCTTCCTCTCGGTCGGTGGCGGTGATTTATCAGCCTGCCCGGGGGGTGGCAATAGGGTTTTCTGAAAAAAAGCTCAGCCGGCCAAAAAAACTGCTTTGCCCGACAGGAGCGGGACGTGTCTTTTGTAACGGATCGAGACAGGCGCGGGGATGTCGTGATGCTGAATCGGATGAAGGCGTTTCTGCTGACGGGGATTTTTTTGCCGGTTCTGAACAACTGCGGCGTTCATCGCTCGTGCCGCGATCAATGGACACCCCGTCGCGCTGATCGTTGATATAAGGGCGTTCGCCACTACGATCGGCTATGCACTCACATGGGATCCGGTCAGGAATTATCGCTATCATTTCGAAATCCTCCAGATGTCTGAGAAGCATTAACGGAGTTTCAATCAACTGTTCTCTAGGAAGGTAAGCATCTGGTCGGCCGCATGCGGCTCCCGTGGTGTGATCTGTGTTTCTGGAGGCGGTCTGGCATGTCCGACATGCGCTTTGTTCCCATGCAACGGAGTTTCCTGTTGCGCAGGCGTCTGCTTCTGGCGTTTGCTGTTCCTCTTGCCGTTTCTGCCTGTCTGCTGGGCTGGAAACTGAAGATTGCCGGTATCCACACCGTCGGTGTCTGGAAGTCCGTTTTTCCCGAACTGGCTCTTCCTGCTCTCTTTGGTGTTACAGGAATTGTCGCTTTCTTTCAGGTGGCCACATGGGGAGACAGCCTGCTCGGAGCCGTGAGGCAACTCGCGGCAGAAGGAACACTGCCACGGAATGTCCGTGAAGCCAGCCTGATCCGGCTGCAAGCCATACTCGGCGAAGCGCGCACGTATGCCGAGCGAAGCGACGCCATGGCTGCCGCGGCGCAGTCTGCCCTTGCGACAGCCCGGATCGAGGCTGAAGAGACCCGTCAGTCTGCAAGGGAAGAAGTGTCCGGGCATGAACGGGTCATTGCGGTTCTTGGCAATGCCATGGCCAGCCTGCGCGATGGCGAACTGGATTTTCGTCTCGAGGAAGCTCTACCGGACCGGTACGACCGGTTGCGGCAGGCTTTCAACGATACCGCATCCTCGCTTCAGAAGATGATGGTTTCGCTGAATGACAGTATTTCGACCATCTCGTCCGGATCTGCGGAAATCGCGTCGGCTGCGGATGATCTGGCCCGGCGGACGGAACTTCAGGTCGCCCGTCTGGAAGAAACCACGATCTCGGTTGGGAATGTCACGGAGACTGTTCGCAAGACGGCCGCAGCCTCCGTCCATGCCAGCGAGGTTGCAAGCCAGACTCGTGACCGGGCAGAGCGGTCGGGTGAAGTGATGGCAGCCGCTACCGCGGCCATGCAGGACATCCAGCAGTCTTCCATCCATATCGCGCAGATCCTTGGGCTGATTGATGATATCGCCTTTCAGACCAACCTTCTGGCATTGAATGCCGGCGTTGAAGCTGCTCGGGCGGGTGATGCGGGCAAGGGATTTGCCGTTGTGGCCGCTGAAGTCCGTGCTCTTGCCCAGCGCTCGGCCGATGCCGCCAAGGAAATCAAGGGACTTATCACCTCGAGTACGCAGCAGGTCAGCCGTGGCAGTTCTCTGGTTGAAGAGACGGGAACCGCGATGAAATCCATCGTGGAAAATGTCAGTGAAATCAGCGTCCTGATCGGTGAAATCGCGACTGCTGCGCGTAGTCAGGCCAACGACCTTTCGGAAATCAGTATTGCGGTCAGCCAGATGGACCAGAACACCCAGCAGAATGCTGCGATGGTCGAAGAAGCAACCGCAGCCAGTCATAATCTGAGCGCAGAAGCCCGGGAACTCGTTGGAAGCCTTCAGCGGTTTCGTCTGAAGAGCATGCATGATGCGGAGCAACCTTTTTTAGAGAGCGAAGCGTCAGCTTTTCCTGCCCCGGAATCACAGTGGGAGAGTGAGTCTTTTCAGACATCAGATGAAGGATGGGAGGAGTTCCGCTGATGAGCATTCTGATGCTGCCCGAGATACTGGACACCGGATATGCCGTTCCTTTTTCGGAACGTCTCAAAAAGGAAGAAAGGGATTTTGTTTTTGACGGCAGTCAGGTTGGCCGGGTCGGTGGCCTGTGCTTCCAGTTGCTTGTTTCCGCATACCGTACGGCGCGAATGCAGGGTTCAAGGTTCGAAATCAGGAATATTTCTGATGCGATGAAGGAAAATCTTCGGCTGATGGGGGGAGACTTCCTCCTGGAGGCGCAGGGCGACGCATGAATATCCTGATCGTTGATGATTCCCGAACCATGAGGGACCTAATCAGCCGAGAACTGCGCAACGACGGTTATGATGTGGAAACATCGGAAGATGGCGTCGAGGCGCTGGAGAAAATTTCTCATTTTCTGCCAGCTGTCGTCATAACGGATCTGAATATGCCGCGTATGGACGGATTGCAACTGACCAGAGCCCTGCGTGCGCGGTCAGACACAAAATACGTTCCCATTATTTTTCTGACCACGGAATCCGGAGATGATCTTCGACGCGCCGCACGTGAGGCGGGTGCGACCGGCTGGATTGTCAAACCGTTCGATGGTCCCAGGCTGATTGCAGCGGTGAGGCGTGTCAGCGCATGAACACTGAAGATTTCACCGAGGATATGGACGCGATCCGGCTGATCTTCTTTGACGAATGCGATGAGCAACTTACCCTTCTTGAAGAAGAGTTGACGGCGCTTGAGGAAGAGCCGGGAAATGGAGAGAAGATCAACACGATCTTTCGATGTGTTCACTCGATCAAAGGCGGAGCGGCCGCCTTCGGGATGGAAGATCTGGTAAGATTTTCTCATCTTTTTGAAAGTGTGCTTGACCGCTTCCGGTCAGGAGAATTGTCTGTAAATGCTGAGAGTATCAAAATTTTTCTCAAGTGTAAGGATGCACTGTCGGATATCGTTGCGAGTTTTAAAAATGGTGCCAGTACCTACGGGGTTGCTCCCGAGATAACCGCCGACCTGAAGCGCTACCTCGGATCTGACGTCTCGGAACCTGAGTCGACCTCTGAAAATGTCGAGATGGAAGATATCTTCGGGATGTCTTTTGCTCCGGTTAAAATCGAAATTGATGGACCCAGTGAGCGGCAGTTTTCAATTGTCCTGACTGTATCGTCGGAGTTTTATGAACGCGGGGATGACGTCCGGAATATCCTGATGGCATTGGGTGGCCTGGGTCAGGTCAACGTGCAGGTTGATAGCGATGCTGTGCCATTCCTTTCTGATATTTCAGTCTGCCAGAGTTATCTGACCTGGCAAATTCTCCTGACAACAGAAAAGTCAAGAGAGAGTATTGACGAGATTTTTGACTGGTGCGCCGATGATCTGCGTGCGGTCGTTACATCCGTACCCGAAGAGCCCAAGCAAATCACAGTGCCATCGGCTCCGGATGTGGAAGAGAAAACAGATCTACCGGTCAGGAAAGGAACTGAACGCAAGGACTCTGCGACCGTGCGGGTTGATATCCAGCGGATCGACAAGCTGGTCGATCTGATTGGAGAACTGGTGATCAATCATGGAGCCATTCAATCTCAGATGCGTCGTAACAAGGTCCCCGGAGATTCATTTCTGGGGACCGTGGTCACAGCGCAGGAGCAGCTTATCCACGAACTGCAGGAAAACGTCATTACGATGCGCGCCTATCCGATCAAGACGGTCTTCCAGAAACTGGGCCGTGTTGTGCGTGAGACCGCCAGACTGACAGGAAAACAGGTTCGGCTTGTGCTGGAGGGAGAAGACACGGAGGTCGATCGGTCCATTCTCGAAAAGTTGTCCGATCCTCTGACGCACATGGTGCGTAATGCCATTGATCATGGCATTGAAAGTCCAGAAGTCAGAATACAGGAAGGAAAGGCTCCGGAGGGCCTGCTTCGACTACGAGCCTTTCAACGTTCTGGTCGAATTATCGTGGAAATTCAGGATGACGGAACTGGCTTAGATCCGGACAAAATTTATGGCAAAGCTGTTGAAAAGAAGATTATTGAAAAAGACCAAAAGCTGGATCGGGAAGAAATCTATTCCCTGATTTTCGAGCCGGGGTTCTCGACTGTTGCGGAAGTGACGGATGTTTCTGGTCGGGGCGTGGGGATGGACGTTGTCAAACAAAGTCTCCAGCAGATCAACGGGCGGATTTTCATCAATTCCGCGAAGGGAAGAGGGACGATATTTTCGATTTCCCTGCCTTTTACCCTCTCCGTTATCGAAGGCATTATTTTCAAATCAGAAGGGCAGGATTTTGTAATTCCAATCAATAATGTTTCGGAGACGATAATATTTGACAATAAGAAAGCTTTCCATATTGGAGATGGGAAATATGGATATCCTTATCGGGATAGTTATCTGTCCGTAATTTATGCTTCTGATCTGCTTGGTCTTCCTTCTTGCAAAAAAAATCAGAAAATATGCTTCGTAATTGAAAATGAAAACGAAGAAAAAATGGCATTAATTGTTGATAAGATTATAGATCAATCGAGATTTGTAGTAAAAAATCTTGAAGATAATTATCGAAAAATTGACTGCTTCTCTACTGCGACCATTTTAGGAGATGGTAACGTAGCATTTATTCTTGATGTAGAATTTCTATTTGGTGAACTTTTGAAGAAAAGGGAAAATTCACTGGAGGAAAGCGTATGATTGAGGAAAAAATGCTTATTTTTTCTTTGGGAAATCAGGAATTTTCCATCCAGATTTCGGTTGTCAAAGAAATCAAGATCTGGTCGAAGGCAACACCTTTCCCGGCGGCGCCGACATTTGTCGAAGGAGTGGTGAATGTCCGGGGATCAGTCATCCCACTCGTGGACATGGCCCGGATGATGGGTGTTACTGAGAACGAAAATGAGAAAAGGGCTATTATTTTCCTGGAAAACAAAGACAAGGTTATCGGGTTTTCGGTTTCGAATGTGACAGATATTTCGGGTGTAGATGACGAAAGTTTCAAGCCGCTTCCAGAAATTTCCAGCGATCACCTCAAATATTTTTTGAATGGAATCCAGTCGATAGCAGATCGTCTGATATTTTCTGTGAATGTGGACGCACTGTTTGAAGGAAGTCTGCAATGACGGTAGTCAGTATGCTGGAAAAAGACGGCGTTTCAGACGAAAACTTCCGAATTATTGCCGGAATTGCCCTGAATTATGCCGGGATTTCTCTGTCAGAAAAGAAAAAAAACCTCGTCTATTCGCGAATTTCTCGCCGTGTGCGCCAGACAGGTTTTGGTTGTTTTGATGAATACTGTGCTTTCCTGATGAGTGAAGCGGGTGCCGCTGAACAGCAGCACCTCGTCTCGGCGCTGACAACAAATGTCACCAGCTTTTATCGGGAAAAACATCATTTTGTATGTCTGGAGCGTCTGCTTCGTCAGCAGTTATATGCCCGTCTTGGGCGTGGAGAAGAACTCAGGATCTGGTCCGCCGCCTGCTCGAGTGGTGAAGAGGCATATTCGATCGCCATGACAGTCATGAAGTGTCTGTCCACCATCCCGAATTTGAAAGCGAAAATTCTGGCGACAGATATTGATTCTGATGTTCTGAGGCAGGCTCGCTTGGGAAGCTATGCTTCCGCAGAAGCCGCAGCTCTTTTTGAAGATGGAATGCTGACGTCTTGTCGGCTTGAGGGCAATCGGATCGTCATGTCCGAAAAAATCCGGGATATGATCCGTTTCCGACATCTTAATCTATTGGAACCCTGGCCATTCTCATCCTGTTTTCATGCTATTTTCTGCAGAAATGTTGCGATATATTTCGATCGCGAAACGCAGGATAGATTATGGGGCAGTCTCTCTGAACGTATTGTTCCCGGGGGAGAACTTTATCTGGGCCATTCGGAGCGTATCGCTCATCCTGAGCGCTTTGGAATGGAAAGCATGGGATATAATGCCTATCGCAAGGTTTCATCCGGCGGGAGGCGCTCTTGAGTGCTTCCAGACCTGTGACCGTTGTCGTCGTCGATGATTCCCTGACGACCCGCGCCTTGATCGCCGCAGCGCTCCGCAGGGATCCCAGAGTAAAGATCGTAGGAACTGCGGGCACGCCGTTTGAGGCTCGTGATCTTATCGTGCGATTGAATCCTGATGTGCTGACGCTCGATTTCGAGATGCCGTCTATGAACGGTCTGCAGTTTCTTGAAAAAATCATGCGATTGCGGCCGATGCCCGTGGTGATGGTTTCGGGTCATCTTTCCAGCCATCGGGGACTAGTTGAGCAGTCGCTACGGATGGGAGCGGCGGAGTGGTATTCGAAATCGACCGTCACAAGTGGCGAGGAGCCGTTTGCGGGCCTGGGAGATGCGATTGTCCGGGCTGTGACCGTGAAGAAGCCAGTTCCTGTGCCAGTTGACGCTCTGGCCGGAAACAGGATTTCCCTGCAGACAGGAACGGTGGTCGGGATTGGCGCATCGACCGGTGGTGTGGAAGCCCTGACGGATGTTTTGGGGCATTTCCCTGTGGCCTGTCCGCCGACGGTTATTGTGCAGCACATGCCGCGCCAATTCTCAGAAAGCTTTGCACGTCGTCTGGACCGGATTGTGAAGCCGGAGGTCAGATTGGCGGAAGATGGCGATATGCTGAAGCCTGGTACGGTTTATGTCGCGTCGGGTGGAGAGCGCCATCTGCGTGTTCGCTGTGGCGCCCGGTCTGGCGAATATGTCTGTCAACTGGTTGCGGCCCCTCCCGTCAATGGACACCGTCCATCCGTGGATGAACTGTTCTATTCCCTTGCTGCCACAGTCGGGAAAAATGCCATCGGGGTCATCCTGACCGGAATGGAATGCGACGGCGCGCAGGGTTTGCTGGCTATGCGTCATGCCGGAGCTTCCACCCTCGGTCAGGATCGGGCGAGTTCCGTCATCTATGGTATGCCCCGGGCAGCATATGAACTGGGTGCCGTCGAGAAGCAGCTTCCCCTTTCCGCTATCGGCTCCGCCATTCTCAATCTTTGTGAACGCCGTTCTCTGGAGACATGTCCATGATTTCCGCCTCCTCCATGTCAGTCCTTCTTGTCGACGATCAGACCACCATTCGCTCTATCCTGCGTAATACGCTGACCCAGATCGGCTTCGTACAGATCGCGGGTGTCCGGAATGGGCTGGAAGCGCTTGAGCACCTCAAAAACAATCAGGTTCATCTGATTATTTCAGATTTCAACATGCCGGACATGGATGGGCTTGAACTTCTCAAAGCAGTCAGAAGCAATGCACGCACGGCGAAAACTGGTTTCATCATGTTGACCGGGCAGGCCAGCAAGGAGCTGGTGCAACAGGCCATTGCGGAAGGGGTGAATAATTTCCTGGCCAAGCCTTTTACGGCCAGTTCGCTCAAATCCCGTATCGAAGCCGTTTTTGGACCGATCTGCAGTGTCTGAGGCGTCAGGGAAGCTGGCATTGTCGCAAATTCTGCAAGGCGTGGGTGTGCAACTGGCTGTAAGCCTTCAGGACCTGCGGCAGCTGGAGGATGCATGTCTGAAGGCGTGTCGGGGTGAGAGTGCCGCGTGCCTGCAGGATTTCGACAGAATCACGCAGGTTCTGGACCAGTTGGCGCAGTGTTGCGAGCAACTGAGTCATGAGAGCGGTGTGAGGGAGGTGCAGGTTCAGCGTTCCATAGTGGATCGTCTGACACTCTCAGAGGTTCGGCAGCGCCTGCTGGCAGGCGCCATTCAGGTTTCCCCCGAGGCGGGGGAGATAGAATTTTTCTGAGATTCCGGGAGAATTTTGTCAGCTCGGCTTGCTGGCGTCATCGGGATTGGAGCGGATCATGGTCCGTTGTTTCTGTAGGCCACGAATGATCTGTTCGACGTCCTGCGGGCCGAAGACGATCCCCACCGGACCATAAGCCGGGTGCTGGAAAGCCAGCATGGAGCCTTCGGTCAGGGCATCGATCTGCAAGGCCCAGTTCGTTGTGTAGACCGGCGTAAAGCGCGCACCGGCAATAGATGCTGGCGGCTGCGTTTCAATGAGGCTCGCATGCGCCAGACCGAGACTGGTGATTAACTGGGCGAGCTGCTTCTCGTCCAGGGCAATGCTGCCTGACACGCCGCTGCCTTGCAGAAAAGACAGGATGATGGCCTTGCCGTCCTCTGAACGTGTGAC
>NZ_WIPH01000027.1 GCF_009547075.1 Gluconobacter aidae
CACTGGGGCAAAAAAAGGGGCTTTTCCGCAGGATTTTGGTCGGTCACGCGGCGGATTTACGAGCAAAACCCATGCCCGATATGACAATCAGGGGCGCCCCCTCGGCTTTGTCCTGGCTGGACGCCAGGTCTCGGACTGCACAGCCACAGACGCCCTGATGAAGCTGCCTGCCCCGCCCCCCAAAGCCATGCTGGCCGACCGGAGTTATGACAGGACCGCCCTATCCTGCATGAATTTCCTTAAATATCGCGCAAATCTCTGGAACAGGTCTTTTACCAACGTGGCATAAATATATCGGTTTACCTCACGTAATACGAATATATTTTGCTTGTTTATTTTCCTTCACACTCCTGAAAAACTGAATACTACTTTCATGATGTATCATTCAAAGGATGAAACAAGATAAACCGTTAGAAACATTAAATAATTTTTCTGGGCAGCCACAAATCTCAGTTGACAATGATTCTCATTATCGAAATAGAGGACTAAATCCTAGTTTAACAAGGCTGCTCCATGAATTTTTCCCCGCTGCTCTACGGTGCGGCATCGTGCCTCGCCTTGAGTGTACAGATCGCATCTGCAACTCCTTCCGACGCACTGGAAAAACGCATGGGCAAAGCCACAGCCGACCGAGCTGCTCGATCGGAGAAGAAAACATCCCCTCCTCCGGCGGAAATCATCACTGTTACGGCGACGGGCCTGTCCCAGGCGGGAGCATCAACCAAAACCCGCACACCCATCATCGAATCCCCCCAGACAATCTCGATCGTCAGCCGCGACGAAATCGAACTGCGCTCCTCTCCCACCATTGCAGACGCCCTCGCCTATACCGCAGGTGTCCAGGCCGAACCGCAGGGCATCGACAACCGGGTTGACGAAGTGTCCGTCCGCGGATTTGGCGCAGGCGGTTTTTCATCAAACAATAATTTCGTAGACGGCCTGCGCCTTCCCTCCGGTGGCCAGTGGACGCGCACATCATTCGATCCGTTCGCCCTCCAGCAGGTCGACGTCCTGAAAGGCCCCTCCGGAGCGCTGTACGGCCAGACGGCTGCGGGCGGCGTGGTCAATCTGGTAACGAAACGTCCGACGGAAAAAAGCGAAGGGGAATTCTTCTTCCAGAGCAGCGGATATACCAATCTGGAAAACTGGCAGGGACAGGCTTCCGGCGATGTGTCGGGAAAACTGACTCATAGCGGCACCGTCATGGGCCGAATGGTCGCTCTGGCGAAATATGGCGGCACGCAGGTCAATGACGTCACGGCAGGCCGCTATTACGTCTCGCCCAGCCTGACATGGAAATTCGCCCCCCATTCGACATGGACACTGCTTGCGCAATACCAGCGCGATGTCGGGGGGTCGACCTTCCAGTTCCTGCCCGCAACGGGCACGCTTTACGCATCCAAAGGCCGTTACATTGCTAATGACGCCAATATCGGCGAACCCGACTGGAACACGTTCGACCGCAATCAGGCCCTTTTCGGATCGTTCCTGGAACACCGCTTCAACCGTTTCCTGACGGTGCGGAACAACGTCCGCTACACCTATCTCGACACGCTCTACCGCTCCACGGTCCTCTCGGGCGATACGCTTGCGAAATGCACCGGTACCGTTGCGGGATGCGTGGCGGGAGAGACGGTCAACCGCCGTGCCGTCGAAGGCCGGGGACGGTCGCAGGGCGTCGCCATGGACACACAGGTTGAAGGCCATATCCGCACCGGCCCCGTCCGTCACCTGCTCCTCGCCGGGACGGACTATTTCTATACGGACTGGAACCATGACCGCGACCTCGTCAGGTTGACACTGGTCAAACCACTCCTGAACATTTTCGATCCCGTCAGCCGGGGCAGCGCGGGTTACGAAAGCAACCTGTCTCCGCAGGTCTATACGTCCACGATCAGCCGCCAGAACGGGATCTATTTTCAGGACCAGCTCAAGGTTGAGCGCCTGCGTGTCACGATCGGCGGCCGTCAGGACTGGGCCAACGACAACACATACAATATCCTGACCCGCAAGCGGTACATCACCCCCTCGCAGGCTTTCACCTGGCGCGCGGGCGGCGTCTATCTGTTCGATAACGGACTGGCACCCTATTTCAGCTACGCCCAGTCCTTCCAGCCCACCGTTTCCGATCCATCCACGGCCAAAAACGGCCTGCCCTTCAAGCCGACCACTGGCGACCAGTACGAAGCAGGCATCCGCTACCAGTACGGCAAGAGTATCTATGTCACGTTCGGCGGCTATCAGATCACCCAGAAGAACATGACAACCCCCGACCCCGACGGCGAAACCTGCGGCACCGCGACCTGCCTGATCCAGACAGGCAAAGGACGTGTCCGCGGCCTCGAACTCGAAGGACGCGCCACCCTTCCGTGGGACATGGCCGTGATCTTCACCGGAACACGCAGCGACGCCCGCATCCGGCAGTCCAACACGGCAGGGCAGGTCGGCAACTATCTGCCGCAGGCCCCGAAATGGATGGCCTCGCTCTTCATTGACCAGCGCATCCGCTACGGCGCCCTCCGTGGACTGGGTATCGGCGGTGGCGTGCGCTACACCGGCACAAGCTACGGCGATACGGCCAACAAACTGGCCATCCCCGACTACACGCTGTTCGACACCTTCCTCCGCTACGATGTGGGCGATGCCCATCCCGCCTATAAGGGTCTGATGTTTTCGCTCAACATGCGCAACGTCGCCAACAAACGCTTCGTCGCAACCTGTACGGCGGTAGCCGCCTGCTATTACGGACAGGGCAGAAACCTCACCGCCCGACTGGAATATCGCTGGTGAATCCGGCTCTGTCCTACGCTCTCGCAACCCTGCTCATCGCAGGAGGCGGAGCACTGCTCTATGCATGTTCCGCCAACCAGAAACTCCTGCGCGCGCGCCTGCACGGCAACATTCCGGTTCTGCTCGGGATCGGGTTTCTGCCTGCCGGAACGGCCGTCCTGACGACCACAACGAGCCTCTGCACCGCCTGCCTGATGGCCATGACCCTGCTCATGATCGTCTGGTGCCTGCTGCCACTGGGCGCATCTCTTCTCGCTGGCAGATCCCGGCCATGACAAAGCTGCCCCAAACCCTCGACAACCGGCACTGGGTCGCGAAAGTCTCCGCCGCCATCCTCGCGGGCGGCGGGATGACGTTCGCCATCATGGCCCTCCTCGGACGGCTCATCGGCGCCAATGGCGACCCCAGAAGCCTCTCCGCCCAGGCCCTGATGTGGCTGACGGCCGTTCTCTGGGTGCTGGTGCTGGGAAGCTGCTTTCTGTTTCCCACAGGCCGTCGGGCCTGGGCGGTGCTGGGCGGGGGCTGCGTCGCCCTCTGGGGTCTCTTTCTGCTCCTGAGAGCGTTATCCTGATGAAAATCCGTTCCGATATCCTGCGCGTCTATCGCGAGGTCCATGGCTGGGTCGGGATCTGTGCCGGACTGCTTCTGTTCGTGGCGTTCTTCGCCGGCGCGGTCAGCATGTTCGAGCACCCCCTCCAGAACCTGACCTCACCCCAACTCGACATGCCGCCCCCCGTGCCCCTGTCCCGGACACCAGACCTGCTCGAAAAGGTCTTCAGCGCCTATCCGCAGGCCCGGCAGACCTACACGATCCTGCTCGCCCCGGACCGCAGCCTTCCTGGCCGCGTGGCATGGCCTGTACACCCGCCCCACGGTCACGACACCGGGCCGATGTTCGTCGCAACACTTGCCCCCGATGGCGCGCTGGTCGTCCGTCAGCAGGCCATCGCCCCGGTCGCGCATTTCATCGACATGCTGCATCAGGAACTGGGCATTCCCCTGCCCCATGCAATCAGCCGAGCGTTCATGGGCATCATCGCGCTGCTCTACGGCATGGCCCTGATCTCGGGCGTGCTGCTGTTCCTGCCCACGCTGGCCCGCAACCTGTTCGCCTTCCGCTTCCGCGAGGGACCGCGCAAACTCTGGCTGGACCTGCACAATCTGCTGGGGTTCTTTTCGCTGCCCTTTCACATCGTCATGGCCCTGACCTCGGTGGTCTTCGCGTTTCATGATCCCATTTTCGCCGTGCAAAGCCGGGTTTTCGGCACATCCCATGCCTCCCCGCATCTCCCGATGAACAAAATATCCAGCCCCGTCGCTGCGAACCAACACCCCGCCTCTCCGCTCCTCCCCCCAACCGAACTCGTGTCGTCCCTCGAAACACAAGCCCCGGGCTTCGTCCCCACCACACTGACCTATAGTCAGGGCCGTGGCGGCATGATGCTGCGTGTCAGCGGGCAGGACAGCCGCTACAGCATGCGCGGCCCCACGGCAGGCTTCGCCACGGTCGATCCCCGCAGCGGCAAAGTCCTGTCCGCGGATTACCTCCCCGGCCATCAGAAAACCGGCTTTGCCATCCTGACGGTTTTCTTCGCCCTGCATTTCGGCAGTTTCGGCGGCAACGCGATCCGCTGGGGCTATGTCCTTCTGGGTCTTGCAGGAGCCGGCATGTTCTATACCGGGAACCGGCTCTGGATCGACGCCCGCCGCCGTCGCGAAAAAGCGACGGGCCTGCGCCGGGACAGCCTCCCCACCAGCATTCTGGCCCGCCTGACTCCCGGGTGGGTCGCAGGATGCGTCAGTGGTATCACTGTTATCCTGCTGCTGGGGGCCATAAAGCCCGATATCATGACCGGAACCGCCGTGGCGTATGTTTATTATGCCGTCTTCTTGAGCTGTCTCAGCTTTTTTCTATGCCGACCGCAAAAAACGTGAAATCTTCAGGCCCTGTTGACAAAAATCCTATATAATCTGCCAGAGGTCTGATCCACTTTGCAGATCTGGGGCTGACCGATGACTGGCAGCGTTACAGGGATCGCAACTGCCTCAGGAGCACCTGCAGGCCCTGCCATCATCGTAACGCATGATCGTGGGGGAAAACCGGCACTGATGTCCGGGCCTTTCCCCGCCCGTATCTGGAGCAGAGCTATACTCCGCCTTAGGGGTAAGAACCTATTCTGAAAAATCATTTACCCCTTCATAATATTTACGAAACATATTTGTCATGAAACTATTACACGACATCACAGATATGCAAACATAATGTTCGCCGCGTTATCACCGCCCAGATTTTATCTTCTTGATGCCGGGAAAACGCGAAATGAAAAAAAATGGTGTCCTGCTCACCACCTGTCTGAGTTCGCTGGTCTTCTACAGTGCCCATGCAGCTCCGGTCCCTGCAAAAACGTCCCCCCATGGAGATACTGCCCAGCACAGGACATCACGGACGGCCCCCAGGAAGAATCCCGCCAGAAAAAGCGGCACTCCTGAGGCTACAGTTTCCAACAAAGCAGAATCCATCGTCGTTCTCGGCTCGGGCGCCTCGCGCGAAACCCAGACGCTCTCTCATCTGGCGCTACAGGAAGTCGCCCCCGGCACCAGCCCCCTGAAGACGCTCTCGAAACTCCCTGGCGTCATGTTCACGTCTTCAGACCCACTGGGCGCTTACGAATGGTCGCAGCAGATCATCATCCGCGGCTTTGACCAGAGCCGTCTGGGATTCACAATGGATGGTATCCCGCTCGGCAACCTCGCCTACGGCAATGATAACGGCCTGTCGATCGGCCGCGCCCTGCAAACAGAAAACAATGGCCCCGCAACACTGGCCCAGGGTGCAGGATCCGTCGGCGTTGCGGCTTCGAACGACCTCGGCGGCGCACTCGAATTCACATCCATCGACCCGACCACGAAGTATGGCGTGGATGTCGCCGGAACGGTCGGATCCTATGGCACATGGCGCACATTCGCCCGCGTCAATTCCGGCACGCTGCCGGGCGGCGGACGCCTGTATGTCTCGTACGATTATCAGGACGCCAACAAATGGAAAGGCGATGGCATCCAGCAGCAGCAGCAGGCCAACGCGAAGTTCATCCAGCCGCTGGGTGAGAAGGTCAAGCTGACCCTCTTCGGCGATTACAGCCAGCGCGCGGAAAATGACTATCAGGATCTGTCCCTGCAACTGATCCGCACCCGCGGCTACAACGTCGATAACATCACCAACGACTATGGGCTGGCCAAACAGATCGCCAGAGCCTACCAGAACGGCACGGCTTTCCCGAAGGGGATCACCAATCAGGACCAGTCCTATTACAACTCTGCCGGCCTGCGGCAGGACGCGCTGGGCTACGGACGCCTGGATTTCGACATCACCAGCCGCCTCAAGGGTTACGCCACGGTCTACGGCCATACCAATACTGGCGAAGGCATTTACGCAACACCTTACGAAGCCACGCCTGATTCACTGGGTGGCTCCCCCCTTTCCGTGCGAACCACCGAATATGACATTCATCGCGAAGGCTTTATCGGCGGCCTGACCTACAAGATCGCCCATCATACGATCAACGGCGGGTTCTGGTTCGAGAACAACGATTTCGAACAGGCTCGCCGTTTTTATCCACTCAGCGAAAGCGGCTATACTGGCAGTTCGGTTCACTGGTTCCGCAACAACCCGTTTGCCACCCAGTGGCAGAGCGCATTCAATACTAAAACGTACCAGTTCCACCTTCAGGATACTTGGCAGATCACTCCGGCTTTCAAGTTGAATTATGGCTTCAAGTCGCTGGTCGTCGACAATCACGCCCGCCAGCTCGAAGGTAACTACATGGGCACCCCGGTCGCCAATACCTATGCCGGAGGGTCGATCACATCAGCCAACGGCTTCCTGCCACAGCTTGGCGGCAATTACCGCATCAACCGTCACAACGAAATCTTCGCCGATTTCGCCCGTAACATGGCAGCCTTCGACAATTCCACAACCGGCGCCACCAGCCCGTTCGCCATGACGACGGCAGCCTACGCCGCGGCCAAGAATTCGCTGCATCCTGAAATGTCCTACAGCGAAGAAATCGGCTACCGCTATCACGACCACCGCATCCAGGCGTCCCTGACCGGCTATTACATCGAGTTTGAAAACCGGCTCGCCTCCATCTCGCCCGTTTCCAGCGGAACGAACGTTCAGGGCTATGCCAGCATCCTGAGCAATGTCGGTGGCGTTACGGCACGCGGCATCGACGCCGCATTCAATTACCATTTCACCGATAACTGGTCGATTTACGCCTCCTACGCCTATAACCAGTCCACCTATGACGACAACCTGACGACAGGCGGCGTGACATACGCGACCAAGGGCAAAAGCGTTGTCGCCATGCCGCGCAATCTGGCCAACGTACAGCTCAGCTACGACGATGGTTCGATCTGGGGCAATGTCGGCATGCAGTATCAGGGCTGCAGAACCTACACCTATACGAACGACCAGTGGATCAAGCCGAACGACATCTTCAACCTGAATGTCGGCTACCGCTTCCACAGCCATAACTGGGTGCTGCACGGTCTGGACGCCCAGATCAACGTCACCAACCTGTTCGACAAACGCTATGTCGCCACAGTCGGCAGCACGGGCTTTGCCGTCAGCGATCCGACAGGCAGCCTCCAGACCCTTCAGGCCGGTGCTCCCCGCATGGTGTTCTTCACGCTGCGCAAGCACTTCTTCTGATCGCAGGCTTCTTCACGGATGACGCCCTGATGCCACGCTCCCCCAGCCGTCGACAGTTCCTCCGGCTCGGCTCCGCCACTACGGCGGCGGCCCTCCTGCCCGAGAACCTCCGGCGCGCTCTCGCCATCGCGCCGCATACCGTCACAGGCACGATTCAGGACGTGGAACATGTCGTCATCCTCATGCAGGAGAACCGGTCTTTCGACCACTATTTCGGCTGCCTGCAGGGGGTTCGTGGCTACGCAGACCCCCGCGCCGAACGCCTGCCAGATGGCAGCAGCGTCTTTGCCCAGCCGGACGGAAAGGGAGGCACCGTCCTCCCGTTCCTGTTCAATACAGCCCACACCTCCAGCGCCTGCCTCGCCAGCCTCGATCACAGCTGGAAAGGCACCCAGACCGCATGGAACGACTGGAACACATGGATCTCCTACAAGGGGCCCATGACCATGGGTCATTTCACCCGCGCTGAAATTCCCTATTATTACGCCCTCGCCGATGCCTTCACGATCTGTGACGCCTATCACGCCTCCCTTTTCGGTCCGACAAATCCCAACCGCCTTTTCCTGTTTTCCGGAACGAGCGGTCTGGCCGTCGGCCATTCCGGCAAACAGGTCGTCGAAAACGTGGATGACGGAAACTGGTCGGCCGACATGGCCCATGACCATCCCGATTTCACACCGTTTCGCTGGGAGACTTACCCGGAGAAGCTTCAGGACGCGGGCGTCTCCTGGCGCGTTTATCAGGAATACGACAATTTCGGCGACAATCCCCTCGCCTCCTTCGCGCAGTTCCGCAACCTCGACCCGGCATCCTGGCAATATCGCAGGGCGCGTCAGATCGTGCCCGGCTCCACCGAAGCCGACATGCACACGACCGAAGGCCGCTATCTTGTCGCCGAATTCGAACGCGATGTCTCGGAAGGACGCCTGCCTCAGGTCTCATGGATCGTCCCGCCCACAGCCCTGAGCGAACACCCCAATGCCCCGCCCGGCTACGGCGAACATCTCATTTCCCGGCTCATGGACGTCTTCGTCCGCCATCCCGACGTCTGGTCACGCACCGTCTTCATCCTCAATTACGATGAAAATGACGGGTTTTTCGACCACGTCCCCGCCCCGGTCCCCGCACTGACGCCGGAGCAGGGCGGCGGAACGGTCTCAACACAGGGAGAGTCCTATCACGATGTTCCGGTCGGACTGGGCCCGCGCGTGCCCGCCATCATCGTTTCACCCTGGACGAAAGGCGGCTGGGTCAATTCGCAGGTGTTCGACCACACCTCCGTTCTGCGCTTTCTCGAAGCACGCTTCGGCGTCAAATGCCCGAACATCACGCCGTGGCGCCGCAGCGTGTGCGGCGACCTGACATCCGTGTTCGACTTCGCCCAGACAGACCGGACATGGACCGCAAGTCTCCCAAACACGGACGACTATCTCCCCGAAACGCGACGCTCCTGCGCGCTTCCCCATCCGGTCGTCCCGACAGTCCAGAAACTGCCCCGGCAGGAAACGGGACAACGCCCTGCCCGCGCCCTGCCCTATCATTTACAGGCCGATTTCCTCGCTCCCGAAACCCTCAGACTGGCCAATACGGGACCACAGGGCGCAGTCTTCCGGGTTCGCGCCAACGGTACCACACGCCATTATACCCTCGATGCCCGCTCAAGCCTGTCCGTTCCGGTACGCCCTTCCGATCAGAGCGCCATCACGATCCACGGCCCCAACGGCTTCTATCGCTCCTTCCACGGAGAGGCGCCCCCCGAAACCACACTTCAGCACGCTTCTCGGCATGACACCCTGCTCCTGTCGCTTCGCAACACCAAACCCAGCCTTCAGACTTTCCACATCACGGAAAAACACAGCCACAGCCAGCGCGTAATTTCCCTGCCGCCCGGCGAGACCCTGACGACCCAATGGGCCATTGCTCCGGCCTCATACTGGTACGATCTGGATATCCGGACAGCCGCCCCCTCCCCAACAGCGATGCAACTGGCAGGACACATCGAAACCGGGAGACCGAGCCTGACAGAACCTCCGTCCGAGCCATAGCGCCCGCCACTCCCGGAAAGAAGTTCAACCGCGTTCGAGGCTGTTAGACGTTTACCCCCATCCATAAGCCGAAGTTCTGGGAAGTAACTGCCCCGCACGCTTACGAAGCAGGCGCTCCAGCAGTCTCACACCGTGCATGAAATCATCCATTTCCATGCTTTCGTCGGGATTATGGCTCCCATTGGCATTACGAACGAACAGCATTTCCGTCGGGACCCCCTGCCCGGCGAATGTCGCTGCATCGTGACCCGCACCGCTGGGCATCGAAATGACAGGAAGCCCCATTGCGGCTGCGAGGATTCGCGCCTCGACCTGAAGAGTTTCGTCCATGACGGCAGGCGTACTACAGGTCCGCTCCCCCAGATCCACCTGAACATGATAATCCGCTTCCACGCGCCGTGCCTGTTCAATGACCAGCGCATTCATGCGTTCCAGCAGAACCTCGTCCCGGGAGCGGATGTCGATCACCAGTTCCAACCGTCCGGAAACAGCGGCGAAGTTCGCCTGTCCCGGATCGGTTTGACAGACGCCAAATGTAAGGGTCATCTCCTCCCCGGCCGCTTCCACCTTTTTCCAGGCATCATGCAATGCCACCATCATGCTGGCCCCCGCCATGACGGCATCCGAACGGAAACGACGCGGCGTCGCACCGGAATGGGCATACTGTCCGTGAATGACGATCGAACGATAGCGCGTACTTCCACAGATCCCCGTCACGATGCCGATCGGAACGCCTGCTTCCGGAAGAACGGGTCCTTGCTCAATATGGAGTTCGACGAAACAGTCGATTTTTGCGGAATCCAGAACAGGAGCCCGACCACACAGGCCAGGCTCTGCTCCACATTCCAGCATATGCTGCCTCAGGCTCACACCATCATCGCTCCGCGGCATATCGAGCGCCGAAGGATCAAGCAGCCCGAATGCCGTGCGGCTTCCCAGATAGGAGAGAGGGAACCAGACACTTTCTTCTGCCCGGATCACGATCAGTGTCGTGTCCCGCTCCGGACGAAAGCCCGCCTCCACCCAGGAGCACAAGACCAGAAGCCCTGCTACGGCACCGGCAGCCCCGTCAAAATTCCCCCCACAGGGAACGGTATCGACATGCGATCCCGTCATAACCGCAGGAAGATTCCGATCACGCCCAGGTAATGTGAGGAAAAGATTGGATGCCCAGTCCCGACGGATCTCCAGCCCGTATCCACAGGCAGTATCCATGAACAGGGCGTGCGCCAGATTTTCCTCTCTCCCATAGGACGGACGGGTCATGCCGCGTCCATCGAAACCAATGTCACGTAAGCGGTCGAAAAGCTGACGCCCGAGATCGACGTCAGGTACGGGACAGGAAATGACGTCCGTTTCAGTTAATGCGGAACTGGTCATGGATGGTCCCTTGTCTGTCGCGGTCGAGAGCATGCTTCACTGTTTGGCGAAAAGGTGCTGCCTATTGGCAAAGGCATTGAATTCCAGCAGGCTCCCGATACCAAGTCCAGATAAAAGAAACGAATTTGTTTCTTTCCAGGTTCGTTCAGATCGCTGAGCCATTTATGATGTCATGGCTTCCAACTGGGAAAACGTCTGCTGGATGTCCTGCAAACGACGCTCTCCTCACCCCGGAAAGACAACCCATAACGGTTCGGTTAAGAAACCTGTTTTTATACGACGAGAATATGATAAAATTATCATTGGAAATATAAAATAAACTGGACATATAATTGATATTCCATAAGCATACTTCCTGGAATTTTCTCCATTCAAAATCATTATTTTCTGGGATGATTTATGAAAATCTGCCTGACGGGTGACAGTATTCTCTTCCGACCACTCAACAGCCGAACCGATCTCAGAATTTCTCCACTATTCGACATGATCCGTTCCTGCGACATTTCGTTCACCAATCTCGAACTGGTCCCGAACGACTTCGTAGGCGATCCGGCACTGGACATGGGAGGAACCCATTTCGGAGCATCTTCCTGGGTTCTGGATGAGTTGAATGAAGCTGGATTCGACCTCTTTGCCGCAGCGACCAACCACTCGCTGGATTACAGCATTTCAGGTCTGCGCAAGACGCTGGCTGAACTGAACGTCCGCAAAATGCGCTACGCCGGAATCGGCCTCCATCTGGAAGACGCCCGTCGCCCGACCTACTTTACCCATCCCACCGGCACAGTCGCCATGATCTCCTGTACGTCCACCTTTGCAAGAGGGCAGGAAGCAGCGATGCAGACCTCCGCGATGCAGGGTCGCCCCGGTATCAATCCACTCCGCTACAACACCATATATCAGATTTCTGCGGACGAGATGACCTCGCTTCGGAACATCTATCAAAAACTCGGGTTGCAGCGCGTCAAGGACGACAAGATCCAACTGGGTTTTGCCTTTCCGGCCCCCGACGGTATCCTGGTCTTCGAAAACCTGAATTTCCGGACAGGTGACGAAACGAAGGTCATCACCACTCCGAACATAATGGATATCCAGGCCATTACGCGCTGGATCGCCGAAGCCCGCATGGTTTCCGATACCGTGATCCTCAGCATCCATGCCCATGAAAGCGGCTACAATGATAAAGATCAGTTGGACGTTGAAATCCCAGCCGACTTCCTCGTTGCTGCTGCCCGTCAGGCCATTGATGCTGGCGCGGATATCATCGCCTGCCACGGCCCGCACCTGCTTCGCGGCATGGAAATCCATAACGGAAAACCCATCTTCTATAGTCTGGGTAACTTCATCGGACAGAATGAACTCGTGGAACGCCTGCCGGTGGAGTCCTACATGGCCAACCGCGTAAGCTCCGATCTGACGCCTCATCAGCTCTACAAAGCCCGCAGCAACAACGATGCGAAAGGTTTTCCCGCCGAGACACGCTTCTGGGAGACCATCATGCCGATCGGCACCTATCAGAACGGGAAGCTCGAAAGTCTGGAAATCCATCCGATCACCCTCACCCTCTGCCCGGCAGCCCACATACGCGGCATTCCCTCCCTTGCGCGGGGAAAGGAAGGACAACGGATCCTGGAAAAATTCGCGGCCCTGTCAGCGCCTTTTGGAACCGTACTCAAAATGGGCGAAACCCGCGATGCCCCCGTTCTTCTGTGGCGGGCGGACTCCTGAACGCGCTTCAGGTTACCGTCCATGGCTGGGAGGGGCATTGTCCCGGGAAACCTCCCCCAGATAACGGATCAGCGCGTCTCCCCCTTCTGCCACGCGACCGCGCAACGTCATGACGCCCACTTCCCGTGCGATTCGCTGCTCTGCGAGAGGCACGACACGAATGTTCGGCACGACGCTGACCGCAAAGATATAAGGGACGATCGAACAGCCCATATTGTTGGCGACCATTTGCAGAATGGTGTGCAGTTCTTCCGTTTCGATGACCTGACGCGGAGAAAGACCCTGCATCTTCAGGAAACGGTCCAGGGTACGCCCCCCGAAAGAGCGGCTGTCATACTGTATGAAAGGCAGTATCTCCAGGATCTGGCGCCAGTCTTCATTTTCGATATGCGCTGGCACGACCATGACATAGTTCTGCTTCACAATGGGATGCCACCGCATATAGGGCATCAGGCCAAAAGGTGGACGGACGATCAGGGCAGCATCCAGTTCACCCGCGTCCAGACGATCCAGAAGTCCCATCGAAAGCCCGGGAACGATCCGTACCTTCAGATCCGGAAGTTCAAGATGCAACCTTGCTATGGCGGGAGCCAGCAGACTGGTCTGAACCGTGGAAATCGCTCCGATCCGCAGCAGTGCATTGCCTGGCCTGAGGCTCGCCATACTCCGGAGCGCTTCAAAGGAGGAAAGAATATCCTCAACCCGACATAGGATACTGCGCCCCGCAGCCGTTAGCGTCACAGACCGTCCTGCACGATCAAAGAGTTCATAACCGAGTTCCTCTTCAAGCCGACGGATCTGGGCACTGATTGCCGACTGCGTCAGACCGATGGCCTTGGCGGCCGCGGCAAAACTTTCCACCTCAGCCGCAACGACAAATGTTCTGAGTTCGGGAATCATGGCTCGACAGACACAAAAATTTTCTCTTACCGTTACTTTCACCCATTTTTTTTGTCCGTTCAAGCAACACCAGCTTTCCGGCCAGCAGCCTCCAGCCACCGGACGCGCAATCGAAACAATCTATTTTTCGCACAAAACAGCAGAAAAGAGAATCCGTTCCTTTAAGAGAACATTTTAGTTGTCGTTCCGTTATATGTGTGATTTCATCATGAAAAGTATATATCCGGATGACCAGCCGCTACAGGCCGGAAAAGGGGATGCCCATGAGCAAGTGTTTCGGACCTAAGGCTTTCCTGATGTGCGGCGCTGCCCTGAGCTCGCTCGTTTCGCTCTCTCAACCCACACAGGCCGCGTCCACCAGAGCGACGACACAGACACATTCCACTCAAAAACCACACCGGCGGATCACGACACCCCCCGCACAGGCCGCCGCAACCCGTTCCAGACCGTCCCCCCGCAGGACATCCATCGTTTCGAGATCCGATCCGGAAGAGATGCGCGTCACAGGAACAGCCTCCACCGGCCAGTCCGTGATGAATCCATCCACCCCGGTTCACGGTACCACACAGGTTACAGTCGTGTCTGGCAGCCAGCTTCTGGCTACAGGACAGACAAATGTCATGCAGGCCCTCGCCCAAGCCTCGGCATCCATTACGTCCCCGCCACAATCCGGCGTCGGAAACAGCGGCTTTATCCAGACCATGCAGCTTCGCGGCCAGTCCGCCGATGACACGCTGATCCTCGTCAACGGACATCGTCGCCATATCGGTGCGAATTTCAACGCCAATGCCGGCCCGAACTGGGGCACCGAACCCACAGATATCTCGCTGATCCCAATTTCAGCGATCGACCATATCGAAGTCATTACCGAAGGCGCGTCGGCCCTTTATGGTCAGGATGCGCTCGCAGGTGCCGTCAATATCGTCCTCAAGCAGCGCACGCATGGCGGCTCCATCAATTTCCAGAACAGCGGCTTCTACGCCGGTGACGGGCAGGCGCTGAACGGTTACGCGGACTGGGCCACAGCACTTGGTAAAAACGGCGGCTATCTCGATCTGGCAGCGCAGGTCACCCACCAGCTTCCCACCAACCGCAGCGGCCTTTTCGTCGGGCAGCTCTATCCGGTCGGGGATTCCCGCAACGAAACAGCCAGCCGCGATGTACAGCGCGGCCTCGGCATTCCGAAATCGACGCTGGAAACCATCAGCGAAAACATGGCGATCCCGTTAAACGAAAACCTGAGCCTCTACAGCACTTCGACCTTCAGCCACCGCAAGGCCCATGTCGCCGAGACCTACCGGAGCGCCGGAAACAGCCTGACCAACATCAATCTCTGGCCCAATGGCGCACAGCCCTATATCGGCATGGACCAGTACGATTTCGAAACAGACAACGGCATAAAGGCCCATAAATTCGGTTTCGCCTGGGACGCCTACGTCAATTACGGTCGTGACGATCAGACCTATTCGACCCTCGACAGCAACAACATCTCTCTTGGCGATGCCAGCCCGCGTGATTTCTATGACGGCAAGACCATAACCTCCGAACTTTCGACCGGGCTGCGCGGCTCGCGCTTCTTCCACACCTCATGGCTGCCCAAGCCGATTGCCCTGCGCTTTGGTGGCGAATATCGCCGTGACACCTTCCAGATGACCGAAGGCGAAGAAGCCTCATGGACCGGCCTCGGCGCAACCGACCATGCCGGCAACGTCCCGCTCGCCGTCACCAACCGCGGACGCGACATCTATGACGGCAACATCAATCTCGATTTCTACGTCACCAAAAAATGGGAATGGTCCCTCGGCGGACGCGCGACCAGCTACAGCCATCTGGCCACGGTCGAAACCGGATCGATCGGAACACGGTACAACTTTAACAAACACTGGGCCATCCGCGCCAGCATCAACACCGGCTATCGCCCGCCAACACTGGGCCAGACCTATTATTTCTATAACGCCCCCTTCGCCAACTATGCCGTGGACCAGCTTCCCAACAGCAGCGCAGCCGCAAAGGCACTCGGCGCAGGCCATATCAAGGGCGAATATTCTCGCAACTACACCATCGGCATCGACGCCACCCCCCTCAAGGACTGGAACGTCACAGGCAATCTTTACTACATCGCGATCAATGACCGTCTGGCCAGCACAACAACCCTTGGCGGGTCAGGTGTTGCTGACATTCTTGCCGCGTCCGGCCTGAATAACGTGACCTACGCCTCGTATTATACCAACCCCGTCAATACCGAGACCTTCGGTGGAGACATCGACACCAATTACACCCTGCACACCAAACGCGCCGGCACGTTCCGCTTCGACTTCACGTTCAACTACTCCGACAACGAAATCCGCAGTCGCAACAAGACCCCTGCCGTTCTGTCGAACATGGGTCTGTCCACGTTTAACACCTATGCCGAGGAGATGCTTCTGCACTCCGCGCCAAAGAACCGCGAAAACCTCACGGTCAACTGGAATTGCGGCAAGTGGAACGTCATGGTGCAGGAACAGCGCTACGGCTCCATCATCTTCCTCGCCAGCCCGACCGCCGCTCCCATGGAACAGCGCCCGGCTTTCCTGACCAACATGTCCGTCAGCTACAAGATCCTGCCGAAATGGAGCGTCACCGTGGGCGCAAACAATCTGGGCAACAAATATCCGACCCGCGTGCCCAAGGCGACCGCGGCACCGCTCTTCAACGAATACAAATACGCCTACTACTCGCCTTACGGCTTCAACGGCGGCATGTACTATATTCAGACCGGCCTGACCTTCTAAGACTTTTCCAAAGACAGACCGACTGATATCCACCGGAAAGAGGCGCATTTCTTGCAGACAGTCCCAGAAGATCGCCGGCCTTTCCGGTTCGTCATATACGCCCTCACCATCACCATGTGCGTGATCTGCTACGGAGACCGGGCCGCCCTGTCCGTAGGCATGCCCCAGATCGCGCATGAATTTGCCCTCACACCGGGGAAGACGGGCTGGGTCCTCTCCAGCTTCCTCTGGTCCTATTTCATCCTGAACCTGCCCAGCGCGATCCTTCTGGACCGCTTCGGCGTGCGGATCATCGGCGCGGCGGCCGTGGCCCTGTGGTCGCTCGCCATGATCCTCGGCAGCCTGACCGCCACTGTCCCGGCCTTCATCGCCACCCGCATCCTGCTGGGCGTCGGAGAAGCCCCCACCTTCGCACTCGGCAACAAAGTCGTGCGGGCCTGGGCGCCGCTACACGAACGTGGCCTGATGATGACCGCCTTCATCTGCGGCATCCCCATCGGGCTGGCCTGCGGTGCCGCCTCGGGCGGGTGGCTGATTGCCCATTACGGCTGGCGCCCGGCATTTTCGCTGCTCGGCGCGCTGGGGCTGGTCTGGTCCGTGGTCTGGCTCCTGACCCACCCGCGCCCCGCACGCGGCACACAGGCCACGTCCTTTTCCCTGATCTCGGTGCCGACCCTGTTTCGCTCCTCGGCGTTCTGGGGCATCGTGATCGCGCAGTGCTGCGCCAATTACGCCAACTTCCTGCTGATGTCCTGGCTGCCGATCATCATGCGCCAGACCCTGCATCTCGGCACCGAACAGTCCGGAGCCTATACAGCCTACTGCTATGTCGGCGCGGCCATCCTCTCGATCACGGCTGGAAAAATCGGCGAAACGCTCGTTCGCGGATCAAACCTTTCTCTGGGAGGGCGCCGAAAGGTCGTGTGCCTGTATCTCGTTCTGGCCTCCTCCATGGGATTTCTGCCGCTCTGCGGAACGGCCGCGACCATCATTCCGCTCCTCGCGGTCTCCATGGCCTTCATGGCCGGCGGTACGGGGGCCAACATGGCCCTTCTGGCGGACCTGCTTGTGGAGGACGAAATCCTCGGCTCCGTGACCGGCCTGACCCTGACCTTCTCCAACGGTCTCGGCATTCTGGCCCCGGTCATGACGGGATATCTGCTTCAGGCCACCGGCAATTTCCACGGCGTTTTCTACATCACGGGCGTCATCATCCTGTGCGGCGCGCTGGCCGCTGCCCTCCTTCCCCGGCGGCCGTTCCATGGCCGCTCCCAGCCGGATCAGACCGCATGACCCGTATTCACATGGCAGGCGCGGGCGGCCTCCTGCTGGACGCCGCCGATGGCCCGTTCAGCGACACGACACAGCGCCGCATCTGGGCTGCCAGCCGCACGCTCGACACATACCCGGACGTCCTCCAGACCATCCCCGGCGTCAACAACCTTCTCGTCACATTCGACGCCATACAGACTGACCCTTCCGTCATGGAAGAGCTGCTCCGGACCATCTGGACACAGGCCTCCGCCGAAGAGGTGCCGTCCCGCGAGATCGTGGTACCGGTCGTCTATGGCGGCACGTTCGGCGAAGATCTGGCACTCGTCGCCCGCTTCGCCAACCTGACGGAAGAAGAAACCATCGACGCCCACATGGCCGGTCGCTACAGCGTCGCCGCCATCGGCGCCATGGCGGGTTTCGTGTACCTGACCGGACTGGACCCGCGTCTGGCCATCCCCCGCCGCGACTCCCCGCGCCTGCGGGTGGAGGAAGGGGCCGTGGTCATCGGCGGAGGCCATGCGGGCATGATGCCCTGCACCTCGCCGTCTGGCTGGCATATCCTCGGCCGGACGGATCTGTGCCTGTTCGACGCCTTCCGTCCCGAGCCCGGTCTGCTGCGTCTGGGCGACACCGTCCGTTTTGTGAGGGCCTCATGATCGAAATCCTGACCGGCTCTTCCCTCAACACCATTCAGGATTTCGGCCGTCCTCACGCCATGGCCATGGGGGTGGCGCAGGGCGGCGCCATGGACCGTCTGGCCCTGAGCCACGGCAACCTGCTCCTCGACAATCCGATGGATGCTGCCGGGATCGAGATCGTGTTTTTCCCCTTCCGCATGCGCTTTCACGCCGAGACGTCCTTTGCCGTCACCGGTGCCGCCTGCCCTGCCACGCTCGACGACCTGAAACTCCCGCGCGACTGGGCCATCACCGCCAGACCCGGCCAGACCCTGACGCTCCGCGCGCCGGAACAGGGCGCCCGCGCCTATCTGACGCTCCGGGGCGGCCTGGACGTGCCCCCGGTTCTGGGCGCGCGTTCGACGGATCTCAAAGGCGGCTTCGGCGGCCTTGAGGGGCGCGCCCTTCAGAAAGGCGACCGCCTCTCCTGCCTCGCAGCCTCCACACTGCGCATGCCCGCCGCAGGCTACGGTCTCACGCGCCCCTGCCCGCTTCCCCCCGCAGACCGCACCCGGATCCGCGTCCTGCCCGCAGCCGAACACGACGTCTTCACGCCCGAAAGCCTGCAAACCTTCCACTCCGCAGCCTGGACCCTGACCCCCAGCGCAAACCGCATGGGCTATCGGCTCGAAGGGCAGAACGTCCTGAAACTCTCACGGCCGCTCAGCCTGTTTTCCCACGGCATCCTTCCCGGAACCGTTCAGGTGCCGCCCGCGGGCCAGCCGATCATCCAGATGATGGATGCCAATACCTGCGGCGGCTATCCCAAGATCGCCACCGTGATTGCGCCGGACCTGCGCCTGCTGTCCCAGACAGTCGTCGGCACACCTGTCCATTTCGAAACCATCACGCGCGATGACGCGGTGCAAATCATCCGGCGGGAAGCTGCGGAGTTGAGCCGGCTTGCTACCGAAATCGCCACACTCCGCACACAGCTCGTTTTCTGATGCCCCATCCTGTTTTCACGGCCCTGTTTTTCCATGTCCGGGAGTTCTGACACCATGACCGCCAAAACCATCGACCTGAACGCCGATCTGGGCGAGAGCTTCGGCCATTACACAATGGGCAATGACAGCGCGATGCTGGACATCGTGACCTCCGCCAACGTCGCCTGCGGCTTTCACGGCGGCGACCCGGAAGTCATGGCCGAGACCTTCCGCATCGCACGCGAAAAAGGCGTCTCCGTCGGCTCCCATCCCGGCTTCCCGGACCTGTGGGGCTTCGGACGCCGCGTCATGCCCTTCACACCCGCCCAGATCGAACGGATCGTGGCCTACCAAATGGGCGCGGCACAGGCCCTCGCGACCTATTCCGGCCACCGCATGACCTACATGAAAACCCATGGCGCGCTGGGCAACCTGACCGAACGCGATCCCGCCGTTGCCGAAGCCATCGTCAATGCCGTCAAGGCGGTCGATCCGAACCTCCCCATCATGGCCATCGCCCTGAGCCATCTGGACCGCATCGGACGCGAGCGAGGCCTGACCGTGTTCTCGGAAATCTTCGCGGACCGCGCCTATACCGAAGACGGACATCTCGTCTCGCGCAAGGAACCCGGCGCGGTCCTGCATGACGCTGATTTCGCGGCCGCCCGTGCCGTGCGCATGGTGCAGGCCGGCGCCATCGAAACCATCTCCGGAAAAATGCTGCCGACCCGCATTGATACGATCTGCGTGCATGGGGACAACGCGGAATCCGTGGATGTCGCCCGCAAGGTCCGTGCAGGCTTCGAAGCCGCGGGCATCACGTTGCGCGCCCTGACCTGAAGCAGACCGGAAAGCCAACCGTCCCATGATCCCCGATCTCAAGATCCTCGACGCCCTGATGGCCCGGATGCAGGCGCTGGGCATTACCGAACTCGACTATTCCCGTGACGGCGAGCACATCCGTCTGGTGCGCGGCGCACAGGACAGCAGCCCCCAGCCGACCAGCCTGGCCCCGGCGGCCGCAGCCTCCACGCTTCCTGTCCTCGAAACCGCCTCCGCTCCGGCCAAAACCGAAACCACGATCGACGCCCCCATGCACGGCCAGTTCTACGCCTCCCCGGCCCCGGATGCGCCGCCTTTCGTCAAGCCGGGCGACATCGTGGCGGAAGGACAGCCGCTCTATATTCTCGAAGTCATGAAAACGCTCTCGCGCATCGAGGCCGAGTTCCCCTGCCGGATCGTCGCCGTGCTGGCCGCGAATGCAGACGCCGTCTCCCCCGGAACGCCGCTCTTCACCGTGGAGCCATTCGATGCGTGAGCCCGCAGTTTCCGTCCCCCGTCGTGTCCTGATCGCCAATCGCGGTGAAATCGCCCTGCGCATCACGCGCGCCTGCCGCCTGCTCGGCCTGCACAGCATCGGAATCCATTCCGAAGCCGATGCCAGCCTCGCCCATCTGCGCCTCGTGGACGAAACGCTCTGCATCGGCCCGGCAGCAGCATCCGGCAGCTATCTGGACGCCGCCCGCGTCCTGCGCGCCGCCGAACTCACGAACGCCGACATCATTCATCCCGGCTACGGCTTCCTGTCCGAAAACGCCGGTTTCGCCGAGGCTGTGGAACAGTCCGGCCGCACGCTGGCAGGCCCCACCGCCGCCATCATGCGACTGATGGGCGACAAGATCAGCGCCAAACAGCAGATGCGCCGCTCTGGCGTCCCCTGCCTGCCCGGTACGGAAGACGCCTTGCCGACCGACCTGTCCGAAGCGCAGACGATCTGCGACGCCATCGGCTATCCGCTGATCGTCAAGGCGGCAGGTGGCGGCGGCGGGCGCGGCATGCGCGTGGTCATGACCGCAACAGACCTCCGCGACGCCATCGAAACGGCCCGCGAAGAAGCCGGGCGTGCCTTCGGCAATCCGTCCGTGTACGCCGAACGGTTCCTCCAGCACCCCCGCCATATCGAAATCCAGGTTCTCGCCGACCGGCAGGGCAATGCCGTCTGGCTCGGCGCCCGGGACTGCTCCATCCAGCGCCGCCACCAGAAACTGGTCGAGGAAGCCCCGGCCACCGGCATCGACCCGCAGGCCATCGCCGAACTGGGCGAGCGCTGTGCAAACGCCTGCACCCTGATGGGCTATACCGGCGTGGGCACCTTCGAGTTCCTGTACGAAGACGGCGCGTTTTCCTTCATCGAGATGAACACCCGCCTTCAGGTCGAACACCCTGTCACGGAAATGACGACCGGCATCGACATCGTCCGCGAGCAGATCCTGATCGCAATGGGAGAACCCCTCTCCTTCACCCAGGCCGACATCCGCACGCAAGGCCACGCCATCGAGTGCCGCATCAACGCCGAAGACCCCGAGAACTTCCGCCCGGCCCCCGGAAAAGTCCTGAGCTGGCGCGCGCCGGGCGGCCCCGGCGTCCGTATCGATACGCATCTCTATGACGGCTATGTCGTGCCCCCGAATTACGACTCCCTGATCGCCAAGCTGATCGTCCACGGCACGGACCGCACGGATGCCCTCAACCGCATGCATGCCGCCCTTTCGGAAATGCAAATCACCGGCATCGCCACCACCACGCCCCTGCATCTGCGCCTGATGAACGAGCCCGGCGTGCGCGAAGGCGGCATCAGCGTGCATTATCTCGAAGCCCTCATGCGAAAGTCCGCCCCATGACTTTTCTTGAAGACCTTCTGAACGACCTGCCCGAACTGGTCGAGCGGATGAGACGTCACGACGTCCGTCATGCTTCTCTGAAAAATGAGACGGGTGCGCTTGCCCTGACACTGGCTCCGGTACTGGCGGCAAACTCAGGTCAAACGCTTCAGGCGCCCCATGTTGCCCCGCCCGCAAAAGCGGAGGGCACGCCCGTTCCCAGCTCCGAGATGGGCGTGTTCCGCTTTTGCGGCCTGGGCGAAAATCATTCGGTTCGCTTCGGCGAAATCGTGGGATTTGTCGAAACGGGCGCCCTCCGCCTGCCCGTCACGGCAACGGCGGACGGCACACTCGGCCCCGCGCTGGTCGGGGATGGCAGCGTCGTGGGCTATCATGACGTGCTTTTCCGGATTCACCCGGATGGCTGAGACGCCGCGCTCAGAGAGACGCCGCAGACCGGGATGCCTGTTCGTAAAAGCCCGTCAGAACACGCAGGGCCTTGGCGACCTCCGCAATCGTGACGTCGCCGACTTCCCGGTTCTGGGGAATATGCTCCAGCAGGCAGATCCGACGCAGGCGCGCATATTCGAGACAGACGTCGCGCCCTTTCTGTGTCGTGCTGACAAAAACCTCCTTGCCCCGGCGCTCGCGCCGGATCAGCCGGTGTTCGTCGAGCTTCTTCATGGCGTAGTTCAGGTAATGCCGCTCGGACAGGTTGAGGGTGAACATCAGGTCCGAGATGCTTTTCTCCCGGTTCCTGTGATTGACACTGTGCAGGATGAGCGTGTCGAGCGCCGAAAGATCCGGCAGACCCGCCGCCGCCATACCCCGCGCCATCCAGCGGTGAAACGCATGGTTTACGACGGTCAGGGCAAATTCGAATTCGCTCAGATCCTCGTTGCCCGGCACCGCCAGATGCGACGAGGACACGATGAAGGCCCGTTCCATATCCGCAACATCCGGCATCACCAACGCGCGGCTCCCGGCTTTCCCGTCTTTCATGGTTCGTCCTCTCCGTCAGCCAACATCTCTTCCCGATATCCTATTGCACTCTAACCCGATACGGAAAACACAGGCATGGTCGACAGTACACAAATCCGTCTCGCCGCTGATATCGGTGGCACATTCACGGACGTGGTCCTCCAGACGCCGCAGGAACGTCTGACCCGCAAGGTCCTCACCACGCCCGCCGCACCCGAAGAAGGGGTCATGAACGGCATCAGCCTCGTGATCGAAGACGCCGGATTGCGCTTTCGGGACGTGACAGTCTTCGTGCATGGCACGACACTTGCGACCAACGCCATCATCGAACGCCGGGGCGCCCGCACGGCTCTTATCGGAACGCAAGGCTTCCGCGACATTCTGGAAATCGGCACCGAAAGCCGCTTCAACCAGTATGACCTGATGCTGCAAAAGCCCAGCCCGCTCGTCCCTCGCGGCCTGCGCTTCACCGTCCCCGAACGCATGGACGCCCGCGGCACCGTTCAGCTTCCGCTGGATGAAGCCGCCGTTCTGGCCCTCGTGCCGCGGTTGCGTGCCGCTGGCGTCGAGAGCATCGCGGTGGCGTTCCTCCATGCTTATGCCAATCCGGCCCATGAACGTCGCGTACAGGCGCTTCTTCAGGAGGCGATGCCGGACATCACCATCTCCATTTCAAGCGACGTCTGCCCCGAAATCCGGGAATACGAACGCACCTCCACCACCGTCGCGAATGCTTACGTCCAGCCCCTGATGGCGGGCTATCTGGGCCGCCTGCGCGAAGCCCTCGACGCCAGGGGCTTTGAAGGCGCGCTCTATCTCGTCACCTCCGGCGGCGGCCTCACCGCGCTGGAAACGGCCCGCCAGTTTCCCGTCCGCCTCGTGGAATCCGGCCCGGCGGGCGGTGCGATTTTCGCCGCCCAATGCGCCGAGCGCCTGGCCGAAAACCGCGTCCTGTCCTTCGACATGGGCGGCACGACCGCCAAGGTCTGCCTGATCGAAGACGGCGAACCCGCATCGTCCCGTTTCTTCGAAGTGGACCGCACGGCCCGCTTCATGAAAGGCTCCGGCCTGCCCCTGCGCATTCCCGTGATCGAAATGGTCGAGATCGGCGCGGGCGGCGGCTCCATCGCCCATCTGGACGCCATGAAACGCGTTGTCGTCGGGCCGGAGAGCGCATCTTCCGTTCCAGGCCCCGCCTGTTACGGACTGGGGGGCAAGCGCCCCGCCGTTACGGACGCGGACGTGATGCTCGGCCTGATCCGCCCGGAAAACTTCGCGGGCGGCAGCATCCAGCTCCAGCCGGATCGCTCGGCCGAAGCACTCCTGACCGATATCGGCACCCCGCTGGGTCTGTCGGCGGAAATGTCCGCCCATGCGGTCTATGAAATCGTGTGCGAAAACATGGCCAGTGCGGCGCGCGTCCATGCCGCCGAACGTGGCGCCGTCATCGGCGACCATACCATGATCGCTTTCGGCGGCGCGGCCCCGCTTCACGCCGCGCGCGTCGCGGAAAAGCTTGGAATACGGCGTCTCGTCATTCCTTCGAACGCAGGCGTCGGCTCGGCCGTGGGCTTCCTCGCCGCCCCCGTCTCGTTCGAGCTGGTGCGCTCCTTCCCCATGCGTCTGGACGACAGCTTCAGTTCAGCGGAAGTCTCGGCCCTGCTCGATGACATGACGCAGGCCGCCCACGGCATGGTGCAGGACGACGCCCGGACGGAAACGCTTCACACCAGGCGCGCGGCCTTCATGCGCTATGTCGGACAGGGACACGAAATCATCGTCACGCTGCCCGACGGCGCCATCAGCAGCGACCATCTCTCGACCCTGCGGGACACCTTCGAAGCGGAATATGCCCGTCAGTTCGCCCGCGTCATCCCCCATGCCGCCGTCGAGATCCTGAACTGGTCCGTCAGCGTCTCAACCACCCCGCGAAAATACCCGCCCTTCGAGGCCGCCCCGGCCCTGCATGACGCAGTCTCCGCCGACATCCGGAAACTCTTCGACGGCGCAACCGGCACGCATGTCGCCCTCCCGGTCTACGAACGTACGGACATGGGACCGGGCAGCCGCGTCCCCGGCCCCGCCCTGATCGCTGAAAAAGAAACCACAACCTACGTTTCCTCCCGCTACACCGCCCATCTGGACGGTAGCGGCAACATCATTCTGGACATGAAGGACGCCGTCTGATGAGCGCGCACTCCCATAAGGAAATCGACTTCCAGATCATGTGGAACCGCCTGATTGCCGTGGTCGGCGAACAGGCGCAGGTCCTGATCCGCACGGCCTTCAGCCCCATCGTCCGCGAATGCGAAGACATCTCGGCCGGTATTTTCGACCTGCAAGGCCGGATGATCGCGCAAGCCGTGACGGGCACACCCGGCCACGTCAATTCCATGGCGGAATCCGTCGGCCATTTTCTGCGTCACTTCCCCGTCTCGACCATGAAAGAGGGCGACGCCTACATCACGAACGATCCGTGGATGGGAACGGGGCATCTCAACGATTTCGTCATTACGACCCCGGCGTTCCACAAGGGCCGTCTGGTCGGACTGTTCTCCTGCACCAGCCATCTGATGGATATCGGCGGCCTGGGCAACGGGCCGGAAGCAACGGACGTCTTCATGGAAGGCCTCTCGATCCCGATGCTCAAGCTGATTGATCAGGGACAGGTCAACGAGACGTTGATGGCCATGATCCGCGCCAATACGCGCCTGCCGGTGGATACGGAAGGCGATACCTACTCTCTGGCAGCCTGCAATGATGTCGGCGTCCGCGCCCTGTGCGACATGATGGACGAGTTCCAGCTCGACAGTCTCGAACCGCTGGCCGATTTCATCATCGAACGTTCCCGCCAGGCCGTCCTCGACAAAATCGAAGCCCTCCCGCAGGGCACATGGTCCCACGAGATGACCATCGACGGCTACAATGCGCCACTCACGCTCAAGGCAAAGCTCACGGTTGGCGAAAACCGCGTCAGCGTCAGCTATGACGGCTCACCGCCTGCTGTCGGACGCGGGATCAACGTCCCGATGGCCTATACCCGCGCCTATACGGTCTTCGGGCTGGCCTGCGCGATCTCGCCAGACGTCCCCAACAACGCAGGTTCACTGGCTCCCTATCACGTCGAGGCACCCGCAGGGTCCGTCCTGAACGCAATGCGTCCCGCCCCCGTCTCCTCCCGCCACGTCATCGGACAGATGCTGCCGGACATGGTGTTCGGATGCCTTCGCACGCCCCTGCCCGACCGCGTTCCAGCAGAAGGCACATCCTGTCTGTGGAACATTGCCGTGCGCGGACAGTGGTTCCCCAAGGGAGCAACCACGCCCCAGACCTACGCGCTCGCCATCACGACCAATGGCGGCACCGGGGCCCGCCACGGCCTGAACGGCCTGTCCGCCACGGCTTTTCCATCCGGCGTACACGGCACCCCGATTGAAATCGCGGAAATCCAGTGCCCGCTCATCTTCTGGGAAAAAGAACTGCGCGAAAACAGCGGCGGTCTTGGCCTGACCAAAGGCGGCGACGGACAGATCATGAAAATCGGCACCACCCAGAAACAGCCCTTCGAGCTTCTGGCCGCCTTTGACCGCGTCGATCATCCGGCCCGTGGCGCACTCGGCGGACAGGACGGCGCGGCAGGCCGCGTCGAAACCGCCTCAGGCCGCAAGCTCGCCGGCAAGGGCCTTCAGGTTCTAAAAGCGGACGATATTCTCGTCCTCATGACACCGGGCGGCGGCGGCCTTGGCGCCCTCTGATTGTCTCCCGCGCCCTTCCCGAAACGGAAGGGCGCGGAACTCAACCGTTCAGAGACAATGCGGCGGCACACGTCCCGCAAGCGCGTCCTGAACCTGCGATGCACACAGCATCGCCATACGGCGCAGCGCCTGTTCCGTCGTCGCACCGATATGCGGCGTCAAAACCACATTCGGCGCCCGCAGCAACGGATCATCCGCCAGCGGAGGCTCGGGCGACATCACGTCCAGCCCCGCTCCGCCGACATGCCCCGTCTCCAGAGCCTTCGCCAGCGCAGGACCATCCACCTCCCCGCCCCGGCTGGTATTGATCAGAACTGCGCCTTTCTTCAGGCGCGACAGCGCCTGAGCGTCAATCGTGGGCTGACCGCTCCCCTGCGCCGGACGATGCAGCGACAGAACGTCCGAGACGACCAGAAGGTCTTCAAGGCTCTGCGCCCGCTCCACGCCCGCGGCCTCGAACACCTCCGCCGGAACGCTCGGAGACCACGCCACAACGCGCATTCCCAACCCCTGACCCGCAATCTGCGCGACATGCCGGGCAATGGCGCCAAACCCCACGAGCCCGATCGTCCGTCCGTGCAGTTCCGTGCCGTTATTCGCATAACGAAATGCCCAGTTCCCCTCCCGCACGGCACGATCCGCCTCGCACAGACGCCGCATGACCGCCAGCAGAAGCCCGATCGTCATTTCCGCAACGGACCGACTGTTGGTATTGGGCGCATTCGTCACCAGAACACCCCGCTCCGCCGCGGCAGCCTTGGCGATCCGGTTCGTACCCGAACCGTGACAGGAAATGATTTTCAGCTTCGGCGCGGCCCGCAGCGCCTCTTCGCTCAGTCCCAGATCGCGCGTAATCACCGCATCCGCGTCGCCGATTTCGCGGATCACCGCCTCCATTGAAGGTTCCGTGGCATAACGGGTCGTAATTCCGGCCTCGTTCAGACAAGTTACTGCATCGGGATGGATCTGTTGTGTAATGAAACACAGACTCATGGTGCTGGTTTTCCACAGTAAAGAAGAACAAGGAGCGGAATGATGGCATACCGCTCCCGCTTGTCCATGCCCAAAAGCCCCTTTATGCCACCACGGGAAGCTCTTGGATGGCGTCATGATGCGACAGCACCCTTCCGGTCCGACGACCCGACCCTCCCGCTGCTCCCAGCTTGCCACCGATCCAGCGGATTGAGCAGAGACACCGCATCTGGAGGGACCGAAGAAGCGTTAATTGAAGTTTTTGTGTCCTGTTTCCATGTTTCTGGAGTTGATTGTCGCGCTGCGTCAGACGCTCGCGAGACAGCCATACTGTTTTTGCACCGGACACACGATCCGACAGGTCCGGACCGGGAAATCGACCGTTGGACCGAGCGAGAAACGCTGAACATGAAGATGCACCTCTACCGGAAGCGGCAGGGCCTCAATGGCGCGGATAAGTTCTTCCCGCCCATGGAGATCCGTCGCCACAAACAGCCGCATGGCGTGCGACGTACTGGGCGTGGCGGGACTGTAGGGCAGATAGAAACGCGGCGCGCTGTCACCGATATGGGTTTCCATATGGCGCAAGGCGGCCTGCCCGGCGATCTGTCGTTCCAGCGCCGCGACCGCCCGGCTGGTTTCGTCAAGGGAAGTCCCTGGCGGCATGGCGACATCGACCATCACTTCCGGACGGTCCGACAACGGAAAAAACTGCTGATCGACGAACGTGAAACCACCGCAGACCAGAAGTAGCAACACGACCGTTCCTGCGGCAACGGCCCGTTTGTGCCGCAGACCGACATCGAGCACATGGCGCAGCACTCTCACCAGACGGGATTCGGAAGGCCGCGGTGACGCAGTAGGTACTGAGTGTATCGACGCCCTCGATATCCCGCAGCGCCTGTTCGAGCGGCTCGGCAACCTGCTGCTGCATCTGTCGCGCATCCGCTCCTGGCCATTGTGCGGATACGATCATGTTCTTGAGAGTAAAAGCCGGGTCCTCCGCGCGGCCAAGATGGAAAAAACCGTATCCGCCCGCCAGGAACAGGCAGACCATCAGCGGCAAGGCAGGCCAGAAGTCCTGCCGGCGTGATATTCTCGAACAGACCAACGGAGCGGACGGCATCCCAGTACCGCGGGGTCCACTCCTGGCATAATTGCGGATCAATCAGCATCGCGGCCAGCAGATGCCGGATGATGGACGGTGGCTTCGCCACCAGATTCCGGCCGATCCCGACATAGGCCCGGACAGCGCGCCCCTGTGCGACCGGATCATTCTGCATCGAGTGCCGGATTTCCTGCGCGAACAGTTCCATTTCCCGCGAGAAAAGCCCATCAAGAAGGGCCTTCTTGCTGGGAAAATGGTGCAGAAGCCCCCCCTTGCTGACGCCCGCCTCCCGGGCGACCAGATCCAGGGTGAAGGCTTGAATGCCATTCGTCGACAGTATGCGCCCCGCCGTATCAAGCAGGTCTTTCCTGACAGCCTCGGGTCTTTTCGCGCGTCTTGAACCTGTTTTCATGCCCTCAACATACCGTCTGGACGGTATGTTTGTGAATACGAATTGGAGGGATCGAAGGGCTGTTGCTTTGAGCCCCCATTTCGTGATTGCAGATTTATGGCGTGTTGACTGAGGGGTCTTTTACCCGTGTTGAGGGAGTCGATCGGCAGCGGCGCGGCGCTCAGCTTAAGACTCTCGGCCGATTCAGGCATTGGAGCGTACACAGCCCGTGCTGCCGCTCGGCCTTGGGTATCTCGAAGGAGTCATGCACGATGATGTCTGACACGGCACCACGCCCCCGTTTGCCACCCCAAAACCCGGACTTACCCGCCGTAACCGTCAGGGTGGCTTTCACGCCAGCGGAGGGCCGTTTTCACAATACTGTCGATGTCCCCGAACCGGGGCGTCCATCCCGTATCGTTCCTGAGAGTCGCGGAATCCGCCACGAGAAGAGCTGGGTCCCCCTCTCGTCTGGGAGCCGCTTCCCAAGGCACCTTGCGGCCACTGACCCGCTCGACACTCTGGATGACTTCAAGGTTCGAGTATCCCTGACCATTTCCGATATTATACGTGACGCTGCGATGATCGATCTGAGCGAGAGCACGGATATGAGCATCGGCAAGATCCGTAACGTGGATATAGTCCCGAACACAGGAACCATCCCGGGTTGGATAGTCGGTACCGAACAGTTTGAGCGCAGAACGACGGCCAAGTGCGGCATCAATGGTCAGGGGAATCAGGTGAGTCTCAGGACGATGGTCTTCGCCTGCCCGTCCCAGAGGATCCGCGCCCGCCGCATTGAAATAGCGCAGACACGCACTTCTGATCCCATAGATCGCATCGGCCCAGTGCAGCACACGCTCGATCATGAGCTTGCTCTCGCCATACGGGGAACCGGGCTGCACGGATGCGGTTTCGGGGATGGGGTCGAGCCGTTCCGGTCCGCCGAAAAGAGCGGCAGTCGAAGAGAAAACAATCTTCCTGACACCATGCTCGACACAGATCTGTACAAGATTCAGCGCCGTCAGATAGTTCTGTCGCAGATAATGAAAGGGATCGCGCATGCTGTCGCCGACAAGGGAAAGCGCCGCAAAATGCAGGACGCCATCCCATGGCCCTTGCGCCACAATGGCTGACGTAGCGGCATAATCCAGAAGATCCACTTTATGGAAAGGCACGCCAGCGGGAACCGCCTCACGATATCCGGTGCTCAGATTATCCAGCACGACAACATCATGACCTGCATCGAGCAGAGCAAGAACAGCATGACTCCCGACGAAGCCTGCCCCACCCGTAACAAGATAGCGCATTCAAAACTCCCTCAAAGACCGACATACCAGATACAAAAAAAACTATCAGAAACCTCTTTGAAAAGAGATACCATTAGCCGGGCATGAAAGAGAAGCCATGAATATCAAAGTCATTCAAGATGTCCGGCAGGGCAGATACTCCATCGATATATGACAATCCATTTCCCCTTCCGGGATTGATATCCCTTCGCGGCACCCCGGACTTTGATGGATTAAGCGGCGGGGATCTTTCGGGGTTCATGCAGCAGCCCGGTTTCTTTGAAGTTGAAGAGCGGCTTGCCCGGTTGAGCGGGCTTGGTGATCAGCTCGAAGCGTTTTCCCGGACTGTGGATTTTGAGGTGTTCCGCCCGGAACTGGAGGAGGCCCTGGCCTATTCAGATGGGAGTAAAGGCGGTCGACCGCCATTTGATCCCGTGTTGATGTTCAAGATCCTGGTGATCCAGACGTTGAACAATCTGTCTGATGAGCGGACAGAATATCTCATCAACGACCGCCTATCCTTTATGCGTTTCCTTGGGCTGGCGCTTTCAGATCGGGTGCCGGATGCCAAAACGCTCTGGCTGTTTCGTGAACGCCTGACCCAGGCGGGTGCGATCGATGGGCTGTTCAACCGCTTTGACGCGACCCTGCGGAACGCCGGTTATCTGCCGATGTCAGGCCAGATCCTGGATGCAACATTGGTAGCTGCTCCAAAACAGCGCAATACAAACGCAGAGAAAGCGGATCTTCGGGCAGGACGGATCCCCGAAGGCTGGGAAGACAAGCCGGGAAAGCTGTCCCACAAGGACAGGCACGCCCGCTGGACGCTGAAGTTCACGAAGGCGAAGCGGCAGGATGATGGAACCATGCCCTCTAGCGATCTCGCCATCCCGTTCTTTGGCTACAAATCCCATGTTTCCATCGACCGGAAGTTCCGGTTCATCCGGAAATGGAAGACAACGGATGCTGCTGCCAGTGATGGTGCCAGACTGCGCGAGGGCCTTCTGGATAAAACCAATACGGCCTCAAGCGTCTGGGCTGATACAGCGTATCGCTCGAAAGCCAATGAGGACTTCATGGACAAGCAGGGCTTTGTCTCGAAGGTTCACAGGAAAAAGCCGCATCTCAAACCTATGCCCCGGCATATCCAGAAATCGAATGCTGGAAAGTCGGTGGTCCGATCTCGTGTCGAGCATGTCTTTGCCGATCAGAAATCGCAAATGGGTCTGTTCGTCCGAACTGTCGGTATCACCCGGGCCACCATGAGGATCGGCCTTGCCAATATCGTCTATAATATGCGCCGCTTCCTCTTCCTCGAAAGATTGAACGCGAGCGCGTAGTCCTCCCACTGGCGATGGACCGTGATCTGCTCAAAACGCAGAGCGAAAGTCACCCCGGAAACCCTCAATCAAAGCGCCAAAAAACTAAAATCATCAGACAAGCGCATCAACAAACAGTTCTTCGATCCCTCCAGGTCCAGGAATCATCAATCAAAGGGTCTTCGATCCCTTCAGATGTGCCGTCTCCCGAGCGATACATGTTGGGAGGAGCGGATTCTGGATAATCAGGGGATGCCACCAGACGGCCGACGAGGGTCGGAAGATGACAGGATGAAAGGCGTCCCAAGCCTCCGCGACGCCTGAGAAGTACGTCAGAAGCTGGCGTCAATACGGGCAAAATAGTAACCGCCGGCAATGGAAAGCGTGGATCCTGAGTCGTAGATTTTTGGCCCCAGATAGTTTGTGAGCGGACTCACCACACGTGGACGCATGTTGAAGATGTTATTGGCGCCAATAGTGGCACGCCAGTAGCTGTTGACGCGATAACCCACCTGAAGATCCGTGGTCCAGACTGGGGTGTTTTCAAAGCTGTACCAGATGGTGTTGGAATACTTCAGGCTCGAGGGCGCAGCATCCTCATACGTCATCAGGCTTTTGGATGAGCCATAACGGTTTTCGCGGACGTTCACACTCCATTTGCCGACGTCCCAGTGGGCGTTCAGAACGATCTTGGAGCGTGGATAGCTTTGAATGTTCGTGCGGGTCTGAGCATTTGCAAAGGCATTGCCAAAGATATTGGTGTTGACGTGGCTGACAACCGTTCTGTTGAGGTTGAGCATCATCGACAGGTTCAGGTTGCCATAGCGATGCAGAGGAAGGCGATAGTCAGCCTGAATATCGAGGCCCTGCGTTCTCGTACTGGCTGCATTGGCGTAGTAGTTGGCTTTGATATTGCTTAAAGACAGATCCGACGAATCCACAGACACGCCAGCCAGGGAAATTGCGTCCAGCGCGCTTTGTCCGACGATATTAGAGGCACTCAGAATGCGGTCACGGATGTTGATTTGATAGACGTCCGCCGAGATGTGGAAGCGGTCGACAGGTTCAAGAACAATACCGCCCTCAACACTGGTCGAACGCTCTGGCTTGAGCTTGCTGGCGCCAATCGTGCGGGCGGCAGAACTGTTGGCACCCAGCGTTCCGGAGACACCTGTCGGCGACACACTCAAAGAGCTGTAATGCTCTTCGGCCAGGGTCGGGGCGCGGAAACCGTTGCTGATGGTTGCACGCACGGCAATGCGCCTGGTGACGTCATAGCGCGTTGTGACTTTACCCGTCTCAGTATTCCCGGCATCGGTGTAATGCTCAAAGCGACCAGCAAAATCGAGATCCCACTTCTTGAGCGGGTGGAAATCGCCGTCGATATATCCGGCCCACACATTACGCTGCCAGGTGCCTGCGCTGACAGGAGAAATACCAGCATAGCCCGATGTTCCGCCTTCGAGGTAGGACGCCGCATTACCAGCTTTGATGGTGTACATTTCAAGACGATGCTCGCCACCGAAAGCCAGGGTCATGGGGACAAGGTTGGCGATGTTGAAGTTCCGGCGAAGGTCAAGATTCGTCGTCCACTGCGACATCCGATAGGTTGCCGCGCGTGTCGTGGTGGGAGACCATCCATAAATCTTGGCGTAGTTCGCGTTATAGGTATTCTTGATACCAATATCGTCATCGTCCTCGCCATAGAGGGTGCTGAGATCCCAGTTGAATCCGAGAAAGTTGCCCCCCTTCAGACCAAGGTTTGCCTGGAAGTTGTTTTCTTCAATCGTCTCCAGCGGAGAAAAGCCGTAAGGATAGATCTCCGGCAGGGTGCTGGGCGTGCGATAATTTTCATAAGCCTCGGCATGACGATGGGCATAGGTGATGAGACCGTAGGTCTGAATACCCTCCGTAATGCCCTTGCCCCAGTTGATGGCGAGGTTCTCACGCGTCTCTTCAGGGGTACTTTCGATTTTGTTGGAGTTCGGATCCCAGCTGTCACCCTTGCTCCATCGATGGTCATACGTCTTTCTGTTGGACACAACCGAGTGGTCAGCGTGGTAAACCTGGCCGGAGATGTGGACGTAACCGTCATTACCCCATTTCACGCCGCCATCAGCACCAACCTGGTACTGCCAGCCGTCGCCATTGTAAGCGTTGGCACCAGTCTGGGCGTAGGTATGGATCCCGTGGGAGGACTTCTTGGTGATGATGTTGATAACGCCTGCAATGGCATCAGAGCCATACATCGCAGCCGCGCCATCTCGCAGAACCTCGATGTGGTCGATGGCATTGGCCGGAATCATGTTCAGGTCTACCGGGGTAGAGCCGTCGGCCATGTTCCCTGTGATATTGCGCCTCTTGCCATCGACCAGCACCAGCACCTCATTGGGTGCGAGACCTCTCATGCGGATGGACGACGTCAGTGCCGCGGTATCATTCCCAAGAGCGGAGACCGTAATGGATGGGTCGACACGAGCCAGGGCGCTGGCAAGGTTCAGTTCACCCGTCGCCTGAAGCTGCTGGGCTGAAAAAACCGTAATCGGGGAGGAGCTGTCACGGGCACGACGGTTGGTAGCATGCGTTCCTGTCACAATGACAGCATCACCTGAGCCTGATGCTTCACGTTCGACGACCGCACGACGCCTGACCACGGCAGAACGTGTTGCCATTTGCGCCGCAGTCGCAGGCGCCTTGGCTTTATGGGCCACATGAAGGGGATGGGTTCTGGTGGCCGTGGTTTCGCTTGCGTAAGAAATTCCAGACAGCAGTGAACCGATGGAAACCGATGCGACAAGCCTGCGGGTCAGCCGTGATTTGAGCATTGTGTCTAAGGCCCCCCTTTAACTATTTGGGTAATTATTCCGTGTAAACAACAAACAAAAGCTAAGGGAAGAAAGCACCTGGAGGGATCGAAGAACTGTTTGTTGATGCGCTTGTCTGATGATTTTAGTTTTTTGGCG
>NZ_WIPH01000028.1 GCF_009547075.1 Gluconobacter aidae
GTTCTTCTTGATGCCAATATTCTTTTGTCTCAAGCCGCCGAAAATGGGGGGCAGATTACTCCGGCAGGAGGGTGGCTGATTGACAATTATTACCTGATGGACGCACAGATACAGACTATCCGGTTCGATCTTCCACCGGGATATTACAAAGACCTTCCCGAGCTTTCCAGTGGGGCTTTTGCTGGCCTGCCCAGGGTTTTCGAAATCGCCTGGGTTCTCGTGGCGCATACGGACAGCCATATTGAACCGAAGACACTCTGCCAGTTTCTGCGCGCCTATCAGGACCGCAGAGCTCTTTTGATCAGGGAACTCTGGGCCATTCCGACCCAGATCAGGATCGTCCTGATCGAGAACCTCCGGCGCGTGGGGGACAAGATCTGCCAGAATCTTCAGCAACAGAAACAGGCCAACGCGCTTGCCAATACAGTGTTTCTCGATACTCAGAGCAGCAATACGAAAATTATCAAAACTCTTTCCAAAATAAACACGGAAACACTGGGGCCGGCGTTTCTTGTACAATTCGCGCACCGCCTGAAGGGGCGTGATCCACAACAAGACCCGGCTTTCCTGTGGCTGGAAGGAATATTGCAGGAAAAAGGAACCACCCTGGAGCAGATCGTGCATGAAGAGTTGCAGGAACAAAGCGCCCTGAATGCGACCATCAGAAACATCATTACGAGCATGCGGCTGATAACCACGCTGGACTGGAGCAGCATCTTTGAAAAAATAAGCGCAGTCAGCCAGATCCTTTATCGCTACCCCGCCTTTCCGGAAATGGACCCTGCGACCCGCAACCTGTACAGCAAAGCCATCGAGGTCCTTGCAAAAGGCTCCACACATACGGAATGTGACATCGCGAACAGGGTCACGTCCCTCGCCGCGATGGCGGCCAATGAAGACAACCCCGATCCCCGCCGCGCTGATCCGGGCTATTACCTTCTGGCGGAAGGACGACCGGGATTTGAAGCCGAACTGAAATTCCGGGCACCGCTGCGGGTCCAGGTCGGGCAGATCTGCCGTCGGCTCGGCATCACGGGATACAGTCTGGGCGTTACGTTACTGACGCTTCTTCTGCTGTCGGCCTTTCTGTCTGTCATGAATGGAAACCTGTCCGGCCGGGCGGCGTGCGCGCTGATTGTTCTGGGCTTTATTCCAGCCACGGATGCCGTTGTGGCGGGTGTGAACCGCTTCCTGATGTGGGCCATCCGGGTCTCGGAACTTCCTGCGCTTGAACTCAAGGACGGCGTTCCAGCACATCTGCGGACCATGGTTGTCGTCCCGACCCTTCTGACGAAGCGCTCCTCCATTCTGGAAATGGTGAACCGCCTTGAGAAACACTATCTCTCCAGTCGGGATGGCGATATCTACTTCGCCCTTCTGACAGACTGGACGGATTCATCCACGGAAAACCGGAAAGGTGACCAGGAACTGCTGGCGGTCGCCAGCCGGGAAGTCGCCCGCCTGAACCAGACTTATGGCGCGGGGCCTGCGGGGACGCGATTTCTGCTCCTGCATCGCAGGCGGCAATGGAGTGCCAGCGAAGAAAAATGGATCGGCTGGGAACGCAAGCGCGGCAAGCTGCATAAACTGAACCGGCTGTTGCGCGGCGCGACGGATACCAGTTTTTTCAGTCTGGCCGGGCAGAATATTCCGCAGAATGTCCGGTATGTCGTAACGGTGGATTCCGACACGCGGTTGCCGCATGAGGTCGTCAGGCGTCTCGTGGGAAAGATCGCCCATCCGCTCAATAATGCACAGTTCGATCCCGCAAAAGGACGGGTCACGGAAGGTTATGCGATCCTCCAGCCGCGCGTCACGCCGTCCCTGCCCGAAGCGCGACAGAGCACGTTGTTCCAAAGGGTTTTCTCAAGTCCCAACGGAATAGAACCCTACACGGCCGCCGTGTCCGACCTGTATCAGGACATGTTCGCCGAAGGATCCTTTGCCGGAAAAGGCATTTACGAAATCGATACGTTCGAAGCGGCCCTGGCAGGGCGGGTTCCCGATGGGACGCTCCTGAGCCACGATCTTTTTGAAGGCGTTTTTGCCCGCGCCGGCCTGGTCACCGATATCGAGGTCATTGAGGAATATCCAGCCGATTATCTGGTCTCGGTTGCGCGGCTCAACCGCTGGATCCGGGGGGACTGGCAGCTTCTGCCGTGGATTTTCTCATGGATGGGCCGTTTTTCGACCATCGGGATCAGGACCAATCCGCTCACGGGGATTGCGCGCTGGAAGATGCTGGACAATCTGCGCCGCAGTCTTTCGGCCCCCATGGCCATCGGGGCGCTCTTCGCGGGCTGGTTTCTCGGGTTTCACAATGCCCTCGTGTGGAGCCTGTGCATTGTCTCGACCCTCGTCATTCCGGCGTCCCTGCCGCTTCTGGTGGATATCATCAGACGCAGACGCGGAGAGACATTCCGCAGCTATTTTTCCCTTCTGACGGTCGATCTTCAGCGCACGGCCCTGACCACGGCGCTGTGCTTCGCGTTTCTGGCCGATCAGGCCTGCCTTGCGGGCGATGCGATCAGCCGGACGCTGGCCCGCGTTTTTGTAACCCGCAAGCATCTTCTGCAATGGGTTACGGCGGCTCAGGCGGCGGAAGCGCCGCGCGAGCAGATCCAGGGATATTTCCGCCAGATGAACGGAGCCGTTCTGATCGGCCTGCTGGCGGCAATCGTCATGGTTGTGTCGGCTCCCTGGGTCTGGCTCGTCATTCTGCCTTTTGCGCTGGCGTGGTGCCTGTCGCCAGCGATCGCCTGGAAAGCCAGCCAGTATCGCGCCTCGGCCCGCAGGCTTGAAGCGACCGAGGCCGAGACCGTTTTCATGCGGATGCAGGCCCGGCGCACATGGCGGTATTTCGAGACATTCGTCTCTGCCGCCGATCACATGCTGCCGCCAGACAATTTCCAGGAGACCCCTGCTCCGCTCGTCGCGCACCGGACATCCCCGACCAATATGGGGCTTTATCTTCTGTCCGTTGTCGCGGCCTGCGATTTCGGCTGGATCGGCGTCGCGGACGCCACATCGCGCCTGAGCGCCACGCTCGGGACCATGGCGCAGCTTCCACGGTTCAGGGGACATTTCTATAACTGGTACAGTACTGCCGATCTTTCCCCGCTGCCGCCCGTTTATGTGTCCACCGTCGATAGCGGCAATCTGGCCGGCCATCTGATTACGCTGGCCTGCGCCTGCGAGGAATGGATCCAGAAAGGCCGGAAATCCGACACCTGGCGGGAAGGTGTGCGCGACGCCCTGAACCTCGCACTTGAACAGGCCACATCGGGAAGCGATGTCTTCCGTTCCTCGGAACTCGCGCAACTCATAGAGACCGTTCTTCAGGACATGCAGGACGGGCATGCCAGCCAGATCACGCTTGCCTACAGGGTGCAGATGCTGGTCGGTCAGGCCGAAGAGCTTGTGCATCTCCTGCACAGGCGGGCCACGGCAGGGCAGACAGGGAAAGACAGCTTTACCACAGGCGCGGAGGACCTTCTTTTCTGGCTGCATGCGGCACAGGACTGCATCCAGAGTGAACGCAGGGATCTCGACAGCAGTCCCCTGCTCCATGACGAACTCCAGAAGATCGCGCAGAGTGCGAGAAACATGGCGCTGGAGATGGAGTTCGGATTTCTCCGGAACACAGACCGCAAGCTGCTTTCCATCGGCTATGTCGTCAATGAAGGCACGCTGGACGGGAACTGCTACGACCTGCTGGCGTCGGAAGCCCGTCTTGCTGTCTTCTTCGCCATCGCGAAAGGCGACATTCCCGCCTGGGAATGGTTTCGTCTGGGACGGCCGCTGGCCACCGTGGCGCATGGAGAGGCGCTGGTTTCGTGGTCGGGGTCCATGTTCGAATATCTCATGCCGTCCCTGATTATGGCGGCGCCTTTTGACAGTCTGCTGGAAGAGACGAGCCGGCAGATTGTCCGGCGTCAGATCGAATACGGGCAGTTCTGCGGTGTGCCCTGGGGGATTTCGGAATCCGCCTATAATGCCCGGGATCTGGACTATAATTACCAGTATTCCGATTTTGGCGTTCCAGGCCTCGGGATGAAACGGGGGCTGGCGCAGAACCTTGTCATCGCGCCTTACGCCACGGCGCTGGCCACCATGGTTGACGCGCATCTGGCCACGGAGAACTTCAGGGCCCTTCAGGCCGCCGGAGCACAGGGAACCTATGGGTTTTACGAGGCGCTGGACTATACGAAGGCGCGGCTGCAACCGAACCAGACTGTTGCGGTCATTCATTCCTACATGGCCCATCATCAGGGCATGTCCATCCTCGCCATATCCGATACGGTCCTGAAAGGTCTCATGCGCTCCCGCTTTCACGCGGAACCCATGATCGGGGCAGCGGAGCTGCTGCTTCAGGAGCGCGCGCCGACAGGCGGCGTCATCACGACGCCCCTGAAGGAAGAAGAAGCCGCGCCAGCCGCGCTGACCGTCCAGTTGCAGTCCGGCGGCCGTCATCTTCGCACGGCGGACACGAACACGCCTGTCACTCATCTTCTTTCAAACGGACGCTACAGCGTGATGCTGACGGCCGCCGGGTCCGGATACAGCAAATGGGGAGATCAGGCGGTTACGAGATGGCGACAGGACTCTACTCTCGATAACTGGGGGAGCTACATCTATCTCCAGCGCGCCGGGAGCGGTCACGTCTGGACGGCCGGATTGCAGCCTTCCGGTGTCGAAGCTGAAAGCTGCGATATCGAGTTCCGGGAAGATCGCGCGACCTATACGCGGCAGGACAACAAGCTGACGACGACGCTTGAAGTCCTGGTTTCAGCCGAGGACGACGCCGAACTTCGTCGCATCTCGGTCCGGAACTCCGGCGCAGCAGCAGTCGAGGTTCATGTCACGTCCTATATGGAACTCGCTTTGTGCCCGCCGGGAATGGACATCAGTCATCCGGCATTCGCCAAGATGTTTGTCCAGACGGAATATCTTCCGGACTGCAAGGCGATCATCGCCACACGGCGCAAGAGAAATCCGTCCGACCCGGATATCTGGGCCGCGCATCTGGTTGTGGGTGGCACTGATCTTTCCATTGAAACCGATCGCTCCCGCTTCATCGGGCGTGGACGGGATCTGCGGGAGCCGATCGCCGTTACGGAAACAGGACCGCTTTCCGGATCAACCGGAACGGTTCTGGATCCTGTTTTCTCCGCACGCTGCAAACTGACACTTCCCGCACGTTCCACGCGGCATGTTTCATTCTGGACGATCGTGGCCTCAACACGCGAAGCCCTCATGCAGAGCATCGTGCGCCATCAGAATGACGCGGATCTCGATCGTGCGCTGACCCTCGCCTGGACGCATGCCCAAGTTCATCTGCGGCATCTGGACATCCAGCCTGTCCAGGCGGACCTGTTCCAGCAGCTTGCGGGGCATCTCCTGTTTCCGGGACCGGCTTTGCGCGCGTCGGCTGCCCGCATCAAACGCGGGGCGGGCAAACAGGCGGACCTGTGGGGACAGGGGATTTCCGGCGATCTGCCGATCCTGCTTCTGGTTATTGCCGAAAGCGAGGATCTCGACCTCGCACGGAGCATTCTCACGGCCCATGACTATCTGAGTTTCAAGGGCCTGGCTTTTGATCTCGGTATTCTGAACGACCATTCGGCATCTTATGCGCAGGATCTGCAACACGCTCTTGAAGCCCTGGTCCGCTCTTCCGAACAGCCGGGAACCGTGCGTCTCCTGCGAGGGACGCTCATGCCCGAAACGGTCAGAGAGCTTCTGTTCTCGGTGGCCTGCGTCGTCCTGACGGGAAAAGGTGGGAACCTGCAACATCAGATCACCCGGCTCGAAATGAAGCAACATCCGAAAGCCGTTCAGGCCGCCCTCCGTCCCTGCCGGCTCTACCACGGCGCGCAGGAAACGCCTGAACTGCCCGCGCTGGAACTGGCGAACGGATATGGCGGCTTTACATCTGACGGCCAGGAATATGCCGTCATCATCCGTGGGAGGGCCCGCACCCCCGCGCCTTGGGTCAATGTCGTTTCCAGTCCCCATTTCGGCTTTCAGGTCTCTGCGGAAGGCAGCGGTTATACCTGGTCCGAAAACAGCAAGGAGAACCAGCTGACCCCCTGGTCCAATGATCCGGTCGTCAACCCGACCGGAGAGGCATTCTACCTGTGTGATGAGGAAAGCAGGCAGTTCTGGTCCCCGGTGGCGGCCGTGTGCCCGGACGACAATGCCGTTTATGTCTGCCGGCACGGGCGCGGATACAGCCGGTTCGAGCGCAACGCCAACGAGATTGCCGCGACCCTGCTGCACTATGTGCCACCTGAAGATCCCGTCAGGATTTCCAGACTGAAACTGACCAATACCTCATCACGTCCCCGGACCCTGCGCATCACGACCTATACCGAATGGGTGCTCGGACAGTCCCGCGGCACGACATCACCCTTTGTTTTCACGGAGCAGGACCCGGAATCCAGCGCGCTGTTCGTCAGGAACAGATGGGGCGAGACATTTGGAGAGCGGGTCGCCTTTGCGGATCTGGCAGGTCAGCAGACGTCCTGCACGGATGACCGGCGCACGTTCATTGGTCCGAACGGTACCCTTTCCGCACCCGGAGCCATTGTCCGGGGTGGCCCGCTTGAGGGCGTTATCGGGGCCGGCATTGATCCTTGCGCCGCATTGCAGACTGTCGTCACGCTCGACCCCGGCGAAAGCACCGAGATCCTCTTCCTGCTGGGTCAGGGGCGGAATACCGAACATGCCCAGCAGCTTGTCCGGCAGTACAGAACGGCAGATCTCGACGCCATTCTGGAGGCGGTCCATCGCAGATGGGAAACGGTCACGAAAACCGTTCAGGTTCAGACGCCGGACCGCGCCATGGATATCATGCTCAATGGCTGGCTGCTGTATCAGTCCCTGTCCAGCCGTATCTGGGCCCGGGCGGGTTTCTATCAGGCCAGCGGCGCCTATGGATTCCGGGATCAGCTTCAGGACGGAATGTCTCTCGTTCTGGCCGCTCCCCAGCTGGTCCGGGAGCATCTGCTCCGGGCAGCCTCCCGGCAGTTTCCCGAAGGAGACGTGCAACACTGGTGGCTCCCCCAGAAGGGCAACGGTGTTCGCACGAGGATTTCGGATGACTGTGCCTGGCTCGCCTATACCGTCGCGCAGTATGTCCGTGTCAGTGGGGATACGACGGTGCTGGATGAGGAAATACCTTTCCTCAGCGCGCCAGTCCTGGCGGATGGGGAGCATGAGCGCTTTCTCCAGCCGGAAATTACGGACAATACGGCCTCTCTTTACACGCACTGCATCCTTGCACTCGATCACAGCCTGCGGAGAGGGGCGCACGGTCTTCCGCTGATGGGAACCGGCGACTGGAATGACGGCATGAACCGTGTTGGCGAAGCCGGAAAAGGAGAAAGTGTCTGGCTGGGATGGTTCACCCATGCAGCGCTGTCGGCGTTCCTTCCACTTGCCCGGGCACGACAGGACACCGAACACGTCGAGAAATGGACCCGTGTCATGACGGAGCTTGAAACCGCTCTGGAAGCCGCGTGGGATGGTGCGTGGTATCTGCGGGCCTATTTCGATGACGGAAGCCCTCTGGGCAGTCACGCCAACAGTGAGGGGCGCATCGATGCCATTGCCCAGTCATGGGCCGTGATTTCAGCAGCGGGCTCTCCCGAGCGCGCGCGACAGGCCATGCAGGCCGTTCAGGAACAGCTTGTTGATCTGAAGCAGGAGATCATCATGGTCCTGACGCCCCCCTTCAATACCTCGGAACCAGATCCGGGCTATATCCGGGGCTATCCGCCGGGCATTCGGGAAAACGGCGGCCAGTACACGCACGCGGCTCTCTGGACAGTCATGGCGACGGCTCTGCTCGGAGAAGGCGATGCGGCGCATGAGATGTTCTCGACGCTCAATCCGATTCACCATTCCCGCGATCAGAAGGCGGCAGACCGTTACAAGGTCGAACCCTATGCGGTTGTTGCGGATGTTTACTCTTCCAGTCCGCATGTCGGGCGGGGTGGATGGTCCTGGTACACGGGATCGGCCGGGTGGATGCAGCGCATCGGAATCGAGACACTGCTTGGCGTGCAGGTTGAAGAAAGCAGGTTATTGATAAACCCGTGCATTCCCTCGGCATGGCCTTCGTATGAAGTACGCCTGCACTGGAGAACGTCAGAATATCACATCCTGATAGAAAACCCCGACCATATCTGCCGGGGAGATCTCTTCATGCGGGTCGACGATGAACACGTCGCGCCGAGCCAGCCAATCTCCATGAAGGATGACGGCCATATCCATTATGTAAACGTCATGATCAAAAAGCCGGAAAGCCTCGATCCGCCGGGTTCAAAACCTGACCTCCCACAATGAAGCGCTTTCCCCGTTTCAGGAAGAAAGGACGTCCGTACAGGCAGGCAGCACATATAATGTTACAGTAAAGAAATGTATGTTTTTATGCAACACATCCCATAAATTTTATTTTTGATGATTTTTTGTAAGGATTAACAGTTTTTGTAACAATAAAGTCAAGCTATCAGACGTAGTCCGTTGTTTTACCGGAACGGTTCTTTCTCGTGACTAATCCCCAGTTTCCTGCCTAGCTTGAGGATTGTTTTTTCATGAACATCAGGTCCGCCTCACGTCGGAACATCGTGCTTTTCGCCTTTTCCGCGTTGACCGGCGCCGCTGCCGCGGTCTCCGCCGGCTCGGCACAGGCCCAGGCTGTCAATACCGCGCAGGACAGCGTTGACAGCACCAAGCAGAACAAGGCTCTCAACCGCTCTGTAACGGGCAAGACGTCGTCCACTGCGGCATCGCGCAGGGCGACTGTGAAAAATGCTGTCAGCACCGGCATAAATTCGACGCATGCCGAGAGCGTCGTCGTCACGGGCACGCTGTTCCACGACAAAAACCTGAGCAGCGCGTCTCCGATCGAACAGATCACGGCCAAACAGCTCCAGCAACGTGGCATCAAAACCGTGACCGATGCCCTCCAGCTTCTGTCATCCAACGGTTCGGGCAACCTGACCAACGCCTTCTCCGCGAACGGCGCCTTCGCGGGCGGCGCATCCGCCCCTTCCCTTCGTGGCCTTCAGACATCCGCAACGCTCGTAATGATGGACGGCATGCGCCTGTCTTACTATCCCGCAGGCGACGATGGCGCGCGCAACTTCGTCGATACGAACTGGATGCCCGCGTCTCTTGTCCAGACCATCGACGTACAGCAGGATGGCGGCTCCGCACTCTACGGCGCTGACGCCGTGGCCGGCGTTATCAACATGATCACACGCGAACAGATCAAGGGCTTCGAAGGCAACGCCGAAGGCGGACTCAATCAGGGCGGCTATGGCGGCCATCAGCGGCTCTACGCGAATTATGGCGTGGGCGACCTGGATAAGGATGGCTACAACTTCTACGTCAACTCGGAATACCAGTCCGATGACATGATCACCAACAGCCAGCTCGGCTATCCATACAATACGAGCAACCTCACGGGCATTGGCGGCGGAAACGCTGATGGCAACCTGCTGGGTTCCGATGGAACATTTACCAATGCCGTCACGCAGACCACAGGCGCCGTGGCGCAGGCTGTCGATAGCAACGGCAAAGCGCTCAGCGGCTATCAGTTACTGAATTCCACCTCCGGGTGCAATGGACTGTCAGGGGCTCATTCCGGATACGTTGCCGGCACTCCGGCGGGTTCGGTGAGTAGTCTGTGCCAACAGGACAAAGTCTCGAAATACGGCGTCATCTCACCTTATGACCGCCGCGTGGAAGCAACCGCCCATCTTACGGTCAAGCTCGGTCCGCGCGCGAAGCTGGTGAGCATGTTCACCTACTCACAGAACCTGTCCTATTATACGGGTACTCCGAGCGCGTTCTACGCCAACACGCAGTCCCAGCTTGGAACGAGCGAAGGCGTGCTTGCTCCTGCCTACCTGCCGAACGGTTCACTGAACCCCAATGATCCTTATGCTGCTCTGGGCGAAAGCGCACAGATTTACGGTCGTTTCATAGATCCCACGGCCGAAACCCAGTTCTCGCAGAACTATCGCGGCTCCATGCATCTGACCGGGTGGGAGCCTTCCAACTGGGGCGGGGACTGGAACTATGATTCCAGTTTTGTCGGCATGAATACCGATCTTTCCACCAGATATGACAACAATATCAATATTGCCGATCTTGATTATGCGATCGAGAACGGCACGTATAACTTCGTTGATCAGGCCGCAAACTCCACCGCGGCAAAGCGCGCCATCGCGCCGACGGAAATCGTCCACTCCAAGACAGAAGAATATTCCTGGCAGGCTTCTGTCACCAAGGGACTGGTACGGCTACCAGGCGGCATGCTGAACCTCGCCGTTGGAACCAATGTCCGTTACGAAGGCTTCAACGCTCCGAATGCCAACCCGATCGATCCCAGCGACGTCAACAACCAGTATGAAAGCATCAATCCGTTCAGCGCGATCGGCCATCGTTATGTCTATTCCGGATATTTCGAGCTGAATGCGCCGATCGTGAAAATGCTGAACGCCGATTTCCAGGGACGTTACGACTCCTACTCCACAGGCTTCAGTCACTTCTCCCCGAAGATCGGCGTCACCTTCAAGCCCACCAAGGAGTTCATGCTTCGTGGAACATGGTCGCAGGGCTTCCAGGTCCCGAGCTTCTACGAAACAAACGGCACCACGATTGGCTATACATCTTATGGCCCGTCGAACCTGACCTGGATCAACCAGCACCTCAACGCCAATGGGACCAAGGATGACTACGCGCAGGCCTACAGCCTGGGTGGCGAAAGCGTGGGGAATCCGAACCTCAAGCCCATGACGAACAATACCTTCACGGGCGGCCCGGTTTTCCATCCCGTCCCGTGGATGACGTTCAGCGCGGAATACTGGTACATCCGCGAAAAGAACGTCATTGTCTCCAACCCGATCCCGGCAGCGACGGTAGCTTCGGCTTACGAGGCGCTGAATACCAACAAGACGGTCTCGATCGACGGCGATACAGTAATTCCCGACGTTGCGGATCCGCTGCATCCTGACGCACCACGCCGCGCCGGCATCATTGAATCGTCCTATATCAATGCCGACAGCATGATGACCGACGGCGTGGATCTGAATCTTTCGATCAGCCATCGCCTGCCCGGTCCGCTGAAGATGATCAACTGGTACAGCAACGGCCACGCCACATGGGTCCATCGCTTCAACCAGACCATTCCGGGCGTGGGCGTGGAGCGCTTTGCCGGAACCGAAGGCCCGTGGAATACGACCTCGGCATCGGGTACGCCGCGCTGGCGCGCCAACTGGCAGAATACCTTCACGTGGAACAAGCTCTCGACGACGTTCACGGTTTATTACACCAGCGGCTATCACGGCACGGCGGAAGACAACGACGGTCCAGGCACGGCCGGAAACTGCAAATACGCGCTCTATCAGGACGTCAGCAGCTTCTATCCGTCCCAGTGCAATGTCCGTCACTTCTGGGACATCGACATGACTGTGAACTACCAGTTCAACAAACAGTGGGCAGGCTACGTCAACATCTACAATCTGGCCGGTTTCAAGGCCCCGTATGACTTCGGCACCTACGGTTCCTACCTTTACAATTCGTCCTGGGCCCAGAATGGTGTTCTTGGGCGGGCCTTCCGCTTCGGAGTTACGGCAAAACTGTAAAACGTGATGCAGAATACAATCAGGCGATCTCCTTCGCGCGCGACATTCCTCATGGCGACGATCGCCATGGGGGTGCCGCAAGCCTTTTCAGCCCCCGCCCCCTCAAGCCTTTCGGACCAACCCGCGCTCCCCGCGCTCCAGACGGGTTCAGGAGCGGGCTGGACACTCTCCAGTTCCGACGGCCCCACAAAGAGCGAGGTCATCACGGCACGCGCCGGCAGCGGCCTGATCGGAACAAAGACGCTCCGCCTTGATGCAACGGCGGCCTCTGTTCGCACGATCATCGCGAAACCCGGTCGCGGCCTCTCCATCGGCCGCCGCTCCCACCTCACCTACGCGATTTTCCCGGTCGCCGATCCGCTGTCCCTGACGGATGAGGCGACCTATACCAGTCTGGACCTCCTGTTCACGGACGGAACCCGTGCCTCCACGCTCGGCGCCCGCGACCTGTCGGGAGCGGGCCTGACGGCGCAGGGTCAGGGGGCAGGGCGGGCGCTCTATCCCAATCAGTGGACTCGGGTTGATGTTCCTCTCGGCACGATCGCCGCCGGGCGCACCGTCGCGGCTGTTGAACTCACATCCATCGCGTCAAAAGGCACGTCCCGCCGCGTCTATCTCGATGGGGTCTCCATCGCGGATGCCCCCGATCCGAACGATCTGACACCGGCCGATCTTGTGGACACACGGCGCGGAAGCAATGCGAACGGGCGCTATTCACGAGGTAACAATTTCCCTGCCGTCGCTGTTCCGCACGGCTTCAACTTCTGGACACCCGTGACGCGCGGCGATTCCAACTGGCTTTACCAGTATCAGGAACGCAACGGCCCCGATAACCATCCGCGCCTCGAAGCGCTATCCCTCAGCCACGAACCCAGCCCGTGGATGGGCGATCGCAATACCTTCCAGATCATGCCCGCGCCCGGACCCGACGCTCCCTCCGCAGACCGGACGGCGCGCGCTATCGGCTTCACCCACAAGCATGAAACCGCCCTGCCCTACCGTTATGCCGTGACGCTGGACAACGGGATTGTGGCCGAGATGGCCCCGACCGATCATGCCGCCATCCTGCGCTTCCGCTATCCCGTGGGGACAGTTCATGGGCAGGTCGTCTTCGACAACATTACCAATCAGGGCCGCCTGAAAATCGCTCCGGACGGACGCAGCGCCGACGGGTACACGGACGTCGCCAGCCAGCTCTCCACAGGCGAGAGCCGGATGTATGTCCATCTTGAATTCGACCGTTCCGCTATCACACAAGGCCGGCTGAGCGGTCAGAAACGCGACGACGTGCAAGCCTGGGCGGCGTTCGACACCACAGCCGACCCGACGATCACGATCCGGGTCGCAACCTCGCTCATCAGTCTCGATCAGGCGCGGCACAATCTCGCGCTCGAACTGCCGCCCGGCGCCACACTGGAAACGGTCGCACAGGCCGCGAAAGCCGCCTGGAACAGCAGGCTGGACCGTGTCCAGATCCCCGGCGCACCTCCGGATGAGCAGCGCACGCTCTACGGCAACCTCTACCGCCTCTATCTCTATCCCAACAACGCGGCTGAAAATGTCGGCACAATGGAAGCACCGCATCTGCGACATGCCAGCCCGTTCCAGCCGAGACAGCATCCCGACGGCCCGACGCAGACGGGCGTTCCCGTTCTGGACGGCCCGCTCTACGTCAATAACGGCTTCTGGGACACATACCGCACGGCATGGCCCGCCTATGCGCTGCTGACGCCCGAGGAAGACGGCCAGTTGATCGACGGCTTCGTCCAGCAATACCGCGAAGGCGGCTGGATCGCGCGCTGGTCCTCGCCCGGCTATGCCGATCTCATGACCGGAACAAGCGCGGATGTCGCCTTCGCGGACGCCTACGCCAAACATGTCCGCAACTTCGATGTCACGGCGTTTTATCGCGCGGGCCTGAAGGATGCGACCGTCATGCCCGACAATCCGGGCGTGGGCCGCAAGGGCCTCAACCGCTCCATGTTCAGAGGCTATACCGACACCGATACGGACGAAGCCCTGTCATGGTCCAATGCCGCAACGCTCAATGATTTTGCTCTGGGTGAAATGGCCGCCTCCCTGTCCGCTTCCACGCCCGATGCGACAAAAGCCGATTACGCGGCGGAAAGCTGGTATCTGCACAACCGGGCTTTGAACTACGTCCATCTGTTCGACCGGGATGTCGGGTTTTTCGTCGGCCGCCGCCCGGACGGACAGTGGAGAGTCACGAAAGAACAGTTCGATCCGCTCGCCTGGGGTGGGGACTATACCGAGACAAACGCCTGGACCATGGCTTTCGACCCCGTTCAGGACGGGCAGGGACTGGCCAGTCTCTACGGCGGACGCGACGGACTGGCGCGCAAGCTGGACGCCTATTTCGCAACACCCGGCATCTATCACACGGGAGCCTATGGCGGCGTAATCCACGAAATGCGCGAAATGCACGACATCCGCATGGGCCAGTACAGCCACAGCAACCAGCCCGCACATCATATCCTCTACATGTATGACGATGCCGGGCAGCCATGGCAGGCGCAGGACAAAATCCGCGACGTCATGAACCGGCTGTATCGCGGCACGGCGATCGGGCAAGGCTATCCGGGCGATGAGGATAATGGCGAAATGTCGGCCTGGTGGGTTTTCAGCGCGGCAGGATTTTATCCCCTGCGTATGGGCACGCCGACTTATGCCATCGGCGCGCCGCGCTTCGAAACCATGCGCCTGACGCTCGGCAAAGGACACGTCCTGACGATCCGTGCGCCCGGTATCAGCGACCGCAACCGCTTCATCCAGTCCGTCAGCCTGAACGGCAAACCGCTCACGCGCTGGTGGCTGGGCCATGACGACATCGCGGACGGAGGGGACCTGCTGTTTCGCATGGGGCCGCATCCGTCGCACTGGGGAACCGCGCCAGAAGCGTCTCTGCCCTCACTGACTCCGGCCGGGCACAGCCCCGACCCCGCCGTCGATCTGGCCGATGTCGCCGGGGCGGCCCATACCGGACCGGAGGCACTGTTCGACAACGATGCCCTGACTTCCGCCTCCATCGGAACCACGGACGTCACCGTCACACTCCCCGCAGGAACCTCCGCGCTGGCCTATACGCTCACCTCCACCGACACGCCTGGCCATGCTCCGTCCGCATGGGACGTACTGGCTTCGGATGACGGAAAGACCTGGCGGAAAATCGACCATCGCGAGAACGAAACATTCCCCTGGAAACACCAGACACGCCCGTTCCTGCTGCCCTCAGGCACGCCTCACAGACTGTATCGCTGGCATATTCTCCAGCCCGCTTCGGCCGAGGCCGGAGAGTTTGAACTGCTGGGCCACGCGCAGCCCCCGTCACCCTGAGAGTTTCATTTCCCGGAGCCCCAAGCCCTTATGTCGCTTTCCACGCTCGCCCGAAGCCTTCTGGCCGCAACACTCCTGTCCGGAACGGCTTTCCTGCCCGTCCATGCCCAGACCACACCGCAGCCGCCCCCAGAGCCGGACGGTTCTCCCGCCTCGGCGGTAGATCCACGTATCGGAACCGGAGGAGCCGGACATACCTATCCGGGCGCCACCGTGCCGTTCGGAATGATCCAGCTCTCCCCCGATACCGCGATGACGGATTTCCATCACGCCTATGCCTGGGCGGCGGGCTATCAGTATGACGACCCGACGATTCTGGGCTTCTCGCACACCCATTTCTCGGGCGCGGGCCATTCCGATCTCGGCGACGTTCTGGTGATGCCGATTGCGGGCGACGTGCGTCTGGAGCCCGGCGACGCCGCCGTGCCGGAAAGCGGATACCGCTCCCGCTTCCGCCACGCTACGGAAGTGGAAACTCCGGGCTATTACGCCGTCACGCTCGACGACTATAAAATCCGCGCCGAACTGAGCGCCTCCCGCCGCGTTGGCTGGCACCGCTATACATTCCCCAGAGGCAAACCTGCCCATCTGCTGCTGGACCTGCGCCCCAGCATCTACGACTATCCGGGCAAGATTCTGTGGGCGCGCCTGCATGTTGCCGCCGATGGCACGGTCTCGGGCTGCCGGACGACACGGGGCTGGGCACCGGGGCGGACTCTGTGTTTTGCCATGCGTTTTTCAAAACCCATGACGGAACGCACACTGTATAACCGCGAAACGAAAGTGGCCTATCGCGGCTTCAGCGGCCCCGGGAACCATCCTGTCGATCATGAGGCGCAGAATGGCCGCGAACTGGAAGGCGTGTTCGATTTCGGACGCCTGAAAGAGCCGCTTTTGGTCAAAACATCCATATCCCCGGTCAGCGAGGAAAACGCCGTCGCCAATCTCGACAGCGAGGGAGAGGGCTGGGATTTCAATGCGCAGCGCAACAAGGCTCTGGGCGCATGGAACAAGGCCCTGTCAGTCATCGACATGCAGGGCAATGCGGAGCAGCGGACGCAGTTCTATACCGCGCTCTATCACGTCATGCTGGCCCCCACGCTCAGCATGGATGCCAACGGCGACTTCACCGGCCCTGACTATCAACGCCACCGGGCGGACGGGTTCGAGTTCTACTCCACATGGTCGATGTGGGACGTTTACCGCGCGCAGCAGCCGCTTCTGGCCATCCTGCGCCCTGATATGAGTTCGCATTTCATCCGCTCGCTCATCGCATCCCAGCAGACCAGCCCGTTCGGCCTTCTGCCGGTCTGGGCGTATCAGGGTCTCGAGACCTGGTGCATGATCGGCTATCACGCCGTACCGGTCATTGCGGATGCGTATCTGGCGGGCGTGCGCGGCTTCGATGCCGAGGCCGCCCTCAAGGGGATGATCCGCAGCGCGACCTACGGACCTTACGGCGACCTGACCGACTACATGAAAATCGGCTACGTCCCGATCGACAAGGAGTCCGAGGGCGCCTCCAAGACACTGGAATACGCCTATGACGACTGGGCACTGGCCCGCATGGCGCGCGCGATGGGCAAAACCGACGTGGCGCGCACGTTCGAAAAACGCTCCGACAACTGGCGGAAAGTCTGGGACCCCGAAACGCGCTTCATGCGCGCCCGCACCTCCTCAGGCGCGTTCCACACGCCCTTCACCCCCGCCGCGGCCGCTTATGGAAGCGACTATACCGAGGGCAATGCCTGGCAGTATTCGTGGTATGTGCCGCAGAATATTCCGGGCCTGATCAAGGTCATGGGCGGGCGCGAAAAATTCACGTCACGGATCGACGAACTGTTCGACACGAAGGTCGATCCCGCGATTTTCAAGAATGTCGAGGATATCAGCGGTCTGATCGGCTGGTACGCGCATGGCAACGAACCCGACCATCATGTCGCCTATCTGTATGATTATGCAGGTGCCCCGTGGAAAACGCAGCAGCGCCTGACACAGATCATGCAGACGCAATACGCCCTGCGCCCCGACGGTCTGGCAGGCAATGACGATCTGGGCCAGATGTCGGCATGGTATCTGTTCACGGCCATGGGTTTCTATCCTGTCGCCCCGGCCAGTCAGGAATATGCGATCGGCCGGCCTTTCGTCTCCCGCGCCACCATGCATCTGGGCAACGGACATGACTTCACGGTCACAGCCGACAATCTGGATGATGCACATCCGTATGTGGGTCAGATGACACTTAACGGCCGCCCTCTCATTATTCCGTTCCTGCATCAGCAGGACGTTCTTGCGGGCGGAGAGCTACACTTCGTCATGCAGGCCCAGCCCCCGAGTTGAGCCGACAGTTCCATCGTAGCAAACGGCGAGCCGACGGCAGCGGGCGATGCGGTGCCTGATACCGCGTTGCATGCAGTCAGCGGAATACCCTGCGGGCCAGTGACGCCGTAGCACCCTGAGCCCGGTTTTCCACGACCCGTCGGGTTTGGACCGGTCGCATCGCTCCCTGTTTGCGGGAATGGACGAGAGGCATTTCTTCGCCCTGCATGTCATTTTAACAGAAAAGCTGCGTGTTAACCGCAGGTTATGGGAAGATGGCCTCTTTGCATTAGGCCGATCCGTTTGGGAAATGTAGGTTTTGTTTCCGATACCGGTGCAGGAAAGCGCAGTTTTCCTGTGCCCAGCCTCTGGACGCTCGGGACTCTTATGGCCGGCAAACGGACCATCACCATCATCGGCGGAGGAGTCATTGGCCTGACATCCGCCTACGCCCTCATTCGGGACGGACATGAAGTCACCCTGATCGAACGCCGCGACGACGTTGGACGGGAAGCGAGCTTCGCAAATGGCGGCCAACTCAGCTACCGCTATGTCAGCCCTCTGGCCGATGCCGGGATCGTGCAGAACGCCCTGGGCTGGCTGTTCCGCCCGAACTCCCCGATTTCACTGCGGCTGAAAGCCGATCCACATCAGTGGCGCTGGCTGCTGGCCTTCCTGTGCGCCTGCAACCGGCGGACAAACCGCCGCAATGCCGCGGTGCTGCTCGATCTGGCCCTCAGCGGACAGGAAGAGCTTCAGAAATATCGCGAGGAAGGCTTAAACAACTTCCTGTGGCGCCGACCGGGAAAGCTCGTCCTGTACCGCAACGCCGCCACCTTCCGCAAAGCCGCGAAATCGATCAGCGACCCGGAATGTCAGCGCGCGCTTTCCCCTTCCGAATGCGCGGACGTCGAACCGGCCTTCGCGGGCCTGCGCGAGCAGATCGCAGGCGGCATCTTCTCGCCCGAAGACGAAGTCGGGGACTGCTTCCTGTTCTGCAAGACCCTGCGCGAAACCCTCGCCGCTTCACCGAACTTCCGTCTCATACAGGGCGACGCCACGCTCACAACAGGACCGAAAAACCGGTGCGAAGTCCAGCTGGATGGCAAGCCGTTCGAAACCGACCTCGTCGTCCTCGCAGCCGGGATCGGCTCCCGGAAACTGGCACGCCCGCTTGGGCTCAATCTGCCGCTCTACGGCCTGAAAGGCTACAGCCTGACCACGCGCCCGCGCCCCGGCCTGGTGCCTTCGGTCAGCGTGACGGATTACGATAACCGCGTGGTCTATGCCGGATTAGGCGACCGCCTGCGGGTCGCCGCAATGGTCGATATCGGTTCGGAAAACACCCATCTGCCCCCCAGACGCCTTGGAGAACTGCGCGCCCTCGTGGCGGAAACCCTTCCGGGCGCACTGGGTCAGGGCGACGATACGCCCTGGGCCGGGCTGCGGCCCGCCACCCCGACCGGCGTCCCGATCATCGCCCGCACCCGGTATGACAATCTTCTGCTCAATGTGGGGCATGGTGCCCTTGGCTTCACACTTTCGGTCGGCTCGGGCCTGAGACTGAAAGAGATCGTGGCCGGGTTCGACACCCGCGCCGTCAGTTGAGAAAGGAACAGGTTCTTATGCAGGCCACCCGTCGCACGGTTCTTCTTGGCGGCGTCGCCGCCATCCTGTCCATGCCGGGACGCAGCGCACGCGCCGCCTTCCCTCTTCAGAGCCTGCCGGGGCTGAGCCAGCCGGTCGAGATTCTCGAAGACCGCTGGGGCGTCCCCCATGTCCGCGCGCAGACCATCCCCGACGCCTTCTTTGCCGACGGCTATCTGGTCGCACGGGACAGGCTGTGGGAGCTGGATTTCGGCCATCGTCAGTCTCTGGGACGACTGGCGGAAGTCTTTGGCCCGGCCTTCGTCCCGTCCGACACGGCCAACCGACTGGTGCTGTTCCGCGGCGACGCCGAGCGCGAACTCGCGGCCTTTCCTCAACTGACGCAGGACTGCGCACGCGCCTATGTCGCCGGGATCAACGCGCGTATCGCCGAAGTCACTGCAACGCCCTCGCTCCTGCCCCCGGAATTCGGCATTTTCGCCACCACACCCCTGCACTGGGATGTGCTGGACCTGATCCGCGTCCGCGCCGAAGTCACAGGCAACACCCAGACCGAAATCCGCCGCGCCCGACTGGCGGCACGCGGAGCGCTCGCTTACGACGCGCTCATCACACCGCTGGAACCCGTCCATGATCTGCGGGTGCCGGACGGTCTGGACACAGCCGCCATCAGCGAAGCCGATCTCGGCCTGTTCGGCGTGCTTCAGGCCCCTCTGCCCCGCCACGACCTGCATGCGACAGCCGATGACGAGGTACGGCGACGGAACGAGGGCAGCAATTCATGGGTCATCGCCCCCTCCCGTACCGCCACTGGCCGCCCCATTCTGGCCAACGACCCGCATCTGTCCTTCGGCGTGCCCGGTCCGCGTCACGTCATCCATCTGACGGCGCCGGGGCTGGATGTGATTGGCGGCGGTGGTGCTGGCATGCCCGGCGTCATGCAGGGCCATAACGCGACGATCGCCTTCGGCAGGACCAATTTCCATATCGATCAGGAAGACCTGTTCATTCTGCGCACCGACCCCGCCGATCCGCTGCTTTATGCCCATCAGGGCGGCTGGAAACGCATGGAACAGGTCGAGACGCGGATCGCGGTCCGTGGCGAGGCCGAGCGGGTGGTGAGCCTGTTCTATTCCGTGCATGGGCCGGTCGTCTCGCGCGATCCGGCCCGCAACCGCGCCACGGCGGTCTCCGCCACCTGGCTCGCCCCCGGTGCGAACGGGCTTCTGGCCAATATCGGGATCAATCTGGCCCATGACTGGACCAGCTTCCGCGAAGCCCTGCGCGTTCATACCAGTCCAACCAACTTCACCTATGCCGACACCAGCGGCAATATCGGCTGGCAGGCCGCAGGCGGTCTGCCGCGTCGCGCGCCTGGACATGACGGGCTGATGCCCGCACCGGGAGACGGACGATATGACTGGCAGGGACTTCAGCCGCTCGAAGCCCTGCCCAGCAGCTTCAACCCCGCACGCGGCTGGTTCGGAACGTCGAATGAAATGAACCTGCCCCCCGGCTATCCGGTGGAGGAACGGCGCGTCAGTTTCGAATGGCGTGACGGCTTCCGACACGAGCGCGTGGCCCAGATGCTGGACGCAACACCACATGCGACCCTTGCCGACAGCGTGGCCCTGCAACACGACACATTCTCCGTGCTGGCCCTGCAAATGGTCCGGCTCCTGCCCGACGTCCCGCCCGATCTCGCCGCAGAGGCCGCATTGCTCAAAGCGTGGAACGGCCGCGTGGATGCTTCAAGTGCCGCTGCCGCGCTGTATGAAGTCTGGTGGACCCGCCTCGAACGCGCCCTGCACGCGCTCATCATCCCAGCCACCCTTCACGACCTGCTGCCGGGGCCGGTGAACGCCACGGTTCAGCTCTCCCTGTTCCAGTACCCCGATGCCCGCTTTGGCGCAGACCCGGTAGGCGCGCGGAACAGGATGCTCGTCGAACAGTTCCGGGAAGCCGTTCAGGAGTTGCGGGAACGGCTCGGTCCCCTTCCTGCCGCATGGCGCTGGGGGGCGCTCCACACCATCACGCTGCGTCATCCGCTCGCTTCCGTCCCGGCCATCGCGGCGGCTTTCTCCACGGTCGGCGGCCCTTCGGCCCAGAGCGGCGGCGACCCCTATACCGTCATGGCCCGCTGGTACAGTCCCCAGAAAGGCGGTGCGAGTGCCTATGCCGCCACCGGAGGCGCCAGCTATCTGATGGTGTGTGACGTCGGCCACTGGGATCGCTCGCTGTATCTCAACTTCCCCGGACAGTCAGCCGATCCGAAATCGCCGCATTACGCCGATTTCCTGCCCGTCTGGCTGCGCGGCGCCATGCAGCCGCTGTCCTTCAGCACCCACAGCGTCGATGCCGCCGCGGTCCGACGCATCATGCTGCGGCCTGAGGCCCAGCCATGACCGTCAGGCGCCTCACACTCGCCGCCATCGCCGTCCTGTCATCCGCAGCACACGCCCAGACACACACCCAGTCCGCCACTGAAACCACCCACGCACTGGATCGCATCCTGACACAGGGCGAAGTCCGCCCGCTGGGCGCCATCGCCGCCGTCCGTCTGCGGCACGGTCACGTCGCCTACAGCTATTACGGCGGATTTGCGCGACGCACCCCCAACGGAACAATCCCCGTCGGACCGCAGACGCTCTTTCGCATCGCCTCGATTTCAAAAGTCGTCACGACCATCGGGCTGATGGAACTGGTTGAACAGGGCAAGATCGACCTCGATCACGATGCCTCGGACTATCTGGGCTTCCGGCTCCGCAACCCGGACTTCCCCCAGACACCCATCACGGTGCGGATGCTGCTCAACCACACTTCCAGCATCCGCGACGCCGATGGCTATACGCTCCCGCCGGACCACAGGATCAGCGAGTTCTTCGACGCAACCCGCAAACCCGGCGACCCCGGCTATCACTTCGCGCATGGCGACGGACACGCGCCGGGCACATGGTTCAGCTACTGCAATCTCTGCTACGGCCTCGTCGGCACGATCATGGAGCGCGTCAGCGGCGAACGCTTCGACCGCTACCAGCAGACGCATGTACTGGCCCCCCTCGGGATCGACGGCGGCTATAATCGTATGTCCCTCGCCCATCCCGACCGTCTGGCCACGCTCTACAGCCACCAGCCCAAAGGATGGGACGCCGAGACGGACACCCTGCCCCTGACCCCGAGCTGGAACGCCGCATCCCTCGCTAGCTACACACCGGGCACGAACGGCACGCTGTTCTCCCCTCAGGGGGGCCTGCGCATTTCCATGGAAGGACTGACCCGTCTCGCCCGCTTCATGCTCGGCCATGGCACGCTGGACGGCAGGACGCTGCTTTCGGCCCACAGCATCGACCTGATGCAGACACCCACCTGGCAGTATGACGGCAGGAACGGCGACTGCCCCTACCCGATCGCCAGCTACGGCCTGAGCATGGCGCGCCTGACCGGAGCGCGGGATTCTTCGGGGCGCGAAACCCGGCCCTATAAAGGCTATTCAGGCGATCTGGCCGGCCATCTCGGGGATGCGTATTCGCTGCATTCGGGCTTCTGGTACGACCCCGCAACCGGCGATGGCTTCCTGTTCGCAGCAGACGGCTTCCCCGACGCCGGACAGGAGCGGCCGGGCGCCTATTCCTCCTTCACCCGCGTCGAGGAAGAAATCTTCACCGCCCTCGCCGAAGCCGGGACATCAGCCCCATGACCATCCGACTGTCCCTTCTCGCCGCTTCGGCGCTGCTCGCGATCACCTGTTCCGGCGCAAACGCGGCTCCCACGCAGGACACAATCCAACTGGGCGCCCTGCTGGCCATGCCCTATGCCAACGAGCTGACAGGGGCCGCCAAAACGGCGCGTCTGGCCTGGGTCGAACGTCGGGACGGCATCCGCAACATCCTGATTTCCGACGGAGGCGCGACTCCCCGCAAAGTCACCGCCTATACGCAGGATGACGGGACCGATCTGTGGGGCCTCGCCCTCAGCCCGGACGGGCGGACACTGGCCTTCGTCGAAGGCGGCGATGCGGAATATCCCAACGACCACGCCCCCAATGCCGGCAACGCGGCCATCCCGGGCAAGGAAACCGTGCGTGTCCTCCTGCCCGATGGCCGAACCGTCTCCGCCGGAGAAGGACACAGCCCCGTCTTTTCCCCGGACGGACGCCTGCTGGCTTTCATGCGCGGCGATGCGCTTCTGGTCGGACAGCCGGGCCAGACGCCGCGTGTGGTCATGACCACACGCGGCGAGATCACCGCCCTGCACTGGTCCTCGGACAGCCGCCGCCTCGCGCTCGAAATCGACCGTGGCTCCCACAGCCTGATCGCGCTCTGGAACGCCGGAAACAGCAGCGCCGCACCCGTGTTTCTGCCCGCCGCACTGGGGTACGATCAGGACGCGACCTTCTCGCCAGACGGCCGCTCCCTCGCCTTCATCCGGGCCTATCGCCCCCTGATGACGGCCGAGCGCGGCAAGGGACATTTCTGGTCCCTTCAGGTTTATGACACCGCATCCGGCGCGGAACAGACGCTGTGGACCGCACCGGAAGGCACCGGAAACCAGTTCTGGGCACCCGAAGGCATGGCCCTGACATGGACCCGCAACGGACAGCTTCTTTTCCCATGGGAAGGCAGCGGCTGGCTGCGCCTCTGCGCCCTCAGCGTCACCACCCCCACCTCTGGCTCTGGCGCAACACCCCGCTGCCTGACGCCGGATGGCGCCGAAATCGCGTCCTACCGTCTGTCAGCGGATGAAACCCGCCTGCTCTACACGGCCAATATCGGCGATCCGGATCACTGGCGTGCCTGGTCCCAGCCCCTCCATAACGGACAGCCCGTTGCCCTCAGCGACCCGGCCGAACAGGTCATGGACCTCACACTGGCGGGACCGGCCATCGCCATGATGGCCACAGGCACAGAGCAGCCCGCCCATCCGGTCGTGATCCAGAACACTGTCCGGCACCTCCCCGTAACCCCCACCGTCCCGAACGGCTTCACATTCACAACCCCTCAGATCGTCCATTTCCGCAGCGAAGACGGCCGCGACATTCACGGACAACTGTTCCTGCCGCCCGCCGGAACACCCGGTCCGCATCCCGCGCTGGTCTTCGTGCATGGCGGTCCACACCGGCAGATGCTCCCGGCCTTCAATCCGATGGGCTATTATTCCAATGCCTACGCCATGAACCAGTTTCTGGCATCGCGCGGATATGTGGTGCTGGCCGTCAATTACCGCAGCGGGACCGGCTACGGCGCGGACTTCCGGACCGCTCCCGGCATCGGCCGGGCGGGCGCCAGCGAATACAAGGACGTCCACGCAGCCGGACTGTTCCTGCGCAGCCGCTCCGACGTGGCCCCCGACAAGATCGGTATCTGGGGCGGAAGCTGGGGTGGCTATCTGACCGCTCTGGCTCTAGCCCGCAACAGTGACCTGTTCGTGGCCGGTGCGGACTTCCACGGCGTCCATGACATGACGGAACCAGATCATTCCGGCCTGTCCCCGGAAGCAAAGAAGCGGGAAAAGGACAGAGAATGGCGTTCCTCCCCAATCGCCGACATCACCCACTGGCGATCACCGGTCCTGCTGATTCACGGGGATGATGATTTCAACGTCGAATTCGAGCAATCCGTTCTTCTGGCCCGCATGCTCGTGGAACGGAACATTCCGTTCGAAGATCACGTCTTCCCCGGTGAGCGTCACGCTTTCCTGCGGACACAGGACTGGCTGAATGCCTATCTGTGGACGCTGCATTTCTTTGACACACGGATTTCAACAGACAGGCGGCACTGACTTCTACTGGATTTACCTGCGAGACAGATCTCTCATAAACGGCAGATCCACCCAAGAAACGGGGCATAATTCTCCCCGCATCTGAAAAATGTTGCTCTCTTGAAACATCATAGAATGTCGCGCACATAACCTCGGGTTATAGGGCGCGCGCAGTTTCAAAATCGACGACCACATAGCAGACATGCATATTAATTCGATATCGCAACATCACCGCCCATCGGCGCTTATCGAGGGAATCGGGGTATGACAGTCAGACTGTCCCTAAAGTCTTATTTCCTGTCCTTTGCAGCCCTGTCGTCGGGCGCAACATTCCTCATGCCGCAGGAGGCTTACGCCGCAGCAACAGTGGCCAAGCCTGCCGATACCAGGCATTCATCTGCCCAGACTTCCAAACCTGCCGCAAGTCATAAAAAGACACAGAAGCAGACAGAATCCAACCGGGAAGTCATTACCGTTACGGGCAGTCATATTGCGAACTCGCATATCAAGTCTCCGACCCCCATCAGTTCCCTCAGCCAGCAGGAAATCCTGAACCAGGCGCCAAGCAATAACCTCGCCGATCTCGTCAACCAGATGCCGCAGTTCGCCGGCAGCCAGACGCCCCAGAACTCCGCCTATTCCCTCAGTGACGGCACGGCCGGCATCAATGCGCTCAACCTTCGCAATCTTGGCGCCGTCCGTTCGCTCGTACTGATGGATGGCCGACGGATTACGCCCTCTGCCATCACCGGCATTGTCGACATCAATACGATCCCCCAGCAGTTGGTCAAACGCGTGGACGTGGTGACGGGTGGTGCGTCCGCACAATACGGTTCCGACGCCGTTGCGGGCGTCACGAACTTCGTGCTCGACAAGACCTATACGGGCCTGAAAGTCACCGCGGATTCCGGCATCTCGGATTATGGGGACGGAGAGAACGAACATGCCGCCATCGCCGGCGGCTTCGGCTTTGCCCACGGAAAAGGACATGTCCTGCTCAGCGGCGACATTGCCCATCAGGACGGCATTTTCCATGTCTCCCGAAGCTGGAACGTGAACGGCGACCGTATTGTCAATAATCCTGATTATGTCGCCGGAAATGGTCAGCCTTACTATCTCCGTGTCAGCGATGCCGGCACCAACAACGTCATGCCCGGCGGCATCATCAACGCGTCCACTGGCGGCGTAACCAACTCTCTGCGCGGGATCTATTTTGGTCCCGGTGGCAGCGTGAACCACTACAATTATGGCTCCCTCTCGACCTCCAGCGTTTCCGTCGGTGGCGACCAGAACCTGGCCAACAACAACAAGGACATCGGCCTGGAACCCCAGAGCGACCGCAAAAATCTCTTCGGACGCCTGAGTTACGACGTCACCCCCTGGATGACCCTCTATGCGGAAGGCGCGTACAACGAGAGCGAATACGTCTACAACTCAGGCCCCCAGTATCTCAGTTCAATCTCGCTGAAGGGCACCAACCCTTATCTCGTGGACGCACTGGGAGCCGACGCCCTCCAGAATGTTTCGACCGTCACCGTTGGCACGACCGCGCTCGACATGCCCTATCGCCGGACCGACAACCGCCGCAACGTCCAGCGTTATACGTTTGGCGGCGAAGGCAATTTCGAAATGTTCGGAAAGCGGGCATCATGGAGCGCCTACGGCCAGTATGGCGTCACCCATACGCATGAGCAGATCTATAACGTCATGAACACGGCGAAGATCGCCAACGCGACCGATGCCGTGCGCAACTCGGCCGGACAGATTGTCTGCCGCTCGTCCCTGACCGACCCCGGTAATGGATGTTCCCCGATCGACTGGCTGGGAACGGGCGTCATGTCCTCCTCGGCCATTGATTACGTCCTTGGTTCGCCGTGGCGGAACCAGCGTTTTCAGCAAATCGTCTCGGGCGTGAACCTCTCCACGATCCCGTTTGCGACCTGGGCAGGCGACGTGAACGTCGCGGTGGGAGGCGAATATCGTGACGAACGCGCCTCGGGATATGTCCCGACCGAATACCAGTCGGGCTGGTCCGTCGGCAATTACCGGCCGACATTCGGCCATTATAACGTCAAGGAAGCCTATCTCGAGACCGCGGTCCCCCTAGCCAAAGGCCTGTCCTTCAATGGCGCCGTCCGCGGAACGGACTATTCAACCTCCGGGTATGTCACGACCTGGAAGATCGGCGGAACCTGGCAGCCCATCAAGGACATCCTGTTCCGCGCCACCCAGTCGCATGACATCCGCGCGCCCAATATCAACGAACTTTACAACGCCGGAACATCACAGACGACAACCGTGCTCGATCCGGTCACAGGCAAGACAGACACCGTCCTCGCCACAACGACGGGCAATACGAAGCTTCGCCCTGAAACCGCCAATACGACAGTTGTCGGTGCCGTCATCACGCCGCGCTATGTGTCCGGTCTGGCCGTCTCGGTCGACTGGTTCCATACCAAGATCAAGAACGCGATCGAACAGTTCTATCCGCAGTCCATCATCAACGAATGTTACTCGGGATACACCACGTTCTGCTCGGCCATCCGCCCCGACCCGACGGGCACGCGCGATCTGCTGATCAGCGCCTCCCCGTTCAACTTCGCCAAGCTTGAAACAAGCGGCATCGACATCGACGCCTCATACAGCTTCCCGCTCCGCCGCCTGCTGCGCGACGCCGACGGCAAGTTCACCATCCACGGTCAGGCTACGAACTACCTGAAATACGTCTCTGACTCAGGCATGGGCTACACGGTCGACACGTCGGGCGACATCTCGTCCGGCCCGCCGCGCTGGATCTACCGCTTCTCGGCCACCTACAGCACGTCCCGCTACAGCCTGACGGCCATCGCCCGTGGCATCAGTGCCGGCAACTACTCCAACAGCTACATCCAGTGCTCCGGAACATGCCCGGCCTATAACGCCAACTATCCCACGATCAACAACAACCGCGTCACGGGCATTTTCTACTTCGACATGAACGCGACCTATAATCTGCCGGTCGAAAAAATCGGCAAGATGCAGCTCTTCCTGACCGTCACCAACCTCGCCAACACCTCCCCGATCCTGCTGCCGGAAGGCGGACTCGAGGCCGACGAAACCTACAGCAACCTGCTGGGCCGGACCTATCGCGGCGGTATCCGCATGGAGTTCTGAACCAGACCTTCCACCCCTGACCTGCCCACGAGGCTGCCTGTTCACCCGATACAGGCAGTCTCGTGTCTTTTCAGCTTCCAATCCCAATCAGCCAGGGCCTTCATGCATCAGATGTCCAGTTATCTTCCGCAGCGTTTGCCCCGGCTCTTCCACAAGCTGCTCTCCTGCACAGCCGCCGGACTGCCCGTTCTCCTGAGTGCCTGCGCCGTCCAGAGGACACCGCCCCCGCTCGGCCCGCACGCTCTTGCGAAGAAACTGTCTCCCATCCTGCAACCCTCGCAGGATCAGGGCGTCCGATGGGGCATCGTCATTGCCAGCGAGGACGGAACAATCCTGTTCTCCCGTAACGCCAACGGACGCTTCATCCCAGCCTCGAACACCAAACTGTTCACAACAGCCGCCGCAATGGCCGGGCTTGCAGAACTGAACCACGAAGCAGCAGAACATCCCACGACACTCCTGCTCGCAGCTCGTCCTCACGGAGCCCCAGACCTCATCCTGCGCGGCTCGGGCGATCCCACCCTGTCCGATAATGCGGCCTGCCAGACCGGCTGCCTGCAAACACTGGCGAACGCCGTCTCCGCCAAGGGCCTCAGACGCATCCATGCCATCATCGCGGATGACCAGCTCTTCGCGGATGAACGCTGGGGCGACGGATGGAGCTGGAACAACCTGCCGACCCAGTGGGGCACCGCCGTCTCGGCGCTTACGCTGAACGACAACACCGCCGAACTGACCGTCCAGCCCGGAATACGCCTCGGCGACCGCCCGTTGTCCAAATGGTCCGCACCCGACGAAGGACTGACACTGCTCAATCAGGCCCTGACGGTCCCGGACGGAAAGCCCGAACTAAACCTTGAAAAGAAGCCCGGCGACACCCGCCTCGTTCTGACAGGAACACTCCCGGCGGACGCACCCGTCCAGACACTGAAAATCGGGCTCGATGATCCGGCCCTCTCGGCCGCTCGACACTTCAGGTCCCTGCTGCGCGAAGCAGGCATCCGGGTCCAGAGCATACAGGTCAGACACCGCCTGACGAAAACCGCTGCCGATACTCCTGCGCCAGCCGCCCGCATCCTCGCCACCCTCCCCGCCCCGGATCTGAAAAGCGACATCCGCCATCTGCTCAAAGTCAGCCAGAACCTCCATGCCGAACTCCTTCTGCGCCGTCTGGCCCTCATTCACGGCAACGGCTCTACTGAAGACGGTCTCACTGAGCGCAAACAGGTTCTGACCACTCTGGGACTGCCCGCCGCAGGCTTCTCGCTCTACGACGGCTCGGGAATGTCCCCCTACAACCGCGTGACACCCCAGACCGTCATCCAGCTTCTGCGCCTCGCCGAGCGCCAGCCCTGGGGCGCAGACTGGCGGGACGACCTCCCTCTCGCGACCCGCGACGGAACGCTCGCGCACCGCTTCATCGGCACCCCCGTCGCGGACCACCTGCACGCAAAAACCGGCACGCTCGCAGCCACCCATTCCCTGTCCGGCTACCTTCAGACCACACGCGGCCAGACTCTCCTGATCGCCATTTTCGCAAACGACATCCCGGACGACCTGCCTCATCCGACCAAAATCATGGATGATCTGGTCACGACCATCGCTGAAGCCGAATAGCCAGATCCCGAGAGCCCGCACGACATGCCTCACCGTACTTCCGCGACACACGCCCCCAAAACGTCCATTGGACGCCGTATCTTCATGGCTCTGTGCGCGGGAAGCGCCGGATCTTCATGGGCCACCGCTTTAGGAATGCCCGCGGGATGTCCTTCCCCGGCCAAAGTCCGAACCGGCTATGACGCTCTCGAAGCCGATGGCTATCAGGCGCTCAAAGGCCGGAAACTGGGCCTGATCGCCAATCCCACAAGCGTGGACCGACATCTGCGCCATATCGCAGACCGATTACACGCCGCCCCGGGTGTAAACCTGAAAGCCATTTTCGGCCCTGAACACGGCTTCCGCGGCTCAGCGCAGGCGGGCCATTCCGAAGCCAAAAGCATCGACCCCCGCACTGGCATCCCCGTTTACGACATGTACACGTTCTCCGGTCCAAAGCTGGATGCGCTCCTGAAATCGGCGGATATCGATCTTCTCGTCTTCGACATTCAGGATATCGGCGCCCGGTTCTATACCTATATCTGGTCCATGTTCGACGCCCTCGTCGCCTGCGCACGCTGCGGCATCGCGTTCATGGTGCTGGACCGACCCAACCCCATCACGGGCCTGCACGCCAGCGGCCCCACCCTCGACCCGGCATTTTCATCATTCGTGGGGAGGGTCCCGCTCCTCCTGCGACACGGCATGACCGTGGGCGAACTCGCCCGGCTGTTCAACAGCCACTCTGTGCCGCAGCAGGCAGGACGCCCCGCCCGATTGAACGTCATTCCCATGACCGGCTGGCACCGGAAGCTCTATCAGGATGAAACCGATCTCGTCTGGGTGCCCCCAAGCCCCAACATGCCCGACGTGACGACGGCCATCGCCTATCCGGGCACCTGCCTGTTCGAAGGGACGACCCTCTCGGTCGGTCGCGGTACGGCATCCCCCTTCCTCACACTCGGCGCTCCCGGTCTTGATGCAACCCGCTGGGTGGGAGAACTGAACAACGCTGGCCTGCCGGGCTGCCTCTTCAGGGAAGACTGGTTCACCCCAGGGTTTGAAGTCGCAAAAGACCAGCTCTGCCACGGGCTCCAGCTTGCCATCACCGACCGGAAATCCTTCGATCCCCTCCTAACGGGCGTAACGATGCTTCAGACTGTGCTGAAAATATCGGAGCACCCGATATGGAAAAAATCCGGTTCAACCTTCGACATCCTGACTGGTAGCAACACTCTTCGCAGACAGCTCTCACAGGGCATGTCGGCGCCCGATATTCTGGCCAGTTGGAAACCGGATGAAGCCGAGTTCGCCCTGCAACGCCATTCCTTCCTGCTGTACTAAGTCACGCTGACAAAAGATCCGTGCGGTGTGCCTGAAATCTGATCCGCTGCTGCACGGGACCCTGCCGGTCATGCCCTCACGCAAAGACCGCATTGCAATCCGCTATGACAGGACCGCCCTATCCTGCATGAGTCTCCTCAATATCGCCGTCACAAGGCTCTGGATCAGGTCTTTTGTGAACGTGGCCTAAACACCTACGCTCATAGACAGACACGCTCCCTCCATCTGATTGGGATCCCCATGTGTAGACCTTGAAATAACTTCGGGAAATCGCGTCGTAGAGCGTTTTCCGAACATTCAGGTTTTCACGCAAAGATTCCGGCTCATGACTGATGATATAAGCCGGTTTCTGCGCAAGAACAGCGCGTATTTCCGCCAGCGGATCCATCCCGGTAGCCCCCTCTTCGCTCTGAAGCGAGAAGTGTGATGGAAACGGGTGCGACGTCAATCGACAATACGGCAGAGCATCATAAAGTTCTATAGGACCACTATAAATGAAAATGCAGCCGGATTTGCCGTAATCGACGCTTTTCTCAAGCGCCAGAAATTGTCGCTTCCCGCCGTGTCTTAGTGTCTTCCGGATACTCAACTGCGAGGCCACAATCCCGATGATGACGATGAGCCAAGCCAGATTGCGGCCAAATTTTTTATAAAAAAGAGGGGCAATCTGTATGGAAAAAGGCAGGAGAAGAGGGAGAATATAGTGAATGTACCAGGTTCCGAAGACCACGAATGCGCCAAAAGCTACAGCCGCCCACATACCCAGAAACGCAACATATGGTGCCTGTTCTTCAGAGAAACTTTTTCTGAAGAACAGGAAGTTCACTCCCATGGCGATGAAAAATGGAGCCAGCAGGCGTGAAATCTTGATCAGTCTCCCAAAGATGACCTGATGGCCTTCGGAGGTTCGCAGAAATACGGAGGAAATGTTTGCGAATATCCAGTCATGCCCATGTCCGATCAGGATATAGAAAACAAACACCGCAATGGTCGGAAGAAGGGCGAAAAAAATCCATATAAATGAATCCAATGCAATAGCTGTGATTTTATATCCGGATCTAATTTCGGTATATATCAAGTATATTCCAGCGAAAATCCCTTCGAATATGACCGTATATTTTATCTGAATGGCTAATCCAAATAATATCATGACAAAAATACCGGTATTACTGCGGTATTTTCGATCATTATCCTGAAAACCACGGAGATGATCCAGAATTAGATACATCGCACCGGCGACAAGGAGATTATAAAAAATCGGAGATTGGCCTCCTTCGCCTTTTGCGAGTGACGGCCAGATTTCATAGATGAGAGCGGCGACCAGTGCTCCGCTAGCAGGAGCAATCATCAGCGCCATACTACGCACTAACAGCGCCGTGCCCCACAAGGCCAGGAGCGCCCCGATCTGATAGGCGATAATCCGATACGCGCCGAAGAGATGAAAGACAGCATAGATCAAAAAAAGCCCGATCGGTTTGCGGTCCCAAAAGTCAATATAAGGCAGATGGCCATGCAGAAGGCGGCCGCCTCCAAAGAGATAAAACTCCTCATCCCATTCTAGATTGGGGTCTCCCAATGTCATGAACCGGATTGCCAAGGCTGCAAGAAACAAGAAGAGATGAGGGCAGTACGCAACAGGAAATTGATTAAATCTTCTCAGGAATGAATAGTTTTGCATGACCTGCCTACCTGAAGACATTTCGCATCTTGATTTTAGCTAGGTTC
>NZ_WIPH01000029.1 GCF_009547075.1 Gluconobacter aidae
ACGCCTCTTCCACCCGAAGCCCCGGCCCCACGGACCGCTCCGGCAGAACCGAGCGCTGATACGCCACCGGAAACTGCCGGAGCTGCTTTTCCCACAGAGCCGGATCACCATTGCCGTCCTTCGGCAGAACCACACTGTCCACCCCACAGCGACGCAGAAACGCCGCCTGATCCGGCAGGATATGCCCTTCCGCCCGGATCTCACCCGAAAACCGCAGATATTCCCGAAGCTCCCGCGCCTGCGTGAACCCGCGTCCATCCCGGAAAACCGGGAACCGCAGCACCACAAGCTCCAGCCGGTTCAGATAAGGTTTCACAAGCGCGGGATCATCCGCACTCTCCAGCAGAACCGCCCGCGCATCATCCCGCTCCGCCAGCTCCGCAACCGTCACCAGCACATCATGAACCTGCGCGGTCCGCTCGCCGAGTTCAAACAGTTTCATAAGCCGCCTCCCTGAAAGGCTCATGCCCCAGACGTGTCAGCGTATCGAGGAATGTCTCCCCGCTCTCCCGGCGCCCCAGATAGCAGTCCACAAGCCGCGCAATCGCATCCACGGTCTCGTCTTCCGGCAGAGCCGCCCCCAGAATCGTCCCGATCGCCGCGCCATTCTCGGCCCGGCCACCAACCGTGAGCTGGAAGAACTCTTCCCCGCGCTTGTCCACACCCAGAAGCCCGATATGCCCGGCGTGATGATGCCCGCATGCATTGATGCAGCCCGATATATTGATACGCAGCGCCCCGATTTCGGCCTGAAGCGCCGTATCAGCAAACCGGGCCCCCAGCTTCTGCGCAATCGGAATGGACCGCGCATTCGCCAGCGCACAGTAATCCAGCCCCGGGCACGCCACGATATCACCGATCAGCCCGATATTCGCTTCCGCCAGCCCCACTTCAGCCAGCCCGAGCCACAGATCCCGCAGCCGGTCCTTGCGCACATGCCCCAGAACCACGTTCTGCAAATGCGTGATCCGGATTTCCCCGAACGAATACGCATCCGCCAGATCCGCCAGACGCACAATCTGCGCCGACGTCGCATCCCCCGGAATCCCACCCGCCGGCTTCAGCGAAATGGTCGCAATGATATGCCCCGGGTCCCGATGAACATGCGTATTACTCCGCACCCAGCGATCAAAGAGCGGATCATCCCGCCGCTGCTGTGCCAGAACAGCATCCGCATCGGCCGGAGCCTCAAGCAGAGGCACGGCAAACCGCGACCGGATCGCCGCAACCGCCTCCGGCATCAGCCGATACCGCTCCAGATCCATCTGGACGAGTTCCGCTTCAACAGCCTCTCGATAGGCATCAACCCCGATCGCCTGAACCAGAATCTTGATCCGCGCCTTGTAGATATTATCCCGCCGTCCATGCGCATTATAGACGCGCAGAATGGCCTCAAGCGTCGCCAGAAGATGCTCTTCCCGCACACTGTCGAACAGCTCTTCACCAATAACCGGCGTCCGCCCCAGACCACCGCCCACGAAAATCCGGAACACCGGCGCCCCATCCTCACCCGGACGGGCCAGAATCCCAATGTCATGGAAGCGCGCCGCCACCCGGTCATTCGGACTGCCCGAAATCGCGATCTTGAACTTGCGCGGCAGGAACGTGAACTCGGGATGCAGCGTGGACCACTGACGCAGGATCTCCGCATGAACCCGAGGGTCCACCAGTTCATCCGCCGCCGCCCCCGCATACTCATCCGCCGTCACATTGCGGATGCAGTTCCCGCTGGTCTGGATGGCATGCATGTCCACCTCAGCCAGCTCACGCAGAATGGCCGGCGTATCCTCAAGCCTGATCCAGTTGAACTGGATGTTCTGCCGCGTCGTGAAATGACCGTAATCGCGGTCATACCGCCGGGCAATCTCGCCCAGCTTGCGCAGTTGCCGGCTATCCAGAATCCCATAAGGAATGGCAACCCGAAGCATATAGGCGTGGAGCTGCAAATAGAGCCCGTTCATCAGCCGAAGCGGCTTGAACTCATCCTCGCTCAGCGTCCCGTCCAGACGACGCTGCACCTGCCCCTCAAACTCGGCAATCCGCGCCTGAAGGAAATCCCGGTCAATCCGGTCATACTGGTAATGGCCGACAGGAATGCTCACTGTTCGGTCTCCACTGCAAATTCGGGATGAACTGTCGGGCCATGTGCCCGGATCTTTTCACGAACCGTGACGGGCTCCGGCGGAACAGCAGCCTGCACCGCCGTATCATAGACACCCACCACCCCATCACGCTGGGCCTCTGCCACCACGCGCGCGAGCACTGCTTCCGCCTCATCCGCATCCAGAAGGGCCGCACGTCCAATATGAAGATCCCACGTCCCGTCCGCACACCACCAGACAGTACGACCATCCAGCAGGCGGTTGGCGGTCAGAACCAGCTTCTGGCCAGGTTCAAGTCGGACAGGACGTTTCATCAGCGCTCACCTTCCTGATGAATCCCGACCTGACCTTCAGACCGGCCCCATCATGAATCCGTCCCTGTTCCCACGCCTGAACAGCAGAGCGCAGGCATATCAGAAACATGGAATTCACCATAGCAGATCAAACATTGATCCATCATGGTAAGATATCCAGCCCTGTAAAACCTATTTCGTGGTTTTTACAAAATACTTTTTTTACTGGTTATATGGAGAAGGAAATCGGCGCCCGGCTTGGACGCTGCATTCCGGCCTCTTCCGCATTCTGCAGCAGATGCTCCAGCGTGACGGACGCCATCTTTTCCGAAACCTCATGATCCACCGACTGCCAGAACGGCTCCAGAACCTTGGTCCGCAGAAGATTGACCCCATCCCCGGGCATTTCCGGATCTTCCGTGACAGTCCGGACGATCTCGTTCAGCGTGATGGTCCGCGGCGGCCGCCCCAGACGATAGCCGCCCTTGGGCCCACGGACACTGGAAAGCAGCCCGGCCCGGGACAGCGCCTGTAGCACGGGTTCAATCCCCCGACGCAGCATGTCACCACGTCTGGCAATATCCGCACCACTCACGACCCCGGATCGGCCAGCATGGAAAGCGACATCCAGCATGATGGATATGGCGGTCAAAGCTCTATCACGACGGAGATACATGAGAATTCCGATTTGCTACGACAGACAACATCATTATGATGTAGCCCGATTTCAATTCGTCTATCTTGTTTTCCATGCTGGAATGTCAATCGCCCTTTGAGGGGGTCTCCTGATTTCCAACATATTCCCGATGAAAACGGTGTCCCAGAGACGTCAGGACTTCATATCCGATCGTTCCCGCCGCTTCCGCGACATCATCGACACTGCGTCTGGACCCGATCAGATCCACCATCATGTCGGGACCAAGTTTTCCTTCCGGCACATCTGAAATATCCACGATCAGGGAATCCATCGAGACCCGCCCCAGGATCGGCAGACGGATATCCTCGAACCACGCACAGCCCTGCCCGGCCCCATGCCGGGAAAAACCATCCGCATACCCGACAGCCACCGTCGCAATCCGGCGCGGCCGGTCAGGCTGATAGGTCAGGCCGTAGCCAACGCCCTCACCCGGCAAAATCTCACGGATCTGAAGAACATGGGCCTGAAGCCGGACCACCGGCGACAACGGATTGGGGCCAGTCCGGTTGGGCGCGATTCCATACAGTGCGGCACCCGGTCGCACGACATCCAGATGATAGTCCGGCCCAAGGAAAATCCCTGACGACGCAGACAGGCTGAGCGGCGCAGACGGCAACCGCGCGGACATCTGCAACAGCCGGCTTTTCTGGACCTGATTGGCAGGATGATCCGGCGTATCGGCGCAGGCCAGATGACTCATGACAAGACCGACCTTCAGCCCGTCCACAAGCCCCTTCTCCGCCTGCAGGGTTTCAAGATCGGCGTCGGAGAGACCGAACCGTGACATCCCGCTATCAACCTGAAGCGCCGCTTCAGGGAGCGCGCCTGTCCGCGAGTCCTCGTCGCGCCACAGCGCAATCTGCTCAAGACTGTTCAGGACAGGCCGCAGACCATAGCGCACGCAGTCTCCAGACGCTCCGGGGCGCGGTCCATGCAGCACCGTAATCCGGGCCTTTTCCGACACAACGGACCGCAGCCTGATGCCTTCATCGACATGCGCGACAAAGAAATCCGTGGCTCCGGCATTCTCCAGAACCGGGGCAACCCGCTCGATTCCCAGCCCATAGGCATCCGCCTTGACGACCGCAGCACAGGAAGCGCCTGAGGCCAGCGTCTGAAGATACCGGTAATTGGAAGCGATCGCGTCCAGGTCCACCGTCAGGCGGGCACCGGCACGATAGGAAGGCCACAAAGGATCAGGACATGCGCTCATCATGAAAGACAAGACTATCCCCTTCCCGATCAGAATATCCTGCCGGATGATCGCATAATCTTTCAGACAACAAAAAATATATGATCGAAAATGCGAAAATAGACCGATAATGCCATCATGATCTTCGACCGCATCACCGAATCCATCCTGCGCATCCTCCAGCACGACGGACGCCTCAGCAATGCCGAACTGGCACAGCGTGTGGGCCTCTCTCCGTCGGCCTGCCTCCGACGCGTCCGCCTGCTTGAGGAACAAGGGATCATCCGGGGCTACCGAGCCGTCATCGACGAACGCTCGGCCCACAAACTCACCACCGTCATTGTCCAGATCACCCTTGAGCGTCTGACGGATGAAACGCTCCGCCGATTCGAGGCCCGTATCCGCGACTGCCCCGATATCCGGGAGTGTTATCTCATGACGGGTGAGGCCGATTACCTGCTCCACGTCGCCGCACGCGATCTGGCGGATTACGAACGTATTCACAAGGAAGAGCTTTCCCGCCTCCCCGGCGTCGTCCGCATCCAGAGCAATTTCGCAATCCGCCCCGTCGTCCAGCGCTGGATCAGCCAGGATTCGTCCTGAGTCGCCAAAAATCAAAAATGCATTTGCGAGCCATTTGCATTTGAACTAGGCTCGCTTTATCGGTCCCAGTGAACGGAAGCCTGCTTCTCCATGATCGTCTGCTCGTGCAACGCGCTGTCCCATCAGGACATCGAAATCGCAATCCACAACGGAGCATCCCGACCGGCGGAAATCTATTCAGCCCGGAAATGCAAGGCCAAATGCGGAAACTGCGTCCCCGGCATCGTCTGCCTGCTACGCTCGGCCCTTCAGAAAGCCCAGTCTGAACAGACACATCTCAACGCCGCATAAAAAACAACCCGGACAATGCCGGGTTGCTCGAAGATACCGCTCTGACGCTGGCGTCAGTCCTGATCAGGTGCCGAAGCGGAGTTCTTCTGGATGTAACGCTCGATACCAATCTGTTTGATCAGGTCGAACTGACGGTCAAGGAAGTCCTCGTGCTCTTCTTCGTTGACGAGGATTTTCAGCAACAGATCACGCGAGACATAATCCCGGACACTTTCACAGTAAGCGATTCCTTCCCGCAGATCCTGAATGGCCTTCTCTTCAAGCTTCAGATCACATTCCAGGATTTCCTGAACCGTCTGGCCAATCAGAATCGGGTTCAGACGCTGAACATTCGGCAGACCACCCAGGAACAGGATCCGCTCGATCAGCCAGTCCGCGTGACGCATTTCCTCGATGGACTCGTCATATTCCTTCTTCCCCAGATGGGTCACGCCCCAGTGCCGGAGCGTCCGGGCATGAAGGAAATATTGGTTGATCGCCGTCAGCTCATTCGTGAGCTGCGTGTTAAGATGCTCGATCACAACAGGATCTTTAATAGCCATGGTCCCAGACTCTCCGAAAAAAAGGTGACGATATCGAACACGGAGAACAAAGGAAAATCATATTCCCCACAGCCGCGCCCTCATCTCGCGGGAAAGTGTGGTTCGGCCAGAGCGCGGAGACGCACCACCGTTTCCAGCATGTCGGCATGCAGGGCGCTTAATGTGCTGAGACCGCCCACCCTGCACCCGCCACATCGCCGACCTGCTCCAGCCCCGTTTCCGGATCAACCAGCAGACCGTTCCTGATCGCGAGATCAAACACGCACGCCCTTTCACGATATCCGGCCCATCCTTAGTGAGACAGATCCGAAAATAGCACCAGAAGATCTTCAAGAGCAGGCGCGATACTGGCCATGGGTGTACGCTCGTTCAAACCGTGCATGAAGGAATCCGAGTTCTTGATGAAAATCGGGCTGATCCCGTAGCTCGGCACATCATGAGAGCGGAACCACATGCTGTCACTCGCCCCTGAAGACAGCGCCGGGAAAACGGCAACGCCTGGATAGGCAACCTGCATCCCATGCTCGATCGCCTTGACCACATCCTGACGCATCGGAGACGCGGCAGTCTGAACCGATCCTTCCGTTGCATCCTCGATCTTCATGGACGGATCCTGCGCAGCCTGACGCAGATCTTCCATGATTGCCGCGCGCGGATGGCCCGGGAAAATCCGGCAGTTGATATTGGCCGTCGCCTTCTGCGGAAGAGCATTGAGCGCATGACCACCCTCGATCATGGTCACAACGCAGGTCGTTCCGATACGGCCAATATAGGACGGGTCTGAAGAAAGCGTACGAATGGCTTTTTCATCCGCAGGGTTTTTCGCAAAAGCCTTCATGGCCGCAGCCATTTCCGGCTTCTGCCAGCGCGCGGCATTCAGGAAATAGCTACGGCTAAGCTCGTTGATTTCCGGTTTGAAACGGTGCTGCTGGATCCGCAGGAGATCAGCCGCAAGCTCGTCGATCGCATTCACCGGACGCGGCTCGGAGAAATGTCCCCCCGGATTGGTCACGGTCAGGCGGAAATCGGCATAATTCTTTTCCGCACCTTCCCAAGTGAAATAATCCGGCTTGCCCGTCTTCTCGTCGAGCGTCCCGTTCGCACCGTCCATGTTCAGCACCAACTCGGCCTTGGAGAGCTTGTCCGCGATGATGGCACCCGTCGCCATCGTGGTCTCTTCATCCCCCGAAAACTCGATGATGATATCACGTCGCGGTTTGTACCCTTCGCGTTTGAGTTCCAGAAGGGCGGCAATCGCCAGCGTGTCATCCAGCTTCATGTCCGTTGAGCCACGACCCAGAAGATAGCCATTCTCAATCTGCGGCTTGAACGGATCATGCGTCCAGTCCGACGCCTTGGCTTCCACAACATCCATGTGCCCTGAAATGACCAGCGGCTTGAGGGACGGATCCTGTCCCGGCCAGCGGGCGATCAGATAGGCCGTGTCCTTGTAAGGCGTGATCGTAATATCGGACGGGGCGAAACCTCCCTTGACCAACGCATCCCGGAATAACGCGGCTACTTGTGGCGTCTGGTTTCCCGGCCCAGCCACCGAGCGCAACGCAATGGATTTTTCAGCCAGATCCAGAGCCTGGTCCGCCGCAGCCTGATGATCCGCCGGAGCACTAACCGCCTGCGCCACCATCAGGTCGCCGGCCAGCAGCAGAAAGCCGCTTTTCAGCAGGGCCTTGCCCATCCGCTCCCGAGAAAGCCGCGTCCGCTTGAATACGTTCATGCCTTACCCCTTTTGATTACCCGAAATGCAGAGCCGAAACCACGATCAGACGCCGTCCCGATCACCCCGGCAGAGACCTCATTTCGCAGGAAAACGTTTTTTATTCATATCGTTCCTCGATGCCACGACATCGATTTCGACCAGCCAGTGCGGATTGGTCAGATGAGGAACCTCGATAACGGTCCGCGCCGGAAAAGCGCTTCTGAACCTGGCCCGATAAGCCTGCATCATGCCGTCGAAATCCATGTGGCCCAACCGCGGATCGGCCACCAGATAGACATGCATCTGCACGACATCCTGCATTGTCATCCCGAAATACCCCAGCGCCGCCGAGATCTGGTCCAGCGCACTCCGTGTCTGCTCCGCGGTTGTGGTGCCGGAAGCCCTGTCCGGCGCAGGCCCCAGACCGGAGACATAAACCGTCTCCGCTCCTGCCGGGACCTGAACAGCCGCCGAAATCGGAAAATCATCCTTCGGATCGGAATAACGCTGCACGGTCTGCGCCGACGCAACCTGCACACTCCCAACTACCCCGACAGCAACCAGACCGACCTGACAGCACCGACGCCACACGCGCCGCCGCATATCAGCAGGAAGAAGGACGGGAGACATCACCGACACTGCTCCTTCGGGATACGACCGCATAGAACAGGCTGGTCACAACAAGACTGACCAGCCACGAAACATCCACCTTGTGAAGATAGGGGACGAAAAAGCCCGTGAAGAATTCATTCTTCAGAAACGGGATTTCAACGAGTACGCCGAGAACATAACTTCCGACCGCAGCCCAGTTGACGTAACCGTATATGCCCCCGTCCTTCCGGAAAAAGGACTCAACATCATAATCGCCATGACGCAGGACATAGTAATCGTACAGATTAATCGCCGTCCACGGCACCATGACCGCCATCAGGATATCCAGAAAAGCCGCATAGGACTTCATGAAACTGTCCGCCATGCCCAGCGCGAAAAACAGCGACAGACCCAGCAGCGCGCAGGTCAGGACAACCCGGCTTTTCAGCCCGGCCCGCCATTCAGGCAGAAAGGTCTGGATGATCGTGATGCTCGACAGCGCCCCGCAATAGACACTCATGGCATTGGCCAGGGCAATGGACAGGGACAGAACCACCAGAACCGGCGCGCCCCACACTCCCGCCAGATGCCCCAGCGACTGCACCACGCTTTCGCCAGGCCATTGCAGGACCAGAAAGGCCCCCAGGACCATCGGCAGGATCGTACCCAGAACAGTCCCCCCATAACTCGCCCAGAACGTGTTCCGGACGGACAGGCTGTCCTCGGGCAGATAGCGCGATGAGTCGGAAACATACGGCGCATAGGCAATCTGCCAGAGTGCCGCGATTGAAAACATGCCGCAGAAACCGGCGACCGAGCCATGCAGTTCCGTCAAAAGCGTGACCGGCATGTGCCAGAACCCGACCACCAGACAGTACATGACCGCAATCCCGGACAGCCATGTCACGGCCTTCGAACACGCATGGATCGCCCCATACCCCAGAATACAGGGAACGAGACTGATAAAGGCCAGCAGCAGAACCGCCGGAACCCGCCCCAACACAGGCAGGGCATCGTCCAGTGCCTCACCGCCCACAACACAGTTTGAAGCCGCAAATCCGATATACATCAGCACGACCAGAACAATAATCGGAACCGCACCCCAGACACCGAACTGACCGCGGCTCTGCACCATCTGCGGCACACCCAGAACCGGGCCCTGCGCCGCATGGAGCGCCATGAACACCGCGCCCACCAGATTGCCGGCAATCACGGCGACAATCGCCCAGATCAACGACAGATCGAAGATCTTCGGTCCCAGCGCCCCGGTTACGATCGTCAGGAGCGTCATGTTCGTACTGAACCAGACCGTAAACAGGTCGCGGACACGTCCATGCCGGTGTTCCGTCGGGATCCGATAGATCGTATGAATCTCGACAGACCGGTGGAATTCAGCCCTGCGCACCTGTTCCGCCATCAGAATTCCGCCTTGAGCGTGCCATAGTACTGACGTGGTGCACCCACGAGGAAGGATTGATAATCACCCGACATCGGCACACCGTTTTCACCCATCGTGGAAATATACTTCGTGTTCGTCAGGTTATAGACATTGAACTCAAAGGTCAGGTTCTGCACGAAATCCAGACTTCTGGAATATTTCCCAAGGTTGCCGAAGCGGTACCGCGCACCCAGCGTCTCAATCCAGTAAGAGGGAATTTTCATATCCCCTGTATAGCTGTAATTGCGCGTACCAAGGAACTGGGTATCGAGATGCGCGGAGAAATTCCGCCATTCATACGCAAGGCTCGCCTTGTACATAAAGCGCGGGTAAGCAACGATCTGCTGACCCTTGGTATGATAGGTCGTTCCGGATTCCGTAACGTTATTGTCATAGGTCGCGTGGTTGTAACTTATGCTGTTATACAGCGAGAGCCCCTTGACGGGCATCAGCGTCAGCCCGGCATCCACACCATTCATGGTCACGCCACCTACGTTCGCAACCGTGGAAATCGGATTGACGATCGAGCCCGACGTCACCTGCTGCAGGCGGTTGTGGAAATTCGTTCTATAGGCATGCACGGACGCCAGAGCATATTTGTGCGTGAAACGATAGCCGACTGCAAAATTCCAGTCCGTCTCAGGCTTCAGACCACCATTCTGCAACAACTGGTTATACGCGGACTGTGAAACGGAAAAGGGCGACGCCCCTTCCTTGAAGGCCTGGACAGGATAGGACTTCACGTTCTCCGCGATATCGAAATAAAGCTCGTGATGCTTCAGAAAATGCCAGTCTCCGCTGATATGCGGCAGGAACGCCTTGGCCGTCGTAATGCTGCCCCCTGCAATCTGGCCAACGCCCGTATAGCTCTCGTCATTGGCATACTGCCCACCCCGCACCGTCTGCAGAAGCGATTTGAAGCCGAAATGCAGGGAAAGATTGGGCAGAACGTGATACGTGTCCTGCACGAAAGCCGTAAAGCTGTTGGAATTAAGGTTCTGCCCCCACAGCGTGGCGTAAGGATCGGGAAGTTCCCCGACCGAATTAACAGGCTTGGCCTTCCCGGATTCCACATCCGAAAGCAGGGGTTCCTCATAACCGAAACGTCCCACATCCGTATGGAAGTTCTCATACCAGACGCCACCGCTGATATCATTATGTGCGATCTGATAATGAAGAGCGGACGTGAAGCCAAAGCGCTGGGAATGCGTCACAGTCGCCTGATCGATCAGCGGCGCACCATTGGGAGAGGAAACATACGGGTTCGCCCAGGTTCCGCGCAGATACTGCCCATGCCCGTACACCACGCTTTCCCACCGCAGCCGATCCGTCAGGGCCAGATTGGCCTTCAGACCGCCCAGATAATCACGCTCAACCAGTGCCCCATCGTAATAGGATGCATCCCACGGATCGGACATCTTGGAATAACCTGCCGGCAGCGCACCACCCGGCAGACCATTTGCCGAAAGCGCAGACAGATAGGCTTTCTTATAAGCATTGGGCGTGCCGTAAAAGTTGTCGATCCCGTATCCGCCATTTTTGAGCATATCGAAGGACATGTCCTGATACAGATAGCTCTGCGTCAGGTTGTAATCGAAGAAAGACGAAATACTACTGCGCTCACCAATCGGCTGCACGAACTTAGCGTTGACCTGCTGACCGAACTGGTCCCCGCCCCCTTTCCACTTGTCCTGCGAATTGCGCATGTAGGAGACGTAAAACCGCGTGCCACTCTTGTTCAGATCGCCACTATCCATTCGCAGAAACGTATGAAATCCGCTGTTTGAGCCGAATGTCTGTGACGCCAGACCACCCGCCTTGTGCTTGGGATCTGAAGAAACATACTCGACAGCACCGCCCAGATTACTGGTACTGGCAACGGATTCAGCTCCTGCCCCCATGGAAACATCCATCCGCCCGACATTCTCGGCCGAGATCGCATTGACGGAGTTCAGACCATTGAAGGTATGGAATTCCTGATCGCCCAGCGGAATACCATCCAGCGTCATGCCGATCTGGTTCTGCAAAAAGCCATGCATATAGAACTGGGTGGACCAGGTATCCATGCCCTGCGGATCATCGGACTGGAACATGACGCCCGGCTGCCGCGCCAGAACCTTGAGCGGATTGGTGCCTGGCACCGCGTCCGCCAGCGCTTCGGAAGAGACTGTCGTAACGGCACCGTGAGGAACGTGATGGGCCGTCACCTGCATGCTCTCGCTTTCCAGCGCCTCACGCGCTGTCGCACGACGGGCCCGCGCGGCTTTCGAGCGGACAGGTGCTACCGGGGCAGCCTTGCCAGGATTGTGATGGACGACGGGACGGGCCTGCTTCTTGGGATCTGCCGCCTGGGCCGCGCAGCAGGAAAATGCCGTCGATGCGAGGACCCAGACCAGAAACGAAGATGCACCCTTTCGTCTCAGATCCGGCTGAGATCTGCTTCCTGAGACGGGAAAACAACAGGCATCCTGATCCGGTGATGGAATGTTATTATTGGACATCATATTCCCGTACTTTTCCAAAGCAGTCGTTTGAAGGAGACACCATCAGTCACTGACAGGCTACAGAGGAAACCGAAAGGCATGCGGCCTTTTCGGAATAGACCATGTCATTCCGGAAAAAGGTTGTCTATATCTATTCTGATATCGAACTGGTTTTTTGGAAATTCTTCCCCTTCAGCAGACACCATACCGACATCACTTTTCGGCCCAAACACCTCAAAATATCCCCTTCTATCAATATCCTATTCTCTCCGACCGCACCCACTCCCGAAAAGGAAAACACCCCCGAAAAAAGCGTGTGAAAAGACCAGAAAAATGCGTCCAGAGCCCCTTTGACCTCTGGATATCCCACAGAATCTATGGTTGTCTTTACAAGTTAAATGACCCCGTCTCTGCCCAGCCCCCTACGCCTTCTTCCCGTGGAGCCATCGCATGAACACCGCCCCCGAATGCCGGACCTCTCCCCTCTCCCTGGCCCGGGCTGAAGTCCGTCAGCTACCGGTCTATAATGCGGGCCTGTCAGAAAACGCCGTGCGGGCAAAATACGGCATTCCGCGGATCACCAAGCTGGGCAGCAACGAAAACCCTTATGGCCCGTCTCCCGTGGCTCTGGACCACTGGACCGGAATAGCCTCCAGCCTGTTCCGCTATCCGGACGCATCCGCCGAGGATCTTCGGGAAGAGCTGTCCCGTCAGACCGGAATCGACACGGACCGGATTGTTATCGGAAACGGCTCCGAACAGATCATCCGTATGATCTGTGAAGCCTTCCTTTCCCCCGGAGACCGCCTCGTCACGGTCCTGCCGTCCTTCGGACTGCATCTGATCTGGCCCCAGATGATGGGCGCCAGAGCAGAAGCCATTCCCATGACGGCAGATGCCCGTTTCGACCTGCCGCGGCTGCATCAGGCCGTAACATCCGGCCCCCTCAAGATCCTGATGTTCTCCAACCCGTCCAATCCCGTCGGCTGCCTGATGACAAGCGACGCCATGCAGAATCTGATCGAGGCCTGCCCCGCAGACACGCTGATCGTCATCGACGAAGCCTATTGGGAATATGCGCGATCCAGCCCGGACTACGCCGACAGCCTCACCATCCTCAAAAACCAGTCGCGCCCCTGGATGGTCCTGAGAACCTTTTCAAAAGCCTATGGCCTGGCCGGGCTGCGCGTCGGCTATGCCCTGACATCTGATCCCGGCCTCACCGCCGTCATGACCCGCGTCCGCGATCCGTTCAACAGCAACAGCGCCGCGCTGGAAATGGCCCGATTGAGCCTGCTCGATCAGGAGCACATGCACAAAACGGTGGACGCAACCCTGGCCGAAGGCAAAGCACTGAAAGCGGCTCTGGAAGAGCGGGGTTATTTCGTCGCACGGTCCTTCGCAAATTTCCTGTTCTTCAACAGCCGCGAATCCGCGTCAGCCCTCACCGAGCGCCTTCTCGAACAGGGCGTCATCGTCAAACCCTGGAAGGAAAAGGGCTACGAGACCTGGATCCGCGTCAGCATTGCGCGTCCCGAAGACAGCCAGGCTTTCCTTGCCGCCCTCGATCGCGTCCGTCAGCCCTCACACTACTCCGCAGCCTGAGAAGGAACGCGCCATGACCGGCCCCTCTGCCGCCGAACGCGCCGCCCGGCGTCTCGCCCCTCTTTTCGGAGATCGCCTGACCGCCAACGAGACGATCCGCGATCATCACGCCCACAGCGAAGGATGGCGCCACCCGGATCAGACCCTGCTGCCCGCCTATGTCCTGTTCGCCCGCACCACGCAGGACGTGTCCGACACCCTGCGGATCTGCCACGAGGAAAACGTTCCCGTCATTCCCTTTGGCGGCGGCACCTCCCTTGAAGGACAGCTGACACCCGTTCCGGACTGCATCAGCCTCGATCTATCCATGATGACGGATATTCTCGACGTCTCGCCCGAGAACCTGACCTGTCGCGTGCAGGCCGGCGTCACGCGACAGGACCTGAACCTCCAACTGCGGACACAGGGCCTGTTCTTCCCGGTCGATCCCGGCGGCGAAGCGACATTTGGCGGAATGTGCGCCACCCGGGCCTCCGGTACCGGAGCCATGCGCTATGGCACCATGCGCGCCAACGTGCTGGGCCTGACGGCCGTGCTGGCCGACGGACGCATCCTCCAGACGGGCGGCGCCGTCCGTAAGGCCGCCACAGGCTACGATCTGACAGGACTCCTCATCGGTTCGGAAGGCACGCTGGCCGTCATCACCGAAGTGCAGGCCCAGCTCCATCCCATCCCCGAGGCCGTAGGAGCCGCGGTCTGCCAGTTCCCGACGCTGGCCAGCGCCGTGGAGACGGCCGTCCTCGTGATCCAGTGCGGCCTGACGGTCGGCCGGATGGAACTGCTCGACGACGTCCAGATGGACGCCTGCATCCAGTATTCCCACTTCACGGGCTACGAAGCCCTTCCCACCATGTTCTTCGAGCTGACAGGCTCACCCGCCAGTGTCGCGGAACAGGAAACGGTGCTGCGTGACCTCGTGGAAAGCCAGGGCGGCCAGTCCTTTCGCTGGGCCACCGCAACCGAAGAACGCAACACGCTCTGGAAAGCGCGTCATGATGCCTTCTGGGCCTGCATGGCCTATCGTCCCGGCTACAGGGGCATCACTACCGACGCCATCGTCCCCATCGCCGCACTGACGGAACTCATGACCGGCGCCAGAGCCGATATCGACGCCTCCGGCCTGCTGGCCCCCATTGTGGGCCATGTCGGAGATGGCAATTTCCACACCGTCATCCTGATCCCGCCCAATGACGCGGATGCCGAAAAACGCGCCCTCGAACTGGACCATAAAATCATCCGCCGCGCCCTCTCGCTCGGCGGTTGTGCAAGTGGCGAACACGGAATCGGCCTCGCAAAACAGATCTTCATGACCGAAGAGCACGATCCTGCCGCCCTCTCCGTCATGCGCGCCATCAAGACCGCACTGGACCCGAAGAACATCCTCAACCCCGGAAAACTCGTTCCCGCAGACGTCCCATGAGCATTCGGCACATCCGTCTGCCCATCGTGCCCGCAAGCCCATGGAAAAATGGTGCCGGCACCACCCGCCTGCTGACCGAACAGCCGGAATGGCGCCTCAGCGTCGCCAGCATCACCCAACCCGCACGGTTCTCCAGCTTTGCGGGTCTGTTCAGACAGATGGGACTTCTGACCGGGAACGGCGTCCGGCTTTTTCCCGTTTCGGGCGCTCCACCCCTTCTGCTGGATCAGCCCGGCAGCGTGATCCGGTTCAGTGGCGACCTCCCCCTGACCGGCGCACCTCTGAACGGCCCGGTCGACGTCCTGAACCTGATGCGCCCCGCGAACAGGACAGGCCCGGACCTGACCGCCATCACGCCGAAAAATCTTCCTTCAGATGCTCTGCTGGGTTTTATCGCCATAGAAGAGCACTGGGACGTCATGGCCGAAAAGCAGCATTACATGCTTGCGCCGGGAGACATCCTTCTGAGCGAAGTCCCCTTTGAACTCATCATCCTGAAAGCGGGTCAGATCGCCTACGCCGTCACCTGATCGGCCGGAGCGCTGCCGCGCCCTGCGCCCGCAGCGACGCAAGATCCACCATCCCTCCCAGACGCAGGACATCGCGGATCTCACCGCCCAGCCCGTCCACCAGACTGCGAACGCCTCGCTCGCCCCCAGCAGCAAGCGCCCAGGCCCAGGGACGCCCGATCCCCACGGTCTTCGCGCCCAGCGCCAGCGCGGTCACGACATCGCCGCCCCAGCGGACCCCGCCGTCAAGAATGACGTCCGTCTCGCCCTTCAGGGCTTCGACAATGTCCGGCAGGACGGAAAGCGACGACGGAGCCGGGTCCATCTGCCGCCCCCCATGATTGGAAACGATCACCGTCTGCGCGCCCGCTTTCTGGCAGGCCAGCGCGTCCCCGGCGTCCATGATTCCCTTAACGGCAAGCTGCCCCGGCCAGACGGAACGCAGCCAGTCCAGATCTTTCCAGGTCAGCGTCGGATCGATCTGGGACGCCGCATTCCTGGCCTGCTCCATCAGGTTACTGCCCATGCCATAAGGCGCCAGATTGCCGATTTTCGGCATCCCGTTCCGCAGCATCCCTGCCGTCCAGCGCGGATGCGCCGCCATGGACAGCACATGCCGCAGGGAGGGGCGCGTCAGATTGCGAAAACCATTGCGCACATCGCGCAACCGAAGCGGCGTAATCGGTGTATCAACCGTCAGGATGATGTTGCGGATGCCGCAGCTCTCCGCCCGGCGCAGCATGTCGCGGGTAATGCCCCGGTCACGGAACACATAGATCTGGGCCGCGAGCGTCACGCCCGGCACCCGGGAGAGCGTTTCCAGCGACTGGATGGCGAAAGTGGACACCGCCATCGGCAGACCCGCCGAAGCCGCAACCCGCGCAGCCCGGATCTCGCCGTCCGGACACATCAGGCCACCAAAACCCAGCGGTGCAAACATGAACGGGAGCCGATGTGTGGCTCCCAGAAAAGACCCGGACAGATCGCAGTCCGAAACATCCACCAGACATTTCGGAACAACCGCCCAGCGGTCAAAGGCCCGGCGGTTGGCCCGGACGGTGCGCTCCGAATGCGAACCACCGTTGACATAATCCCGGAAAATACGGGGAAGAACCCTGTCAGCCCGACGATGCAGAGCCGCGATGCCGTGATGGTTCATTCCCCGTTCTTCTCCCGTCCCGATCAGCCCTCAAGAGCAGGCAGGGCAACGCCCGACCCCACACAGCTTCCCAGAGCGCCATCGATGATGAGCGCGCGGGCGGCTTCCATGTCCGGCGCAAACAGCCGGTCCTGGGCAAAGAAGGGCACAGTTTTCCGCAACGTCTTCGCGACTTCAAGCAGTGGCGCGGATGTTTCCAGCGGCGCCAGGAAATCAAGCCCCTGCACGGCCGCCAGATATTCAACCGCAATGATCGTCCGGACATTATCCACGATATCGCCAACCCGACGCGCGGCAAACGTGGCCATGGAGACGTGATCTTCCTGATTGGCCGAAGTCGGCAGACTGTCCACACTCGCCGGATGGGCCAGCGTCTTGTTTTCTGACGCCAGAGCCGCAGCCGTAACCTGCGCAATCATGAAGCCGGAGTTCAACCCGCTGTCCTGCACCAGGAACGGCGGAAGGCCGCTCATCTGCGCATCGACCAGCAGCGCCAGACGTCGCTCGGCAATCGCTCCGACTTCAGAGACGGCAATCGCCATGAGATCCGCGGCAATCGCCACAGGTTCCGCATGGAAATTGCCGCCCGAGATCATCTCATCCGTGTCCGGGAAGTGGATCGGATTGTCCGAAACCGCATTCGCCTCGATCACCAGAACCCGCGCGGCCTGACGCAGATTGTCCAGACAGGCGCCCATGACCTGAGGCTGGCAGCGCAGGCAGTACGGATCCTGAACCCGCTCGTCATCCTCAAGATGCGATGCCCGGATGGCAGACCCCTGCATCAGTGCGCGATAGACAGCAGCACACTCGATCTGCCCTTTCTGACCGCGCAGTTCATGCAGACGCGGATCGAACGGCGCATCCGTGCCGCGTGCCGCATCAAGCGTCAGGCCACCTGTAATGAGGGCCGCGTGAAACAGCCGCTCGGCATCCAGAAGCGCTGCAATCGCCAGCGCCGTGGAGGCCTGCGTACCGTTCAGAAGGGCCAGCCCCTCTTTGGCTCCCAGAACCAGAGGCTCAAGCCCGGCCGCCTTCAGGGCCTCGTCACCTTTGAGGCGCTTACCCTGATAGAAGGCTTCACCCTCACCGATCACCACAGCCGACATATGCGCCAGCGGAGCCAGATCGCCCGAAGCCCCGACCGATCCCTTTTCCGGAATAACGGGCACAACACCCCGGTTCAGCATATCCAGCAGAAGCTGCACGATCTGCGGACGCACGCCCGAATATCCCCGCGCCAGACCATTGGCCTTGAGCAGCAGAATCAGGCGGACCACACGCTCCGGCATCGGCTGGCCGATCCCCGCAGCATGGCTCAGCACCAGATTGCGCTGCAAATCCCGCAGACGGTCATCGGGAATACGGGTCTTCGCGAGTTTTCCGAAACCCGTATTCACCCCATAAACCGGCTCGCCACGCCCGACGATCCGCTCCACGGATTCCGCTGCACGTTGCAGAACCTCGAAGGTCCCGTCGTCCAGACGGACATCCTGCTGGCCGAAATAGAAGTCCCGCAGGTCGCTGAGCGTGATCTTGCCGGGCGTGAGTGTAAAAGTGCTGGTTGTCATGGTGATCTCAGGCTCCGCTCGTAATCATGGGAAGGTCGAGGCCCTTCTCGCGGGCACAGTCAGTTGCAATGTCGTAACCGGCATCGGCATGCCGCATGACGCCCGTAGCCGGGTCGTTCCACAGCACCCGCTCCAGACGCCGCGCCGCATCCGGCGTGCCATCCGCCACGATCACCATGCCGGAATGCTGGGAGAAGCCCATGCCGACGCCGCCGCCATGATGCAGCGACACCCAGGTCGCACCCGACGCCGTATTGAGCAGCGCATTCAGCAACGGCCAGTCGGACACGGCGTCCGAACCGTCACGCATGCTCTCGGTCTCACGGTTCGGACTGGCGACCGAGCCACTGTCCAGATGGTCACGCCCGATCACGATCGGGCCCTTGAGCTCACCGCTGGCCACCATTTCGTTGAACGCCAATCCCAGACGGTGGCGGTCCCCCAGACCGACCCAGCAGATACGTGAGGGCAGTCCCTGGAAGTGGATCTTCTCCCGCGCCATATCGAGCCAGTTGTGAAGATGCTTGTCGTCCGGCAGCAGTTCCTTGACCTTCTGGTCCGTCTTGAAGATGTCTTCCGGATCCCCCGAAAGCGCTGCCCAGCGGAACGGACCGATCCCCCGGCAGAACAACGGACGGATATAGGCCGGCACGAAGCCCGGGAAGGCGAAGGCGTCTTCAAGCCCCTCGTCAAAAGCCATCTGACGAATGTTGTTGCCATAATCGAAAGTCGGAATGCCCTGGCGATGGAACGCCACCATAGCCTCGACCTGAAGCCGCATGGATTCCCGTGCCGCCTTCTCGACCGCAGCAGGATTGGTGATCCGCATTTTCTCGGCCTTCTCCAGCGACCATCCGGCCGGCAGATAACCGTTCAGCGGATCATGGGCGGAGGTCTGATCCGTCACACCATCCGGCCGGATGCCACGGCGCACCAGTTCCGGGAAGACTTCGGCAGCATTTCCCAGAAGACCCACGGAAACGGCCTCGCCTTTCGCGCAGGCGTCCTGAATGATTTCCAGAGCCTCATCAAGCGTATCGACCTGACGGTCCAGATATCCCGTCTCAAGCCGCTTGCGGATGCGGGACGGCTCACATTCGACCGCCAGCATGGACGCACCAGCCATAACAGCCGCCAGAGGCTGCGCCCCGCTCATGCCGCCCAGACCACCCGTCAGAATCCAGCGCCCTTTCAGGTTGCCGCCATAATATTGGCGCCCCATTTCCACGAAGGTCTCATACGTGCCCTGAACGATGCCCTGCGAGCCGATATAGATCCACGATCCCGCCGTCATCTGCCCGTACATCATGAGCCCGGCCCGATCGAGTTCGTTGAACTTCTCCCAGGTCGCCCAGTGGGGCACAAGATTGGAGTTCGCGATCAGGACACGCGGCGCATCGGCATGCGTCCGGAACACGCCAACCGGCTTGCCGGACTGCACCAGAAGCGTCTGATCGTCTTCCAGATCACGCAACGCCTCGACGATCCTGTCATAGCAGTCCCAGTTCCGCGCCGCTCGACCGATGCCACCATAGACAACGAGCTCGGACGGCTTTTCCGCAACGTCCGGATCCAGATTGTTCATCAGCATCCGGAGAGGCGCTTCCGTCTGCCAGCTCTTTGCCGAGAGTTCAGGCCCGGTCGGGGCCCGGATGACACGATCATTCGAAAGGCGGTTGCCGGGATCACTCATGGGCTTCATCCTGTATGAACTTGTATATACTAATACTCAAATCGCTCTGCGGAATTGTCAATCCATTTATGAAATGACATCAGGATTTATTTTCCCGGACGCGCCGCCTCGGGCCGCCAGCACAGCGCAATCTCAAGCAGGCCATCGATCATCCGCGACAGACGCACCGCCTTCTCCAGATCGATCGGCCAGGGCGCCTCTTCGCTCCGCAGATAGGTGGACTGCGCAATTTCAAGCTGGATGGCATGGATGTCCCGCTCTGGCTGTCCGTAATGCCGCGTCGTGTATCCACCCTTGAAACGCCCATTGACGACATGGCTGTAGGCCACGTTTCCAGCCAGCCTCTGCCCCAGAAGAGTTTGCAATTCCCCGTCACAGGACTGTCCGCTATTGGTCCCCAGATTCAGATCCGGAAGTGTCCCCTCAAACAGCCGGGGAATGGTCGACTTGATGGAATGCCCGTCCCACAGAACCGCCCATCCCCATTTCTGACGAAGCCGCTCCAGCTCTTCCGCAACAGCCTCATGATAGGGACGCCAGTAAGCCTCACGCCGTTCGGCGATCTCGCTTTCGTCCGGCGCCTGCCCCTCATGGTAAATGGGCTGCCCGTCAAACGTCAGCGCCGGCACAAGTCCCGTGCTGGGCCGGCCCGGATAAAGCGCCGCATCATCGGCCCCCCGGTTCAGATCCACCACATAACGGGAATGATTGGCCTTCAGCACCCCCATACCCTTCGACAGCGCACCGGCATAAAGATGTTCCATATACCAGTCGGTATCAGGCAACTGACGCCCGCGTTCCGTCATCCGCCTCTCCATCCCGGACGCCAGATGGCAGCCGGAATGCGGAAGAGTCACAAGCACGGGCATAGTCCCGCGAACAAAGGAAAAAACATCCGTCATGGTCAGGATTTCCTTGTAAGATCAGAGATCAAGAAGAGTGCGCACGGTGCGCCGGAATGCAGCCGTTACAGCGTCATGATTGAGGTGCCGTCCATCGCGCACGCGCCACTGACCACCACACAGCACATCTTTCACGGGGGGCTGGCGTGCTCCGAAGATGGCCGCATCAAGAACAGCATCATCCTGCAGATACGGCAGCGGCAGCAGATCCTCGTCCAGCACGCACAGATCCGCCCGCGCCCCGGCAACCAGCCCCCAGGACTCAAGCCCGCAGGCCCGTCGGCCGCCATCCAGCGCCTGCCGGTACAGCCATCCACCCGTGGATCCCAGCGTCTCCGCCGGCAGAGCCGCACATCGCATCTGCGTGAAAAGCCTCTGCCCGTATTCCAGGGTGCGCAGCTCTTCCCACGGACTGATCAGCACATTGCTATCGCTTCCAATCCCGAAGCGTCCCCCGTCATTTACATAAGGCGCAAGCGGGAAAAGCCCGTCTCCCAGATTGGCCTCCGTGATCGGACAAAGCCCCGCCACAACTCCGGAACGCACCATTCCCGCAACCTCGGAAGCGGACAGATGGGTCGCATGTACCAGACACCACCGCTCATCCACATCCGCCTGAGACAACAGATATTCCACAGGCCGCGCACCCACCGAGGCAACGCACTCCTCCACTTCCTTCTGCTGCTCCGCCACATGGATATGCACAGGCCCCGTCTGCGCAGACAGAAGATCCGAAGCCGTCTTCAGATCAACCGCCCGCAGCGAATGAAGCCCCAGCCCAACAGAGAGCAGCGACGTTTCCGCCCAGGCCGACCGGGTCTCGCTGACAATCCTGCCGATGAGTTCCGGCGTCGTCGCGAACCGCTCCTGCGCCTCCTGAAGCGGACGCCCGTCAAAGCCCCCGCGCTCGTACAGCGTCGGCAGAAGCGTCAGACCAATGCCGACCGCCTGCGCCGCCTCACCGACACGGAGGGACATCTCCGCCACCTGCCCGTAAGTCGCTCCACCCGGCGCATGATGCAGATAATGAAATTCCGCGACCTGCGTATATCCGGCCGTCAGCATCTCCATATACAGGTGGCTTGCAATGTCCTGCATCTGTTCGGGCGAAATGCGATGCGCGAGCTGATACATCAGCCGCCGCCAGGTCCAGAACGTATCCGCCGGATTCTGACGGCTCTCCGCCAGTCCCGCCATGCCCCGCTGAAAAGCATGGGAATGCAGACTAAGCTGCGACGGAACAACAATCGTTTTCCGCTCTGCATCCGCAGATATCCCGGCATCCGGGACAATCGATTCAAAATACCCGTCAGGAGAAACGGCAATCCGCACATTCCGGTGCCAGCCGTCCGGCAGAAGGGCCTGCTCTGCAAACAGTTCCATAACCTCGACATCCCTTCCCTCATCACGCGGAAAGTCTTTGCTTTTCCCATTGGTTACATGATGATAATGGAATTGTAAGACTTGTATATACCACAACGACAGATTTGATGGCGCAAGGAAGAACGCGAATGTGGGATACGCTCTGGACAGACATTCATGTCGCGACGGCCGACCCGGCGCTCATTTCGGATCAGGACGGTTATGGCTGCATCCACCATGCCGCCATCGGCATTGAAAACGGACGGATTAGCTGGATCGGAGCGACCAGTGACCTGCCAGACGCTCCGCAAAACCTGGCGCATAAGATCCACTCGGGAAACGGCCTCTGGATGACGCCAGGCCTGGTGGACGCCCACACCCACGTCATTTACGCGGGCGACCGCAGCCTGGAATTCGCAGAACGCCTCAATGGCGTCTCCTACGCGGAAATCGCGCGCAAGGGGGGCGGGATTATCTCTACGGTTAACGCCACCCGCACCGTCTCCGAAGACGAACTCTTTGACGTCACGGCGCGCCGCGTACGTCGCATGATCGCCGAGGGCACGACAACCCTCGAGATGAAGTCCGGCTACGGCCTGACCCTGCAGGACGAACTCAAGCAGCTCCGCGTAGCCCGGGCCATCGGCGCCTCCCTGCCTGTGCGCGTTCACGCAACCTTCCTGGGTGCCCATGCTCTGCCACCGGAATTCAAAGATCGACAGGATGATTATGTCTCCCACCTCATCACCGACATTCTCCCTCAGGCGGTAGAAGAAAAGCTGATCGACAGCATTGACGGCTTTTGTGAAAACATCGCCTTCACTCCCGATCAGATCGAACGGCTCTTCATTGCGGCAAAAGACCTGAAAATCCCCGTCCGCCTCCATTCCGAGCAGCTCTCAAACAGCGGCGGCACCAAACTGGCCGCACGTTACGGCGCCCTCTCGACCGACCATCTGGAATATGTCGTGGAAGACGACGTCATCGACCTGGCTCATGCCGGCACAGTCGCGATGCTGCTTCCGGGAGCCTTCTATTTCATCCGTGAAACGCGCATGCCGCCCATAGACCTGTTCCGGAAACATAATGTTCCCATGGGCCTGGCCACAGACTGCAATCCCGGGACTTCCCCAAGCGTGAGCCTCACAGGCATCATGAACATGGCCTGCACCCTGTTCCGCATGACTCCCGAAGAAACCTTCTCGGCCGTAACCCGGATCGGGGCCCAGGCCCTGAGGCTACAGAACATAACCGGTCACCTGGCAACCGGACAGGCCGCGGACATGCTTCTGTGGGACATTGCCAGCCCCCATGAACTCTCGTACTGGATTGGCGGCAGAAGGCCGGTTCAGCGAATTTTTGACGGTAAACTGGACCCTGTGATATAAAGTTGCATACTCTTATCCATACAACCTCTTGTCTAAATAACCGTTTCGCCAGGATGTTTTTTGGATTGCCGCTTCCCAGTTGAAGGACAACCCACGACATGAAAATGGACGTCTCCCGGGAACGCTCTCCCGCTCGATACGAACAGGTCAAACTCTATATCACCGAGCGGATTCAGGACGGCGAATGGAAAGAAGGCCAGAAACTTCCTTCCGAAAGCGAACTGGTCGAACTCCTCGGCGTCTCCCGCATGACGGTTCACCGGGCCCTTCGTGAACTGATGACCGAAGGCGTCGTGGTCCGTGCGCAGGGGGTGGGAACATTCGTCTCGCGCCCTTCGCCAAAGGCTGACCTGCTGGAACTTCACGATATCGCCGATGACATCCTGAGTTCAGGCCACGTCCACACGGCCCGGGTCATCACGCAGGAAGCCATCCGCGCCGACATCGATCTCGCATTTTCCTTCGACATGCGCCCCGGCAGCAAGCTGTTCCATTCCGTGATCGTCCATTTCGAAGACGATATCCCGCTTCAGGTGGAAGAGCGTTTCGTCTCTCCGGCATTCGCGCCCGAATACCTCCAGCAGGACTTCACCCTTACCCATCCTCACCGGCACCTTTACCACATCTCCGGCCCCGACGAGATCGAACACGTCGTGTTCGCAGTCTCTCCAACGCCGGAGCTACAATCCCTGCTGGATATCGGCCTCCACGAACCCTGCCTCCAGCTCGTACGCCGCACATGGGTCAAAGGCCGCGTTGTCATGAAAGGTATTTTCACCTACCCCGGCAACCGTTACAGCCTCGGAGGGCGCCGCAAATCCTCATCAGACAATTTCTAAGCTCAGAGCCCATTGATTTGACGTAGGAGATCTGGTTCACGCGCGGCATGAAGGTGGAGATGAGTAACCCGTATTGACTGACGGATGAGCGGATGGCGTATTCAGACGGGAGCAAAGGCGACCGTCCCCCGTTCGATCCGGTGCTGATGTTCAGAATCCTGGTGCTCCAGACGTTGAACAATTTGTCTGATGAACAGACGGAATATCTGGTCAACGATCGTCTGTCTTTCATGCGTTTCCCTGGTCTGGGACTGTCAGACCGCGTGTCGAGCATGTCTTTGCCGCTCAGAAATCGCAGACGGGGCTGTTTATCCGAACAGTAGGCGCCACTCGGACCACTATGAGGATCGGGCTGGCCAATATCGTCTATAATATGCGCCGCTTTCTCCTCCTGGAGCGGATGGTGGCCCCCGACCTGCTCAAAAACGCGGATCGAGCGCCCCCAAGAACCGTCAATCAAATCGCCAAAAGTCCAAAATCAGAAGCCATGCGCATCAATCAACGGTTCTTCGATCCCCCCAGGTCACAGGCCTGACGGCGGAGTCTTGATCGGCGGTGATAGCGCCACCCCGAACACGCGTTGATACAGATCCGCAGCTTCACTTGTCGCACGAGGCTCCCCTGGCTTGAGCTGGAAATCACAATCCCTCCCCTTCCGGCCGGAAGCCCTCAGGAACAGGGTCTGATCCCGACGCAAAAGAAAGACTCTGTGGGCAAACGTATATTGGTGAGTGACGAAGAACACGCGCACCCCGGATGCCATGAGGGCATCCATGACGTCGAAAGAAACCGCACTTCCCTCCATCTCGTTCGTCGAAGAAAACGATTCGTTGAACAGCACGACGCTATCGTCGCGAACGTACGTCAGCAGATCGTCCAGCCGTCGCAGTTCCTCGTCGAATTTTCCGCTTTGAAGCGTGCGATCCTCTTCTCTTTTGAAGTGTGTGAACACGCCTCCCACCATTGCGGTCGTGAGAAACTCTGCTCCGACGAACGATCCACATCGGGCCATCAGAAACGATAATCCGATACTCCGCAGACAGGTCGATTTTCCGCCCTGATTCGCTCCTGTAATGATCGTACCCGTGCGATTACCGGTCATCGGCACATTATTACCCGTGATCGGCTGATCAGATGCCAACGCCAGGGCAATGTCGTATAAATCCTTCGCATCAAAGGAACGACATCCGGACGCTTCGATGTCCGGGAAGCAGAGCGGGAGCTGACGCGCGCAGAGCCTTCGCCGCAAATTGAGCGCTCCGACGTAAAAGGCCAGTTCATCCCGCAGGTTCGTGAGAAACGACAGGACATGATCCTTGCCCTGCTGCATGGACGCCGCGGCTCCGCCAAGCGCGCGTTCTCGCAGGTCGTTCAGCGCGCGCGCTCCGTTATCATCTCTCGGGTCCAGCCTGTAACTGTTCGGAGGACGCCACGGCCCGATCAGGTCCTTTAACCACCGAAAGCGCGCACCCCGAAACCCCCCTGAGGTGATAATCGACACCTTTATTGCCCTCCCCCAGTCGAGCACTCAAAAGCATCTCCGGCATGCGAAACACCCGACTGTATTCGAGCAGGTCGGCGAAGAGACTGTCATCCAGTTCTTCGTCCAAGATCTCGAACAGACGACGTAATGCCGTCGACGTCGCCAGCGTCTTCTGCTTGTTCGCAATCACTTTCAGCTTCTGCAAAGGGCCGGAGAGGACATCGAGCGAACGCGCCGCGTCGAAAATAACGCCGGAGACGCTTCTATTGCGCATGTGCAGGTAACTCTTCTGCTCGGCAGAAAGTGCCTCGTTGAGAAACGCATAGAGATTTCGACAGAAATCTTCTTTCTCCATGAGTTCCCGCATGACGCTCTGACGATACCGGATAACCGCAACGTCGTCCGTCCCGGCCAGCAGCACATGCGGCACGACTTTCGCGATCACCGTATCGCCTTGTGCCATGGCTTCAAAGACAATGTCCAAACGCAGATCATTGATCAACGCGGCGGACTGTGGCGGTAGAGCTGCCGTCAAATCAAGATCGCGATCGGGAAAGAGGAGATGGGCCTTCATGAGCCAGTCTCCCGAGGGCGGACCTGCGACGCCAGACGTCGCCGAATATCGTCGCCCGTAACATTGTATTTACGTGCCAGAGCCATGGCATAAACTCTTCCGTCGGGCCGGGCACGGATGATCCGATAGGTTCGGATCTCTTCATGCCCCTTCTCGACGTCGCTCACCATCGGCACGATGTGATCCGAAAGAGTCGCGAGTGTTTCAAGGAACGTCACGCAAACGCAGATCAGTCCGCGTTCCAGAAACGTATTCAACACGGTCGCACAGAGGGCAATGGCATCGTTCATGGTCGTGGAACTGAAACTCTCGTTCATGATGACAAGACTGCGCGATGTCGCATCGGTGATGATCTTGTGGATTCTGACGAGTTCGTCTTCGAGTTTGCTTCGCAGATCGTGAGCGTTTTCCTCACGTTCGAAATGCGTGAAAATATGATCGACGTGAAACAGATGCGCTTCCTGACCGGGGATGGGACCA
>NZ_WIPH01000003.1 GCF_009547075.1 Gluconobacter aidae
AGAAGCTCTGGTGCCTCCGATCGTTCTTTCTCAGAGCTAGAAAAGCCAAAGGCAATATTTCTAAAGCTCATTACATTCCTCCAAAAAGATCATCACATCTTACTTAATGGAATAGCAGATCGAATACCTCGAAACTATCCGGGGTTTGAGTGGCCGCTTTTTGATTTTTTCGACTCAAAGCCGACGTTCCGCAGTCCCCCCAAACAGCCATGCTTACGAGACGTATGATCAAATAAAAAAAGCCCCTTCCCGCAGGAAGGAGCCTTTTTTGAAAAGTGCTGCTTATTCGCCCTTGAGGCGTGCGTTGCACTGCGACCAGTAGCCACCGCCTTTCTGGATCCATTTCAGGGAACCATTACCGCCGTTCGCCTTGTTGGCGTTATACTGGGCGACACAGGTCTTCTGGCGCGCGCGGCCAGCGGAGAGCTTGCTGAACTCGGGCGAAATGGCGGTTGGAAACACGACATTGCCTGAAGAGGCCATGGATGCCTTGGAAGAAACCGAGGTTTTCGTTCCAGCGGACGACGAATCCGCAGGAGCGGCGCTTGCTGGCGTGGCTGGCACCGTCGTGGTCGGAGATGTGGTGGCAGCCGCTGCCGGGGCGGCGGCCTTGGCCGTATCACCACAGGAAGCGGCCTTGAAGGCCTTGTAGGACTGGCCGTTCAGGGAGCCGTTCTGCTTGGCCGTCTTGAATGCGGCATGGCATTCCTTGGCCGTCATCGCATGAGCAGGAGCGACGCTCAGACCTGCGACCAGAAGGGCTGCGAGGGGAAGGCCGAAAAGGGCTTTTGTAAACGTCATGCAGAAAAGAACCTTCATTCTGAAATCAGCGGGAGATGACAGCCTCCCGCAGCCTGACCGCTGGAGAGGCGCAATCAGTTGATGCGCTCACCATGCAGAACCATATCGAGACCTTCAAGTTCCTCTTCCGGTGAGACCCGCAGGCCCATCGCCAGATCCAGAACCTTGAGGATCAGCGTCGTCATGATAACACACCAGACCACCGTGACACCCACGGCCTCGATCTGCGCCACGACCTGATGGACGCTGGCGACTGTCCCTTCCGGATTGGAGGGCGTAGCCGAAAGCGGGCCATAGGCGAACGCGCCGGTCAGGATCGCGCCGATGATGCCGCCCGTGCCGTGGACGCCGAACGCATCGAGGCTGTCGTCATAACCGAAGCGGTGCTTGAGCCATGTGGCGCTCCAGAAGCATCCAGCACCAGCGATCAGACCGATGAGGACCGCGCTGCCCGGCAGGACGAATCCTGCGGCCGGCGTGATGGCGACCAGACCGGCCACCGCACCCGAAATGATGCCCAGAGCGGTCGGCTTGCTCGTGTGCATCCATTCGACGGCCATCCAGGCCACACCACCCGCCGCCGCTGCGACCTGTGTCGTCAGCATGGCCATGCCTGCGCGGCCATTGGCGCCCAGAGCAGAGCCCGCGTTGAAGCCGAACCAGCCGACCCAGAGCAGGGATGCGCCGATGATGGCATAAGTCAGGTTGAACGGAGACAGATCTTCCGTACCGAACCCCCTGCGGCGTCCCAGAATGATCGCGCAGACCAGACCGGCCACACCGGAATTGATGTGCACGACCGTTCCACCGGCGAAGTCCACCGCGCCAAGCCCCGCCACCCAGCCGGTCGGGCTCCAGACCCAGTGCGCGACCGGCGCATAGACCAGCAGCAGCCAGGCCACCGTGAAGAGGCACATGGAGGAAAACTTCATGCGTTCGGCATAGGCGCCCGTGATGAGCGCCGGGGTGATGACGGCGAACGTCATCTGGAACATCATGTAGACGCTCTCGGGGATGGTCATCGTCACGGCGGCGGGGGTTCCCGCACCGAGGGTGAAGGCGGTGTCCACGCCGTTGCGGAAGTTGTCCGCAACCCCGTGCAGCATGACGCGCGACAGGTCCCCGATCCACGGCGTTCCTGTCGAGAACGCCAGACTGTAACCCGCGACCATCCAGACCAGACTGCCGATGCAGCAGATCATGAAGGACTGGATCAGCGTGGCCAGAACATTCTTCTTGCGCACCATGCCGCCATAGAACAGCGCGAGGCCGGGAATGGTCATCATCAGCACGAAAGCCGTACTGACGAGCATCCATGCCGTATCGCCCGTATCGATGGGCGCGCGCATCAGAGCGCGCCCTCGCCGGTTTCTCCCGTACGGATCCGGATGAGCTGGTCGAGGCTGGAGACCATGATCTTGCCGTCACCGATCTTCCCGGTGCGGGCCGCGGTCATGATGGCTTCGATCACGTCCTCGACGATCGCGTTGGAAACGGCGACCTCGATCTTGAGCTTGGGCAGAAAGCTGACGTGATACTCGGCGCCACGATAGATTTCGGTCTGGCCTTTCTGACGACCGAAACCTTTGACTTCGGTAACAGTCAGACCCTGCACCCCAAGCGGGGTCAGGGCTTCGCGGACGTCATCAAGCTTGAAGGGTTTGATGATGGCAGTAACGAGCTTCACGAACGGTATATCCTCGTTGCGATCGGGTAATCTTTGTCAGAGTATGCCCCAGATCATGCCAGTCTCATAATGATATCGGCACCCTCCACGAGCCGTTTCACGGAAATTTCCATGAACATGCGCCGATACGGCCCTGATCGCCCCGTCAGGAACCTCCCGGCATCATTGCAGACGGAGACACAGACGGGCGGGCAGACATGTCCGGCCCGCGATAGGGACCATCCTGTGGACGGTTGACCGGAGGCGAGACCAGAGTGTCCGGCCAGGGATTCTGGTCCGGCGCGCCCGAGACGATGGCGGTGCGTCCGCGCGGCAGACATTCCGGCATTTCAGTCCGCAGACGTCGCAGCATCCGTTCGCGGATATCGCAGCCCAGATTCCACATCCCGTTCGCATCCGAAGCTCCTGCGATCAGACGGATGGAGATGACCTGTGCGTTTGTGTCTGCGATCTGGCAGCCAATGGAGGTCTTGTCCTGATCCCAGTCAGGACATTTCGCCAGTTCCTCGAAATAGATTTCCCGCAGCCGCTCCACCGGCGTCTGGTAGTCCAGCCACAGGAACAGTGAGGCGATCAGGGATGGAGAACTGTGCGTCCAGTTCTGGAAAGGGTTTTCAAGGAAATACGAAATCGGGACGATATAGCGGCGTCGGTCCCAGGTCCGCAGGACGACATAGGTCGCGTTGATTTCCTCAACCCAGGCCCAGTCCCCGTTCAGGATCAGCATGTCTTCCATACGGATCGGCTGCGTCACGGCGATCTGGATGCCGGCAATCAGGTTTGACAGGGCCGGACGGGCGGACAGACCGACGATCAGCGAGGCCGCGCCGGCGGACGCAAACAGCGAGACGCCGAATTTCTGCACCGAATGGAACACCATCAGCGAGGACGCGACCGTCAGCACACCGAACGAGATTTCGATCAGGCGACGCAGGACGCGGATCTGCGTCTGGTGCGAGCGCGCGGTGATGTCGTCCGTATGTTCTTTAGCCGTGATGCGGTTGAGATACTGGTCCGTCAGCAGACGGAACGTCTTGATGATGCCAAAACCGAGATTGAGGATAAACAGGCACAGGAAAGCCTGTTCCAGAAAGGTCATCGTCGAGGACGTGAAGCCGGTCGTGGCCTGAAGGGCGGCACTGGCGGCGATGATTATCAGGAAGTTGCGGATGGTCGTTCGCAGGCGCGCGATGATCGCATGAATGAACTGGATGCGACGCAGGCCCGGCAGCCGCGGCAGGGCATCGGTAATAACGCGGCTGAACAGCAGCGCGATCCCTGCCGCCAGAAGCAGCAGCAGGATCGAGCCCAGTGGCGAGGGAAGCCAGTCCAGCAGATGCCCGACCCGGCTCATGGAATTGACGTAGGAATGTTCGATCATGCGTTCTGCGGTTCCCTGCCCCTGCGTAATCTGAACCGATCCGGCTTCGGGGAGCCGGAAAACCGGTCTGAGGCGGAAAGGCACGGGGCCGTTTTCCGCCGCCATCCGTGTCTGGCACTCATGATGATGGAGAACAGAACACCGCCTGAAACGAAATGTTCCCTGATTTCTTCGCGGCCGACAAACAGTCGTTCAGGATTATGGGCCTATAATGCCGCCTCGCACAGAAAACGGGAACACCGAAACCGCATTTCGAATCCGGTTTTCTTCCTCTTCATCCCGCTTTTCCGATCACAGAGCGGGAAAATACGATCTGAAATCTACATTTCTTTAGCGGTATAGTTCAGGTGAATCCGGATTATTCAACGCATGACACGTCAATACTGCCATCGCCTCCCGGAAGTGGCTGTTTTGTCCGGACGCAGCCATGCCTCGGACGCGCACGCCCCCTTCCGCTCAAACCATCGCAGGAGTAGGACAGGGGCAGGGAGATGAGTATGATGAAAAAAACCCATTACGACCTCTGCATCAACGGCGCCGGACCTGTGGGCGCCACGCTGGCGTGTCGTCTGGCGGCAGAGGGCGTGCGCGTCCTGCTCATCGACCGTAGCGCCCTGCCCGGCATGGAAGATCCCGCCCTGGACGGCAGGGCCTATGCCATCGCGGAAGGCTCCCGCCGGATGCTGGCGGACGCAGGCATCTGGGACAATCTGCCCAATGTGGCCCAGCCGATCCATGAAATCCTTGTGGCGGACGGACGGCCGCATGAGGCCCCGTCCCCGCTGACACTGCATTTCGGCCCCGAAGACGCCCCTGAAGGCCAGAGCTTCGGCTGGATGGTCGAGGCGCGGGACCTGCGGCTGGCGATCAACCAGACGCTGAAGCAGTATGACAGCCTCGATGTGCATGCGCCGGATCTCGGAAGCTTCACCTTCCATCCGGATCATGTCTCCATCCGTCTGGCTTCGGGGAAAACCGTAACGGCGAAGCTCGCCGTGGCGGCGGAAGGCCGTCGTTCCCCGCTGCGCCGTCAGGCGCGGATCGGGCTGACCAGGATTCCCTATAATGAATATGGCATCGTCGCCACCATCGCGCATGAAAAGCCGCATCATGGCGTGGCGCTCGAACATTTCCTGCCGGAAGGTCCGTTCGCCCGACTGCCCATGCCCGGCACGGCCGAACATCCACACCGCTCCGCCATCGTCTGGGCCGAGGGCGAAGGCCGCGCCCAGCGTTTTCATGCTCTTCCCGACAAGATCTTCGCCCGTGAGATCAGGGCCCGCATGGCCGACGAGGATCTGGGCGAGATTACGCCCGTCGGACGACGCTGGATCTATCCGCTTTCCGCGCAATACGCGCAGAGCTATATCGGCCCGCGCCTTGCTCTGGCGGGCGATGCGGCACACGGCATCCACCCGATCGCAGGTCAGGGTCTGAACATCGGCTTCCGGGATGTGATTTCGCTGGCGGACCTGCTGATCGAAGCGCATCGCAACCGCAGGGACATGGGCAGCCGCGAGCTTCTGATCCGCTATCAGCGCAACACCCGCCCCGGCAACATGGCTATGCTCGCCGCGACGGACGCGCTCGAACGCCTGTTCGGCAATGACAATCCCGTCCTCCGCCGTCTTCGCGATATCGGCATCGCGGGCGTCCAGCGCTTCCCCGCCCTGCGCCGGGCCTTCGTGCGAAAGGCCATGGGGATATGACGGAAGCAGCCGCGGAAACACCTTCAGACCGGACCGCGAACCTCACGGTCTTCTGGCAGGACATGCAGTCCCAGGCGTGCGGTTGCCACGATCCGCTGATCCAGGATGTTTTTTCCACGAACATCAACGATCATCCGGATTTTCCGTCCGCACTGGCCTCACTCCTCGGTACGAAACTGGCGGACCGGTCCATTCCAGCGACAAGCATCACCCGCCTCGTCGCTTCGATCCTGAGCGTCGAGCCGGATATCGCGGAAGCGGCCGCCGCTGACATACTCGCGACCTATGACCGCGATCCGGCCTGCCCGGACCTCGTCACGCCTTTCCTGTTCTTCAAGGGATGGCAGGCGCTTCAGGCCTACCGGATCTCGCATCATCTCTGGACGAAGGGCCGCCAGCATCTGGCGCATCATTTCCAGAGCCGGATCAACGAACTCTTCGCCATCGACATCCACCCCGCCGCCCGTCTCGGACGGCGGCTGAGCATCGATCATGGAACGGGGATCGTCATTGGCGAGACCAGCATCGTCGAGGACGACGTCTCGCTGTTTCAGGACGTCACTCTGGGCGGCACGGGCAAGCTGACCGGCAACCGCCACCCCATCGTGCGCCGTGGCGTCATGATCGGATCGGGGGCCAAGATCCTGGGCCGTCTCGTCATCGGGGAATATGCGCGGATCGGCGCGGCTTCCGTGGTGCTGGAAGATATTCCGGCCTACTCCACCGCCGTCGGAAATCCGGCACGGATCGTGAGTACCATATCCCGCCCGGCCTGAAGAAATATCAGGGCCCGGAGCCCGCGCCCCGGACCCGCGCTCTCTCTTACTTGTTCGAGAACCTGAACGTCGTCGTGTAATCGAAGGTCTGGCCCGGCTTCAGTTCGGTCGTCGGGAAAGACGGGTGGTTCGGGCTGTCGGGATAATGCTCGGCCTCGAACGCGACCGCGTCGCCCTGACGATAGGCATGACCGGACACCCCGGCATAGCCGCCATCCAGCGAGTTGGACGTGTAGACCTGAAGTCCCGGCTGGTTCGTCAGGATCTCCATGCTACGGCCAGAGCGCGGATCATAGACCTTGGCCGCCAGACGCGGCGCCTGACCGTAAGGTCCGTTGACGACCCAGTTCATGTCATAGCCACGGGCATACATCATCTGCGGGTTATCGCTGCGCAGACGGTCCCCGATGACGGTCGGCTTGCTGAAATCGAGCGGCGTTCCGGCAACAGGCGCGATCTGGCCGGTCGGGATGGAGGTCGCATCCGTCGGCGTAAAGCCATCGGCGTTGATCTGAAGCACTTCCGGCTCGATGGAGCCCGAGCCCTCCCCGTTCAGGTTCCAGTAGCTGTGGTTCGTCAGGTTCAGAACCGTCGGCGCATCGGTCGTGGCGACATAATGCAGCGACAGGGCATTGTCCGTGCCGAGCGTATAGGTCACATGTGTCGTCAGCTTGCCGGGGAAGCCCTGGTCACCGTCCGGGCTGACCAGCTTGAGCGTCAGATACGCGCCGCTGGCATTGGTGCCGGTCTTCTCGATCGTCCAGACGTTCTTGTCGAAGCCCTTCTTGCCGCCATGCAGGGCATTCGGCGGTGCCGTCACGTCCGTGTGATAGATCTTGCCTTCAACGGGGAAATCGCCACCCGCGAGACGGTTGGCGTAGCGGCCGATGATGGCGCCGAAGAACAGGCCGCCCTTCGCGCTGTCGACCGTGTAGCCTTTCAGGTTGTCGAACCCGAGAACCACATCCTGGACATGCCCCTCGCGGTCCGGCGTCTCGACGGACTGGATGATGCCGCCATAAGTGATGATGCGGGCCGTCGTGCCGAGGCCGTTCTTCAGGGTCACGATCCGCACGGGCTTGCCATCCGGCGTGCTGCCCCAGGGCTGGTTCGCCACGGTGGGATGCGCCTGTGCCACACCAGCCCCCACGGAAAAGACGGCGACAGTCGCAAGAAGCGCGTTTCTGGAGCCGAAGAATCTGGACATTGAAAACCTCCCGGGTGTTGAGTTGGGGCCACAGTGCTCCCAAAAATCCAAAGGGGTCAAAGCCCGGAAAGTGGCGGAAGAGCCTCTGGATCGTTAAAGCAGATCCTCTCTTCAAACGACCAGCATTTGCAGACATACAGGGATGCACGCTATCGGAGGATACGTTATGACTACGCCCCTCCGCAGTTTTCCGCGACGGATGGCGTGTGGCCCATGGGGGTTCATGGAATCCTGCAGGGAACGGATTATGAAAATTTCCGTTTTCCTGTGACTTCTTCGTGAGCGCAGGGTCGGGAAGGGCATTTTGGGGATGGTTATGGACTTTCGGCAGGACGAAAACGAAATCCGGGAGACGCGCTCATATCGTGTGTCACGCCGCGGCAGGGCTCTCGCAGGGGCCCTCGCCCTCCTGACGCTCGGCGCCTGTGGCTCGCTGCGCAACCCACCGCCGAAGGATCCGGACGATCTTGCGGACTACAAGGCCGCCAACGACCCCTACGAGCCCGTGAACCGCAAAATGTACAACCTCCAGATGTGGGCCTATCACAAGGTCCTGCGCCCGGTGGGCAAGGCTTGGATCTGGGCCATTCCCAAACCCGTGCGTCATTCCATTGCAAACGTGAATGAAACCTGGCGCGAGCCTGCGGTGTTCTTCTCCGATGTCGGCGCCGGCAAACCGCGCCGCGCCGGAGACGCCTTCATGCGCTTTGCCATCAACATGAGTGCCGGTGTGGCCGGCTTCTTCGACGTCGCCGGCCTCGTCGGTTACAAGCAGCACGAGACCGATCCCGGCCTGACGCTGGGAACCTGGGGCGTGGCCGGCGGTCCGTATCTGTTCGTTCCGTTCGTGGGGCCGACCAATATCCGTGATGGCGTCGGCTATGGCATCAGTCAGGGCCTGACGCCGATCAACTATGTGCCTCGCGGCTATGATCTGCTAACCTTCAACTGGGCTTACAACGTGGCCGGGACCATGGAAGGCTATGCAAGCTCCATCGACCAGATCGACCATCTTGAGCAGGATAGCCTGGACCCGTACTCCTATATCCGGAGTGCATGGCAGCAGAACCGTCAGAGCCAGATCGACACCATCAAGAGCGACGATCGCGCAACCGTCCCTGACTGGTACAACTGAGGAGAACGACATGTTCAACGTATTTTCGCGCCGCACCGCTCTTGGGGCCGTCGTCTCCCTCGCCCTCGCAACGGGGATCGCTCACGCCAGCACCGCGACGGATTTCGTGAACTCCTTCGGTGGCCGTCTGACGGCTGTGGTCAATTCGGGCAAGTCGCTGGACGAAAAAAAGAAAGAGGTTCTGCCGCTCCTCAAGGAAAACGTCGACATTACCGGGATCGGCCGTTACTGCCTCGGCAAGTACTGGCGGACCGCGACCCCGGCTCAGCGCGACAAGTACATCTCCCTGTTCGATCAGGTTCTGGTCAACACCATCACGGATCAGATCGGCAACTATCAGGGCGTGAGCTTCCGCGTCACGACGACCAGCACGACGCCGGAAGGCGAGCGCGTCAACGCGCTGATCGACCGTCCGGGCCAGCCGGAAGTCAACATGCAGCTGATTATTGGCGGCAATCCGCCCAAAGTCGTGGACATGTATGGTGAGGGTGCAAGCCTGCGCATGAACCAGCGCGGCGATTACAGTTCCTATCTAGCCCGCCATAACGGCGACGTCGATGCGCTGAACGCGGCCCTTGAGCGCCAGTTGAGCCACCACCAGTAAGATACCGCTCCCAATCCGCTTCCGCCGGTTGTGAGTTCCCGAAACGGACGGCTTTTCAGCGGAGGGCCGTCCGTTCTGCTATCCAGCGCCCGTGGATGGAACCGGATGACAGATCTGCGTCCCCGACAGGCGCGCGGGTCAGTCCGCCGTAATTTCATACAGGAGCATGGTGTCGCCGTTGCGGTCGAAGGTCTGCGTGTGGTGCAGGCCGAGACTGCCCAGAACCGTGCGGGACGCAAGATTATCTTCCCGCGCAACGGCCACGATCCGTTTCTCGCCACAGTCGAGCACATAGCGCAGCGCGGCCGCCGCGGCTTCGCGGGCGATACCGCGCCCGGCGGCCCAAGGGAACAGGGCAAAGCGCAGCCCGAGACCGCGCCCGTCAGGACGTTCATGAACGCCCGTGATGCCGACGAAGCGGCCATTTTCACGGATGGCGAAAATCCCCACACCCCGCCTGGCCCAGAAGCTGACATCCTCCGCCATTTCCTGTTCGGTCGTGGTCCGGTTGCGCACGCCGCCCAGCATTCTGGCAAAGGCGCCGGCATCGCCCTTGAGCGCGACCATGTCTTCGAGGTCCGGCCAGTTGACCGGAGTCAGGACAAGCCGGGCGGTACGGATTTCACGCCCCAGCACGCAGCTCTCCCCGGGCTTTCAGCATTTCTCCCCTTCAGGGAGCGGGACATCCCATCCCCTGAAAGGAAAACGCTGGATCAGCGGGCCAGCGGGCGATACTTGATACGGCCGGGTTCGGTCGCATCCGGACCCAGACGGCGGCGCTTGTCGGCTTCGTAGTCCTGGAAGTTGCCCTCGAACCACTCGACATGGCTGTCACCCTCGAACGCGAGGATATGCGTGGCCAGACGGTCGAGGAACCAGCGGTCATGGGTGATGATCACGGCACAACCCGCGAATTCCGCCAGAGCGTCTTCAAGGGCACGCAGCGTATCGACGTCAAGATCGTTGGTCGGCTCATCGAGCAGGATGACGTTGCTGTCCTGCTTGAGCATCTTGGCGAGATGGACGCGGTTGCGCTCACCACCGGACAGAACGCCCACGCGCTTCTGCTGGTCCGAACCCTTGAAATTGAACGCGCCCACATACGCACGGGACGGAACCGTGCGCTTGCCAAGCTGGATAACGTCCGTGCCGCCGGAAATTTCTTCCCAGACCGTCTTGTTATCATCGAGTGTGTTGCGCGACTGATCCACATAGCCCAGCTTCACCGTCTCGCCGATCTTCAGCGAGCCGCTGTCCGGCGCATCATCACCCGTAATCATCTTGAACAGCGTGGACTTGCCCGCGCCGTTCGGCCCGATCACACCCACGATACCGCCCGGCGGCAGCTTGAAGCTGAGATTGTCGATCAGCAGACGATCGCCGAAGCCCTTCGTAAGGTTCTCGGCCTCAATGACCGTGCCTCCCAGACGCGGACCCGGCGTGATGACGATATCCGCCGTGCCACCAGCCTTCTCGGCATTGGCGGCCAGCATTTCCTCGTATTTCGTGATACGGGCCTTGCTCTTGGCCTGACGGGCCTTGGGCGAGCTGGAAATCCACTCCTGCTCGGCTGCCAGGGCACGCTGGCGGGAGCTTTCTTCCTTCTCTTCCTGGGCCAGACGCTTGCGCTTCTGTGTCAGCCAGGACGAGTAGTTGCCTTCGAACGGATAGCCGCGGCCACGCTCGATTTCGAGGATCCAGTTAGTGACGTTATCAAGGAAGTAACGGTCATGGGTGATGACCATAACGGTCCCGGCGTAATCACGCAGGGTCTTTTCGAGCCAGCTCACGCTCTCGGCGTCGAGATGGTTGGTCGGTTCGTCGAGCAGCAGGATGTCGGGCTTTTCGAGCAGCAGGCGGCACAGGGCCACGCGGCGCTTTTCACCACCCGAGAGGTTCGTCACCGGACTGTCGGCGGACGGACAGCGCAGGGCGTCGAGCGCGATCTCGAGCTTGCGGTCCAGCTCCCAGCCGTCGCCCGCGTCGATCTTCTCCTGAAGATCGGCCTGCTCGGCCAGAAGCGCCGTCATCTCGTCATCGGACATCGGCTCGGCGAACTTCATCGAGATCTCGTTGAAGCGGTCCACGGCCTTCTTCAGCTCACCGAAACCCTGGGCGACGTTCTCGCCGACCGTCAGGCTCTCGTCGAGCTTCGGCTCCTGCTCCAGATAGCCGATGCGCGCGCCTTCGGCGGCCCAGGCTTCACCGCCATATTCCTTCTCGATGCCGGCCATGATCTTGAGAAGCGTGGACTTACCCGCGCCGTTCACACCAAGGACGCCGATCTTGACGCCCGGCAGGAAAGAGAGAGTGATGCCCTTGAAGACTTCACGCCCACCCGGATAGGACTTGGTGAGGTCCTTCATGACATAGACGTACTGGTAGGCGGCCATGGGAGGTCTCCTCAATCGGTGGATGGGCGGGGAAGAAGCGGAACATCCGTCCCGCATGAATCAGGTCGACACACCGTGCGCCCGGAGGGACTCGAACCCCCAACCAAGCCGTTATGAGCGGCCGGCTCTAACCAATTGAGCTACAGGCGCGCGGGTGCAGTCCGAAATCGCCCAACTCGGGTCTTTTTGCAAGGGCCGACATGGTGGAACATGTCTTTTTAAGTTAGTGTGTCACGCCTTCCCGTTCCTGAAAGGCCGTTCAGGCGACCTTTGCTGCCGTTGCGAGATGGCGCCAGTGGTCCGTATTGCCCGAAGGAATGTCCGATGCCTGCATATACTGCAAAACCGCACAGCGGTGCCCATCTGACATGATACAGGCCGGGCCGGTCGCGCTCATCCGCAAACTGCGATGGCTTTACGCCCCAGATCCGGTCATGGCCGGATATGCGCTCCGGACCACCTGCACGTCCCTGCTCGCCCTCGGCATCGCGCTTTGGATGGAACTCGGCAGCCCGCAATGGGCTGCCCTGACCGTCTGGATGGTCGCACAGGGCACACGCGGACGCAGCCTTGCGAAAGCCAAATGGCACCTGTTCGGCATGGTGGTCGGCGTCATCAGCGGGATCATACTGGTCGCCTCCTTTCCGCAGTCGCCGCTGATGTTCATTCTCCTGCTGGCGGGCGGGATCGGTGCGTTCTGCATGATCGGCACCTTCATGCCCGGTCCGGCCTCGATGACGAACTACCGCATCCACGGCATGCGGGCCTCGGGCTTCACCTACGCCATCGTCTCGCTCGATGGCATCGCGGACCCGCACCACATCTTCGCAATCTCGATGTCGCGCGCCACCTATATCCTGCTGGGGATCGTGCTCGAAGCCTCGATTTCGGGCCTCTTCCAGCTCGGCCTGACCAAACGCACGCGCCGCCAGCTCGCCAGTACGTTCGAGGACACACTCAAGCCCGCCCTGACCGCCATTGCAGGCATTCTGATCGGCAGGAAGGGAGCCATGCAGAACGTGCAGGCCATCTTCACCCAGATCACGACGCTCGGCGATCAGGTGGAGTTCGCGGAAGTCGAACTCGGCCGCCGCGATCATGCCGGAGACCATGCCCGCGCGGCCCTGGCCGACATCGCGGTGCTCCTTGCCCGCGCGCTCGATCTTGCGACCCTCATGCGCCTGCCGCTCAGTCAGGACGACATGTTCCGCCAGGAAGCCGAGGCCATCCGCGACATGTTCCTGAAGCTGCCCGCCCGGCTCGAAGGGACGGAGAGCATGGCCTCCATCCTGGCCGACCTGCTGGCCCTGCGCCGTCAGTGCCGCCAGAAGGTCGTCTCGGATTTCAGCACCGCGCAGCCGGACGATGCGGCCCGCGAGGCCGTCCTGCGTCACGGCATGCTTCAGCAGGCCCTCGTCGAGCTGATCGATTCCCTGCGCATGGCGCTGACCCAGTTCGAGGCCAGCCGCCATCCCGAGGCCCATGACCATTTCCATTCGCCCATCCGCTCCTACCGTGACTGGCAGCAGGCCATCACCAACAGCCTGCGCTCCTCCGTCACGGTCTTCGGCGCGGGCCTGATCTGGATCTGCACGGCCTGGCCGAGCGGACTGACCTTCATCATGTTCGTCTGCATCGTGTGCAGCCTGTTCTCGACGCTGGAGCGCCCGGCACTGGCCACACAGGCGTTCCTGCGCGGCGCGTGCTGCGCGGTCGTCGCGGCCGGCATCCTGAATCTTGCGCTCATGGGAAAATCGACGACGTTCGAGATGCTCGGCATGTGGTCCGGACTGGCGATGATGCTTGGCGGTCTGGCCTTCGCCTATCCGCCCCTGACCCTTCCGGCCGTGTCTTACAACCTGTTCCTGCCCATCCTCATCGGGCCATCCAATCAGGCGAGGACGGACGAAATCGTCTATTTCAACACGGCCATGCCGCTGGTTCTGGGCCTGCTCTACGCCTCGTGGATGTACCGGGTCTTCCTGCCCTACGATCCCGCTCACCAGCGCTGGACCATGCGCGAACACATCCTGCGGGACCTGCACCGCATCGCCGATGGACGCGCACAGGAAACGATGGACAGCGTGGTATCGCGCAATGTGGACCGTTTCGTCCGGCTCATGACCAATTCGGGCTCGACGCCGTCGCCGGTCATCCAGGCCTATCTGACGGGCATCCTGTCGGGCATGCGGGTCATGCTCAATCTTCTACGGCTTCAGGCCATCCGGCGTGACACGCGCCTGAATCCGGAGGCCGGACAGGCTCTGGCGCTGGTCATGGGACGCATGAGCCATTTCAGCGGCCGCTACCACGGACATTACGGCCGCACCCTGCGGGCGACGAAACTCGCGATTCTCCGTCTGCGGACCTGCGAACGCAACGAAGACCGCCCCCGGGAACGCTTTGTCCTGATCGCGGCCCTGACCAGCCTGGACGTCATCGCCACGGAACTGGACACGAACCGCATCTTCTTCGATGCCCGCAGCCCGTATCTCGACCCTTCGCTCGCGTTCGCGTAGCTGGAATCCACCGGCTGATCCCGAGGATTTTCCCCGGCTGACACAAACCTCACGAACCGATCACGAAGAAATGTTCTGCAACACACTTCCCTTTTCCGGGAAACAGGAGAATTGTTCGATTTCAGCCGCGGGTGACCGCGGACGACAGGTTTAAGACCTACTGGGTTTCAGAACTAAGGATACCGTGATGTTTCGTCGTATCGTGCCCGTCCTCGGCCTCGCCCTCGGGCTGGGTCTGGCTTCCCAGGCTGCCATGGCACAGGAACAGTCCCCCCCGCCCCCACCGGCCGTCCAGGGTACGCCTGGCAAGGACTTCACGGGTGTTTCACCCGCCAACCTTGCAGGCATCATGAACTACTGCGTCGAACTGCAGTACGTCTCCTACGATGAAGGCAACCCGGTTCTTTACGGGCTGAGCGAGAAGTACAAGGCCACCGAACAGACGGTCGGCAACTTCGACTACGCCCTTGGCTCCGCCGGTTATTTCGACAGCAACGGCAAGCGCTACTACCTCGTGGCCTACACGAACGAAGACGACCGCCGCGCCGCCTGTCACGCCGCCGTCAAGGCCGCACAGCCGATGCTCTGAAGCCCTGTCCGCAAGGACCGGATCTTCGGAAGCTCCCCTTGCCACACGGCACGGGGAGTTTTTTTATGCCTGCTTCCCGCCGCCAGGCCGGACTTCTCCCCATTCCACTCTGGGCAGAGGCTCCGGGCGCCGGTAGTATCGCCACCTCTCCAAACAGTTCAGGACATGAACATCATGGACGTTTCCAAGATCTCGCCCGGCAAGGACCTGCCCAACGACATCAACGTCGTTATCGAAATCCCGCAGGGTTCGCAGGTGAAGTATGAAGTGGACAAGGACAGCGGCGCGCTCGTCGTTGACCGTTTCCTCTTCACGCCGATGGCCTATCCGGCTGCTTATGGCTTCATTCCGGGCACGCTGGCCGCCGATGGCGATCCGGCCGACGCCCTTGTCCTGACGCCATCCGCCGTCGTGCCGGGTGCCGTGATCCGCGCGCGCCCGATCGGCATGCTGAAGATGGAAGACGAAAGCGGCCAGGACGAAAAGATCATCTGCGTCCCGCACGACAAGGTCCACCCGCAGTTCTCCAACGTGCACTCCGTGGACGACCTGCCGGAAATCACGAAGAAGGCGATCACGCATTTCTTCGAGCGCTACAAGGATCTGGAGCCCAACAAGTGGGTCAAGGTCACGGGCTGGGCTGACAAGGCCGCCGCAGGCAAAGTGATCATGGCCGCGGTCACTGCCGCCAAGTAAGCCCTCGGTATCCGTCGGAGGAATGCCAATGGCGTGCCCCCGACGGATACCTTGATAGGTACGCTTTCAGAACCCCCTGCTTCCTTCCGGAGGCAAGGGGTTTTTTGTTCGGTATCACATACATTTATGGAAAATTATGATACAAGTAACATTATATTATGATCTTTAGCGGTAAATCTATGTTATATTCGGGAGACTAACCTGCCTTTCCAAGGAATCAGCGGATTGTCTCGATTTCATCTCCACGCAGCTTTCTGCCTGGCCACAATTCTTCCGTCCTGCGTCATGGCCCAGAGCGCTGGGACCCAGAACACCTCAGGGACCTCCTCAACGCCCAGCACGGGATCCGCTTCAGACCGGACGCTCTCGACCCTTCAGACCTATAGCCCGGACGCAAAAGTCACACAGATCAAGGTCACAGCCCCGCAGCAGGGAATTCCACCTGTCATCTGGCCTTCCGAGAACTCGGAACTCCCCAGCGAACGCGTCAACACGCCTCTGAATCAGGTCTATTTCGGTAAAGAATGGGTCCCCCCCCTTCCAAAACCCGAAGCTCTTCTGACGAACCCGTTCGGCTGGAATACCTGGCTGCGCGACCGTGGCATCGCGTTAACGATGGACACCACCAACGAGTTTTCCGGTGCCCTCACCAGCCCGACGTCAGGCTATGGTCTGAAGCAGGGCAGCAGCAATGCAGGCCAGTACAGCCTTGAGAATGATATCGACTGGGAAAAGCTCGCCAATGCCCGCGGCCTCTCGACCCATGCGCTCGTCGTGGGCCGGTATGGCATTCCCGGCAGCCGCATGTTCGGCGACAACCTCAACCCCAGTTCCGAAATCTATGGTGCCGGCGGCAACGTGGTCGTCCATCTCGTCTACGCCTATGCGGAAGAGACGATTGCCAAGGGTCGTGTAGACCTGGCGGGCGGCCGTATTCCGTTCCTGAACGACTTCTCGGCCAACCCGCTATACTGCACCTTCCAGAACAACGCATTCTGCGGAAACCCGAAAGCGTCTTCCGACAACATCACCCATTCGTCCTATCCGGACGCCAGCTGGGCCTTCCGTGTGCGAGCTCGTCCAACCATCAGCACCTACATCCAGACCGGCGTCTATTTCTCGCAGGCTGGCATTTACGCCAACACGCAGTATCGTACGGGCTTCAAGTTCAACGGTGCGGATATCCACGGCGAGGCCATCCCGGTCGAAGCAGGCTGGGAACCGCTGTTCGGCAAGGACAAGCTGCCAGGCCATTACAAGGTCGGTTATGCGATCGACAACGCACCGCACAAGGACAACTACTACGACGTGAACGGACAGCCATATGTTCTGACCGGAAACCCCGCCCGCATCCTGAACTATTCATGGTCGGCCTGGGTGCTCGCGGACCAGATGATCCTGCGCCATCACGTTAAAGGCAATGCGGATGCGGGCCTGATCCTGCTGGGAGGCATGTACGCCAACAGCCCCCGCACCCAGCTCAGGGCGCAGCAGTATTCCGCGGGTCTGATCGACAGCGGCTTCTGGGCCGCGCGCCCGCTGGATACGATCGGCATCAACTTCAGTTATGTGCGCGTCTCCAAATACGCCACGGCGACAGAGCGTCTACAGGCCATATCTGGTCTGCCCCTCATGGCCAGCTCGCTGACGCCACAGACCTTTGGTGAAGTCTTCGAAGCGACCTACCGCATCCACGTCATGCGTGGCATTACCTTCGCGCCCGACTTTCAGTACTACTTCCGCCCCGGCGCCCAGAAGGCCCTCAAGGACGCCGCGATGCTCGGCTTCAAGAGCCACGTCCAGTTCTTCTGAAGCCTTTATCCGGGAAGCACCGTCTCGCACGATGCTTCCCGTACGTGCCGGCCACACCGCTCCTTCAGCAGAACGGCCAGATCTGCCGCCTGCCTGCGGATTTCCGGAATGGCCGTCGTCTCGAACAAGGTTCCCCAGCGCATCGGCCCCAGCGCGAACAGGTCTCCGGAACACCGCCCGACCGCATCTGTCAGCGCGCCATCCTCGCGGCAGTGCAATCCGCCCAGAGCGGTCTCGCACACCATTCCGTCCGCCAGAAGCCCGTAGGGAAGAGTGCCCGCCATCTGTCGGTAAGCCCGGTCTGGTCTGGTCCCGTACAGTTCACGACATGATCGGCGGACAGCGTAAACAGGCCGGTCTTGTCACATGCCCGGACCAGCACCTGCCCTGCCTCCAGACCCAGATGGGTCACCTGCCCGCGCCGACAGACCAGCGTGCCGATTTCCAGTTTCGTAACCATGAAATCCGCCACCTCCGGCGCGACGCGATGCCGCACGATATCCCATCGTCGCTGAAGATGCCGCCGGAAGCGCTTTTTCTCCGCCAGATCCAGAGCCTGCCACAGCGGATTGATCCGTGGACGCAGTGCATCGACCGCGCTGCGCCAGCCGGTCCCTTCGGACAGACTCTTCCGGAATGCCCGGAAATACGCCCGCGCCGTCGCAGGCGTACAAAAAGGAATGATGTCCGTTTCTGCGGGAGCGGAAGGCGCATGACGCTCGGGGCACCAGCCATGACGGGACAGGGCCACAACCCTCCCCCGATGGCCGTTTTCGCGCAGGCGCATCAGCACGTCGAGGGCGGTCAGCCCCGTTCCGATCAGGACAATGGCCGCATCGGACGCGATCCGGTCATAGAATCCGTTATCCCAGCCCGAGGGATGATATCGCCCGCTCAAAGCCAGCTCCGGGGCTACCCTGGCAACAGGCGCGGGGCCGAAATTGCCGGTCGCCAACACAACCTGATCTGCCTGAAGCTTCTCTCCATCCCCGAGCGCCAGTTCCAGCCGCCCCACAACACGCTGGCAGGACAGCACGCTGGTCTGCCGCCACTCAGGACGCGCCTCCGCCCAGAGACTGGACAGATACCGCCCGAACACGGCCCTCGGCATGAACTGGCCAGGCATGACCTCCGGATCGTGATGCGCGCGGAGCCAGCGGAGGAAATGCTCCTGATCATCGGGATCAGCACTCATGCCGCCCGCTGGAACATTGAGGAAATGGCAGGGAGACAGCGTGGAATAGGCCAGCCCGACCGCAGGACGTTCCGCAGGATCAATCACGATGATCCGTGCCTGAACATGCAGCCTGCGCAGGTTCCAGGCCAGCAGCGTTCCGCTGGCCCCGCCCCCGATAATGGCAATGAGAGGCCGGTCTGAAGGGGACATGCTACCGTTTTTCTCCACAGGATCGTCTGCGAACGGAGCATGGCTGAAACAACGGAAACTGAGCGGAATGTTTCGTAACAGACGCTCTCGAAGACCCGTAACCACTATGACAGGGAAACAGAAACCGCTCCCGCAAAGCACAGCGCATCAGTAATTTCGGTCTGTTGGAAATATTCTGGAGCGGGCGATGGGATTCGAACCCACGACCCCAACCTTGGCAAGGTTGTGCTCTACCCCTGAGCTACGCCCGCACTCCGTGATGGGGCTTATGACCGAATCAGCGCCAACGCGCAAGAGGCAACATGCACCCTCTGCCGACGGGGTTCAGACATGGAAAACAGCGAGTGGCAGGATAGGAATCCGAAACGAAAAAAGACACCCTGAGGTGCCTTTTTCGATGGAGCGGGCGATGGGATTCGAACCCACGACCCCAACCTTGGCAAGGTTGTGCTCTACCCCTGAGCTACGCCCGCACTCCGTGATGGGGCTTATGACCGAATCAGCACCACCGCGCAAGAGGGATTTTTCGATTCAGGCGCAATATCCTCATCCGGGCACAGCACCCCACGTCACAGGCCAGCACCCGGGACTTGCACACAGGACTTGCACACAGGGCACGCACATCCGATCTTTCAGGGAACTTGTCTTTCCAGCGAACGGTCCCCATCCCCATGAGCAGCACATTCGACGAACACCTGATTGGCCAGTCTTCAGAGCGATCTTCCGGCAAAACCCCTGCAGGCGCAGCAGCCACCATCATCGACGCCGATCAGACGAATTTCATGGCGGATGTCGTGGAAGCCAGCCGGAAAATCCCGGTTCTGGTCGATTTCTGGGCTCCCTGGTGCGGTCCGTGCAAACAGCTCACGCCTGTACTCGAAAAGATCGTCCGTGCGGCTGGTGGTCGGGTCAGACTCGTCAAGGTCGATGTGGAAGCCAATCAGGCCCTCGCCGCACAGCTCGGCCAACTGGGTCTGCCGCTCCAGTCCATTCCGCTCGTCGTGGCTTTCTGGAAAGGTCAGGTGCTGGATCTTTTCCAGGGCGCCCAGCCGGAAAGTGAAGTCCGCCGCTTCGTGGAGTCCCTCCTGAAGCTGGCCGGTGACGTCATGCCCGCCACGGAAATCCTGGCCACCGCCCGTCAGGCGCTGGCTGATGGACACGCGGATCAGGCCGCTGGTCTGTTCTCGCAGCTTCTGGAAGCCGAGCCTGAAAGCCCTGAAGCCTGGGGTGGCATGATCCGGGCCCTCGTGGCCCTGAACGAACCCGAAGCCGCCCAGGACGCTTCCGCTCAGGTGCCTGCGAAGCTGGACAGCCATCCCGAGATCACTGGTGCCCGGGCCGCGCTGGCGCTCCATGCCGAAGGCGCCAAGGCCGCCTCGGAGCTTGAAACGCTTCGCCAGCAGAGCGCCGCCGCCCCAGACGATTTCGACCTGCGCCTCAAACTGGCCGCCGCTCTCAACGGCGCGGGCGAGCGGGCGGAAGCCGCCAATACCCTGCTCGATATTCTCCGCAAGGACCGCAACTGGAACGACGGCGCCGCAAAAACCGATCTTCTGCGCTTTTTCGAGGCGTGGGGACATACGGATCCTGATACGCTGGCGGCACGCCGCAAACTCTCTTCCCTTCTGTTTTCGTGAGCCGATGACCGAAACGCCTGACCTTCCATCCGCCGAACGTCCCCGCCGCGCGCCTCCCCTGACGGAACTGACGCTGGCGGATATTCCGCCGCGCGTCGGGCTGTTCCCGCTTTCAGGCGCGCTGCTGCTGCCGGGCGGGCATCTGCCGCTTCTGGTCTTTGAGCCGCCTTATGTGGCGCTGCTTGAGGATGCGCTGGCTGGGCGGCGGATGATCGGCGTGATCCAGCCTCTCATGGACCCGGACACGGACGAGCACTCCCTGCTCTACCGGACCGGAACGCTGGGCCGCATCACGGAATTTACCGAACACGTCGATGGCACATTTTCCGTAACACTCCTCGGCATTTCCCGTTTTCGCCTGATCCGCGAGACGCCGACGGATCAGGGCTGGCGCGAAGGCATCATAGACGCCACGCCCTTTGCGGCTGACCTCGTCGAAGAAGATCCACTGCCGATCAACCGCGATCTGCTGCTGAACGGCCTGAAAACCTATCTCGACTCCCGCGACCTGCAGGCAAGCTGGCCGCTGATCGAGGATATGGATGATGAGACGCTGCTGCTTGTCCTGCCGATGCTCGTGCCGTTCACGCCCGTGGAAAAACAGTCTCTTCTGGAAGCCATGACACTGGGTGAGCGCGCCGGGCTCTTGCTGGATCTGCTTGAGAGGGGCATGGAGTAATCATGACGACTGAACTCGATCCCCGCCTCCTCTCCCTGCTGGTCTGCCCGGTTACCAAAGGGCCGCTGACCTATGACCGCGAAACCCAGGAGCTCATCAGCCCCCGAGCGAAGCTGGCCTTCCCGATCCGGGACGGCATTCCCATCATGCTGCCCGAAGAAGCGCGGCAGCTCGACGCCTGATCCCTGTTCGGGGGATCAGACCTTTTCCGCGGCGCTGGCCGGGGAAGTCATTTTCCGGCCCTCCAGCGCGCGCTGTGACGGGCGGGACGGGCTTTTGCGAACCTTGAAGTTCCGTACGACGCGCGTCAGTTCGCCGGCATCGCCGACCAGTTTCTGGCTGGCGCCGCTGGTCTGGTGAACGATCGCGGCGTTGCTCTTGGTCACCCCCTCGAGCTGCGTCGTGCTGGCGTTGATATCCATGATGCGCCGGGCCTGAGCCTCGGCCCCAGAGGCGATCTGTCCCACCGCCGTTCCCAGACGCTCGACGGACGTGCTGATATTGCCCAGGGCCGTGCCGGTCTCGTCGACCATCTGCACGCCGCGCTGGACGTCTTCCATGCTGCTGGCGATCAGAGATTTGATTTCCTTGGCGGCGGTGGCGGAACGCTGGGCCAGGGCCCGGATTTCCTGTGCGACAACCGCAAAACCACGCCCCGCATCTCCGGCATGGGCAGCTTCGACGCCGGCATTGAGGGCCAGAAGATTGGTCTGGAACGCGATCTCGTCGATCACGCCGATGATCTGGACGATCCGGTTGGAGGATGACGAGATCTTGGCCATGGCCTCGACGGTTTTGGCCACAATATCACGGCCCTGTTCGGTTTCCTGACAGCAGTCGGCCACCGTCGTATCGGCCTGACGGGCTTCGTCGGCGACTTCCTTCACCGAGGAGGTCAGTTCCGTGATGTTGCGGGCCACGGCCGCCAGGGCATCGACCTGTTCGGCGATACGGCAGGTGATGTCTTCCGTGGACCCACTGATTTCCCGAGCCCTCTGTTCCACGACTCCGGAGGTCTCGCGGACAGCATGGACGATACGCCCCAGCCCCTCGCAGGCACGGTGGAAAGCGCCGCTCATGCGGGTTGAGCCGTTTTCCAGCGCCGGGTCGATCTGCTGGACCAGATCGCCCCCCGCCATGCGATCGAGCGCATCCGCCAGCGCGTCCGACAGTGCTGCGAGGCTCTGGATCCGCTCGCTTTCCGCGCGTGAACGCTCACGGACATCCAGATTCTGCGTGTAGGTTTCCAGCCCGAGTTCCATGTCCAGAAGACCGCAGCGGATCAGCAGGCCGATCTGCGCGGCAGCCTCCTCAGCGGAGGTTCCCCGGGCCGGACGTCGCAGGAGGCGATCGAGAAAGCTGCGGCGCGGTTGCGGCCAGTACTGACGAAGCAGGTCCGTCACCATGCCTTCGATCAGCAGGGCATAACCGCCGACATACCACTGCGGCTTGAGGCCGATCCGGGCATGGGTGTTGCCGATGGCGCGGGTGCTCTCGACGTAATCGGCGCCGAAATCACCTTGAAGAATCCGCTTCCAGTGCTTTTCCTGCTGGTTGCGCGCACCGATGCGATGCTGCTCGTTGGCAAAAAAGCGGTTCAGGGCCGGAGTCTTGTGAATCCGGCCATAGAAGCGGTCCAGCGCAGGCCCGAGCACCCCCAGCGCCTGCGGGCGGATTCTGGCCAGATGGGCTTTCTCAGCTGCGCCGATGCCAAGAAACAGCAGCCGCTCGGCAATGTCTGCCTTGACCTGCTCAGTCATAGTCGGAGTCTCCAGAGCGTGGATTTGGCGCGTGTTCAGGGCAATGCCCGTAACACACCAAGAGTTACGCAATCATGAAGAACGGCCGACAATCCCGGGGTCAGTTGGACGCGCTGTTCTGTCCGTAGGAGACTTCGGTATCGGGGGTTGCGGGCTGGGGCGCGATGTTGACGCTGTTGCCCTGACCGCCGCCGAAGGACATGCCGCCCGGGGACGAGCTGCTGGCCGTGTCATGCGAGGCCGAGGACGGGCTTTCCGCACCCGGCGGCATCGGCATGACCGGAGCGTCATCGGCATAGGACATGCCGCTGGCCTGACGGTGATGGGTGCTGCTGTGGGAATGGTGGCCAGGTGCTGCGCCTGGCGGCGGGAGGGCGGCCATGTCCGGCGCGGGCCCGCTGAACATGGACCCGCATCCCGCCGTGGCGAGAAACGAGAGCATGAGGAAAGGGGAAACGAAGCGCATGAGATGCAATATAGCACTTTTCGGCGGTTGACGCATCCCTTTGTGGGGTGGGACACAGCGCGTTCTTCCCGTCGCCCGCCTTTCCCGAGCGGCATGCCCAGCAAGGATGCATTCACCATGTTCGAAGGCCGGATCACGTCTCCCGCCGCGCGGCGCCGCGCCTGGTGGGACAGTCTGTTCGTGGACCACTCCATCTTCCGGCTGGGCTGGACCAATCTCGCCCCCGTCGTGCCGGGCAAGGTCTGGCGCTGCAACCACCCCACACCCTCGCGCCTGCGCAGCCTGACGCGGCGTCTGCACCTGAAGACGCTCGTGAACCTGCGCGGGCATCGCAAATGCGGCTCGGACGCGCTGTCCCGCGGGGCAAGTGCGAAGCTCGGGCTGACGCATCTGGACATGGCTTTCGAGAGCCGTGGTGCGCCGCACCGCGACCGTATCCTGCGCTTTTACGACATGTACCAGACGCTCGCCTTCCCCATGCTCATGCACTGCAAGTCCGGTGCGGACCGGGCGGGTCTGGCATCAGGTCTGGTGCTGATGTTTGAAGGCGGCACGGCTCAGGACGCGCTGGAGCAACTCCACTGGCGCTTCGGGCATTTCAACCGCTCGCGCACCGGCATCCTTGATGCGTTTTTCCTGCGCTACCAGAAGGAAGCCGAGGGGCGTCTGCCGTTTCTGGACTGGGTTCGGGACGAGTATGACGAGGACCGTCTGCGGGCCGATTTCAAGGCGGGGAAGCTGGCATCCTTCGTAAACGACAGCATCCTGCGCCGGGAATAAGGCGCCGGGAGTAAGACTCAGTCCGGTTTAACGTCTGCCGGGCCGAGGGAGCGGATCAGGTCCAGCATCCGCTTGCGGACCGCAGGGTCCGGGATGCGGTAATAGGAGCGCACTAGGTCGACCGTCTCGCGGCGGCTGAACAGGGCGGCCTCATCCACCGGAAGATCGAACAGACGCGGCGGCGGTGTAACCGGATGGGATGGCGGCCCTCCAAACGCCGACTGCGTCTCGGCGAACCCCGTGACGGGGGCCTGCGTGGCGGGCGTCTGGCCGAAAGCCGGATTGAATGTCGGAGCGGAACCGGAAAACGGCCGGGGCGCGCTGGACGGCACGGACGGGCGCGCCTCCTGCATGTCATCGAAGAAGAAGCCGATCGGCACGTCCAGAACCTGCGCCAGATCGTACAGGCGGCTGGCGCCCACGCGGTTGGCGCCGCGCTCGTATTTCTGGATCTGCTGGAAGGTCAGACCCAGAGCCTCGCCCAGTTTTTCCTGCGACAGCCCCATGAGCGTGCGACGCAGCCGGATGCGGTTGCCGACATGGACGTCCACCGGTCCGGCCGCAGCGGAACTGCGGGATTCAGGGCGGGCGCGATCCGAAGAGGATTCTTTTTCTGACACATGTAAATGGCTAATAAAACAACCACAGATTGTCAATGTTAACCTTTATGCACTTGCAGGTCCCAGTCGCGCTTCTTCCTTTCCGTGGGGACGAGAGCCAGAACCATGCACAGGATCGAAAGCGCAAGCGGCGTGGCCCGACCGAAGCGGGAAAAGAAAGTCGGGGGGAGCGGTGACGGAATATCGCTGACCAGCACATCCGCCCGCCCCCAGCCCAGACGGGCAGTTTCATGGCCGGTCGCGTCATAGATGGCGGAAATGCCAGTGTTGTTGGCGAAAACAACCGGAAGCCCCTCTTCCACGGCCCGCATCCGTCCCGTGGCGAGATGCTGGCGGGGGCCAGCGCTGTTGCCGTACCATGCGTCATTCGAGATCGTGACGAGCCAGTTCGGGCGGTCATTGCGGACGGTGACGGAACCCGAGAAAATGATCTCGTAGCAGACCATCGGCCCCACGCGCCCCATGCCCGGGAGGTCCCATGTCTTCAGACCCGGCCCCGGAGTCAGGACACCCGGCAGGACGTTGAAGGGCAGGATCCAGGGCTGATATTCGCCGAAGGGGACGAGACGACTCTTGTCGTAGATCGCCGCGATACTGCCATCCGGGGCGACGGCGATCAGGCTGTTGAACCAGTCCTTGCCGGATTCACGGTCCGACCCGACCAGTGCCGGAGCGCCATCGGCGGCGCGGGCGATCATCTGCCGGGCCAGTGTGTCTTCGTCCAGAAGACCGGGGAAGCCGGATTCCGGCCAGATCACCACGGGCGGACGACCACCTTCCGCGAAAGCCTTCTGTGCCCCCTGTGCGGTCAGGCGCAGATAGCGGCGGAAATTGCCGACCGCGTCCGCATGACTGATGACTTCGGCTTCGGGCACGTTGCCCTGCACCAGAACGGCGCGGGGATTGGTGATGTTCAGCGGCGTGGCGGACGACAGGCGCCAGGCTCCGGCGGCGATCCACACCGCGGATACGGCCAGCACGGCCACAGCCGCCCGTCTGCCGCGAAACAGGGCGAGAGAGCCGAGCACCAAAGCGAGCGACAGGCCGTCCACACCCAGCACCGAAGCCGGCTGGATCATGACGTCTCCGGCGAAACCGGGAAGTTCCAGGTCACTTCCCAGCGGGTTCCACGGAAAGCCCGAAAACATGAAGACGCGGCCCATGTCCATGACGGTCCAGCTTCCCGCGAACATCAGCACGCGCCGCCAGCCGGGACGCACGACGCGGCACAGGATCGCCGGGACGCAGATGAAGGGCGCGATCAGCAGCGCCACGCCGGGGGACGCGAAGGGGACAACCCACCAGAACTCATGGACGCGGGTAAGGATGGCGTTGGTCAGCCAGTAAAGTCCGACCGTGTGGAATCCCATGCCGAACAGTAAGCCGCACCAGGCCGCCTGTTTCCAGGACCGCGCGTCTTCAGAGACGCGATAGAGGATCATCAGCCCTACGGGCAGCAGGAACAGGACATGCACCGGTGGCAGGGACAGGGCTGCCAGCCCACCGGCAAGCAGCAGCAGTCCGGCCAGGCGCCAGCCACGGACAGGGAGCGTCGAAATCATGAAGGAACCGTCCGGCTGACGAAAGGGCTGAAACAGGAAACAGCCGGACCCTGAAGATCCGGCTGCAAAAAAACTGTCAGTCGAGGGCGTCGCGCAGGCGACGTTCGTAATGGCGGTAATATTTGTCCGCCAGAAGCTCACTCTTCACCAGAACGGCGACATCCGTCGTGTTGAACTGCTCGTCCACGACCGCGCCATCACCGACATAGCCACCCAGTCGCAGATAGCCCTTGATCAGCGGTGGCAGCTTGTTGAGACACGCGCGGTGGTCCAGCACATGCGGATCAGTCCGCTGCATTTCCACATAACGATCGGGCAACGCGCGGATGCGCAGAGCCGGCGGCGCCAGGTGATTGTGGTGCATGTAGGTGAGCTGGTCAGCCAGAGCGTCCGGGTTCGTGCCGGGAAGGCTGCCACAGCCGAACAGCACGTCGATCCGATGCAGGAAGATGTAGGACGCAATACCGCGCCACAGGAGCTGCATCGCGGACCGGCCGCGGTATTCCTTCGCCACGCAGGAACGGCCGACTTCAAGCAGGCGACCGGGAAATTCCGTCAGGGGCGAGATGTCATATTCGGAAGAGGTGTAGAAACGCCCGACCTTTTCGGCGGCATCGGATCGCAGAAGGCGGTAGGTCCCGACAACGCCTGCGGCGCCGGGCCCCTTGGCATGGTCGATAACCAGAAGGTGATCGGCGGCCGCGTCGAATTCATCCACGTCACGCTTGGTGCGAAAAGCCCGTTCGTCGGGATGGGCGCCGAGTTCCTCGAAGAAGACCCGGTAGCGCAGGGCCTGAGCGGCATCACGCTCCTCCTCCGTCTCGGCGATGCGCACACCCAGCGTACCGCCGCGCAGTTCCTGGAAACCGCCTTCGCGGTTCAGGGACAGGGTGGAGAGCGTCTCCATCTGGCGCAACGTTTCTTCGCTGCTGGCCAGCGCATGGGGAGCGGAAATGGGGGTGCCAGCCGGTTTGGTGGTCATGATCCGCTCTTGTTCCTGTTCTCTGGGACAGCGTTTTTCCTGTCCTCGGGCTCGACACGTCGCCCAAAAAGCTCGATCCGGTGGGAAACGAGATCAAATCCAAGCCGCGCGGCAAGCCGGGCCAGAAGTCGGACCGGCTCCTCGTCCTCGAACTCGATGACGCGGCCACTATCCACATCGATCAGATGATAGTGATTGCCGCTGTCACTGGCTTCGTAACGTGCGCGACCGCCGCCGAAATCACGGCGTTCGAGGATGCCTTTTTCTTCCAGCAGGCGGACCGTGCGGTAGACCGTTGCGACGGAAATGCGGCTGTCGATCTCGGACGCACGACGATACAGCTCCTCGACGTCCGGATGATCGTCAGCCACGGACAGGACATGGGCGATCACCCGTCTCTGCCCGGTCATCTTCAGGCCGCTTTCCACACACAGGCGGGCAATGTGCGAATCATCCGGCACAGGGGAAGACGGGGCCTTCCGATTCCCTGGGCCGGTGCGTCTCTCGGCGATTTTCGTATCTGCGACCATATCTGCGGCCTAGCCGAAAAACAGGCGTCTTGTCCACTTCGTGGAGCCTGTCAGGCTTTCCCTGTCGCCGGGATGAAGAGACCGGCGACAGGGAAAAGAGGCTCTCAGTCTTCGCGACGACGGCCAAGGCCGATCTTGCGGGCCAGCGAGGAGCGGTGGTTCGCATAGTTCGGAGCCACCATCGGGTATTCCGGCGGCAGACCCCAGCGCTCGCGATATTCCTGCGGCGTCATATTGTAGGCGGTCTTGAGGTGACGGCGCAGGAGCTTCAGCTTCTTACCGTCTTCCAGGCAGATGATGTAGTCCGGGAAAACCGACTTGCGCGGCGAAACGGCCGGCACCGGCTTTTCAACAGGAGCCTCTTCCGGAACGTTCACCGTTGCAAGAGAGTCATGGACGGACCGGATCAGGGCCGGAAGAGCGTCAGCCGGAATATCGTTGTTCGATACATAGGCCGTAACGATCTGCGCGGTCAGCTGATGCAGTTCGGGAGCATTTGTCTCTTGCGACATTGTAGTTAAGTCCTTCATCCTTGAGCGAGTGAGCATGTAGCAGTCATAAATTGCTCGATTCAAGCATAAAAAGAAAGAAACATGTGCGTGACAGAAAATGAAACATTTTTCATAGATATAACTGAAAAAAAATGCCCCATGACCACAGTATATGTCCGGGCAAAACTCGATACCATGACTTCCGGGCAGACACTCGAAGTACGGCTTCGCGGAACAGAAACACGGAAGAACGTTGGCAGGTCCGTAAAGGCACTCGGTCACGCACTTCTGACGGATTCACCTGTTACTGACAGCCCGGATCTTTACTGCCTGAGCGTTAAACATTGCTAGAAACAAGAACCTGCGCATCGCTTCCATCTCTGTAATAACCGCGACGGAGCCCCGCTTTTACGAAACCGCACTTCTCATACAACGCGGCAGCCTGAATATTACAGACTGATACTTCCAGAAATACTTTCCCTTTGCCAAGAACATTCTGCACCAGAGACTTTCCGATGCCGCGGCGCCGGAAATCGGGGTGCACGGCGAGGGTCAGGATTTCCGTCTCGTCCAGAATGGTCCGCGCAAGAATGAAACCGGCGGGAACCGTACCGAACACGGCAACCGTGGCTTCAGTCCCGCAACCTGAAAGCAGGGCGGCAAATGAAGTTGCATCCCAGACTTCTCCGCCGCGAAACGTGACTTCATGCAGCGCGGCCAGAAGCGGCGCACATTCGATCCCCATGACCCTTAACTGAAAATCCTTTTCAGGACTGCTCACAGTGGCGCAGGCCTCAGACCGGCAGCGGGGGGTTTTGCTTCGGGGGGATCAACATAGAGCGGCATCAGCGGACCGGGGGGGACGCCCTGCGCGGCCTGCACGATATCCAGCGCATAAGGCGCCTCGCAGGGAAGCACCGGACAGGGCCAGCCGGTCTTTTCAGAAACGGCGTCACCCGTCACGCAGGCCCAGCCTGTGGGATCGAGATCGGCGGTCTGGCTGGCTGTGACCGGACCATGCGGCGGGTCCACGAAAACGCGGCCACGACGGGCGATGCTGACACAGACCGCGTCCGGACGGGCGAGTGTGGCGCGGATGGCCGCACCGAGCGTGACGCCGATCGTGGGGCAGTTCCAGCCTGCCGCCAGCCCTGCCGCCAGCGACAGGGACGAGCGCAGGCCGGTGAACGAACCCGGGCCGATGACGGCGACGACGCGGTCGGGAGGCATGGTCCAGTTGTTCTGCGTCAGGAGTTCGCGGATGGCGGGCGCGAAATGTTCGGAGGCGCCGCGACCGGCCATCAGCTTTTCCGCGACGACATGCCCGTCCTCGACGAGCGCCACCAGACTGGTCAGGCCGGTTCCCGCCCCTGCCCCGTTGAAAACGACTGTCCTGACAGACCCCGCCCTTACAGACACAGACAGGCTTCTCCGAAGTCCAGCCGGGGCGCACGAGGCTCGGCATGGTCGGGAGCAGGTTCGTTTTCCGCCGGGTAGCCGAGCCCCACGAGGAAGTTCACGCGCCAGCCGGTGGCGTTCAGCAGCGTGTCCTCGACCATGAAGCTGTCGAAACCGGACATCGGCATGGCGGACAGGCCGAGCATCCGGGCGGCCATGATGAGATAGGCGCCTTCCAGCGTGCCGTTGCGGAACGCCGTCTCGTCGGACAGGCCCACATCGGCGGCGAACCAGTCGCGCAGGCCCTCCTGCGGGTTCAGACGCGGCAGGGCCTCGAAAAACAGCGGATCATGACAGACGACGGCCAGCACCGGAGCCACCATGGCGCGGGCCACGTTTCCCGGGGACAGGGCGGGGCGGATGCGCTCGCGGGCATCCTGTGTCGTGAGGAAGACGAAGCGGCCCGGTGAGCAGTTGCCGGAAGTCGGCCCCAGCTTCACCAGATCATACAGGCGGCGCAGGACATCCTCCCCGACCGGCCGCGGCGAGAAGCTGCGCGGGGTCCGGGCCTGCGTGAACAGGGCCTCCGCGCCCGGAACCGGTCCACAGAGAGAAGTCTGGCCGTCCATGGTTCAGTCCTCGACCTGTTCGACCGAGACGACTTCGGGAACATAGTGCCGGAGCATGTTCTCGACGCCGTGTTTCAGGGTCGCGCGGGAGGAGGGGCAGCCGGAGCAGGCCCCCTGCATGGCCAGATAGACCACGCCGTCCTTGTAACCACGGAAGGCAATGTCGCCGCCATCACCGGCGACAGCAGGGCGCACGCGGGTGTCGAGCAGGTCCTGGATGCGGCTGACGACTTCGGCGTCTTCAGGAGAAACATCATGTTCCGGAGCGGCCTGCGTGCCGGACAGGACCGGGCGGCCGCTTTCGAAGAAGGTCGTGATCGTGCCCAGGACGACGGGCTTGAGGTCGCCCCAGCTGATATCGTCGGACTTGGTGACGGAGACGAAATCGCCGCCGAGGAAGACGCGGCGCACATTCGGCTGATCGAACAGGGCGCTCGCCAGTTCGGAGCGTCCGGCGGCGACATCCGCATCACCGAAATCAACGGGCCGGGCATCGCCGGTCACGCTGCGGCCGGGCAGGAATTTCAGAGTGGCGGGGTTGGGAGTGTCTTCGGTCTCGATGAACATCGTGGTCATGTCCTTGCGTTCCAGTCGCTCTGACATGTGCCACTTCTTCCCAAGGTGCAAGTGTCGGGACTGCATTGGTCCGACTTCCCGTGTTTTTAACGGCAGGGCGGAGGTTTTCAGACCTGTTCGTCCTGCCCCTCGGTTTTCCTTTCCGGAGAAGGGAGTCCCCGGGGCAGGATGATGGTTGCGCGCAGGCCGCCATAACCTTTCGAGGCATCTCCACGCCCCAGAACCAGAGAGCCACCCTCGCGCGCGATCTCACGCTGGACGATCGCAAGCCCCAGCCCGATTCCCCCCGTCGTCCGCGAGCGCGAGCCTTCCAGACGATAGAACGGAGTCAGGACGCGCTCATATTCACTTTCGGGAATGCCGGGGCCGCTGTCGCTGATGGCGATTTCCAGCGCGCCGTCCTCGCGGGTGCGAAGGGTGGCGAGGACATTGCCGCCATAATTGATGGCGTTTTCGATCAGGTTCGACAGGACGCGCTTCATGGCAAGCGGACGCACATGAACCAGAGCGCGGCTCGGTCCTTCGTAACGGGCCTCGTGCCCATGATCGACATGGTCGTCCACGAGGGTTTCAAGCGTGGCGACGATATTGATGGTGCGCGGCACTTCCGGATCATCCGCGCCGGCCAGATAGGCGAGAATGCCGTTCACCATGGCTTCCATCTCGTCCAGATCGGCCTCGATGGCGGCCTGTGCGTCTCCGTCATTGAGAAAACCGCAGCGCAGGCGCAGGCGTGTCAGCGGTGTTCGCAGGTCATGCGACACGGCTGCCAGAGCCTGCGTCCGGTCGTTGATGAGGCTCTGGATGCGATCCTGCATGGCATTGATGGCATGAGCCAGCCCGCGCACTTCGGGCGGCCCGCGCTCGGCCAGCGGCACCCAGGTTTCGCTGGAGCCGATGCGATCCGCGACCGAGACCAGCGCACGGAGCGGCATGCTGAGACCGCGGATCAGCATGGCCGCGGCAATAGCCACGGCCCCGGCCGCGATGGCTGCCGAGGCCAGACCGCGCGTGACGCGGTGATGCCCGAGCATGCCGGGCACGCGGAAATGGATGTAGCTTCCGTCCGGCAGGCGTTGCGAACCCAGCACATCCGCGCTTCCCGGACCGAGCGTGTAAAGGTCCAGATGGGCCTGTTCGAGAATGGGGTCGTCCGCCGTCAGACGCCGGACGAGTTGTGTCAGGGCAACCGGGTGGCGTCCCGGCAGCGCGGGCGTGATCGAGGCAGGCTGCCACGCCACGCTGAGTTCACTGCCCGAGAGCATGACGGCCAGAAAAGATCTCTGGCTAACGGGCGCTGCGGCGAGAACGCGCAGATCCGTACTCAGCGCCTCGCCCAACTGGGCGATGCGCACGTCATCGACGATATAGGTCTCTGCCTGACCGTAGAAAATGGCGTTCGTCAGGAACACCAGTGTCACCGCGACGGTCAGGACAACACAGACGCGCCCGACCAGCCCCAGCGGCCACAGCAGAATGCGATTCTGGATATTCAGACCCGTTCAACCTCGGCTACGAAGATATAGCCCAGACCGCGCACCGTGCGGATCAGCTGATCGGCATCCGCCCCCAGCTTGCGGCGCAGACGGCTGACGAGAACGTCGATGCTGCGGTCCGACACGTCGCCAAGACGGGTCCGCGACAGTTCCAGAAGACGGTCGCGGGCGATGACCCGCTGCGGATTATCCAGAAAGCTGGTCAGCAGATCGTGTTCCGCGCCGGAAATATCGACGGTGGCCCCGGACGGGTCCGTCAGTTCGCGGCGGCGCAGATCCAGCGTCCAGCCCGCGAAACGCAGTGTCTCGCGACGCACGCGCTCCTGCGGCGCGCCGGTGGCGATGCCACGGCGGAGCACCGCACGCACGCGGGCCAGAAGTTCGCGCTGACCGAAGGGCTTGGGAACATAGTCATCCGCGCCCGATTCGAGACCGTTCACGCGGTCGCGCTCCTCGCCACGGGCCGAGACCATGATAATCGGCACCTGGGCCGGCGGGGTTTCGTTCTCATGCGTGGCACCCTGCCCGCTGCGCAGCGCGCGGCACAGTTCGATGCCGCTTTTGCCCGGCAGCATGATGTCCATGATGATGAGATCGACGGGCGCCACTTCAAGCGCGGCCCACATCTCGTCTCCGCAGGCGACACCCCGGGCACGGAAACCGCCGCCCTGAAGGGCACGGAGAATGAGGGTCCGCATACCCGCGTCATCTTCGACGACGAGGATACGGGCGGGAAGATCAGGGTCGGAAAGATTTGGCACCATGTCTTTTCCATAGTCTCCACGGGGTTGGCATCACAAGCAACAAATCCTGACAATGCCAGTTCCCGGTACTTGAACGCTCATGACGAAAAGAGATTAGCATCGTACACTACAACGCATCACGGCCATGCCCGTTCTGCTGGCCCGTTTCATGCGTTCTGTTGGAGTCGTCAATGTCACGAGTTTCTCCCGGCGTCGTCAGTGGCGCCAGCTATACGGCCCTGATCAAGGCCTGCCACGACGGAGGCTATGCTCTCCCGGCCATCAATGTCGTCGGCACCGACAGCGTCAACGCCGTTCTGGAAGCCGCCGCGCGCAACAACTCGGACGTCATCATCCAGGTCTCCAACGGTGGCGCGCGTTTTTATGCGGGCGAAGGACTGCCGGATGTCCATCGTGCCCGCGTGCTCGGCGCGGCCTCCATGGCGCGTCATGTCCATCTTCTGGCGAAGGAATACGGAATCGCCGTCATCCTCCATACCGATCATGCCGACCGCAAACTGATCCCCTGGCTCGACGACCTCATCACGATGAGCGAAGACGAGTTCAAGGCGACCGGCAAGCCGCTGTTCACGTCCCACATGCTCGACCTTTCCACGGAACCGCTGGAAGAGAACCTTGCGACTTCGGCTTCCATGCTGAAGCGGCTGGCGCCTCTGGGGATGGGGCTGGAAATCGAACTGGGCGTTACGGGCGGCGAGGAAGACGGCATCGGCCATGACCTCGAAGAGGGCGCGGACAACGCGCATCTCTATACGCAGCCCGAGGACGTGCTGAAGGCCTGGGAGCTGCTCTCCCCGATCGGGACGGTGTCGATCGCCGCGTCCTTCGGCAATGTTCATGGCGTCTACAAGCCGGGGAACGTGCAGCTTCGCCCCGAAATCCTGAAGAACTCGCAGGATGCCGTCCAGAAGGCCACGCAGAGCGGTCCCAAGCCGCTGCCGCTGGTGTTCCACGGCGGCTCGGGCTCGACGATCGCGGAAATCGACGCCGCCGTCTCCTATGGCGTGTTCAAGATGAACCTTGATACCGACATCCAGTTCGCCTTCGCGCAGGGCGTTGGCAGCTATGTTCTGAAGCATCCGGTCGCCTTCCAGCACCAGATCGAACCCGGCACCGACAAGCCGATGAAATCGCTCTACGATCCGCGCAAATGGCTGCGCGTGGGCGAGAAATCCATCGTCGAACGGCTGGATGAAGCGTTCGATATCCTGGGAGCCAAGGACCGGTCGATCGCCCGCAAATCCTGACGGGACCGGCGTTCAGGAGGCTCCGGCCTCCTGAACGGGTTTCCTGACTTCAGGGCCCCGGCGTGGCAGACGCAAGCTGCGCTTTCGCCACATCGCGGCTGTCGGGAAGCGCGTCTTCCCAGCCACCGCCGAGCGCGTTGTAAAGCCGCGTCAGGTTGGTCGCCATGGTCGCGTCGCTATTGGTCAGATCAAGCTGCGCTGACTGAAGCTGGGCCTGCGCGTTCAGGACGTTCAGATAGTTCGTCAGGCCGCTGCGATACTGACTCTGGGCCAGCATCAGCGCCTTGCCGTTGTCACGGACAGCATTCTGAAGACCCTGGCGGCGCAACTGCTCGTCGCGATAGGCGATCAGCGCGTTGTCCACGTCATGCCAGGCCTTGATGACCGTCTGCTGATAGGAAATCGCCGCGGCCTTCTGAGCGTATTTCTTCAGCTCAAGCTGACCGTACAGACGGCCGCCCTGGAAGATCGGCAGGGAGATGGACGGGCCCACATTCCAGGCCCGCGCGTTCCAGAATCCCAGATCGCGGAAGGACAGGGTCTGGAAACCGAAATCGGCGTTGATCGTGACCTTTGGATAGAAATCCGCCGTGGCCTCGCCCACTTCGGCCACGGCACCGCGCAGACGGGCTTCGGCCTCGCGGATATCCGGGCGGCGATGGGCCAGTTCGGACGGGAGGCCGACGGGCACCACCGGCGGGACAACCGGCACGCCGGCGTTCTTTTCCAGTTCGGTGTTCAGGCTGCCCGGCGGGGCGCCCAGAAGCAGGGCGAGGGCGTTCTCTTCCTGCGCCACGGCCTGTTCGAGCTGCGCTTCCTGACCCTGCGTGTCATGCAGGCGGGCCTGAGCGGAATCCACGTCCAGTTCCGTCACCAGACCGCCGCGATAGCGGTCCTGTGCGATGGTCGCGATCTGTGTCAGGACCTTGAGGTTGTCGCGCAGGATCTTCAGGCGCTGCTGGTCGCCGCGCAGGCTCATATAGCCGTGCGCCATGTCGGCCTGCTGGGCGATGAGGACGGAGCGACGCTCCTCATCCGTGGCCTGAAGGTCGGCCTTGGCGGCATCATACTGATGCGCGACGCGGCCCCAAAGGTCGATCTCATAGGTCGCGTCGATCGCGCTGCGCCACTGGTTCAGCAGCGGGATGGTTGCGCCGCCAGCCGCATTCTGAAGCATCGGGCCGACGGTGCTGCCGATCGAGCCGCCTTCGGACTGCGCGATGCCGCCCGCGACATGGCCGATGATTTCCTGAAGCTGCTTCGTGCTGTACTGGCTGCGCTGGTAAGAGCCCGAGGCACTCAGGGCCGGGAAGCGCTCGGCATCCGCCATGATGAGCTGAGCACGGCTCTGCGCCAGATTGGCGGTGGCAAGGCGGAAGGACAGATTCTGGTTAACCAGACGGTCTTCCAGCGACGTCAGTTCCGGGTCGTGAAAGACCGACCACCAGTGACTGTCGGCTTTCATCTCGCTGACGATGCTATCGGGCGCACCCGCCATATGGTTCGTATAGTGTGCCGGTGCCCAGGGTTTGGGCGCATGATATTCAGGCCCCACCATGAGGCAGCCGGACAGGGTGGACAGGGCGCAGCCGCAAAGCAGCGCGCGGGACGTGAAGGCTGCGCTCACAACGAAACTCCTGAGGCGGAAATGATCTTGCGATGACCGACCGGTTCGGTCAGCATGTCAGGAACTTGACCTGACGGACAAAAGGATCTTTCGCTCAGATGACGGGCATCATGGACGACGACCACGCGGACACTCCCGACTGGTCGGGCAGCGCCGATCCTGCGGGATGCGCCAAGCGCGAACAGATCCTCAAGGGCGCGGAAACGGTCTTTCTGGCGGATGGCTACGAAGGAGCGTCCATGTCCCGGATCGCGCAGATGGCGGGCGTCTCCAAGGGCACACTCTACAACCATTTCGACGGGAAGGCGTCCCTGTTCTCCGCGTTCTTCGAGGAACAGGTGCGCTGCCGCCTGGCCCCCATCGAAGCCCTGTCGCGAAACGACGGACAGTCCGTGCGCGTGACGCTGGTCCGCTTTGCGGAAATGACCGTGCATCTTCTGGTCTCGCCCATGGCGCTCGGGCTGTATCGCATCATCGTCGGCGAGGTGAACAAGTTTCCCCATCTGGCTGACACGTTCTGGCGTTACGGTTTTGGCCGCACCCTCAGCAACCTGACGGAATACCTGACCCGTAGCGTGACCCGCGGAGAGCTGGACATCGCCGATCCGGGTCTGGCCGCAGAGCAGTTCCTGCTCATGTGCCAGGTCCGCATCATCCAGCGCCGCCGCTTCGGGCTGCCGGTCGATGACAGCGATGCCGCCATTGCGACATTTGCAGCCTTCACCGCTGACAGCTTCATGAAGATCTACGAACCCCGCCATCAGTGACCGCCCCCGGAGGCCTGAGCCTCCTTCTTGCCGTTGGGTGACAGCAGGAAGCACAGAGGCACCACGAACAGCGCGATCACGCCGATCCAGTCGAACACCTCGTTATAGGCCAGCATGGAGACCTGCGAGGTAAACTCCTGAAAAAGCCGGTACATGGCGAAGCTGTGCGCCTGCGCCGGAACCATGCCGTGCGCCTGCGCGGCCTGCTGGACGGTAGCGATATAGCTGTTGAACTCCGGGTTCGCCGGTGTCATGTGGTCCGTCACATAAGTCTGATGCCGCTGCCGGGTCTCGATGATGGCGGCCGTAGCGAGCGAAATCGCCAGCGAGCCGACGTAGTTCCGGGCCATCGAGAACAGGGCCGACGCATCGGAGTTCAGCTCGCGCGGCAGGGTCGAATAGGCGATCGTCGAGATCGGCACGAACAGGAAGGCCAACGAGGCCGTCTGGCTGATGCGGTAGAACATCAGGTGCCTGAAATCCGTGCCGGCATAGAGGTTCGAGGCCTGGAACATGGCCATGCCCATCGCGAAGAACCCGAAGGCGATGATGTAGCGCATCTGGATGAACTTCATCAGCCTGCCCACGATGGGAATCAGACAGATCACCGCGACACCACCCGGAGCCAACAGCAGACCGGATGTCGTCGCCGTATAACCAAGCACCTGCTGGGCGAACTGCGGAACGATGATGGCCGAGGCATACAGCGTCGCACCCACCATCGAAATCAGAAGCATCCCTGTCGCAAAGTTGCGGTCCTTGAGCACAGACAGGCGGACAAGCGGGTTCTTGGCGTAGCACAGCCACAGAATGGCCCCAAGGACGCCGATCACACCCAGCACGGCCATCGTGACGATGAACGGCGAGCCGAACCAGTCGTCATCTTCGCCACGATCACACATGACTTCGAGACAGCCCAGACCCAGCGTAATCAGACTGATGCCGATCACGTCCACCTTTTCGCGCTTCTGGCGCTCCCAGGGCGGATCCTCGACGAAGGCCGTCACGGCCATGACCGTCAGGATGCCGAAAGGCACGTTGACGAAGAAAATCCAGCGCCAGGAAAAATTATCCGTCAGATAACCACCCAGCATCGGGCCCAGAACCGGGCCGACAATGGTGGCGATGGCGGTCAGGCCGAACGCCGCGCCGCGCTTCTCGGGCGGGAACGTGTCGAGAATGATGGACTGCTGGCTGGGTTGCAGACCACCTCCGAAGAAGCCCTGCATAAGCCGGAATATCACCAGCATCGGCAGCGATGTTGCCAGTCCGCACAGGAAGGACGAGACGGTGAACATCGTGATGCAGATCAGGAAGTAGCGCTTGCGGCCGAACAGCCGCGACAGCCAGCCCGAAATCGTCAGCACGATTCCGTTCGCCACCAGATAGGACGTGAGCGCCCAAGTGGCGTCATCATACGAACTGCCGAGCGACCCCGCGATATGCGGCAGCGCCACGTTGACGATGGTGGTGTCCAGCACCTCCATAAAGGCCGCCAGCGTAACCGTGACGGCCACAAGCCACGGATTATGACTGGGTTTCCAGTCCTGATTCTCGGCAGTATCGCTCATGTCCGGTCGCTCATTTCACGTAGACCGTCGGCACGACAGACAGACCAAGTGCCAGCGGGATGCTCGGATCAAGACCGCTGTCCAGCACAATCTTTACCGGAATACGCTGCACCGTCTTCACGAAGTTTCCGGTCGCATTCTCCGGGGGGAAGGCGCTGAAGGATTCACCCGAGCCGAGCTGGATGGAGTCCACGTGGCCATGCAGTTTGAGCTGCGGATAGGCATCGACCTCGATATCCACCTTCTGGCCCGGACGCATGTGGGTAAGCTGCGTTTCCTTGTAGTTCGCCACGACCCAGACTTCCGGCTCGACGATGGAGAACATCTGCTGGCCGGTCTGCACGAAGTTGCCGCGCTCGACGTTACGCTGGGAAATCCAGCCGTCATGTGGGGCGCGCACTTCCGTCCATTCCAGGTTCAGACGGGCCTGCACCAGATCCGCATTGGCCGCTGCCAGGGCAGCCTGTTCCTGCGAAACGCGGGCATCGGCATTGGCCACGTTTTCCTTGACCGGCTCGGCTTGTGTCAGCTGACCCTGGGCCTGAAGCACGCGGGCCTTGGCCTGATCCAGCGCGGCTCGGGCATAGTCGATATCCTGCTGCGAGGTGGCGGCGCGAGCCACCGAACGCTGGCGGCGGTAGTCGGCTTCAGCCTTGACGAGCTGCGCCTGCGCGGCGGCAAGATTACCCTGTGCGGTGACGAGCTGTCCCGGGAAGTTCTTGTGCGCCACGGCCAGCATGAGTTGGTAGGCGTCGATATTGGCCTTCGCCTGCGAGACGGCGGCTTCGGCCTTGTTCAGGGAGGCTGCATAGTCGCGGCTGTCGATCCGCACGAGCAGGTCACCAGCATGGACGAACTGGTTGTCGTTCACCAGAAGCTGCGTGACGTAACCGTTGACGTGAGGCGCAATGGCGATCTTGCGACCGGCCGTGTAGGCGTCATCCGTCTCGATATTGTTGCGGGTCAGGAAAAGATAGGCCCCGATACCCACGAGCACCACAATCACCAGCAGGATCAGCGCGACACGGACAAGGGGATGGCGCTTTTTCTGCGGCATTCCGTTCTTGTCGGATGTCGTGTCACCCTGCGCGTGATCGGCCTGATCGCCTTGCGCCATAATGTTTGTCTCGCTTTGAAAACAGGTCTGTCAGATCGTGACCGGATGTGCTGTGCAGGGCCTGAAACCCTCTACTGACCGATCGGTTCGGTCATCCATGACATATCGTCTCACGGGCTTCAAGCCAGAAAAAACTGATCCGTTTCCATTCTCCCGCACGCCACCGCTCGCTCCGTCGTTCACGCCTCCCACGGACTCGGAACGTCCTGCACACGGGCGAGCCCCTCGACGAAGCGCCGCCGCTCGCTGTTCCCCTGCGTCCCTTTCCCCAGGCGCAGCAGCCAGGACGGATGGGCAAGTGCCAGACGCCGGACAGTATTTTCGCCCGTCCCCACCGTCCATGATGTTCCACGCACATCCGACATCGCCATGCCCGGCCCGTCCAGCGCCCTGAGTGCCGTGGCCCCCAGCGAAACAATGAGTTTCGGACGGATCAGCGCGATTTCCTGCTCCAGCCAGGGACGGCAGGCCACCACATGTCCTGCATCCGGATTCTGATGGATGCGCCGGCGCCCCTGAAGACGGAAGCGGAAATGCTTGACGGCATTCGTCAGATACAGCGTGCCGCGATCGATTCCGGCCATGGCGAGCGCCTCATGCAGGAACTGCCCCGCCGGACCGACGAAGGGACGCCCTGCCAGATCCTCCTGATCCCCCGGCTGCTCTCCGACGATCATGATGCGCGCGTCTGGCGGCCCTTCTCCCACAACCGCCTGCGTGGCCGGACAGTGCAGCGGACAGGCTGTGCAGATCCGGATTTGCCGGGCCAGCACGTCCAGAGTCTCCGCCATATCGGGCAGCGGCGGCCCGGCCGGACGCTGCTCACGGGCCCGCAGGCGCTCATGAAAGGCCGGGGCGGGCCGGAGTTCCTGTTCCGCCATCGTCCGCACCCGTGCCTCCGCTCCTGCGACAAGCTGCGGGATCAGGCGGGTTTCCGGCAGGTTCTTCCAGTAACGGCCGGGCATTTCGCGGCGCATCGCTTTCGTGCGCACACGGGCCGGATTGAAGGTCGAGGCATAGTAGGTGTCCCACAGTTCCCCGAAACCGTCGTCCAGTTCCGGCTGCTCGCAGGGTTCCGGGCTGCACACCAGCTCTTTTCCGTCCCAGCGGATAGATCCGCGCGGGGTGAGGATCATCCAGTCCATGTCCGTGAAGCGCTTCGAGAAGAACGGGGCGATACGTTCGAGAATATGATGCTGCGGCTCGAACCAGGCGAGGAACCGCCGCCTCTCGCACTGCTGGACGGGATCTTCCCGGAAGCGGAGGAAAGACGCCATTTTGTGGCAGTCCTCCCGGTTCTGCCGCACCATGATCCGCGCCCTGGCGATGTCGGCATCCGTCGTCACTTCCAGCAAATGCGGATTGCTCTGCACCCGCCAGGCGATTCGGTAGGCCAGCGCAAACCGACCGGGATCGGAATGGCACAGCAGATCCCGCAGCAGAGCGATGCAGGATGCCCGCAAGGTCACGGTTTTCGCGACAGGCAGGGCCGTCAGCGCCTCCAGTCCAGCGCCATCATCCGTGATCTGGCCGAAAAGATCCGTCTCCCCACCCCGGATCCGCCAGTCGAGGGCCTCGGGCGGGATCGCGCGCTGCAAGGCTGCCCGCGCCATCTCCCGCCAGGGTTCGAACGCGGCACTGTCCTCAAGCATCAGGACATAACGCGTCACAGAAGGCTCATCTGCTGCGGCGCGGGGCTGAACAGGCTGCGCAGATCGTGTCGATCGGTCAGGCGGGCGGGACTCCAGCCCGGCGTCTGCACGAACGGGCGCACCTTGCGGATGGAGACATTCAGCCGCGCCAGATCTTCCAGCCGCACCGCCTGATGGCGCCGCGCCCGGAGAATGGCTGCCACGGCCTTGATCCCCAGCCCCGGCACCCGCAGCAGCATTTCCTTCGACGCCCGGTTCAGATCGACCGGAAACAGCGCCCGGTTGTCCAGCGCCCAGGCCAGCTTGGGGTCCAGCTCCAGATCGAGCATTCCATCCGCACGGCCAGCCGTCAGTTCTCCGAACGCAAATCCATAGAACCGGAACAGCCAGTCCGCCTGATAGAGCCTGTGCTCGCGCTGAAGCGGCGGACTTTTCGCGGGTAGCAAAGCCGAAGCGTCGGGAATGGGACTGAAGGCCGAATAATAGACACGCCGCAGCCCGTAGGAGCCGTAAAGATTGGCGCTGCTGGCCAGAATATCCTGATCGGACGCCGCATCCGCCCCCACGATCATCTGCGTGCTCTGCCCACCCGGCGAGAAGCGCTCGGCCCGGCGCCCGGTATGGCTGCGTTCCCTGCCCGCATCGATTTTCAGGCGCATCTCGCCCATGGCCTGCCGGATACCGCCCGCCTTTTTCTGCGGCGCATACTGCTCCAGACCGGCCACGGTCGGCATTTCCACGTTGATCGACAGACGGTCCGCATAACGCCCCGCCTCTTCCAGCAGACGTGGCGATGCATCGGGAATGGTCTTGAGATGGATATAGCCCCGGAACCCGTGCTTCAGACGCAGGTCCCGCGCCACCTGCACAAGCTGCTCCATCGTATGATCGGACGAGCGGATGATGCCCGAAGACAGGAACAGCCCCTCAATGCAGTTCCGCCGATAGAACTCCAGCGTCAACCATACGACTTCCTCGGGCGTAAAGCGCGCGCGCTCCACATTCGAGGACGAGCGGTTGATGCAATACGCGCAGTCATAAACGCAGAAATTGGTCAGCAGGATCTTGAGAAGGGAAATACAACGGCCGTCCGGCGTAAAGGCATGACAGATCCCATTCCCCGTCGTGGAGCCCAGACCGCCGCTTCTGGCCGAGTCCCTCCGACCCGAGCCGCTGGACGCGCAGGACGCATCGTATTTCGCCGCATCGGACAGAATCGCAAGACGCTGGGAAAGGGATTTCTTCATTGCGTGTTCTTATTTCGTTCCAAGATAGGGATCGCAAGAGAAATCGTGAATTTAACCAGTTATTTCCTAGTTTTCCGTTATTCCGGGAGTGCTTTTTTTAACGGAGCAGATTCAGCTTCCGTTAACCACTCCCCCCTATCCTGACTTCGCAAACCTGCACCGACGGAGAACAGATTCAATGTCATTGTCAATCAATACGAACACTGCGGCAATGGCCGCGCTCCAGAGCCTGAACCAGACGACGGCTGACCTGACCAAGACCGAAAACGCGGTCTCCACGGGCAAGTCCGTCAACACGGCGTCCGACAATCCCGCGATGTACTCCATTGCCCAGAACATGACCGCCCAGATCTCGACGCTGTCGGGTGTCTCCACGGGCCTTCAGTTCTCCGCTCAGGTGCTGAACACCGCAACGACCGGCCTGTCGAGCATCTCGAGCGCCCTTCAGTCGCTCGCGACCACGATCGGCACGAACACGACGGGCGTTGACAACTCGACCCTGAACGACGCTATCACCAAAACGCTGGCCTCCATCGACTCCGCTGCCACCGGCGCGAAGTTCCAGGGCGTGAACCTGCTGTCCGGCCAGACGGGCAACGGCACGACCTACACGACCCTGTCCACCGCCATGGACTCCCAGGGTACGATGTTCACGCAGAACGGCTTCAACGTGACCTCCGCAGGTCTGGGCCTGTCCAATCTGAGCATGGACACGCAAGGCTCCCTGCTGGCACTCGGTAGCGACCCGACTGCAGCCTCGACTGCCCTCGGATCAAATCCAGCTATCCAGATGGAGAACGTTGCGGCAGCTGGAACGGGCGGCACTGTTAGCGCAACGAACCCTGCTGTCACCTACAACTTCATCGCGGACGACCAGTCTACTGCCGGACAGGGCGACGCTCTGGGCGTGCTTAGTAAGGCAGTCGGCGGGAGTGGTAGCGATGTCTCGCTCAATTCGGACGGGACACTGGCGATTTCGGGCACGACGGATGCTATTGTCTCCCAGACAACAGCATCCGATGGATCGATCACCTACTCTCTGAAGAACGGTGATAGCATCGTCCAGTCCAAGGACGGCAATGGCAACTCCGTTTACACCGCTAACACAGCCTTCGACGCCAATGGAAACGTGACGACCAAGACTGTTGTCACGGACGTCGATACATCTGCCGCAAAAAATATGTCCGCTACAGGCGGGACATCCAGCGTCAAGAGCGTCAAAGAGGTCGACCTGATGACGCAGGCTATGGAATATCAGGGCTTCGGTGTCTCCCGCGATTCCAGCAACAACCTGACCATCGCAGGCAATTCCATTTCTGCCACGAATACCACGATGGGCAAAATCACCTCCGGAGCCTTCACCGCCGGAACAGCCGGTACCCCTGCGGGCTTCACCGGCACAGCCACAGCCGTCACTGGCGCCACAGTCGTCAGCGCCGTCATTCAGGCTGCGATTTCCAGCGTGACGCGCACGGCGTCCACGATCGGTTATTCCAGCACGACGATCGCTAACCTCCAGACCACGACGTCCAGCCTGTCCGACGCCCTGACGACGGGTGTCAGCGCGCTGACGGACGCCGATCTGGCAGCGGAAAGCGCAAAGCTGACCTCGCTTCAGACGAAGCAGCAGCTCGCCGTTCAGGCCCTGTCGATTGCGAATTCGCAGTCGTCCACCCTGCTCAGCCTCTTCCGCGGCTGATCAGGTTTCTGAAGGGGGCCGGTTCATCCGGCCCCTTCCAGATCCCCCCTGCCACGGCAGGACTGTTTCAGAAGCCTGGTGCCTTTCCCGCACAGGCTTCTGAAACAGTCTTTTCCGAAAGGAGTTTGCCTTCGTGACCTATGCAGCCTCACAGTACCAGAAACAGTCCGGAAGCTATCTGTCTTCCCGGGAAGTCGAGGTTATGGCGTTCCGGCACGTCAATACGCTGCTGACGCAGGCAAAAGATCATGACAAGAAGGTCGCGGCGCTGGCAGCCAATCTGAAGCTGTGGAGCATCCTGTCCCTGAGCGTCGAACGGGTCGATTGCCCCCTTCCGCCCGTGCTGCGCGATGACATTCTCAAGGTCGGGTCGTGGTCCATGCGCTATTCCAATGCGGCCTTCAACGCACCGAAAGACCTGCAGCCCCTCGTCGATGTCAACAACGACATGATCGAAGGCCTGTCCACGGAACCCGCGCCTTATGCCATGACGCCGTCTCCGTCTCAGGCCTATGGCGGGTCGGCCACGAAATCCTCTTTGGAACTCGTCGGCTGAGCGTTTCCGGCAACCGAGCATTTCCCAACTAAAAAAAGGGCGCCGGTTCAGCCAGGCGCCCTTTTTCATGCTCCGAAGCAGAACCATGCGAGGCGGTACCGTGCCTCGCATGTCGTCACAATCTCAGGGAGTAATCGCCAGCCGGTTATCCGCACGGTCGATATCCGGAATGACGTGATCGGGATCGAGCGTCACGGCCTTGAGGCCGTCATGAACCGGCAGCGAAACCACAATGTCGCTGCTCTGGCGCCAGGCTTCCGTCGGGATGCGAAGCTCTTCCGATTTTCCATCCGCATAATCGGCGCGCAGAACCACCGGCAGCGGGAGCGACCCGTAATTGCGAACCTGCACGGTCGCAGGCTTTCCGGCGTCATGATGGACGTCTCCGAGCGCATAGTCCGGAGCGGCATTGGTGAAATACCAGCCGCGCCAGAACCAGCCCAGGTCCTCGCCCGCTTCGCTGCTCATCAGCCGGAAGAAATCCGACGGAGACGGGTGTTTGAACGCCCATTCCGCAATATAGCGCCGGAACGCCGCATCGAACCGGACCGGTCCGAGGATCTGTTCGCGCAGCAGCTTCAGTCCATAAGCGGCTTTGAAATACGTCACGCTGTGGCGGTATTTCTCTGAGACGCTGTCTGCCGCAGTCATCAGCACCGGAGCGTCCGGATCCGTCAGGACCGGCACGATGTCCTGTGCGGGATTGCCCGTTCTGGGAGCAAACTCCGGATCACGCTTGGGGGCGAATTCGCCGTTGTTGAAGTGGTCAGACGCATAGACGTCGATGAACGTATTGAAACCCTCATCCATGAACGCATTGCGGCGCTCATCCGTGCCCACGATCATCGGAAACCAGCCATGGCCCAGTTCGTGCGTCGTGATCCAGAAAAGCTTCGGGTCGCGATCGCTCATGCCATCGAAGACGATGCCCGGATATTCCATGCCCGCGCCATGCCCGCCCAGATTGATGGCGTTCGGCCAGGGATATTCGAACCACTGTGACGAGAAATACTCGATGGCGTGTTTGACGTAATCCGTCGAGCGGTCCCAGCCATGCGGCCCGATTCCTTCACGCGGATAGACCGACATCGCAAGCCGCGGCACGGCGTGATAGTTCGCCCAGGGCACGATCGGCGGCAGATTGATCCGCGCGGCATCCCAGACGAAAGCCGGCGAGGCCGCGAATGCCACGTCGCGCGTGTTGCGCATGCCGTAATGCCAGGTGACTTCGCCGCTCTGCTTCAGATGGCTTTTGGGATCGGTAATGTCATCGAGCGTGCGGATCATGACACGGGTATCGCTCTGCGCGGCCTGTGCCAGACGGTTGCGCTCGACGGGGGTGAGGACCTGCTCGGGATTGAGCAGCGCGCCAGAGCCCACGAGCGTGTAGTTCCAGGGCACGGTCACGCTGTAATCGAAGCTGCCATATTCCAGAAAGAACTCCTGCCCCAGATAGGGCAGCGTGTTCCAGCCGCGGCGGTCATCATAGACGCTCAGACGCGGATACCATTGGGCGACTTCATAGATGTCGCCTTCGCGTGTCGGTGTGACGGCGGTGCGGCCACCCCACGGACCGGGCAGCGTGTAGTGCCAGTCGATCTTCACGAAGGCCACGCCATGCGGATCGATCGTGCGGGGAAGCGTGAGCTGCATCCGCGTGTCGGAAATCAGAGGCGTGACATCCACTTCGCGGCCGCCCTGCACGACCGAAACATGCTCGATCACCATGCCGTCGGTGTGGTTGCCAGCCAGATTGTGACTGCTGGCGACCGCACCGATCGCAGAGCGCGTATCGGCACGGTAAATGTTCTGATCGAGCTGGAGCCACAGGACATCCAGCGCCTCGGGGCTGTTGTTGCTGTAGGTCACGGTTTCGGAGCCGTGCAGGACGTGAGCCTGTGTGTCGATCCGCGAATGGATGACGTAATCCGTGCGATTCTGCCAGTACTGCGGACCTGGAAGACCCGAGCCTGAACGATAGACGTTCGGAGCATCGGGAAGGCTCAGGGGAGCGAAGACAGCCGCCGGGTCAGCAAGGGTCTTCGCGATGACGGGCTTGGGCAGCAGGGCCGCGGGAACGAGCACGCCTCCTATCAGAGGAAGCAGAAAAAAGCGCACAGACATCCGGGACAGGCCCTCCGTTGGAGTATTCGATCTCAACCCGTTATAATGTCGTCAAGCGCTCCCAGATAGGATGCCAGGTCAACTTTCAGCGGCATCAGATACGCATTGTCGTTTTTCTCACTCACGATAGCCAGCATCCGGCGCGCAAAAGCGATATTGCCCGCCAGCGTTCCATCGTAGTCACGCGGAAAGACCACATGGTTCACGCGCTCCCAGTATCGGCGGGATTTATCGCCCAGAACGGGCGAAATCCCCCAGAACACCGCGTCATCCGCCAGCCAGTCCATGCAGCATTCGAGCATCGGAATATCGAAGAGCGGCTGGGTGAAGAACCCGCAGGCACCAGCATCGCGTTTGCGGGCAATATCCTCGAGTTCCTGATACGGCGCGCGGCGATACGGATCGAACACCGCATAGACCTTCAGATGCGGCGCTTCCCGGCGATAACGTTCGATGATCTGGGCCGATGCATTGGGATAGACCGTCCAGTCGCTTCCGGCCGGCGGAGGATCGCCGGCGACGACGAGGATGGACGTCAGCTCCGGACGATCCGCGCCCGGCAGTGGCGCGCCCGGCGCGATATCGGCGGCACGGATATGCGGGATGACCTCGAACGGCGCCTGTTTCGTGACCAGCGAAGCGGCGTCGTAGCTGCGCAGATCAAAGCGCATCAGGTCCGGAACATTCAGCGTGCGGACCTGCGGCAGAACGTCGCGCACGGTCTGCACATCCGTCAGCAGGGCCTCGGGGGAGCGCGGAACCAGTTCGACCGAAACGCGGGTCATGAAGACACGTCCGCGACGGCCTGCGTCGCACGGGCGGCCTGAAGCGTGTTGTGCAGCAGGCAGGCGATCGTCATCGGACCCACACCACCCGGAACCGGCGTGATGTGAGCGGCGATCGGGAGCGCCTCGTCGAATACCACGTCACCCACCAGCCGGGTCTTGCCGTTCTCGGCCGGGACGCGGGTGATGCCGACATCGATCACGGTCGCGCCCGGCTTGATCCAGTCTCCGCGGACCAGTCCGCTCCTGCCCGTCGCCACGACCAGGATGTCCGCTTCCCGGGCCAGTTCCTTCGTGTTGCGGGTGTGGATATGCGCGACCGTAACCGTGCAGTTTTCCTTGAGCAGGAGCTGCGCCATCGGCTTGCCGACGAGGTTGGACGCGCCGATCACCACAGCGCGCATGCCGGTCATGTCCTTGTGCACGGACTGGAGCAGCATCAGGCAGCCCAGCGGGGTGCAGGGCACGATCCCGTCGATCCCGAGCGACAGGCGGCCGGCATTGACCTCGCCCAGACCGTCCACATCCTTGTGCGGAGCAATGGCGTTCGTCACCGCAACCGGGTCGATCTGCGCGGGGAGCGGAAGCTGCACCAGGATGCCGTGGATTTTCGGGTTGGCGTTGAGCTGGGCGATCAGGTCCAGCAGTTCGTCCTGAGACGTGCTCTGCGGCAGCATGTGCATGAAGGAACGCATGCCCACGCGATGGGTCTGGATCGCCTTGTTCTTCACATAGACTTCAGAGGCCGGGTCATTGCCCACCAGAACGACGGCCAGACCGGGAATGGTATTGCCCTGCTCGACGAATTTTGCCACTTCGCGGCCCACCTGATCGGTCAGGGCGCGGGCAATGCCCTTGCCGTCAATGATCTTCGCCGGTTCGGCAGGCTTCTCAGGGGACAACATGCTCATGGGCACTCCGGATGACAACTGGCAGTCATTTCAGTTACGCTGACGAACAGGCCGTGACGGCCGCAGGAACTGAGGATAGTCTCGTGACCGACGAAATACGCAAGAACTTCGCCAGTGACAATGTTTCCCCCGCCTGCCCTGCCGTGATGGAGGCCATGATGCGCGCCAATGAAGGCAGCGTCGGATCCTATGGCGACGATATCCTGAGCCGCTCCCTGAATGCGCGGTTCGGCGAGGTCTTCGGGGCGGAAGTCGCGGTTTTCCCCGTCGTGACGGGAACAGCGGCCAACAGTCTGGCGCTCTCCGCGCTCGTGGCACCCTATGGCGCGGTGCTGTGCGACCAGAGCGCGCATATCAGCAATGACGAGGGCGGAGCGCCGGAATTCTTCATGCATGGCGCCAAGCTCGTCACGCTGCCTTCCGCCGATGGCCGGATGAGCCCCGAGGCTCTGCGGACGGGTCTGCGGGCCAATGCGGAAGGCGGGATTCTCAAGCCGCCCATCCAGGCCCTGTCCCTGACACAGGCCACGGAATGGGGCACGGTCTATGCCCTGAAGGATCTGGCGGCGCTGTGCGGCATCGCCCACGAGCAGGACCTGCTCGTCCATCTGGATGGCTCGCGGCTGAGCAATGCCATCGCGCATCTGGGCTGCACACCAGCCGAGGCGACATGGAAAGCCGGGGTGGATGTCCTGTCTTTCGGCGGCACGAAATGCGGCGCGCTGGCGGCGGAAGCGGTCGTGTTCTTCGTCAATGAGCGTACGCGCCCGGCGCTGAAGGATTTCGAGCGGCGCATCAAGCGCAGCGGGCATATGTGGTCCAAGGCGCGGTTCCTGAGCGCGCAGCTTCTCGCATTGCTGGAAGACGATCTGTGGCTGAAGAACAGCGCGCATGCCAATGCCATGGCGCAGCGGATCGTCGAGGGTCTGCGCCGCCATGCCGGAGCGCTGCTTCCGTTCGAGACGCAGGGCAACGAGGTCTTCGTCATTCTGCCGGATCTTCTCGTCAAGGAGCTGGAAGCCGCGGGCTATGCCTTCTATCGCTGGCCGACGCCCGAGGGGGTGTCGGGCACGCTCATCCGGCTTGTGCCGAGCTTTTACACCCGGGAGCAGGACGTTGACGCACTGCTTGCAGAGATTGCCGCCTGAATGATCAGCCTGTTTGACCTGTTCAAAATCGGTATCGGTCCGTCTTCTTCGCATACTGTCGGCCCGATGCGCGCGGCCGCACGTTTCGCGGATACCCTGCCCCATACGGCGGATGTGGCGTGTCTGCGCGTCACGCTTTACGGCTCGCTCGCCTGGACGGCACGGGGACATGCGACGGACCGGGCCGTCATTCTCGGGCTGGCGGGAGAAAAGCCCGACACGATGGACCCAATGCTGGCGGACAGTATCGTGACCGCCGTGAACCAGACGCATCTGATCCCGTTCAGGGGCCATCCCACGCCCTTCGATCCGGAAACAGATATCGTCCTCGATACGAAGACCATCCCGCCGGTTCATCCCAACACGCTCCAGTTCGAGGCCTTCGATGCCGAAGACCGCCTGCTGGCCTGTGCGCGGTTCTGTTCGGTGGGGGGCGGCTTCATCGTGCCGGAACAGGCGACCGAAACCGCGACCTACGCCCAGCCCGACATGCCGTATGACTTCACCAGCGGCGCGGAACTCCTGACCCGCACGCAGGAAACGGGCCTCGATATCGCGGGGGTGGTTCTGGCCAATGAGAGCGTGCTGCGGCCGCGCGCCGAGGTCGAGGCGTATCTGGACCGGATCGTCTCCGTGATGATGGACTGCGTGGAGGCCGGGCTGCACCGTTCGGGCACACTGCCGGGACGGCTGAACGTGCGCCGGCGGGCTGCTGCGCTGTATGAACGGCTTCAGGAACAGAGCCGCAGCAACCAGCCCTCCGCTCATGGGATCATGGACTGGATCAGCCTGTTCGCCATTGCCGTGAATGAGGAAAACGCCGCCGGTGGCCGCGTGGTCACCGCCCCGACCAACGGTGCCGCGGGCGTGATCCCGGCCGTACTGCGCTATTACCGCGAGTTCTGCCCCGAATATTCGCTCGACGGGCAGCGCCGGTTCCTGCTGACCGCCGCGGCCATTGGCGGGCTGTTCAAACTCAATGCGTCGATTTCAGGCGCGGAAGTCGGGTGTCAGGGCGAAGTCGGGGTTGCGTCTTCGATGGCCGCTGCCGGACTTGCCGCGGCTCTGGGCGCCACGCCGCTTCAGGTGGAAAACGCGGCCGAGATCGGGATGGAGCACCATCTGGGCATGACCTGCGACCCGGTGGCGGGGCTGGTGCAGATTCCGTGTATCGAGCGCAATGCCTTCGGCGCGATCAAGGCCGTCAACGCGGCGTCCCTCGCCATGCACGGCGATGGCGCGCATCACGTCTCGCTCGATCAGGTCATCCGCACGATGGCCGAGACGGGCCGCGACATGAACCATCGCTACAAAGAAACGTCCCTCGGCGGTCTGGCGGTCAATTTCCCTGAATGCTGATGGTATTATGCTGAGGGCGCTCAGGCCGCGATCATGAACTGCGCGATGGCATCGGCCGCGCGCTGGGACGCCCCCAGAAGCGGCTCGCCAAAAGTTTCGCGAAACAGCTTTTCCTGCGCCGGGCGATAGAGCGCATGACGCTCCTGCGCACGGGCGATGGCCGGCATGAGATCGTCGAGATCCTCTACCACCTCCCCGAGCGTCCAGTGCAGGAAATACGGATCATCCCGCCACGGCAGTTTGCGCGGGTTCAGGAAGACGCAGGGACGCGGGATGCCCAGGAACTCATACACCTGGCTGCTGACATCGCCGATATAGAGCGCGGCCTGGGACGTGTAGGTCATGTCCAGCATGGCGGACGACCCCGTATCGACCATCACTTCCGGACTGCGCTGCCGTTTGAGCTGACGCTCGCGGATGCCGAAGCCCCTGTGGAAGGTCTTGATATGGGGCGCCACCACAAGATTGTAATCGCTCCGGCCATGCTCGCTCTGGGCCTTGAAGCCCCGGATCAGCGGCATCATCCAGCCTGAAGCGGATGTCAGCTTGCGCTGGTAGTGCGGGTTATACAGCGCAAAGGGCCGTCCATTGGCGAACGAGATCGTCTTTTCCCGCTGCGCGGCCTCGAACACGTCGAATTTCGGATAGCCGACAACCCGCGTGGTCTCCGGACGCAACAGGCCCTTGTCCTGAAAATAGCTCTCCACCTTCGGACCGGGCACGAGCGTCAGATCGAACTCGCGCACCAGATGCTCGTCATTGACGTAGCGATCCCCGGCCCCGTGCATGAGCAGGATGAGCTTCGGGCCGGCAAGTCCCATCTCCTTCAGGACACCCGCCGTGTATTCCGTCGCCACCACCGCATCGTACCGGTTCAGCTCGGCAATGTTCTCGCGCAGCACCACGAGGCGCTCCTGATCGAGCCGTCTTGCGCGCTTCAGTAGGCGGGCCCTGAGGGATTTGGGAAAAGCCTTCAGTGGCAGGGCTGGCACGTCCAGCGCCTGGCGGATGCGGGAGAGATGCTCCACCGTTTCCGGAAAGCTGTAATACTCCACCACGTCATGGCCCGGAATTGCAGCAAGGGCGCTGGCGACCGAGGCCGTGTGGTAACACTGATATGGTTCAGCGATGTAGATGAAGGCGATTTTCATGACTGATGAGATGCGTCCTGCCTGAAAAAACAGGCTGAAACCTGCATTTTTTCGTGGTGTGGCCTTCAGGAAAAACGGATCGCTGCCAGATCCCGTGTGACAGAAACCCTGGCAACGAGATATGTAATAATTTCTTCATAATCCCTGATCGCCTTCTGTCAAGAAACATCCGCCTCCTGCGACATTCCCCTGCGGCATGGCCACGCGGCATGGACAGTTTCGGGGCTTTGTGGTCAGTAAGGCCCGCATGTCCGGCGAGCGCTCCGTTTTCAGATCCATTTTCCGAAACGTCAGTGTGCTCACCCTCGGCCGCGTCGCCAATGCGCTGTGCAGCTTCATCTATATCGCCCTGGCCGTTCGGGCCTTGGGTCTGTCCGACTTCGGGCTGCTGATCCTGATCCATTCACTGGCCTCGACCAGCTCCGTCCTGTCGCGAATGCAGTCCTGGCAGACGCTGATCCGTTTCGGCAGTGAGAGTTTCAGCAATGGCGATACGGATCTCCTGCACCGGGTGATCCATTTCTGCATCCGCCTCGACACGCTCTCGGCAGCGTTCGCCATCGTGTTCGGGCTGGTGGGCGTGCAGATCTACGGACATACCGCGCACTGGTCCGCGCATGTGCGGCTTCTGGCCGACCTGTACATGTTCGTCAGCCCGCTGATGTATTCAGGCTGGGCGAACGGCATCCTGCGGATGGCGGGGAAGTTCCATCTCGTCCCGATCATCGACAGCTGTGCGGCCCTCGCCAAGACATTCGGCGTCCTGCTGGGCTATGTGCTGCATCTCAAGCTCGGATATTTCCTGTGCGTCTGGGCCATGACGATCATCATCGATTACGGCTTCTACATCCATTACGCGCTGGATATCCTGCACAGGAAATTCCAGTTCCGGTATTTCCGGGCCTTCCGGCACTGGCGCTGGCAGCTTCCTGGCATGTGGCAGTTCACCCGTGCGGCCAGCGTCAATCAGACGCTGGGCAACATCTCGGGGCATGTCGCAACGCTGCTGGTCGGCAACGGGCTGGGACCGGCGGAAGCAGCTGTCTTCCGCGTCTGCCGGCAGATCGCGGACGGGATCGTCACACCAGCGCAGCTCATTTCTCCGGTCCTTTATCCCGAACTGGTCCGGATGCGGGACCGGCAGGACTGGCGGGGCCTCAAGCGCGTGACGTGGAAGATGTTCGGCGTCCTGAGCGGTCTGTCACTCGCGCTTCTGCTGCTCTCGGCGTTCTTCGGCTCGACGATCTTCCGCTTCCTGCTGCATGTCCATGTGCATCACACGTCGCTCTATATTTCCATCATGCTGCTGGCGGCGGTGTTCAGCCTGCTGGTCATCCCCCTGGAGCCGCTGCTGATCGTCGTGGGGCATGTGAAGTTCCTCATGACCAACCGCACCGCCATCATGGCGGTCTATTTCCCTGCGCTTTACGTCCTGACCCGGCATTTCGGGCTGGCGGGGGCCTGTCTGTCGACGGCGGCGTGCAATGCCACGATCCTGCTGTCGCAGATACTGGGCGTCTGGTTCTTCTACGACCGGATCGGCAGGAAGGAACGCTGAACCGAACTCACATTCAGTGCGAAACAGGCTGAAAGCCCGGAATTATTTCGGATATGATATGAAAAAAAACAGCCACAAGAAAAGGCGGGAGAGTCAGACCCTCCCGCCTTTTCCAGTCCTGACGCCTGACTTACTGGCCGTCGTCGGAGCTATCATCGTCGGAGCCGTTCGGGGAGACGGCGACGAAGAGCTGCTGTCCATCCCGCAGGATACGCAGAAGCGGCGGCTGCTTGCGGCCCAGCGCCTCGTGCACCTGCGCGACCACGGCCTTGGGCGACGGCGTGACGTGATTGCCAACCGCAACGATGATATCGCCCGGACGGATCCCGGCCTGATCGGCGGGTGATCCCTGCACCACATCGGCCACAACCGCGCCCTGCACGCTGTCATCCAGACCCAGTTCCTGACGGGCCCTCGGCGTCAGGGACGCCAGCGACACACCCAGCTTGCCAGCGCCGGACTGCGCGATGTCGGTGGCATCGCCCGAAGCATGATCCTGCGCGGACAGGTTGCCGACCGTGAAGTTCACCGTCATCGGCTTGCCATCCCGCAGCAATCCGAGCCTCGCCGGTGTGCCCGGCGCAATGGAGACAACCTTCACCGCAAGGTCATGGCCGTTCTTGATCGGCTTGCCGTTCAGGGTGGTCACGACGTCACCGCTCTTGATGCCAGCCTTCTCGGCCGGGCTACCCTTGGAGACGGACGCCACCAGCGTTCCACGCGGCGGAGCACCAGGCTCCGGAGACTGGAGATTCAGGGCCTGCGCCATGGTGGGCGAGATGTCCTGCCCCTCGATGCCAAGATAGCCGCGCGTGACATGGCCGGTCTTTTCAAGCTGGCTCACGACGGATTTCACGGTGTCAGACGGGATCGCAAAGCCGATACCGATCGAGCCGCCGCCATTGGGCGAGATAATCATGGAATTGATACCCACGACCTTGCCGTCCTGCGTGAACAGCGGACCGCCGGAGTTACCGTGATTGATCGGCGCATCGACCTGGATGAAGTCGTTATAGGCGCCCGAATGCAGGTCACGCCCCAGAGCCGAGACGATACCCGCCGTCACCGTGCCGCCCAGGCCGTAAGGGTTGCCCACGGCAATGACCCATTCACCCGGCTGGACATCATCGGAATCGCCCAGTTCAATGAATGGCAGCTTGCCGCTCGCCTTGACGCGCAGCAGGGCAACGTCCGTCTTCGGATCGCGACCAATGATCTTGGCGGGCAGCGTCGTGCCGTCATCGAGCGTGACCGTCACCTTGGTCGCACCGTTCACGACATGGTTGTTCGTCACGACATAGCCGTCAGACGAGATGATGAAGCCCGAGCCCCGGGCCTCGACCGTGCGGTTAGGCTGCTGCTGCGGCATCATCTGGAACGGGAAGGGGAACGGAAACGGCATGCCGCCACCCTGTCCGCCGCCACCCGGACCGTTTTCCTCCGCGTCAGCCACATCCGCCTTGATGTGGGACGTGATGGAGACGACGGCCGGCTTCACCTGCTTGACGAGATTGACGAAGTTGGGAAGCGTCTGGACGCCAGTCTGCGGCTTGATGGCTCCGCTGGCGGCTGTCGTGGCGCCGGCCTGAGGGGCGACCGAGGGCGTATCCGCGAAAGCGAACGGTGCCGAAACCAGCATCGTGGTGGCAGCGAGGGCGGCGAGGGACGTGCGAATGCGTGAGGTCATGTCAATCCCGACTGGTTGCGAAAACATCGTGGCTTATAGCGTTGAACTATGAACCCCGTTCCCGTTCCGCAAGCTGACCGGCGTGTGAAACATCCGTAAGTTCATGACGGACTGTGAATTCAGGCGTCCGGAAGGCTCTTCTGCGACGCGACGCGCAGCCTGCGGAAAAACGCTTTCAGCATCTCCGACGCCTCGCGTTCACACACGCCGCCGATCACTTCGGGGCGGTGCAGACAGGACGGACGCTCGAAAATACGCGGCCCATGTTCCACACCGCCGCCCTTGGGATCATAGGCCCCGAACACGACGCGCCCGATCCGGAAATGCACGATCGCGGCCGCGCACATCGGGCATGGCTCCAGCGTCACAACCAGCGTGCAGTCCGTCAGACGCGGGCTTTGCAGACGCATGGCGGCCTCGCGCATGGCCAGAAGTTCGGCATGGGCGGAGGCATCATACGCGCCTTCCACGTGATTGCGCGCAACAGCCAGAACACTCCCGTCGGATGCGAGCACGACCGCGCCCACCGGCACTTCTCCGCATGACGCCGCCTCACGCGCGGCCTGCAACGCGGTCTGCATGGCCGGGCCGATATCCGTCTGAATCCTTGTCTCACCCTGAATCATGATGCGATGATGCGGCGCATGACCCTTCCCCGTCCATCCCCTTCGCGCCGCGCCCCCCTGATCGGCCTGACGCTGGATCATGAACCCGGCGGGCCGGGGCAGTTCTCGCGCTATCCGTTCCATGCGCTGCGGGAAAACTACCTGACAGCGGTGAGCGATGCGGGCGGGATGCCGGTCTGTCTGGGTTATGACTGCAATGCCGAAGCCCTGATGGCGCGGCTGGACGGGCTGATCGTTACGGGCGGCGCATTCGACGTCGATCCGGCTCTTTATGGCGCGCCGGCACACCCGATGAGCAGCCCCCGCCCGGCCCGGACAGCCGCCGAACTTGCTCTGCTCCGTGCGGCCCTGGCACAGGGCAAGCCGGTTCTGGGCATCTGCGGTGGCATGCAGCTTCTGGCCGTGGAAGCTGGCGGCACGCTGATCCAGCATCTGCCTGAAGATCAACCGGGGGACCTGCAACACGAACAGCCCAACCCGCGCCACGAACCCGGACATGACGTCGAGATCGTTCCCGGCACGAAACTTGCGCGGATCGTGGGAGCGGGTCGCATGGCGGTGAACTCCTCGCATCATCAGGCTGTACGTGACCCCGGAGCGGCCAGAATCTGCGCCCGCGCGCCGGATGGAACGATTGAGGCCATCGAGCTTGAAGGGCCCGGTTTTGCCATCGGTGTGCAGTGGCATCCCGAATTCTCCCTCGACCCCGGCGACCGTCGCCTGTATGCGGCGCTTGTGGAGACCGCACGATGACCGACGACAACACTGAAAACACCGCCCCCGACATGGAAGCCTCCGGCCCGAAAGGCGAGCGCATCGCCAAGGCGCTGGCCCGCGCAGGCGTGGCGAGCCGCCGCGATATCGAACGCATGATCGAGGATGGCCGCATCAGGCTGGGCGGACAGATTGTCACGCATCCGGCGACCTTCGTGCAGCCGGGCGACATCGTGCTGGTGGATGGCAAGCCCGTGGACTCCCCCGAGCGCACGCGCCTGTGGCGGTATCACAAGCCCGACGGCCTGATGACAACGCACAAGGACCCGCAGGGCCGCCAGACCGTCTTCGACACGCTGCCCGAGGGCATGCCGCGCGTCATCAGCGTCGGGCGCCTGGACATCAATTCCGAAGGTCTGCTGCTGCTGACCAATGACGGTGAACTGGCCCGTCGCCTTGAGCTACCGGGCAATTCCTGGGTCCGCCGTTACCGCGTGCGCGTCTTTGGTGTCGTGGACGAAAAGCGTCTGGCCTCGCTGATCGACGGCTTCGAATATGAAGGCGTGCGCTACGGCTCCATCGAGGCGGCTCTGGACTCCACGAAGGGCGACAATTCCTGGCTGACGGTCAGCCTGCGCGAAGGCAAGAACCGTGAAATCCGGCGCGTCATGGAAGGTCTGAACCTGCATGTCAGCCGCCTGATCCGCCTGTCCTACGGCCCGTTCCAGCTTGGATCGCTCAAGGCGCGCGAACTGGAGGAAGTGCCGGGCAAGACGCTGCGCGAGCAGGTGCCGGATCTCCCGGCCCCGAAGCGTCACCGGACGCGCTGATCCATGCGGATTGTTGGAGGAGACAACAAGGGCCGCGCCCTGACCGCGCCGTCCGGAACCAGCACGCGCCCCACATCGGACCGCACGCGACAGGCGATTTTCGACATGCTCGCCCACGCCCCCTGGTACGGGCGGGACGAGCTGGAAAAGGCCCTCGTGCTGGACTGCTATGCCGGAACCGGCGCGCTGGGGCTCGAAGCCCTGTCACGCGGAGCGGAAAAAGCCGCGTTCATCGAACGCGACCGTAGCGCGCTGGCGGCATTGCGGATCAATCTGGACATCTGCAAGGCGCGGGACCGCTCCCGCGTCCTGAGTTGCAGCGTCACGCATCCGCCCAGGGCGCAGGAACCCTACACGCTGGTTTTCCTCGACCCGCCCTATGGCAAAGGTCTGATCGAATCGGGCCTGCGGGCCCTGGCGCGCAACGGCTGGCTGGCGCAGGGCGCGCTGATCGTGGCCGAGACGGGCGCCACGGAAGAATTTACGCCCATCATGCCACCTTCCGAACACTTTATGCCCACATTGACGCCAGAAATTCTCTGCGAGCGCCGTTTTGGCGCGGCAAAGGTGACGATCTGGAAGCATTCCTCCACTTTTCCTTAATTTTCCCTCTGTATTCAGTACCCTGTCGGCTATAGTTCAGAACGAGTTTTACAAGCCGCAATCCAGAAAACCGACGGGGTGACGAGACTTGGCCGCGTTCAGCCGATCGACCAGTACAGTGCGCAACATCGTCCGTGATGCCCATGACCGGCACATGACACCCAGACTGCGCAGTGCCCTGCGCGCCCGTTGCATGGAATTGCTCGGGCTGGTTCTGCTGATCCTCGCTGTGGCGATCGGGATCGCCCTGTGGAGCTTCAATCCGCACGATCCGTCCTTCAATACCTCGACCGGAACGCAGCCGACGAACCTTCTGGGCCGTACGGGCGCCACCATTTCCGATGGTCTGATCCAGTGGCTGGGTCTTGGCAGCGGCGTGCCAATCATCGTCCTGCTGGCCTGGGCCTGGCGCATGGTCCGGCATCACGGCATGAGCCTGCCCATCATGCGCATCGTCGCGGCGCTTGCGCTCCTGCCCGCCGGTGCAACCTTCATCGGCACGCTCCAGCTTCTCATTCCGGGTCTTCAGGTTGGCTGGCCGACAGCCAGCGGGCTGGGCGGCGAGATGGGCGTCTCCTGCGCGCACCGCCTTCTGGACGCGGCCCATGCGGAAGCCGGAGCGGCAGGCAATGCCATCGCGGTCGTTCTGGTCCTGCTGTTAATGGGTCTTCTGCTACCCCTCGCCATGGGGCTTGAAGCCCGCGAATGGCGCGTGCTCGGCCAGGCGTTCATGCTTCTGGGACGCCAGCCTTTCGCAATGGCCAAACGCATGAACGGTCCACAGACTTCCGATCGGCCCGCACCCGATCCGCGGATGTACGAGTTCCAACCCAGTCCCGCCGGAGGCGTTCCCGCAGCCGACGCAGCCCCCCTGTCCTTCCTGCGCCGCAGCTTCGGCAAGAGCGATCCGCGCTCGCGCCCCGCGCCGTTCGTGCCACAGAATACCGGCTGGATGCAGCCGCCAATGGACACGCAGGACGATCCCTACAGCCAGCCCGCCACCGAAACCCGCCCGCTCAGCCGAACGGAAGCCGCGGCCGTCCGTGCCCGCCAGACCGCCGCACCCGAAGAAGAGGACGTCCCGTCCAACCCCTATGCCGAGCGTCTGGCCCAGATCGCCCGCCAGCGCGACACGCCCCTCCCGCCCGTGCGTCGTCAGATGGACGATGAAATGGACGAGGATCTGCCCCAGAGCAGCATCGAGGCCATTCCGGAACCTGAACCGCAGAAGCGCGGCCTGTTCGGCATGCGTCGTCCGGAACGGCCTGCCGAACAGGCTCCCGTGCGCCCCGCGGCCCCGCGCGATGCCCTGACGACCGGCTGGGAACTGCCGTCGCTGTCCCTGCTGAACCCGCCGCCGCCGCATGCCGTCACAGGGCCTTCGCAGGAGACGTTGCAGTCCAACGCGCGACTGCTGGAAAGCGTTCTGGCCGATTACGGCGTACAGGGCACGATCGGTGACATCCATGCGGGACCGGTCGTCACACTCTATGAACTTGAACCTGCGCCCGGCATCCGCTCATCCCGAGTGATCGGCCTTGCCGACGACATCGCGCGCTCGCTTTCGGTTCTGAGCGTGCGCATCGCGACCGTACCGGGACGCAACGTCATCGGCATCGAGGTACCCAACGCCAAGCGCGAGACGGTCTACTTCTCCGAACTGCTCCGCACCCCCGAATGGACGAACGGAAGCGGCCGTCTCCAGATCTCGCTCGGCAAGGATATCGCAGGCGTTCCGGTCTATACCGACCTCGCGAAAATGCCGCATCTGCTTGTCGCGGGGACGACGGGTTCGGGTAAGTCGGTCGGCGTGAATGCCATGATCCTCTCGCTGCTCTACCGGCTCAGCCCGGAAGAGTGCCGCCTCATCATGATCGATCCCAAGATCCTCGAACTGTCGATCTATGACGGCATTCCACATCTCCTGACACCGGTGGTGACGGAGCCGACCAAGGCCGTCAGCGCGCTGAAATGGACCGTGCAGGAAATGGACCGCCGCTATCGCCTGATGGCGCAGCTTCAGGTCCGCAACATCAACGGCTACAACGAGCGCGTGAACCAGCTCCGCGCCACGGGCGAGATGGTCACCAAGCGCGTCCAGACCGGCTTCGATCCCGAGACGGGACGTCCGGTATTCGACGAGCAGCAGGTCGCGACGGAAAACCTGCCCTATATCGTCGTCGTCATCGATGAGATGGCCGATCTCATGATGGTTGCGGGCAAGGAGATCGAAACAGCGGTGCAGCGTCTGGCGCAGAAGGCCCGTGCGGCCGGCATTCACGTCATCATGGCGACGCAGCGGCCGTCCGTTGACGTCATCACCGGCACCATCAAGGCGAACTTCCCAACCCGGATTTCCTTTCAGGTCATCAGCAAGTTCGACAGCCGCACGATCCTTCAGGAACAGGGCGCCGAACAACTTCTGGGCCAGGGTGACATGCTGTTCATGCAGGGTGGCGGACGCATCACCCGCGTCCACGGCCCGTTCGTGGCCGACGATGAAGTCGAAGCCGTCGTTGCTGATCTGCGCTCCAAGGGCGACCCGATCTATAACGACGACGTGGTCTCCGGACAGGATGACGACAGCGCGGGCGGCCTGACGGCAGGGTCCGGCTCGGGCGGCGACGGGGAGGCCAGCCTGTTCGATCAGGCGGTGGACATCGTCATGCGCGAAGGCCGCGCCTCCACGAGCTTCATCCAGCGTCATCTCTCGATCGGCTATAACCGCGCCGCCAAGCTGATCGACCAGATGGAGAAGGAAGGCATCATCGGCGCCGCCAACCATGTGGGCAAGCGCGAAATCCTTGTACGCCGCAAGGAGGAGTATGAAGACTGACCGCAAGGAGCGGATCCGGCGCGCGAAAGCGTCACGCAGGTCGCACAGACAGCCCCGCCTGAGCGAACAGGCCCGATCCACTGATGCCGGTCCCCATACGCCTTTTCATGATGGGATGGCGCTTCCCGTCCTGCTGGAAACCCCCCGCTTCCTGGTCTTCGACAAGCCGGCGGGTCTGGCCGTTCATCCCGGCCCCTCCACGCAGGATTCCGTTGAAACGCGACTGCTGCCCCATCCACGCGGAGGCCCATGGCTGGCGCATCGGCTGGACGCGGACACCTCCGGCTGTCTGCTCATCGCACGGCGCAAGACGGCGCTGATCGAAGCACAGAAAGCGTTTCAGGAACGGCGGGTCCGCAAGCTGTACTGGGCCGTCGTGGTGGGTGATCTTCCGCAGGACAGCGGCGAGATCGACGCGCCGCTTCTGCGTCAGTCTGACGCCTCGGGCTGGCGGATGGTCGTTGATGCAAAGGGCGACGAAGCCCGCACACGCTGGCGGGTTCTGGGGCGTGGCGAGGGTCGGTGCTGGGTGGAACTGGAACTGCTTACGGGGCGGACGCATCAGGCGCGCATCCATTGCGCGGAGCTGGGCACACCCATCCTTGGTGATCCGGTTTATGGGGCCCCTGCTCCGGACGGCTCAGCCCCGCCGGGGCTGCATCTTCTGGCCCGCAGTCTGGAACTGGGCCTGCCATCCGATACGCTCAGCGCGCAGGCGCCTCCGCCGGAGTTCATGGCGGAGACGCTACGGGCGATGGGCTTTGAAAGCGATGCTCAGTCCTGAACGAGCTTCAGGGACCCGGCCACGCCGCGGACGATAATGTGATCGCGGCCATCACCGACCTTGCCGGTGGCCGTAATCGTCCGGACCTCTTCCGAATTGCCGGAGTCCTTCTCCCAGTTCCCCATCCGCACCGTGAGGCCGAGGGACTGCTGAAGAGGGAGCGTCGTCTCTGAACGGCGCTGTTTCAGGCGGATGTCGAATGTTCCGCCAAAGCCATGCGGCAGATGGATCGTCATATCGCCGCTGATCGTGCCGATATCGATCGTGCGCATCTGGGATGCAGCGTCGAGCATCAGGGTCATGTCTCCGCTGATACTGCGGATCATGATATCCCGGCCGGCGTGATCGAGAGTGCTCTCGCCGCTCATGGTGCGGATGGAGACGGCGCCGCCCGTGTGATCCAGCGTGACGTTTCCACTCGCGCTGCGGACTTCGACGGCTCCGGCGGCGTGCTCCACATCCAGCGTACCGCTGACCGTATGGACATCGAGCGGGCCGCGGGACTGCGTGACATGAATGTCACCGCTGACGGTCCGGACGGACAGGGTGCCGTCCGATGTCCCGATGGTGACACCTCCGCTGACGGTGGAGAATTTTCCGCCTTCGGGCAGGGTGGACTGGGAAATATCGTCCGAAATGGAGGACTGGCTCAACGGCGCGGCACAGACCGGAAAGGCCAGTGCGGTCCCGAGGGCGAGGATAGGAAGAGAGAACGTGAAACGGGTCATGGGATGGGATCTTTCCGGCTTCAGAACTGTACAGCGGCAACGGGGCGGTTGAGCAGAGCGGCATGAACGCCGCGCGCGATCGCCCAGGCCGTAAGGATTCCCCAGGCGAGCGTCAGCCCCCATGGCACCACCATGAACACCAGTCCGAGGCCGCCCGTGATGGCGCCCAGACCCGCGACCATGAGATGGATCATCCCGATGACCGTCAGGGCCAGAACGCCGTACCAGAACATCCGGATCTGCCAGTTCAGCTGCGCGCGCTTCAGACCCGTCGCGGAGCGGCGGCCTGAATGCGCAATCATCACCCCGATCAGGGCGGTCACGCCCGTGAAGAAGCCGGCGATGTACAGGGCATAAACCAGCAGGACCAGATCGCGCCCGGTTTCGGCGTCGTCTCCGCGGCCGTAGCGGTTTGCGGGTTCATACGGGGCGTAGGATGCGTACATGAGGGAAGCTCCTCTGGGAAAACTCGACAGCAACCCTGATGCATGAACCGTGCCAGAACCGGATTTACCGACGTTCAGGCAAGAGTAGCCACTCCGAAAGCCGGGAAACTGGCGAATTACGCCAGTTCGACGACGAAACCTACTCGGCCAGCGCGCGGAAGCGTTCCGGCAACGGACCACGTCCGGCCAGAAAGCCCCGCAGCCCCACAATGAGCGCGACCAGCAGGACGATATTCCACACAACGAAAATGCCGATCGGCAGCAGGAAAAGAAGCTGACCCGGACCTGAACTTCCCGGCGGTTCCGTCACGAAGCAGGCCAGGAACAGGGCGGCCGTGCCGATGATGAACGCCACGTCGTACCAGAACAGGCGCACCAGCCAGTTCAGATGCACCCGCTCCACTCCGACGGTCGATCCGCGCAGAATATAGGCAAGGATCACACCCACCAGAAGACTGATCCCCGTAAAGAAGCGGGCGATATAAAGCGCATAGACAAGCAGGACGCCGCCCCTGCCCACATTGCGGCTGAAGTCACGGGAGGATCTGGAGAATTCGCTCAAGCGCGTTTCCTTTGTGAAGGTTTACATGAAAACGCCCGGCCAGAGGGGCCGGGCGCATGGTCACTCGATGGTGATGCCCGGAAAACTCTAGCGGCCCAGTTTGCGGAGTTTCACACCCTGCATGAGCCGTTTTTCAATCACCGCAAGAGACATGCCCCGGGTCTCGGGGACGAAGAGGATCGTCAGCAGCAGGAACAGCGCGTTCAGCCCGGCGAAGAGCCAGAACGTGCCCGCCGTCCCAAAGGTCTGCATGAGCGTCAGGAAGCTGACACCCACCAGAAGATTTGTCATCCAGTTGGTGAAGGTCGAGATGGCAATCCCGAAATCACGTCCGGCCAGCGGCTGGATTTCGGAACACAGGACCCATGTCAGCGGACCCGCCGACATGGCAAAACCGGCGCAGAAAATCATCAGCAGGAAGACGGCCGCGATCTGCGAGGACTGCGTGGTCATGCCGGTCTGGAGCAGCATGGCCAGAACACCCATGCCAAGCGCCATGATCGTGAAACCCGCATAGAGGATCGGCTTGCGCCCCCAGCGATCGACCAGGCCCAGCGCCACGAAGGTCGCCAGCATGTTCACCAGACCGATGATGGCCGTGCACCACATCTGCGACTGCGCATCGAAATGCGCCGCCGCGAGAATGTTGGGCGCGTAATACATGACGATATTGATGCCAGCGAGCTGCTGCATCATCTGGAGCATCACCCCAAGCGCGACGGAGCGACGGAAGTTGGAGTTTGTGCGAAAGAGTCTGAACCCTTCCTGCTTCGTCTCAAGCTGCTCGCGGATGGCACGGATTTCCTTGGCGGCTTCCAGTGGATCATTTCGAAGATCCAGCAGGATCTGCCGCGCTTCCTTGTGACGTCCCTGCGCCATCAGCCAGCGCGGGCTATAGGGCAGGAACAGCACGCCGATCAGGAACAGAATGGCCGGAATACCCGCCACGCCGAACATCCAGCGCCAGTTGCCGCTATAGGAGAAATACGTGTCGGACAGGAACGCGATGAAAATGCCGACCGTCACCATGAGCTGATAGATCGACACCATCGCCCCGCGCGCGTCCTCGCTGGCGATTTCAGACAGGTAAAGCGGGGCCGTGAAGGCGGAAATCCCAACCGCGATCCCCATGACCACCCGGAAGGAAATCATGGACGCGACCGACCAGCTCATCGCGCAGCCAATCGTTCCGATCACGAAGATCGCACCACCCAGAATCAGGGAGTGTTTGCGCCCAAGCGTCTTCGACATCCAGCCCGCGCTCAGCGCACCGGCCGCCGCACCGGCCATCATGGAGCTGACGACCCATTCCAGCGCGATGGTGGAAGCGTGATACTCCTTGCCGAACAGGTCCAGCGCCCCTGCCACCACACCAATATCAAGACCGGACATGAGACCCGCCAGCGCAGCGATCACGCCGATGGCGATGATTTTGAAGCGCGTTGCGTCGAAAATGGAAGAACTGCTGTCCTCCTGCGGCGAAATGATCCCTGTCGTTCCGGCCTGATCGGTCATAGGGCAGTGTGTTCCTTCCATGCAGTCATCAAATGACATCAATCTTTCATACGGATGTCATATCCGTAACCTATAACACAAAACCGTTTACAGCGGCAGGGCGCTGCGAATTTCGCCGATCGTGAACCCGTTCCAGTTCCGCATGGTCTGCACGGCGGTTGCATCGAGAATGTCGCGGTCCGCGTCGTTCCGGCACAGGGTCTCGCCACCGAAGCGACGCATCAGGACAGACATGGCGACTTCCGCGGCGCGGTTGGCGCCGTCATCAGTCTTGATCGCCAGTCCAAGACCCAGTTCCGGCAGGGACGCGATCATCACGCCTTCCGCGCCCATCTTCACGAAGGCCCGCGTACCGAACCGGTCCATGATTTTCGTGTCATAGCGCCCTGTCCCCGCGATCATGAACGGATTGGCCGCCACGGCCTCACGAAGACGTGTGGCCGCACGGAAACGCCCTTCGGACAGTCCGGTTCCCGCGCCAAATCTTGCAAAACCTTTCGCAAGGGCCTTCAGCGGAACCGCATAGGTCGGCATCGAACAGCCATCCATACCCCGATTGGCGTCGTCATGCGGCGTGTCCATCATGGCGGCCAGCACATCCGTCACGCGGCGCTGGATCTCGTGGGATGGGTCGATATAGCCGGTCGGATCGACGCCCTGATCGCAGGACAGGCACACCATGCCCGCGTGCTTGCCCGAGCAGTTGTTGTGCAGCGGGCAGGCATCCTGATGCGCGGCGGCCAGAGCGCGACCGGCCGGTTCATAGGTGGGCCAGTGCGTCCCGCATTCCAGCGCCGTCGCATCGCGACCAACAGCGGCGAGCATCGTGGAGGCCATTTCGGCATGGGCCTTCTCACCACCGTGCGAGGCGCAGGCGAGTGCCAGCGCATCCGGGGTCAAGCCGAGACGGTCGGCAGCGCCACTCTCCACCAGTTCGATCGCCAGCAGGGATTTGACGGTCGAACGCGGGAAGACGGCAGCGTCCACATCCCCGCAGGACCAGACCACCCCACCATCGGCATCCACGACCACGGCCCGGCCCAGATGATGGGATTCCACACGTCCACCGCGCGTGACCTCGGCCAGAAGGCCCGATTGTGCTACCATAGAATTACGCTCCCTGCCTCTCATGATATTTCCGGACCGAGCACATAGCACGGACGGCCATCCTGACGATCCGCCGTCAGCCAGGGCTGGATCAGACGACGCCGGACGCGCACGATGCCCATTTCCCCGACTGCCGAAACATCCGCGAGGTCTTCCGCCAGATGCTTGGCCGTGCGGAACATGAGACTGTCCGCCAGTGGCAGGGCGGTTTCCACGAGACTTCGGGCGGTTCCGGCATCCGTCAGATGATACAGGAACGCCTCTCCCGCAGGGGGACAGAACCCGGCGGGATTCAGAAAACAGGCTTCGACCTCCGTCGCAGCCAGATGGGTGAGCGGCGGGATCCAGCCCAGAAGATCCGGCTGTTCCACCACCGGCGCGGCACCACGGGGCTGAACGCTGGCCGGTCGGTGACGGCGATACTTCGGCAGTTTTTCAAACAGGAACGCCGGCAACGGGGAACGGCGGCCCATGATGTCTCAGCCCGCTGTGGTTTTCGGACGCCGCACCGGCGTGACACCGGCCTTCTGGCAGGCCGCGCACAGGCCTTCGATTTCAACGGTCGCGGCCTCGGCGCGAAACCCCATGCTCTGCGCCGCGCGGGTCAGAACCGGGGCAATCGCTTCCTGCTCCAGTTCCCAGGCGCGATCGCAGCCGCGACAGATCAGGAACTGCGCGCGGTGCATCCCGGATGCGTCATGATGGTCGCAACCATGCGGACATTCCACGGCATGCGAACAGCCGACAAAGGCACTCAGCCGCTCCAGACGATGGATCAGGCTGTTCTCCAGCAGAAACTCCAGCGCGCGGTAAACCGTGGGCGGCGCGGCTTTCGGATGGGCGGGGCGCAGTCTGGCCAGAAGGTCATAGGCGCCGGAGGGCTTTTCGCTCGACAGGATCAGACCCAGCACCAGACGGCGGGTTTCCGTCAGACGCTGTCCGTGACGCTGGCACCAGTCAGCCGTATGGTCGAGGCGTTGAGTGACCTCGGGCGAAAAAGTCAGCACATCAGCAGGGGCAGAAGAATCCGGCATAGGTCTTAATATGGCATCCCCGTCGCCCTTTGCCGAGAGACCCGTGCGCAAACAGCGTCAGGTTGCGAACTGCCGCACCAGGTCACAGATCACGACCGGGTCGGTTTCCAGCATGACCTGCCGCCGGAGCTGGTCGCACTCTTCGAGCGTGAGAGTGCGGATCAGGCGTTTCACGCGCGGCAGAGACGCGGAGTTCATGGAAAAGGACCGCAGACCCAGGCCGATCAGCAGCGCCACGACACGTGGATCGGACGCCATCTCTCCGCAGACCGAGATCGGACGACGCGCCCGCAGCGCCGAATCCGCAGCCGCCTCAATCAGCCGCAGCACACCGGGATGGAGCGGGCTGTAGCGGTCCGCCACCATGGAATCCGCACGGTCCACGGCGAGCGTGTACATCGTCAGGTCATTGGTGCCGAGCGCCATGAAATCGGCGTGTCGGGCCAGCGTATCCACCGTGAGGGCCGCGGCTGGCGTCTCGACCATGATCCCAAGCGGGGGCAGCGGATCGGGGAGCGTGTGTCCCTTGCGCTTGAGGCGGCGCACGACGCGGTCATAAATCTCGCGCGCATCCACGATTTCGTCCGACGACGTGACCATCGGCAGCAGGATCCGCACCGGCCCGATGGCCGTGCCCGCTTCAGGCTCGGCGGCCCGCAGAATGGCCGCGAACTGCGTCTCCAGCACCTCCGGCACCCGGAGCAGCAAACGCACGCCCCGCAGACCCAGCGCGGGATTGTCGCCATCCGCCACCTGCTCCGCCAGACCCAGCCTGCGCATGCAGGCACGACCCTTCTCACCGCCCCAGTCCAGCACACGGATTGTCACGGGACGCCCGTCCATGGCCTGGACGATGGCGCGATAGGCGTCGGTCTGGCCGTCTTCGTCGGGCAGGTCCTCGCGTTCGCCGAACAGGAACTCGCTGCGCAGCAGGCCGATGCCCTTGGCGCCATTGCGCATCAGCATCGGCAGTTCCGCCGGCAGTTCCAGATTGGCGGAAAGCTCGATGTCCTCGCCGCTCTGAAGCTGGGCCGGCAGGCGCTTGAGGCGCCCGAAAGCCCGCTTTTCCCTGACTTCGCGCTGCGCGGATTCCGCCGCCAGACGCAGTTCGGTCTCGTTGGGGGAAAGCGTGACGGTGCCCAGATGCCCGTCCACGACCACCATCTCGCCTTCCTGCACCTGCGCCATGAGGTTCGGCACGGCAAGGATGGCGGGAATGTCGAGCGCGCGCAGCAGAATGGCCGTGTGATCGGCCCCACCACCGCCCTGCGTCACCACCGCCGCGATCCGGGCCGGGTCGATCATGGCGACATCCGCCGGACGGAGCTGCTCGGCCACCAGAACGGAGCCGGGCGGCAGGCTGGAAAACGCACGATAGGAAATGCCGGTCAGGTTCCGCACGAGGCGGCGGCCGATCTCCTCGAACTCACCCGCCAGACGCAGATTGGCATCGGCTTCCTGCGTGTTGTTCTCGCGCGCCACGGCCTCGGCCATGCGCGAGACCTGCAACGCCAGTTCCCGCGTGACTTCCGAAACGGCGGCCTCGGCGCACAGCCCCTCATCAGCGATCCGTTCCCGTACCTGACGTACCAGTCGTGACGGGCCGAGCATCCGCTCATAGACCATCAGAAGGGAGGCGATTTCCTCGCGGCCCTCTTCCGGCAGCCCAACCAGCCGGTCCCGCATCTTTTCGATCTGGTGGAATGCGCGCGCGATCGCCTCATCCAGCCGGACGCCCTCGGCTTCCGGCCCGATCGCGCTGTAGCGCTCGGTGATATCGGGAAGGGGGAGTTCCTCGACACGCCCGGCGGGGCCAAGCGCCATGCCCGGCGTGATCGCCTTGCCCTGAAGGAAAACCCCGGAGCGCAGGCCGCGGCGGGAAGAGCGGACGGAACGGCTGCGGATCGGTCGCCCTGAGGCTTCAGTCACGCTCGCCAAACCCGTCCGCGATCAGGGCCGCCAGCGCATCGAGCGCTTCAGCGGCCTGCGGGCCATGGGCGCGCAGCGTGACGTCCTGCCCTTCTCCCGCGCCCAGCATCATCAGCCCCATGATCGACAGGGCGGAGACGACATTGGTGCCATGGGCGATCGTGGTCTCGGCGTCAAAACGCTCGGCCGTGGTGACGATCTTGGCGGCGGGACGGGCATGAAGGCCCAGATGATTGACGATGGTGACGGTGCGGGGGGCAACTGTACCGGAAGAAAGGGTCGTGTCGCTCATTCAGTGAACTCAATTCAATGAACCGGCAGCGTACAGGCACGAGGCCCGCCATGGAGACAGGGGGCGGGAAGCTGTGACGCCACGGCGATATACTTCCGCCCGGCCATTGTGGCCTTTTCCACGCAGCCTGCAAGGTCCAGATCCCGCCGCGTTTTCGCCAGCTTGACCAGCATGGGCACATTCACGCCCGACACGACCTCGACATGACCCGGCTCCCGCAGGGAGAGCGCCAGATTGGACGGCGAACTTCCGAAAATATCCGTCAGCACCAGCACGCCGTCCCCGGTGTCGAGCTTCTGAAGAAGACGCTCGGCAGCGGGACGGAGCATCGCCGGATCATCATCATCCGCCACGCCCACCACGCCAACCTGTGTCTGGGGCCCCACGACATGCACCAGCGTTTCCAGAAGGACGTCCCCGAGGCGCCCGTGCGTTACCAGCATCAGTCCGATCATACCGTTGTGTCCTGTGAGGGATCCTGGGGTGGAACGGCCCAGCGCCAGGACGCCAGACCCTTGCGGGCGAGTTCGCGGTGCAGGACCATCATCGGTCCGACCGGTACGGTTTTCGGGAGAATACGGGCGAGTTCTTCAACGATCGTCACCGAACGATGACGACCGCCACTGCACCCGACGGCAATGGTGGCGTATTTCTTGCCTTCCGCGACGAAACGGGGGAGCACAAGCTCCAGCAGACTCTGGATATGGCCGAAAAATGCGGGATAGGCCGGGTCCGACTTCACATACTGCACCACCGCCTCGTCCAGCCCGGTCATGGGCTGAAGCGCGGGATCATAATGGGGGTTGCGCAAAAAGCGTGCATCAAAAACCATGTCCGCCTCGCGGGGCAGACCGGATGGATAGGCAAAGGACATCAACGCAACCGTCAGCCCTTCCCCGCCCGTACTGCCAAAGCGCGTCTCGATCAGTTGCCGCAGTTCCGGCGATGGCAGGTCGGACGTGTCGATGACGAGATCCGCATTGGCCCGCAGCGGGGCCAGAAGGGCGGTTTCCTGTTCGATTCCGGGAAGAATGGTGCCGCTGGACACCAGCGGATGGCGGCGGCGCGTGGCGGTGAAGCGACGCAGAAGGATTTCGGGCTCGGCCGTGGCGTAAAGGAGCTGGACCGAGCAGTCCGGCAGCAGTCGGAGGCGTTCGAGTTCTTCCAGCACGCGGGATGCCTCGAACCCGCGACTGCGGACGTCGATCCCGATGGCCAGATTCTGCCCGGCCCGTGAGGCGAGCGCCTGGATCAGGTTCAGGGGTGGGTTGTCCACGACCTCATGACCCAGATCTTCCAGAACCCGCAATATGGATGATTTTCCCGCTCCGGACAGACCCGTCACGATCAGGATCCGGCGGGAACCATGATCATATCCGGATATGGAGCCAGACTCGGGATGGTTCGCCGATGCCATGCGCCACACTCTAGCCGTTTTTCCCTTTGTGCGGAACTATTTCGCACCTTCACGTTTCCGCAACATTTTCGCCCGCCCCGGCAACCCATTCATAGGTGCCGCAGCAGGCCATCAGGGCCGCCCTGATCCGCGCCACCGTTCCCGGAAAACCGGGCTCCAGACGCAGCATGACCGCTCCCGTCCACGGGTCCCGGCAAGGCTCCGGCAGACGGGGCTGTCCCTCGCCCAGACAGACCCGCAGCCGCACCCTCGCATTTGTGACAAAAGATGTCCTAAGGACTCCAACCCCCCGAACCTCGATCAGCCCCGCAAGGCGTTCGGGGGCGGACGCCACGGCGCCGTCCAGCAGGACCCGGTCATCCGCCACGAGATCGAAACCCGCATCCATCAGCCGCAGGGCCAGTTCGGATTTCCCCGAACCGGGGGGACCGGAAATCAGCACGCCTTCCCCGTTCCACGCCACACAGCAGGCATGGACCGATCCTTCAGGCAGAAACGACAGGACGGACATGATGGATTGCGACCTCCACGGGAGCGGACTAAGACCTTGGGTCTGACAGGGGCATGACGGATCCCTGACATGGAGCAGGACCACGAACCCATGGGCGCATCCTTCCCTCACCAGACCGTCACCGTATATGGAGACGAAGTCACCTGCACCGATTTCAGTGGCTTCGGTCCGGACGGAGACCGTCCCGGCCGGCTGTCGGATGAATGTCAGGCCGCAGTTTCCGCCATTTCCGAAGCTCTGGCCGATCATGGCCTGACCCTGGGCCATACCCGGCACGTCGCCGCCATGATTCGCGAAGGCCAGACCTTCGCCCAGTGTCAGGCCGCCCTGAACGAGGCCCTGGCCGCGGCAAAACCCGCGCTGACCCTGCGGATCGTGCAGGGCTTTCCCCTGCCCGAGCAGCGCATCGCCCTCAGCCTGACCGCCACCCCGAATAAATAACAGCAAAATACGCCACTTTGTGGCGTAACGGACCGTTTTTACGGTTTTAGGGCTTCAGGAAGCGTTTCCGAACGGATTTAAGGCACGGAAAACAGAAACTGGCACGCTTCATGCATTGAAGATTTCCAGACGCCACGAGCGTCGGATTCCTCTTCAGGAGCTTCATGCCATGATCCGCTTTTCTTCCCTTCTGATCTGCGCCCTGTCTGCCAGCATTGTCCTGCCACTTCAGGCCGCTCGGGCTATCCCGACACAGGCCGGGACCCCTTCAGCCAGCACCATGCCTGCCAGCACCACACCTGCCAACACTGGCAGGGTCAGCATGACAGTCGATCTCTCTTCGCTGGATCTCACGTCCCGGAAGGACTGGGAAACGGCGACGCAGCAGGTCACCAAAGCCTCCCACGCCGTCTGCCATCAGCTTCAGGAAGAGGACTGGCTGCTCGCAACCGACGTGAACGACTGCGAACAGGACGCTCTCTCCGATGCCCGGACCAGTCTGTATGACCTGCGCGACCGGCAGCGGGCCAGCCGCCGGAACGGACATGTCTTCCTCGCCCTGTCCGCCAGGAAGTAACGGCCATGGCCCGACATCTTCTCCAGCTGCTGGTCCTGGCGCTGCCTTTTGCGGCAACGCTCGTGCCGGGCGTGATCGACGGGCTGTCCTCAGGGCCGGCCATCACCGTTCAGGACCCGGCCCGGCTGTCAGCCTCAGGACGCGCGGGGCAGCCGCACCACGAAACAGGCACCGCGGATCGCCCCGGACGCATCCATCCGGTTCTCGGCGAACAGACTGCCGCGCAGGGCGTGAATGATCTGCCGGCTGATCGCGAGGCCGAGTCCGGAATGCTGGCCGAAGTTCTCGGTCTGGGGCCGCTCTGAATAGAAACGGTCGAAAATGCTGTCGAGCTTTCCGGGCGGAATGCCGGGGCCCTGATCGGTGATGGTAATTTCAACCACGCTGCCGGTCCCGGGTCCTTCCCCGGCAATATCGCGCGCGCTGGCATGCAGGGCGATGACGCCCTTTGGCGGCGAGAACGACACCGCGTTGCCGATCAGATTGCGCAGGACCTGCACCAGACGATCTTCCACGGCCAGCGCCTTCAGCGGCGGGTCCTGATCGCGGACATCCAGCCGGAGCACGGGATCATCGTCCCGGCGCGTTGTCTGATGCATTTCCGCAAGGATGGACAGAAGGGCCACGACCGAGACAGGTTCGGGGCGCACGCGGGAAAGTTCCGCGTCGATACGGCTGGCGTCGGAAATGTCCGTGATCAGACGGTCGAGCCGTTTGACATCGCTGTTGATGATGCCAAGGAGCCGCTCGCGCCGATCCGCGATCTGGATGCGCGGAAGCGTCTCGATGGCCGAGCGGATGGAGGAGAGCGGGTTCTTGATCTCGTGGCTGACATCGGCGGCGAATCGTTCGATGTCATCCATCCGTGCCCAGAGCGCGAGCGCACTGCCCCGGAGCGAACGGGCCAGAACGCCGATTTCGTCACGCCGGGCCAGAAGCCGCTCCGGCACAAGGTCCTTGCGGCCATCCGTCTCGCGCATGTCGTTGGACGCACGCGCCAGCGTCAGCAGAGGGCGGGCGATCGTGAGCGACAGATACCAGGACAGCAGCACCGTCACGACCAGTGCCGCCAGAACCAGCGACAGGATCGAGGAGCGGACGGCAAACAGCGTGCGGTCCACTTCCGGCGCATGGCGGGTGAGCTGAATTTCGCCGACCGTCACGCCATCGCGCACGACCGGCTCCACCACCGTCACGACGAGTTGATGATCCTTGGTCCGCCGGATGAAGGGCGGCAGTTCGGCCTGGGAATGGAATGGCTGGGCATCCCGCGGGCCATCCATGGCAGTGTCGTTGGTGTCGAGCGTCACTTCCTCGCTGGAGGTCAGCGGCAGGAGCGACAGCAGCCAGTCGTAAAAACTTTCAAGAATATTGTTCCGGGGCGGCTGCCATGATCCCCCATCGGCCGGATCGGGGGCGGCATGATCCTGTTTGCCACGCGGGGCCGTGCGACTGTCCACGACAAGCTTGCCGTCCGGATCGAACAGCAGGGCATGGGCGTTGGGGCTCGGCTCGGTCAGGCGGGCCAGCAGGGGGCGGGCCTGCGCGACGTCCAGCTCCAGGTTGCCGCCGGGCGCCGGATGGCCGGGCGCATGGGCGCTGACCCGGACGGCGGACTGCCCCAAAGCTCCGGCATAGATATGGGCCTGCTCGCGCAGGGCGTTGACGTCGGTTTCCAGCAGGCCGTTCTGGAACTGGTCCAGAAACAGCAGCGTCACCGCGAGAAGAGCCAGCGGCAGTGCGTTGAGGAGCAGGATCCGCACCAGAAGCGGCGAGGCCAGACGTCGCCGCGACAGGGAGATTTCCGACGCCCGGCGGGGGCGCAGACGTTTCAGGATTTTTGCGCCGCCCCTTCGCAGGACCTCGCCCGGCCCCGCGCGGGCCGATTCGGCACGGCGCCGGTCGCGGCCCTGTTCGAGCCGGTCGACGTCGAGCGCGTGACCTGTCGGGAAGGAGGCGGAGTCATCATCCACGCGCGCTTACTCGTCCCGGTAACGATAGCCGATGCCGTAGAGCGTCTCGATCTGGTTGAACTCATCGTCCACCTGACGGAACTTCTTGCGGACGCGCTTGATATGGCTGTCGATCGTGCGGTCATCGACATAGATGTTGTCGCCATAGGCGGCGTCGATGAGCTGATCGCGGGACTTCACCATGCCCGGACGCAAAGCGAGCGCCTTGACCAGCAGGAACTCCGTGACCGTCAGCGCGATATCCTGTCCGCCCCACAGGCACTGGTGGCGCGTCTCGTCCAGCGAGAGCTGGCCGCGTACGATGGCGGACCCGACGGCGGCAACGCCCGTGGCCTCGGCCCGGCTGGCATCCTGACGGCGCAGCAGGGCACGGATGCGCTCGATCAGCAGGCGCTGGGAGAACGGCTTGGTGATGTAGTCATCAGCCCCCAGGCGCAGGCCCATGAGCTGGTCCAGTTCCTCGTCCTTGGACGTCAGGAAAATCACCGGCAGGTTCGAGCGCGCACGCAGGCGCTGGAGCAGTTCCATACCGTCCATGCGCGGCATCTTCACATCCAGAACCGCGAGGCTGACGGGGCGCGAGGTGATGCCCTGGAGCGCGCTTTCGCCATCGGTATAGGTGTGGACGGTGAATCCTTCGGCTTCGAGCGTCATCTGGACCGACGCGAGAATGTTCCGATCATCGTCCACCAGCGCGATGATTGGCGCTGCGGAGGCTCCGGACAGCGGCTGCGAGGCAGGCGCGGGCGGCGCGTAGGGGGTTCGGGGCGTCTCCATGAGGGGTCCGTCTGCTGAGAACTGTTGCGACTTTTTACCTATAACCCATGATCCATGATGGCGGAAAATAGGCTTTTCAGTGACATGATGCGTCGCTATGCGACAGCGCAACCCTTGTCTTTGAGACAATCAGCGTTATCTCCTGAAGAAGAACGGGGCCGCATGATGGCCCGTCCCACTAAAGAAGGTCGTGACATGACAGACCACAATGCCTCGCCGGAAACGGCCCACGACGTGCCTGAACAGGGCGTCGAGACCTCCGGCACCAATACTCCGGGCCACGAAACACCGGGCATGAACGAAACCGGCGGTGAAACGCTGGAAGAGACGACTCCCGAAGCCCGGATCGAGACTCTTGAAGCACAGGTTGCGGAACTCAAGGACCGCTGGGTCCGTTCCGAGGCCGAAAGCCAGAACATCCGCGCCCGCGCCAAGCGCGACATCGAGGATGCGCGCCAGTACGCCATCCAGAAATTCGCCCGTGACGTGGTCGAGGCTGCCGAGAACCTTCAGCGCGGCCTGGCGTCCCTGCCGCCGAAGACCGAAGGCGAGGACGTCCTCATCACCAAGCTGCGTGAGGGAATCGAAGGCACCGAGCGGTCCTTCATCAACATTCTCGAACGCCACGGCATCACCTGCGAAGACCCGACCGGCAAGCCGTTCGACGCCAACCTGCACCAGGCCATGGCAGAACAGCCGTCCGACCAGCATCCGTCGGGCCATGTCATGCAGTCCTGGACGCCGGCATGGCTGCTCAAGGGCCGTCTGCTGAAGCCCGCCATGGTCGTTGTGGCCAAGGGTGGGGCGCAGGCTGCTTCGCAGGGCGTCGACAAGACGGTCTGATCCTTTCCCCCCAAGCAGAGGGGCGAAGGACCGAAATCCCACGTCCGGGATTTCTTTGCGGAACGGCAACCGTGAATGGTTGGCGTTCCGCAACACCCTGCTAAAGTCGGCCCATGAGTCGCATTCTTGTCATAAAGCTCGGCGCCCTGGGCGATTTCGTTCAGGCCTTCGGAGCTTTCGCGTCCATCCGGGCCGCTTTTCCCCACGCCACACTGACCCTCCTGACCACTGCGCCCTTCGTGGATCTGGCCCGTGCTGCGCCGTGGTTCGACGAAATCCTGACGGATGACCGTCCGTCGATGGGCAACCTGCCGGGGCTGTGGCGCCTTTCCAGAAAACTCCGCGGCTACGACCGGGTCTTCGATCTTCAGACCTCGGGGCGTTCAAAAACCTATTTCCGCCTCGCCGGACAGCCCGCAAACTGGTCCGGCATTTCCGACGGATGCTGCCATCCGCACGGCAATCCGTCGCGCAACGACATGCACACACTGGCCCGACTGGATGACCAGCTTCATGACGCCGGCGTCACGCCCCTGCCCCGCAGTGTTCCGCGCTGGCTTGAGGGGCATGGGCCTGAAATCACCGCGCCCTACGCCGTTCTGGTGCCGGGTGCGGCATTCCACCGCCCGCAGAAACGCTGGCCTACGTCGCGCTTCGCCGAGATCGCCAATACCCTCGTGGCCAAAGGCATCCGTCCGGTCATCGTGGGAACGCAGGCCGAGGCTCCGCTGGCTCAGGACATTCTGCGCCTCTGCCCCACCGCCCTCGACCTGACGGGCCGGACCACGCTTCTGGAACTGGCCGGCGTACTGGACCGGGCGCAGATCGTGATCGGGAACGACACCGGCCCGATGCATCTGGCCGCCGCGATGGACACGCCCTGCATCACGCTGTTCGGCCATGACAGCGACCCGCGCCTGACGGCTCCCCTCACCCCCACGGCAGGCCGGGCGGATCTGATCGTGGTGCCTGATCTGGCGATGCTGCCCACATCCCGGATTCTGACCTGCATGGAGGCAATGCTCTCCCGATGACCCGGGTCCGCTGCGTCATGATGCAGAAGAACGAGGCGACGCTGCTGGAGCCCTGGATTCTGTGGCACGCGGCGATCTTCGGTTTTTCAAACCTGACCGTCATCGATAACGGCTCGACCGATCCTGTGGTTCTGGACATCCAGACGCGGTATGAAGGCAAAGGGGTCCACATCGTCCGGGATCATGCGTCCCCCGGCGATTTCCTGCACAAGGGTGACGTCATTGCCGGGATCATCCGGCAGTGGGATGCGGACGATGCCTGCGATTTTGCCGTACCACTGGATTGCGACGAGTTCCTGACGGTCTTTCTGGACCAGCTTTCGCTCGATCCGGAGGTCATCCGGCGGCAGTTCGATTATCTGGTGCAGGAAAACGCCACGTTCATCACGGACCGGCTTCTGCTGAACGTGCCGGAGGCTCCGGATTACTATCTGCCCCAGATCGTGCGGCGCGGGCTGTTCCGGGCGCAGACGATCGTCAGTCTGGATCGCGGATTTCACAACCCGCGGAGCATCTATCCCGAGCGCCACGTCCGCACGCCGTTCGCGCATCTCCATCTGCACAATCGCCCGGACTATGAAGAAATCCGTCGTTTTGCCCGGCAGAAGCTGGATGCTTCGGAAACCGGCGAGATGCTGGAGCATCCCCAGGACGGGACGCATCTTCGCTTCTATTTCGAAACCGGCTCCGAGGATTTTGCCGCCGGATATCGGCCCGTTCCGAACATCTATGCTCCCGTGATCGCACAGCGCCTGCGGGAGTTGGGGATTGATCCGGATATCCTGCTTGGAACCGGCGATACCATTCCGCATCCACCCCTCAACATTCCCTCCGGCTTTCTCGCGCATCGGGCACGGGAGGACGGGCAGCAGCACGAATACCGGCTGTTCGATCCGGTTTTCTACGCCCGGAACAACCCGGACGTGGCGCAGGATACCTATTACGGGATCTGGCCGCTCGTCCATTATCTGACCTGTGGATGGGATGAAGGCCGGCAGTCCGATCCCGGCAATGTCCCGCCGCTTGTGTTTCAGATGGACAAAGCGACCTGAAAACGGACTGTCTGCCTGTCTGGGGGTTGCAGCGCGGCGGGGATTGAGGCCATTTACCCGTTCATTTTTCGGCAGAGCGATCTGCCGTCCCCACTCGCACAGGAGCGATCTCCATGCCCGCCATCACACTCCCCGACGGAAGCGTCCGCACATTCGACGGGACGGTGACGGGCACGACGATCGCCGCTTCCATCGGACCGGGTCTCGCCAAGGCCGCCATGGCGATGGAAGTGGACGGCAGGCCCGTCGATATCGGCACCGAAATCAGCAGCGATGCGTCCGTGAAGTTCATCACCCGCAAGGATGAGGACGCGCTGGAAATGATCCGCCATGACGCGGCGCATGTTCTGGCCGAGGCCGTGCAGTCCCTGTGGCCTGAAACGCAGGTCACGATCGGGCCGAGCATCAAGGACGGGTTCTATTACGATTTCTCCCGCGAGAAGCCGTTCACCCCGGAAGATTTCCCGGCCATCGAAGAGAAAATGCGCGAGATCGTGGCGGCCAATACGCCGTTCGTCCGTGAGGTCTGGGACCGTGACGAGGCCATCCGCTTCTTTGAAGAAAAGGGCGAGGACTTCAAGGCACAGCTCATTCAGGACCTGCCGGAAGACGAGCAGATCTCGATCTACCGTCAGGGCGAGTGGCTCGATCTGTGCCGCGGCCCGCATCTGCGCACCACCGGCGATGTCGGCACGGCGTTCAAGCTGATGCGCGTGGCCGGGGCCTACTGGCGTGGCGACCATCGCAACCCCATGCTGACCCGCATCTACGGTACTGCCTGGCGTGACAAGAAGGAGCTGGACGCCCATCTCCTGCGTCTTGAAGAAGCCGAGAAGCGCGATCATCGCCGCATCGGGCGCGAGATGGATCTCTTCCACATTCAGGAAGAAGCCGTCGGGCAGATCTTCTGGCACCGCAAGGGCTGGCGCCTCTACACGGTCCTTCAGGACTACATGCGCCGCGCGCAGGAGCGGAATGGCTACGAGGAAGTCCGCACCCCGCAGCTCGTGGACCGTGCGCTCTGGGAAGCTTCGGGCCACTGGGACAAGTATCGCGAGAACATGTTCATCGCGACCGTCGAGGACGAAGACAAGACCCTCGCACTCAAGCCCATGAACTGCCCGTGCCATGTGCAGATCTTCCGTCATGGCCTGCGCTCCTATCGTGAACTGCCGCTGCGGATGGCGGAGTTCGGCGCATGTCACCGTTACGAGCCGTCGGGCGCGCTGCACGGCATCATGCGTGTGCGCGGCTTCACGCAGGACGACGCCCATATTTTCTGCACGGATGACCAGATCGCGGACGAGACCGCGAAGTTCGTGAAGATGCTGGCCGAAGTTTATACGGATCTCGGATTCGAGAGCTTCCGCGTGAAATTCTCGGACCGTCCGGAAACGCGGGCAGGCTCGGACGAAGTCTGGGACCGGGCGGAAGGCTCGCTCAAGAAGGCCTGCGAGATCGCGGGCGTTGAGTACGAGTACAATCCGGGCGAAGGCGCGTTCTACGGTCCGAAGCTCGAATTCGTGCTGACCGATGCCATCGGCCGTGACTGGCAGTGCGGCACGCTTCAGGTGGATTACGTTCTGCCGGAGCGTCTGGATGCGTCCTATATCGGCGAGGACAGCAACCGTCATCGCCCGGTCATGCTGCATCGCGCGATTCTCGGCAGTTTCGAGCGCTTCATCGGCATCCTGATCGAGCAGTATGCCGGCAAGTTCCCGCTCTGGCTGGCGCCGACGCAGGTTGTCGTGGCGTCCATCGTCTCCGATGCCGGCGATTATGCCAACGAAGTGGCGGCGACGCTCAAGGCTGCGGGACTCCAGGTGGAGACCGACACCCGCAGCGACAAGATCAACGCCAAGATCCGCGAACACAGCCTAGCGCGCGTTCCGGTCATCCTTGTGGTGGGTCGTCGCGAAGCCGAGGAGCGCAAGGTCGCCATGCGGCGTCTGGGCGGCGCGGCGCAGGAGATCCTGTCCCTCGACGACGCCGTTGCGGCCCTTAAGAAAGAGGCTCAGGCCCCTGACATCGCGCGCTTTGCAAAGGATTGAACGTAATCCCCTTGCACCGGGCGTAAGGCAGGACTATGTGCTGAAGGAACGGGATCGGGAATGGCCGTATCCCGCCTTTCTTCGTGAAGGCGGATGCTGGCTACCGGACCCGAACGAAACTGATGACAGGAGCTGACCATAGCTAGACCGCCGATGCAGGCCGCGCCCACCCGTGAAGGACCGCGCGTCAACGAGGAAATCCGTGTTCCGCAGGTTCGTCTGATTGACGAAGAAGGCGAAATGCAGGGCGTAATGACGACCCGGGATGCCCTGATGCGCGCTTTTTCGGTGGGTCTCGACCTTCTGGAAATCAGCCCGACCGCTGTTCCTCCTGTCGTGAAGATTCTCGACTACGGCAAGTTCAAGTATGAGCAGCAGAAGAAGAAGAACGAAGCCCGCAAGAAGCAGAAGGTCATTGAGATCAAGGAAGTGAAGGTCCGTCCGGGTACGGGCGAGCATGACTTCCAGACCAAGCTCAAGGCCATTCACAGCTTTCTTGACGAAGGCGACAAGGTCAAGATTTCCCTGCGCTTCAAGGGCCGCGAAATGGCCCATCAGGAGCTTGGCATCAAGATGCTTGAGCGTATCCGGCAGGAAGTCGAGGAAAAGGCGAAGGTGGAGCAGATGCCCCGTCTTGAAAACCGCCAGATGCTGATGGTGATCGCACCCCGCTAAGAGGCGCTTTCAGCCCGCAAATAAAAACCGGCCGCCCTTTTGGGGATCGGCCGGTTTTTTTATGGCTTGGCCTTCAGGCAGCCTCGGCTTCGAGATTCGTCCGATAGAGCGCGACGAACTGCCGCAGCATGTCCGCGATCTCGGCGACCGGGGTTTTCCAGTCCCCCGAACGGGGCTGGCGGAAGATCCGCATGCTCGGATACCAGGGCGTCGTCGTAGCGGTTTCGCCCCAGCGCCAGCAGGCATCGCTGCGTGAGATCATCCAGACCGGCAGACCGAGTCCGCCAGCCAGATGGACAATGGACGTATCGACACTGATAAGCAGGTCCACGCCGTAAAGCCGGGCGGCCGTATCAGCAAAATCCGCGATCCCGTCCGTTATGTCGATCACAGGCAGGCCCGTTTCGGCAATCTGGTTTTTGGGCATGCCGAGCTGGAAACTGACGAAACGGATGCCGTCCACTTTCATCAGGGGCGCGAGTTTCTCCAGAGGCACGCTCCGCCGGCGATCGACCTGTGTGGCAACAGGATCATGCGTCCGGGGGTCGCCGTTCCAGACAAGGCCGACAATCAGATCGGGCTGCGCCATGTTTTCCGTCAGGCTCTGGCGAAGCGCCCCCCCTTCCCTGATCTGCTCTTCGGCGGGAACGGACAGGTACGGACAGCCGGGCGCTGTGGACGGCGTCATCTTCAGGCGGAATGGCAGGCCGACCATCGGGCAGTGCAGGTCCAGACGCAGCGAGGGATCGAGCACCGAGACGATCTGATCGATCCCCTCCACCCGTTCCAGAAGCCTGACCAGCGGGATGGGGGCCTGAACCACGACCGTGGCCCCGCGCTCCTTGAGGAGGGGCGCGAAGCGGATGAACTGGAGTGTATCGCCGTAACCCTGTTCGTGATGAACCAGAATGGTCTTGCCGCTCAGGTCTTCCCCTTCCCACTGCGGGACAGAGAGGTCTGTGCGCGGGGTCTGGCAGCAGCGCCAGCGCCATTCATATTCCCGCCATCCGGCGTCGAAATTTCCGGTTTTCAGGAGGCTGACAGCGCGTCCGAAACGACAGACACCGTTTTCGGGCGCCAGCGCGATGGCCCTGTCATAATATGGCAGGGACTCCTCGCTTCGGCCCAGGCACTGGAGGGCATGGGCAATATTGTTGATGGCCGGGACATGGTCGGGGAAAAGGGCATTACCAGCCGCGGCATTCTCAAGAGCGTCGTCAAACAGCCCTCCGCGGGCCTGGACCAGACTGAGATCGACGTAATAGGGGGCTTCCGAAGGCTTTTGCTGGATCGCCACCTTCAGTGCCCTTTCCGCGCCATCCAGATCACCGGCTTCCAGACAGACGATGCCCAGACGGTGCCAGATCCTCGGGGCATGCACATTCAGATGCAGACTCTGGAGATAGAAGCATCGCGCCTGTGGCCAGTCCCGGAAACGTTCATAAAGACAGCCCGCCAGAAACGTGGAATGCGGATCCTGAGGCAGGGTCTGGGTACCTTCATGCAGCTTTTCGAGCGCAGACGGGATATCACCCGCATCACCAAGAGCGAGAATATCCTGCGCCAGCAAACGGAACGAATTGGGCATGAAGGCTCCTTTTTTTTCCATCTTAGCGGCCGCCTCCTAAGAAACCCTTAAAATCCTCTGTTTTCCTGTTCCGATATGGTTTCAATTCTCAGCTTGCGGATCACCGGCAAGCAGGGGTTCACGGCGACAGTTCGGCCTGCACGAAGACATTAACGCGCAGGGTCTGTTCGTCCGGACTGCGCTGGGGCGGCGCGGAATCGGCCATACGGGCCGCCATGAGCATCACGGGGCGAGGTCCCGGTTCCTGATAGGAAATGCGGACTTCCTTCAGGCGTGCAAGGCGCAGGCCCAGGGTCTGCGCGCTCTGTTCGGCCTGTGGGCGGACCTTTTTGAGGGCTTCCGTGCGGGCTTCATGAAGCAGGCGGTCGCGGGTGGCATCGTCGAGCGACCAGTCAAGACCTTCCAGCATCAGGGACTGTGACTGAAGCTGCCCGGCCAGACCGAGAAGCCGCACGGAATCCTGTCCGCTGAGTTCAAGCTCCTGCCGGGCCGTCCAGCTTTTGGGGCCATGTTCAGGCGTGTTTTCATAGATGGAGTACCCCCCCGCCTTCGCCACGATTCCATCCTGACCGCCCGCCAGCTTCATCGCGGCAGCCATCCGGGTGTTCACGTCCTTCTGGGCCGCAGCGGCGGACGGGCTGTCGGAGCGGACGGAAAGGCGGACCGTCAGCTCCGTTGGGATCGCATGGGCCTGCCCCATGACGCTGAAATCGAGCTGGGTCGTATTCTGCTGCATGTCGGCTGCCTGTGCGGTGGAAAATACGCCTGTTCCGGACAGGACGAGGGGAGAAAAGGCCAGAGCAGCCACCAGAAGTGGAACAGGCCGGGTCAGGGAAAAACGGATCATCGGATCTTCCTGGTGACAGGGGTCGGGAACGTCCGAAATGCCGTCAGCGCGGTTCCGGAGCGTGTTTCAGCAGGACTAACGCCCGGCGCAGGCGTTCGATCCCCGCGCGGACATGGCCCTGCGTGCACAGAAGATCTCCCTGCGCGCGCAGATGGCGGGCGTCTTCCATGATCCCCAGAGGAATGGCTGCGGGAGGAGCGGCCAGCCGGGTGTCCACGTTTTTGCGCAGTCGACCGCAGTATTCCGCGTTTTCGGACGTCACCGGGATGGCATCGTCCGAATATCCCGGCGGCTGGTGCTGCACGGGCCGCAAAGCGGGTGATGCGGCCAGACAGCCGAGCAGACAGAAGGCCGGAAGAACGGTCAGTGAAGGCAGGGAGAAGCGCATCATGGATTGTATAGCCCATTCCAGCTAAGCGCAGGGTGGGGCGTGGATGAAACTTCCGTCATCCCTTTTTTGATACGGCGGGAACGACCGGAAGCAGGAGGGTCGCGGTCAGGCCAGGTTGCCCGGCTTTCAGTAGCAGCGAACCGCCATGCAGGCTCATGACCGCCTGGACCAGCGACAGACCCAGTCCGGCTCCTGGTGTGTTGCGTGCCGTTTCCGCACGGAAGAACCGTTCGGAAGCGCGGCTCAGGTCCTCCTCGCTCATGCCGGGCCCTTGATCCGCGACCGTGATAGCCAGACGCTCACCCTCCATTGCCACTGAAAGAGTGATGGTGGTTCCGGGGAGAGCGAACTTGATGGCGTTGTCCAGCAGATTCGCAACGGCCTGTTGCAGCAGATGCGGATCGCCATTCACCGGCTGCACCGTTCCCGCCCTGAAGTCCAGTCGCAGTCCCGCATCCTCGACGGAAGCCTCGTAGAGCTCGCTCACCCCTTCCAGCAGGGGACGCAGGTCCAGAATCGTGAAGGCGGCCCGTCTGGCCCCGGCTTCGAGCTGCGCGATTCGCAGGAGAGCCTCGAAAATCGACGTCACCCGGTCGAGATCCATGACCGCGCGATCGATGGCGGCGTGAAGCTCCTCGGCAGACGTGGCGGTGCGGTTGGCGTCTTCAAGACGGGCACGGGCGCGGGCGATCGGGGTGCGCAGGTCGTGGGCGATGGCGTTGGAGACCTGCTTGACGCCATCCATCAGGCGGTTGATTCGCTCGAGCATGGTGTTGACGGTCTGGCCTACCAGATCCGTCTCGTTGCCAGTCAGCGGGATGCGCTGGCTCAGATCGCCCTGCGCCACCGCCGCCGTGGTACGGGCGATGGAACGGACGACCTGCCGGAAAATCCTGCGGATCGCCAGCGCGCCGCCTGCCGCCAGCATCGACACCATGATCCATGCCCAGATCAGCGTATCGGTCAGGACGTGCCGGACGAGCTGTCGCCCGCGGACGTCACGCCCGACGATCATCCGGAAACCCTGCGTCAGGGGATAAGCGTGCATCTTGGCGTTGGTGCGGAAACCGTCGCGCTTGATGGCCAGTTCGTAAAACGTGTCCAGCCGGGTGATGACGACGGGCCAGCCCGGCAGGTTTCCGGCGAATTTGCGACCGTCCGGACCAACCAGAAGATACAGTTCGTCGTCATCGACGTTCTGATCCAGCCGGTCCTGAATGGCGAGACTGAGCGCGGAAGGGCCGCCCTGCGCCCAGCGATGGGAGAGGTCGGCGGCATCGACCTGCACCGCGATCTCGACCTGACTGTCGAGCTGGCCGGTTGTGTTCCACCAGATGAAGGACAGGAACGCCCCGGCCGAAATCACGAAGACGAGGCCGTAAGCCAGGGCGAAGTTCAGCCCGGCCGAGCGGATGGGCCAGCGCAGGCGCCGTTTCAGGAACAGTCCGAGACGGCGGACCTTACGCCGGAACATCAGGTTTCAGTCCGCCCGCAGGATATAACCGGCATTGCGGATCGTGTGGATCATGGGCTTGTCGAACGGCTTGTCCACCTTCTGGCGCAGGCGCGAGACATGCACATCGATCACGTTGGTCTGCGGGTCGAAATGATAGTCCCACACCCGCTCGAGCAGCATGGTGCGGGTCACGACCTGTCCGGCATGGCGGATCAGGAACTCCAGCAGACGGAACTCGCGCGGCTGAAGGTCGATCTTTTCGCCGCCGCGTTTGACGGTGCGAGACAAGAGATCCATCTCCAGATCGCCAACCACAAGCCGCGTCTGCGGCGCACTTTCGGGACGGCCCCGACGGCCCAGTGCCTCCACACGCGCAAGAAGTTCGGAAAAAGCGAAGGGCTTGGTCATGTAATCGTCACCGCCGGCCTTGAGGCCCGCGACGCGCTCGTCCACATCCGCCAGCGCCGAGAGCAGCAGGACGGGCGTTGCATTCTTCTGCCCGCGCAGGGTTTCCAGAATCCGCAACCCGTCGATGCCGCCCGGCAGCATCCGGTCCAGGATCACGACGTCATAATTCTCGCTGACGGCCAGAAACAGGCCGTCCTTGCCGTTATCCGCCTCATCGACGACGTGCCCGGCTTCTCGGAGGCCCTTGAGCACGAAAGCACGGACAGTCGGATCGTCCTCGACCAGCAGGATACGCATCGTTGTCTCTTTCCCTTCCGAACGCAGTCTCGCCGTTCTTGTGCGAAAGAATACCGGCTTGAAGGGCGCCGTCAAACGCCGTTGTTACAGAACGGGCCGCCTAGCGGGGAATTGCGTTGTCAAACGCGTCCTGCTGCGCATCACGCAGGGATGACGCGCTGATCGGGCCCCATGAGAACGGGGAGGCCTCCGAAAGGCCGTCGCGATAGCCGCTCTGGCCCTGTGAGGGCCGCGCAGGACTGCATCCGGCCAAAGTGCCCAGCAGAAGAACACCACACAGGCCAAGGCGGATCATTGCGCCGGGAAGCAGCTCAGTCATCCGCATCCTGCGGACGCGGGCCGATATGGATGGGCAACATCAGGGTTTTTTTGCCGCGCTGGATCCGGAAACTCAGAACCACGCCCGGACGGGCCGCCGCGATACTGCGCAGGAGCATCCGCGCACTGGTAACGGGCACATTGTCCACCTGCGTTACGATGTCTCCGCGTCGCAGACCACCCTTCTGTCCCGGGCCACCGTTATCGACGCCGGCGATACCGATATCGGTATCGCTGTCATCAAGTGTGATGCCGAGCCAGCCATGTTCGGCATGGCCGGTCGCCTCGATTTCCGCGACGATCGGGGCCACGATTTCGGACGGAATCCCGAACCCGATCCCCACAGACCCGCCCGCAGGCGTCACGATGGCGGCATTCACGGCCACGACCTGCCCGCGCATGTTGAAAGCCGGTCCGCCCGAATTTCCCGGATTGATCGGGGCGTCGAGCTGGATGAAGTCGTCGAGCGAACCAATTCCCAGATCGCGCCCGACCGCCGAGACGATGCCAGCCGTAACGGACGATCCGAACCCGAACGGATTGCCCGCGACGAGAATCCAGTCCCCGATATCGGTCTGCTGGCTGTCGCCCCACGTAACATGCGGAAGTGGCTCGGGACTATCGACCTTGATGACGGCGATATCCGTCAGCGGATCGGCCCCCAAAAGCCGCGCCGGCATTTCATGCCCGTTGGAGAGCGAGACCACGACCTTGTCCGCGCCACCCACGACATGGCGGTTCGTGACGATGATCCCGGAGGGATCGACGATGAAGCCTGATCCGGCGCCGACCATTTCTTCCTGCTGGCGCTTCATGCGGTCCCGGTAACGCTTTTCGAGCGGGGTGCCGCGGATCTGGGGCGGGATATGGTCGTGGCCGTCCGGGCTGTTCTGGGTGATGGCGATGTTGACGACGGCCGGGATCACCTGCCGCACCAGCGGGGCGAAGCTCAGCGGGCCGTATTTGACCAGAAGTGGCGGCAGAGCGGGAGCGGGTGCCGGCACCACAGCAGGCTGTGTCGGAATGCCATGCGCGTCCGTGTTCTCCCCCGCGACCGTGCGGTCGGGGATGATGGTCGGGAGTATTTTCGGCGCGAGAGCCCGCACGACCGCCGGTTTCTGCCGCTGTTCCACCGGATGTACAACGCCCTGCGGACTGTTGCCATGGCCGCGCAGGGCCAGCATCAGCCCCACCGTCACGACAGTGGCCGTTCCGGCACCGATCGCAGCAGCCTGCAGGGTGCGGTTCATGGGAAACAGGACAGGAACATCGTCATATCAAAACTGCTAACACAGAATTGTTCCACATCCCAAGATCCTGACGATTCACGGTTTGGGACCGTGTTTCGAGCGCGCTTTCGGCGGCTCTGCCGTTGCGGGGTCCTCGGGCCAGTCATGGCGGGGATAGCGGCCCCGCATGTCCCGGCGCATATCGGCCCAGCTCCCCTTCCAGAACCCTTCCAGATCCGCCGTGATCGCCTGCGGACGCCCGGCGGGAGACAGAAGCGCGCATTGCAGGGCCAACTGTCCATCCGCGAGTTCGGGCGTCCGGGCCGTGCCGTAAAAGGCCTGCGCGCGGGCGGAAACCGTAGGAACCGCGCCGGTATAGTCGATATCGTGCGTGCTGGCCTTCAGCGTGAGGCGCGGCGGGAGTTTACGGTCCAGTGCGGCCAGATCGGCATAGTCCAGACGGGCACGGAGAATGGACAGCAGGTCCAGCGCCCGCACCTGCGAGAGCCGGTCACATCCCGCAAGATAAGGTTCCAGCCATTCCAGAGACGCGGCCAGCCCGTCATCGGACAGGTCCGGCAGATGCGGCGCATAGGTCGCGCGGGCATGGGCCACGCGGGCCTGAAACTGACGTCCGGCCTCCGTCCATGTCAGGGCCTGTGCCGGAGTCGCGGCGATCTGCTGCAAGAGAAGATCCTGAGCCTCCTCGGGACTGATCTCGCCATTGCGGTCACGCAGGACCAGCGCGCCCAGACGGAGCCTGCGACGGGCGATGATGCGGCCGGATGTCCCGTCCAGCGTCGTCTCGACCTGCTCACGGGTCCGGTCCAGAAGGGTTCGGGGCAGGTTTTCGGCATCCAGCGGGGCTGCGAGCGTGATTTCCGTTGAGGTGCGGGTGTGAAACGCCGCCCCCGCCAGCAGTTTCTCGCGGGCCAGTGGATCATTGGCCGAAACGCGGGCACTTCCCCCGCCTGCCAGACGGAAACGCCCGAACTCACCCGCCGCCTGCGCCACCCGATCCGGAAAACCGGCGGCCAGCAGCGCGCCCGCATGATCCGGCAGCGGGATGAGCGGCACGTCCCGCTCTCCCATCCGGCGCAGGAAGCGTTTGGCGGACTGACGCATATGGAACAGGCTGGCCCGGTCCGCGCGCGGGTCGTCGCGCTCGAACAGGGCGAAGCGAACGCGGATATCGGCTCCTGACGCGGGGCCGGAAGGGCGGTTCGGACGCGGACGGAGCGGATCACGCTCTTCCAGAAGCGCTGCCAGACAGGCCGCCGTCACGCGCTCCGGCAGGGTCCGGGCCGCGCACAGCATCGCGGCCAGACGCGGATGCGTGCCGAGGGACGCCATGCGTTTGCCAAGCGCCGTAATGCGGTTGGCGTCATCCAGTGCGCCAAGTTCCCGCAGCAGTTCGCGCCCGCCCGTCAGAACGCCGGAAGGCGGCGTGTCCAGCAGCGGCAGACTGTCCGGAGCCGTGCCCATCACTTCCTGCCAGGCGGCGGTGACGAGCGCGAAATCCGTCAGATCGGCCACGAGAATTTCCGGCGCGTCCTGCGGGCGCAGGCTGCGCTGCGTCATCTCCGACCACAGGCGGATGGCAATGCCCTGAGACTGCCGCCCCGCACGACCCGCGCGCTGGGTGGCGGTGGCGCGGGAAATCTTCAGCGTTTCCAGCCGCGACAGGCCCGTATTCGGGTCAAGCCGCGGCGCACGGCGCAGACCACCATCCACGACAATCCGCACGCCCGAAACCGTGACGGACGTCTCGGCAATGGATGTCGCCAGCACGACGCGGCGCGTGTCGGACGGCGCGATGGCGCGGTCCTGATCCTCGGTCGTCTGTTCGCCATGCAGCGGGAAGACCGGAACCGTGCCATCCAGCAACGCCTGCGTGCGGCGGATTTCGCCGACGCCGGGCAGGAAAGCGAGGATATCGCCGTCTTCTTCCGCCAGCGCCTGACGGATCGCGCGGGCGCAGGCTTCCGGCAGATCCCGCAGATGGGGAATGTCGCGGGTATGGCGGATGTCGATCGGGAACTGGCGGCCTTCGCTTTCGATCAGCGGGGCGTTCATCAGCGTCGTGAACGCACGGCCATCCGGTGTGGCGGACATGGCCAGAATCCGCAGATCAGGCCGCATTTCACGCTGCATGTCCAGACAGAACGCCAGCGCCGCGTCCAGATCCAGCGAGCGTTCATGCACTTCATCGAACAGCACCGCGCCCACGCCATCCAGCAACGGATCGGTCAGCAGGCGACGCAGGAGCAGCCCTTCGGTCACGACTTCGATGCGCGTTCTGGCGGACATTGCGGAATCGGTGCGCGTGCGGAACCCCACAATGCCGCCCGGCTTCTCACCCAGTGACGACGCCATGCGCGAGGCCGCCCCACGAACCGCCACGCGACGCGGCTCCACGAGAATCAGGCGCTGCGTCCCGAGCCACGGCGCGTCCAGAAGCGCGAGCGGCGTCAGCGTCGTCTTGCCCGCACCCGGAGGGGCGACGAGAACGGCGTTGGGCTGCGTCTGCAACGTCGCCAGAAGCTCCGGCAGAATCGCCGTAACAGGAAGTTCGGGAGGAAGAATAAAGGTCAGAACGCAGCCCCCGCACCGGCAACAACAGCCAGCAGTTTAAAAGTTTTTGGTGAAGCTTTTTTCAAAAAGCTTCGACGCTCTCCGCATTTTCGAAAAAGGCGGAACCCAAAAACTTCTCTCTGTAGTTTTTACCGCAACGGAAAACCGAGTTTATGCAGCACCGTGCGCATGACGTGACGGCCGCTCAGGCCCTTGAAGCTGTCCACACGACTGGCCACCGTTTCCGACCAGGCGCGCGACGACAGGCCCTGTTCCTTCTGGTAGTCGTCCGCCACCCGGTCATAGGCCGCGATGCCTTCAGCCTCGGTCTCCGTGCTGTAGCGCTCGCGGTGCAGAACCACGTCCTGCCCCAGACGTGGTTTGTGGCCGTTCTGGGCTGCGGGATCGGGCTGACCCACACAGAGCCCCACCACCGCCACCGAACGCGGCGGCAGGGACAGGAGGCGTGCCACCTCTTCGGGATGGTTGCGCAGGCCGCCGATATAGACCGTGCCCAGCCCGAGGGACTCGAAGGCCGTGACGGCGTTCTGGGCCGCAATGCCGGTATCGAGCGTCGCCATGAGGAAGATTTCCTCATAGTCGAGCGCCTCGTGCCCCGTCCCTGCCCGATTGGCGATCCGCTCCAGCCGGGACAGATCCACGATCCATGCGAGGAACAGCGGCGCGACTTCGATATGCTTCTGGCCGCCGCACAGTTCGGCAAGTCTGGCCCGCGTCTCCGGGGTCTCGACAGCCACGACGGACCAGACCTGAAGATTGCTGGAGGTCGCAGCCGAGGACGCCGCCGCAATTCCGGCCTCCAGCGTGCCTTCGGGCAAGGCGTCAGGCAGATAGGCCCGGACCGAATGATGCGACAGCAGCAGGTCGAGCACCGCATTATCCGGCAGGGTTTCCGGCGCCGGCCTGCGGTACCGTGTCTGCCACAGTGCGGAAATCCTTTCGGAAGAGGTGCCCGACATATCGTGTTCCCTTATTCGTCGCCTTACTCGTCGTACGTCATCAGAGCGTTCAGCGGAACGTCCAGTTTGTCACGGCCCTTCAGATCCGCAAGCTCGATCAGCACGGACGCACCTACGACCTCGGCGCCCACCTTGCGCAGAAGATCAACGGACGCTGCCAGCGTGCCACCCGTCGCCAGAAGATCGTCCAGCACCACGACGCGCTGGCCCGGCTTGATGGCGTCTGCCTGGATGTGCAGCTCGTCCTCGCCATATTCGAGGCCGTATTTCAGGGAAATGGTCTTGCCCGGCAGCTTGCCGGGCTTGCGCAGCATCGTGAAGCCACAGCCCAGACGCAGGGCCAGCGGAGCCGCCGTGAGAAAGCCGCGACTCTCGATTCCGGCCAGCATGTCCGGCTGCCACGCGGCGATCGCACGGGCCAGACGTGCGGTGGCGACCTGCCAGGCGTCGGGCGAGCGGATCAGCGTCGAGATGTCATAGAACAGGATGCCCGGCTTCGGAAAATCCGGAATTTCGCGGATGTAACTCTTGAGATCGAGCGGCTGGGGATCCTGGAACGACATGGTGGCACGGCTTTCATCTGGTCATGGCAAACAGCGCGGCATGTAGGGGAGTCTCCCCCCTAACTCAAGTCCTGGGCTCAAGTCCGGATCGCGCCTGTCGCCTGTTCGATGGCCGCGAGGAGCCCGGCCCTGCGGAACGGTTTGGGCAGCACGGCCATGCCGTGCGGGGCCGTGTCGCGGTCTTCATAATCGCCGGACATGAGCACGACGGCCATCTGCGGGCGACGCTCCCGCAGCAGATGCGCGATTTCCAGTCCGTTTCTGGCGCCGGGCAGGTTGAGGTCCGTCACCAGAAGATCGGGCGCCCCGTCCCCTTCCAGAGCCGCCAGACCGTCCAGAACATGCCGGACCGTCCAGCCTTCCCGCTGGAGAACCGTCTCAACCACCAGCGCGATGGCGGCGTCATCTTCGACAAGCAGAGCTTTCATGACGGATGTTTCCTCAGGAATGGCGCGGAGGTTCCGCAATGACCGGCAGGCGGGGCCGCAGCAGGGCAAATCCCATGGCGGCAACGAAGGCAAACGTCATGAAGATCGCCATCGGAACGGCCGTCCCGGACGGCATCAGCCCGAACAGTGCGCTCGCCACGGCGCCGAAAAGATACTGCATCGTGCCCGCCAGCGCCGAGGCCGAACCGGCACGGTCGGACTGCTCGGACAGCGCGCCGACCATGGCGTTCGGCCCGATGACGCCCGTGGGCGCCATGGTGATGACGAGGGCCACGATGAGCGGCCACAGGAACATCGCCTTGATATGCCCCTGCGGGTCGAGATCATAGTTCGACACCAGCGCCAGCAGAAGCAGAACCGCACACCCGGCCAGACTGACCCCCAGCGCGGAAAACAGCATCCGGCCCGTACTGACGCGCCCCACGAGCTGCCCGTTGATGGCGGACGCCCCGATCATGCAGATCGCGAACAGCCCGAACAGCATGCCGTAATGGAACGGCGACATTCCGAACACGTCCTCGAACAGCATGGGCGCCGCCGTGAGGTAGGTAAAGGTCACGAATCCCAGAAAACTCCAGACCAGACCATTCGTGATGAAGCTGCGGGTCCGAAGGATATAGGTGTAGCGTTCGATGATGGAAATCGGGCGCAGATCCCGGCGGTCCTGCGGGTCCAGTGTTTCGGGAAAGACCGTCATCAGCAGGAGGGTGCAGAGCCCGCCATAGACGGCCGTGGCCCAGAAAATCATGCGCCAGTCCACGAATTTCAGCGCAAAACCGCCCAGCATGGGGGCAAGGATCGGCACGGTGCCCTGAATGACGATCAGGCGTGACATCATTTTCGACGATTCATCGCCCTCCGTCAGATCCCGGATGCAGGCATTGGGCACCACGAGGCCGGCTGAGGCCATGATGGCGGAAAAGACACGGCACAGGCACAGGAACGTCATGCTGGGCGCCATCGCACAGCCGATTTCGCCGAGCGTATAACCCAGCATGCCGATCAGGAGCGGCCAGCGCCGTCCGAAGCGGTCCGAGATCGGGCCGATGCTGATCTGCCCGATGGCCAGCCCGATTACCCAGGCCGCCATGGTCGCGCTCCCCGAACCTGCCGCGGTATGGAGCTGGCGCTCCATCTCAGGCAGGGCCGGGAGATAGACATCCGTCGAGACGGGCCCGACCGCCGTAAAGATTCCCAGCAGAACCGGCAGCCATGCGGGCAGAGGATCGCCCCGTCTGAATGTCATGTCCTGATCTGTCATGCGCGTCTGCCTGCTGTGTTCAGAGTACGGAGTAAAAAGTGTCTGTCGGGTGCCTGGTGTTAGGGGGACGTTTTCAGGAGGTCTCGGTCCGCCCATGCTGGCGCAGCAGAACAGCGCCCAGCACACCCGACACGACGAACAGGATTCCCGCAAGCCCCAACTGGAGGACATGTCCGATCCGCGTTCCGGACCCGACCAGAACGAAGATCAGCGTCTGTGGCAGACCGCCCAGAAAGGTCGCGACCGAGAACGGCAGAAGAGGCAGTTCAAACAGTCCCGCGGCCGTTGAAACCAGCAGGGCGGACCCCACCGGCATCAGTCGCAGCGTCAGGACCGCCCGGAAAGGCTTTGCATGGAGTGTGCGCGCCAGAGCGGCATAATCTGCCTGAAGCCTGTCATGCAGCTGTGCCCGGAAGGCCGCGGGAGCCAGCAGCCTCGCCCAGCCATATGCCAGAACGGCCCCTAGCATATAGGCAAGCGAACACAGGACAAGTCCGCCCCACAATCCAAAGGCCAGCCCCGCCGCCACGCACAGAGCCTGACGGGGCAGACCGCATGCGCTGTAGGGGACGGCCAGCAGCAGGAACCAGAACGGCGCGCCTGGCGTCTCATGCCAGTGCGGGGCGTTTTCAAGCAGATGATGGATGAATGGCAACCGCTGGAGGGCGGCCACCAGCACCAGCATCGCACCGATCGTCAATGCGGCGCGCCACGGCACGATCTGCCGCAGCGTGCGACGCAGATCCGGGTCAGGGGGAAGAGAGATCGGACTACCCATCCCTGCCCGATACCAGCCACTGCCCCCCGCGGCTATGGGTCGGACCGTAAACACGCGTTCATGCTCGCCTTTCCGCTCCCGGAAACCTGTCTGAAGAAAAATCATCAGGCTCAATTTTCATCTTGAAGATATATCTTAAGATATTATATCGTTCGATATATCGAATAGGAGAACATCATGTTCAGACGTAAAGCAGATCTTTTCAGCATGGACCGTCATGGCCGCAATCATCGCAAAAGCTTCTTCGGCAGGAGCCGCCCCGTCGCGGAAGGCGATGATCGGGAAAACGGGCGCAATGGTGAAAGCCGGAATGAAAACCGGGGCGAACGACGCGGTGAAAGACGGGACGGTCGACACCGGGGCATGGAAGGCGGCTTCGGACCGCGGCATGGCGGCCGTGGGGGGGGCCGTGGGGATGGCATGGGCGGCGGACGCTTTGGCGGGCGCTTCGGCAGGGGCTTTGGTGGCGACATGGGAGGCGAAGGTTTCTCGCGCGGTCGCAAGCTGACCGCCGACGAGCTTCAGCTCGTCATTCTGGCCCTGCTCGCGGAAGCGCCTGCCCATGGCTACGAACTGATCCGGCGCCTCGAAGAGCGTTCGGGCGGCTTCTACAAACCCAGCCCCGGTGTGATCTACCCGTCCCTGACCTATCTTGAGGAAGCCGGTCTTGCCGCCGTGGTACAGGAGGGCAACCGCAAGCTCTACAGCCTGACGGACGACGGGCGTGCCCATCTCGAGGCCCACAGCGAGGAAGCAGCCCGCATCCTCGATATCCTGAGTCGAATCGGTGCCCGCATGGCAGATGTCCGGGAAGCTTTTACCGGCATCAACGACCTCGACCCTTCCCTGGGACAGGAGTTTCATGACGCGCGCTTTGCGCTGAAGGTCGCCCTGAAATCCCGGCGGGGCGCCGATGCGGACGAACTGCGGCGCATCGTGGCGATCCTGCGCCGGGCCGCAGCGGAGATCGCCGCACCGCCTTCAGCCGAACAGGACCGGGACTAAAAGCGGAACCGAGGACGGGGCCCCTCCCGTCAGCCGCCGCAATGCCGTAAGGGATGGTCCATGATCGTTCAGGACCATCCCCATTTCTGCAACATGCCCGAGGACATGCGGTATTACCGTCCCGAACATTTCGAGGAAGGCTTCATCGAGAAGTCGATGGTCTTCCTGCTCCCCGAGCGGCTGAGAAAGTTCCGGCGCAACCTGTGGCATGTGCGGCGCAACCCCGGCGATGATGCGGTCTACATGCCGCTGTTCCGGGTAACGTGCCTCCTGCCGTCCGAACCCGCTCCTGCCGGACTTCAGGGGCCGTTCGACGTCTACCCCTTCTACAGCCGCACCACGAAAACCCGCAGCCGTGAACTGGATTACTATGTCCTGCTCATCTTCCGCGACCGCATGTCCTGGATGCGTTGCAAGGCGCTTCTGGAAAAATCCTAGGATCTTCAGGGATTTTTGAATCCGGAGTCGGAACTCACGATCTGGTGACTGATTTCTGGCCTGATTTTTTTCTGCAACGAAGTGAGAGATAAAACATTTTTATCAGGACATCGGGGCTCTATCCCAATTTTACTTACGCACGATCTGTCGTTAGAGTTAAGAAGATTGATTTTCATCTAAGGCGCAGTAGGCGATTGCGGACATATTGCAGAAGGGATCAGATATCAAGATGTCCGTAAGACTTTTTCAAAACCGTTGGCTGGAACTTATGACGTTCATGCCGATGAAGATATTCCTACCGTTCTGGACCTTTATATTAACGCTGGTTATTTACAATACTTTGCCTATGCCTGCTGGAAAATTTCTGGAAATGGTTTTTCTGGGTTTTCTGGTCTGGAGCATTATAGAATATCTGGGACATCGCTTTCTTTTCCATCTGGACCTGAAGTCTGCTTTTGGACAGCATCTGATTTTTGTCATCCATGGCAATCATCACGACCTGCCATCAGATCCCCTGCGTAACATGCTGCCCCTGAACGTGACGGTTCCAATTGCGGCAGTTCTGTGGTTTGGAGCCGTTTCGCTGTTTCATCAGAATGGAAAGGCGATCTTTCTGGGATTTCTGCTGGGTTATGTCGGTTATGACTTCATCCACTATGCCTGCCACCAGTTTCCTATGAAAAAATGGCCGTTTTTCCGCCTTCTGCACCGGCACCACATGCTGCACCACTATGCGAACCCGGATCGTAATTTCGCAGTAACAGCCATTTTCTGGGACCGCATCTGTGGCACCAAAAGTGAAAAACGCCGCCAATCCAAATGATACGGATCTGCTTTGATACCCGCAGTACGGGACGTTCAGGCGGAACGGGCGTAGCAACCTATGCCCGGATGCTGGAAAAAGCCTGTGAAACTGAAGGGCTTGGACATTCACGGCTTCTGGACATGCTGCAGAACAGTCCGGACTTCAACCCCCATTCTTTTCCGCGTCAGATACGGCGCTTCCTCCGAGCTGGTTCCTCAGAGCGAACTGTTCAAATGGACGGAATGAACTATCAGGTTCATGATCTCTATCGTACCGCCACTGTACGAAGCAGAACCTGGCATAAAATGACGTATCTGGAGAGTCAGCCCCCTCCGTCTCTCATGCACTGGACCTATCCACTTCCGTTAATGTGGAAAAACACCAAGAATATTGTCACCATCCACGACATCATTCCCATTCTTCACCCTGAATACGGCAGTTTTTCCAAAACGGAAATGAATCGTCTTCTCCTTCAGTGCTGTGAACAGGCAGATGGCATCGTAACCGTATCCAAAGCCGTCCAGACAGATCTGGTCTCTGAATTAGGCATTGCAGAAGACAAGATCACTCTTCTACCTCAAGCGGTCAGCTTCTCGGACGAAGAACTTCAGGAAGCCAATGATACCCCCTCTCCGTGCCCAAGTAACGGTTTCTTATATTTTGGCTCCATCGAGAAACGCAAAAACATTGGGCGAATCATTACTGCTCATGGGCTATCCAGAACCAGTCGTCCTTTAACGCTTATTGGTAATCAAGGCTTCGGGGCTAAGGCTGAACTCGCGGCTCTTCACACTCACCCGAGACCTGACCTGGTCCATCTGATCCCATGGTGCTCCCGAAGCGCCCTTATCAGAGCGATTCAGGAAGCCCGTGCAGTTGTTTACCCCTCCCTCGCAGAAGGTTTCGGGTTGCCGATTATCGAGGCCATGATGCTGGGCACCCCGGTCATCACCAGCGTCGGACATGCCACAGAAGAAATTGCCCAACAGGCCGCGCTTCTGGTCTCTCCCGTGGATGTGAAGGAAATCAGTGAAGCCATACACACAATTGGCACAAATAACCTTCTGTACCAGTCTTTAGTTCAGGCTGGGCTTTTGCGGGCTGAGGCTTTCCAATTTCCATCTTATGCTCGGAAAATCGGAAATTTTTACAGAGGTTTTATAAAGAATTGAATTTCTACTGTGAAAATTTTCTGAGAACGCTTCCATACAGAAAGATTTTTCCAGCAAAAAGCCCCCTCTCAAGCCTATGCCCCCGGACATCCGTTATGTCGAAACCGCGGGCATTGCACGAGCCATCATGAGGATCGGGCTGCCAATATCGTCTATGATATGCGTCGCGTCCTCTTCCTGAAGAGGATGAACGTCGCCGCGTAGCAATCCAGAGACAAGACCTTCCGCTCCGCGACGGGCGCAGCGCGAAAATCAGGCAGAAACGTCTTCAATGCACAACCTTTCGGTCCCCCATCTATAAAAAATCATGCATACTTTTAAGAGTGCAGAATATACTGTCATCCCACCCAAATGGTTTCCAAGACTGAATACGGTCGATTTGATCGCGCCTACGCTGACTATCAGTCGTATAGTCCATGATGGCTTCTATCCAGGCGGGACCATCCAAAGGATCCAGATAATCTGCGATGCCTGCTCCCACCTCCCTCAGCACGGGGATGTCGGAGCACAATACCGGCACACCAAAGGAAAAAGCTTCGGCAAGCGGTAATCCGAATCCTTCAGAAAACGTGGGGAATAGCAAAGCCCGACAGTTTTTCAGAAGATGGATGACGTCCTGATCCGGAAGTTCATTATACTCCAGAACATGTTCTTTCAGAGCGGGACACCGGTCCAAAAGATCAACGATATTTTCGTTTTCCCACCCTCGCTTGCCAATGATAACCAGAACTGGCGCCCTATCACCCATCTGTTCCGCCAGACGGCGCCAGATCTGCAACAGGAGCAGGTGATTTTTCCGGGGTTCGATCGTACTCAGACAGACAAAATAGGGACGTGAAGGACATGCCAGTGTCGGCGGTAGCAGGTCCTCTTCTCTTTTTACATTAACACCCAGAGGAACCAGACCGACGGGAAGCTGGCGGGAATGTTTTTCCATGTAAGGCATGAAGGCATCACGCACGGCCTGTGATGGAAAAATGATGCCAGCCGCATAATCGAGAATTGTCTGTACCCTGACGGCGTGCCTCGCCGGCTCACCAGGGCGCGCATATTCAGGATATTCCAAAGGAATAAGATCATGCAGAATAGGCACAAATTTCGCGCCTGTACGCTTGAGAATGCTTCCGATCACCCTTGGGCGGGTTAAATGATGATGGGATACCAAGATGTGAACCATGCGAGGTTTTTTCGGAAGAGAAGAATAAAGGATTTTTCTCCTGATCTTTCTCTTCAAGCGTACTGCCGTTGTGGAGGCGGTAGATGATCCCCATTTTTCAGCCAGGGCCTCGATCATTTCCTCCGCCAACGGCGTTGGAATACCGCCCGCAATTCCTATCGGATGCATGGCACAGAAATAACTCTGTTCCCGTTTGTGAGTCAGAAGATACTGGGCATAAGACAGTTCAACCCGGTCTATCCCAGTAGGAACAGCATACTCCGCACGCGCCAGCAGGCGGGAAATATCCAGAAGATACGAAACCGCTGTCACGTCAGTTCAAAAGCCTTCCACAATATCCGCCAGCCTGGCTGACAGAGACAGGATAGGGCGCCTCATGCAATCCCATGCGGCTACGTCCGGCCCATTGGTTCTACAGGCTTCACGAAATTTGATGGGACAGTGTCTCTGAAGACGGCTGATCACTCCATTAACGAGCGTTTCCAACCCTTCTTCAGAAAAGAAGCCCCCCGGAACCAGACAATATTCTATCAACACACGCCGAAAAGCCATGAATATCTCAGGATCGGGACCTTTGGGGGACTTCCAGAACTTATCCAGACCATCCTGATGAGTAATTCCTGGAATATTATAAACCGCCTGTCCAAGCGTAATCACTGGAATATTTTCGGCAACCGCTAAAGTTCCTGTGGTACTGTTGATAGTGACCACTCCCCTGGCAGCTTTTACCATCACCGCAATATCACCACGCTCGATATAACCCACCCGTTGGATAACACCATATTTTCTGGCGATCCGACCGACGATACGGCGCCAGTCATAAATACCGTTATCCAGCGGATGCTCCTTGATGATCAGGCGCATGTCCAGGGGAGCAGATGCCGCAAAGGAAGCGATAACCTGTTCGATCGCATCCTCAATGCCACTAAAGCCGGAATGGAGACGCACCTGCGCATCCGCATTCAACTGCAGTGGAAACAGCATATAAGGCGCCTTGCTTGCCGACAGTCGGCGAAGCACCTCTTCACTGCGCTGGATTGCAGCCTTACGGTCAGAAAGCCTTCTGAGCCAACCCATCCCCTCGGTCAGCGGATGCCAGGGGCGATGATTGGTCCAGTGAGGATAATGCCATCGGGACAGAATATCCGCAGTGTTATAAGCAATGCCTTCCATGGCCCGTCGGCGAAACGAAGATGGCACCGGATAGTGGGGCTCAGGCTCTGGAAGATGTGCGGCTTCCTTCAGGTAATATTCCGGATCCTGTGGCAGTTTGGAATGGCCGTTAACGCCCCCCAGTTCCAGAGTTACCCAGTCCGGCCGCAGATAACCTTCTTCAAATACATGAACGGGCACATGCAGTTCGCGGCACAGTTCGAGTGCCGCGGCATGATGGGGGCGGCAGTCACCAAAAAGAAGGACATCCGTAATCCCGTTGCGGGCAATAAAATCCCGCAGATAAGCCGGCCATTCTTCCAGGGAGTGGCAGTAATCCGTAGCGTTCGGCAATCTCCAGAACAGCCGGTCGCCGCCATTGAAATGGATTTTGTGAACGCCGTAGCCTTCCTTCAGAAGTCCCCTGCCTACCCTTTCAAAGAAAGGGCCCATCAAACCCTGAAGCAACAGAAAACGTCGTGTTTCCAGTTTGGGTTCCGGAGTGGCATCCATCGAAATATTTGAATCTAAAGTCATTTACTCTTTCTTGCAGACGAGGACACCAGATGGGCCACATGCTTGTACAGTCTTCCCTGCACCCTTCTAAGTCGAGTTACAAGACCGGGTTTCCACAACTCCGGCTGTGAAAGACGCTCGATCAGAATCTCAGGTCCACATGGCAAAAGCGTGACCGGGTCAAGGTAGCACGGATATAATATCAACGTAGCTGCCACGAGGTCTTCGAGCGAAAGCTGGCGCCCACGTCTGGCAATGGGGGGAGCCATGTCCTCTGTCAGCCCCCATCCCGCATAGAAAGGCTGTCCGTAGGTCACAACGGACCGCTTCCTCAGCAGAGCTTCAAAACCCGCAAGCGACGTCATGGTGTGTACCTCGTCCACACAGGCGATCAGGGCCGTCATGGAACCACCGCGCTGTATTTCGTCCGCATAGAGAAGCACAACGTCGTCAGGCACATGGCCTTTGCGATGACCCGCATCCACGTCCGGATGAGGACGAAAAATAATATACGCCCCGGGATTACGCTGCCGCACGACTTTCAGAAGGGAAAGATTGTCCGCAATTTCCGAACAGCCCAGCCGGATCGAAAGGTCATCCCCCACCTGCCCGGGAACAAGAAGTATTCTCTTTCCTGCCGGGATATCCCGATAAAATCCGGTGGGGGGCGATGCACCGTATTTCGAGATGTTCCGCTCGACCAGTACCTTCATCAGGGCTGCCGCGCGGACACGCAGGGCCTCCGTGAACTCTGTGCTGCTCAAAAGGCATTCGAGATCGCTGCGACATGAGGGATCAAAATAGATCCCCCGCTGATCCAGAACAATGGAAGAGGGCGGAAGCAGATCACTGCCCAGGCCGATGGAGCGAAGGAAACCGTCTTCCACTCTGGCGACAGGAATATTTGCCGCAGCGGAAAGCCTGAACAGCCCCCGAGGCACGCGACTGACCCAGACAGCGATGCCCCTGCCCCGGCTTTCTGCGGACCGCACCGCCGCAAAACTCCGGGAGCGGAAAACAACCGGGACGCCAGATCCCTCGAAAAACTGCCTGATCCGACGGCGCTTCCACCAGGCCATTCCCACGCAGACACCGAGGTTACGCTTCTGCAGCCACGCTCTTTTGACGTCAGAGACAATCTCCACCATCGCTGCAAAATCAACCCGCCGCCCCGTGAACGGACTGCTCCATTCGACCCCCTCCGTCAGCCAGCCCATCGCCTGGCCTGTAGAGAAGCTTTCGAACGTGTCGTGCGGGTTCAGGAGCTTTACAGGCCGACCATATACCGCCCCCAGCAGCGTCAGATCGTCTGGCTTACTCCCCCAGACCGCTGTACAGCGTTGCAAAAGCGCATGGGGTTCGGAAGGCTGAAAAAAAACCACATTTTCATGCCTGAATGTTCGCGGAAATGCTGGCAAACCTTCACCCGCCGGCATAGTAACACAGATGGTCTGTCCTGAATGTTGCGTCAGAATGGTCTGAATGATTTTCCGCGTCTGCTCCCAGTCACCACCGCCCGAAACAAGATGATCGAAGTGTCCTTTTTCAGAACGGGCCGGCAACCAGAAAGCGCCACCCAGCCTTTCTGCCCGCAACCTCTGGAGAAGGATGGCTTCAGTCGTTGTTTTTCCAGAAAACGAGCGCCAGTCCCGGATCGGACGCCCAGATACCGGAACATCCAATGTCAAGGGCGGGGGAATTCTCAGAAAGGTCATTAAAAAGCGGCCGACTTCCAAAGATCAGGGCAAGGAATGATAGAGAAACCATTCAATAATATATCTTCAAAAAAAGAAAAATCCTCAATCCGCCTTGTGGAACAAGGATTGTCATCACTAAGATGACCGCATCCCAATTTTGTCACCCTAAATGAAAAAAATAATACGTGTCAGAATATTTCATCATAATAATAAGTTTGTTTTTATTTAATTCAATTATTGATACTGTTAATTCACGGATATTTTTGAATTTTCCACAGTCATTCCCAAGAAATATTATCATATTTTCCGAATTCGGATTTTTTCTTTTCTTGACGGGCAGCCCTTGGCTTGCCTTCACGATCACCACTTTGCTCACATCCCTTCTCACCATGGCATCCACTTTGAAATACCAGGTTCTGGGAGAACCCCTGATTTTCAGCGACCTCGCTGTCGCAGCGTCCTTTCTGCGTTATCCACGCTTTTATATGGATGCCGTCCCTAAATTTCTTAGAATAATTATAATATCTGCACTAATTTTCGTGCCTGTAATTGTATATTTTGTAATAAAATCTGATTTCCCGCCCCACTCTCGCTGGGTCGGGATAGCCATAATGACTGTATCTGGTTCGATATTAGCCTTTTTATGGAAGAAAAGTTGGTCCGCAACATTCATGACTCACCCGGATCTTTTTTCTGATGTCAGAAATTACGGACTGATCGCGACACTTTTCTTTTACTTCCTGCGCTGGCGCCGTGAAGCCGCCCCCGCTCCTCTCGAAAACTCTTCTTTCAGTGTCACGCCGGATATAGAACTGCTCATTATTATCCAGTGTGAGTCTTTTGCCGATCCGGTTTCCCTCAGTCCTCAACACCCCCTTCCCCCGTTACCTACCCTCACCCGTCTTCAGGAGGAGGGCGGAAATACAAGAAGTGGACAACTCGACGTCAGCGGATTTGGCGCTTACACAATGCGCACAGAATATGCCGTGCTCTTCGGACAGGATGAGAAAAGTCTTGGGTTCAGATATTTTGACCCGTTCCTGACAGCCCATCGCAACATGTCTTATGCATTACCCAATCGCCTCTCTTCTTTTTTCGAAGAAAGAATTTTCTTACATCCTCACGATCTACGTTTTTATAACAGAACCCAGCTCATGCCCCAGATGGGATTTACGAAACTCATTTCTACGGAAGCATTTTCTGAAGACGATCTTTGCGGATCTTACGTGGGAGATCTCGTGCTCGGAAAGAAAATCAGTGAAATTATTGAAAAATCATCTCAAAAAACCCAGATGATCTATGCCGTGACAATGGAAAACCATGGTCCCTGGAAGCAGGTCGATGGAATCGAGTATAAAGATCCACTCGAGATCTACGATTTCCACCTCCGAAACAGCGATCTTCTACTTGATATGCTTGATCAGAAGCTTTCAGGATTGGGGAAGAAAGCCGTACTGGCATTTTTCGGCGATCATCGCCCCTCCATCCCAGGCTACAATTCACCAGGGCACAGTAAATCCACGCCATTCGTTATAAAAACATATCATTCGCCGGCCGACTTTGATTTCCCACAGGGCGCGCACCTCACTCCAGCAGAGTTTTCCGAAAAAATAATCCGCTCTCTTGGAAAATCATTCAGACCTTCCTGAAGGAAGACCCCGTATGGATCGTGAGTTGTCTTTCATGACTCCATGAGCTGATCTTTATTTCAGATAGAGACAGAACGAAGTCTGATAAACACAGGACAGCGATGCGGTTCCGACCATCGGGACCTTCAGGATGTGCTGGAGAACAGCTGCCCCCGGACACATATCCGGTTCCGCAAGGTGGGAAAAAACCCCTTCAGATCAACCCTTTCGTCCGGATCAAGGCGAAGGCGGCCAGCGAAACCATGCATTTCAGTTCGCCGTCTCGGATCAGGGCTTCGAACGCCTCCAGCGTCATGTCGTGACAGGTGATGTCCTCTTCCGTCGCCTCCAGCGCCGTCTCACCGCGTGTAAGATTGCGCGCCAGGAAGACATGTCCTTTCTGGTTCGAATATCCAGCGCCCTGATACATCGTGCCGACATGGGTCATCTCACCGGCGCGCAGCCCGGTTTCCTCCCGCAATTCACCCAGCGCAAGCTCGACCGGATCGACGTTCTCTTTCGTCTCCCACATACCCATCGGAAGCTCCCACAGCCGCTCGCCCACCGGATAGCGGAACTGCTGGATCAGCGTGACCTTACCGTCGGCATGCAGCGGCAGGATCACGACGAACTCGCTCCGCTCGACAATACCATAAAGCCCCTGCTTTCCGTTGGGATGGACGATGATGTCCTCGCGCAGGGCAGTCCAGGGATTGCTATAGGCCAGTCGGGTCGAAATCGTCTGGAAACCGGCGTCCCTGCGGGCGTCTTCAAGGGTCGTGTCGGAGCTCATGGACGGATCCTGATCTTGTTTCGTTCTTCCGAATCGGCGAAACTCGCATCATGGAGCAACGCCGGATCGTGCATATCGACATGGACGCATTTTACGCGTCTGTCGAACAGCGAGACGACCCTTCCCTGCGCGGCCGACCGCTCGCAGTCGGGCGGGGCGAAGCACGGGGCGTTGTGGCCGCCGCAAGCTATGAGGCCCGACGCTTCGGGGTCCGCTCGGCCATGCCGTCGGTCACCGCAAAGCGTCTGTGTCCGGAGCTTGTGTTCGTGCCGGCGCGCTTTGACGTCTATCGCAGCATCTCGGCCCAGATCCACGACATCTTCTCGCGCTATACGCCCCTGATCCAGCCTCTGTCGCTGGACGAAGCCTATCTGGACCTGACGGACCATCTGGGTGCCTATGGCTCCGCCACGCTGGTCGCGGACCGCATCCGCGCGGATATCCACGCCGAGACAGGACTGACCGCCTCGGCCGGTGTGTCCTACAACCGGTTTCTGGCCAAACTGGCCTCGGATTACCGCAAGCCAGACGGGCTGTTCGTCATCACGCCTGCAATGGGTCCGGATTTCGTGTCCAGTCTGCCCGTCGATGCGTTTCACGGTATCGGGCCAGCCACGGCGCGGAAAATGCGTGCTCTCGGCATTGAGACGGGAGCCAATCTGCGGGAGCGGGACATCGAGACGCTGACCCGGCATTTCGGCAAGGCGGCGACATTCTATTACGGTATTTCGCGCGGGATCGATCACCGGCCTGTCGTCGTGAACCGGGAGCGCAAATCGCTCGGGACCGAGCAGACCTATCTTCGGGACCTGACATCCGAAGCCGACGCGCATCAGGCACTGACACAGATCGCGGCCAAGCTGTGGGGGAGCGCCCAGCGCCGCCAGCTTCAGGCACGGACGGTGACCCTGAAGGTCAAATACGCCGATTTCCGCCAGATCACCCGTGCCCGCACCCTCTCCGCGCCTGTTCCCTCCGAAGAGATCCTGCTGGAAACGGGCCAAAACCTTATGGCACCGCTGTTTCCGTTCGTGCCGGGCGTGCGGCTGCTGGGGCTGACACTGTCGGGCTTTCATGCGGCGGAGAGCGCGCCCCGCGACCAGATGGAACTGCTTTTCTAAGGACACCCGGCGCTGGCCGGACAGAATTGCATTCTTTCCAGCGTCTGATGCGTTGGGGATCAGCCTGTTCTGAACGGGCCCTTTTCCACCGCATGGACCAACACATGCCCCGCACCACACTCCCGGCTACCATCCTGCTGACCCCGCTCCTGATGATGGGAGGCTGTACCTCCAGGGCTGCTCTGTCACCAGATTTAGAGAATGCCCTTGCCCGCAACCAGCACGGACACCCCTTCTCCACGGCCCGCAATTCGGTGGCGTTTCTGGGGGAGCCTGACCTGTCCTCGGCCACCCCGGCCAATCTGGTGGGGACGCTGCATTACTGCCGGCAGAGCAGCATACTGACGGGAAGCGACACTGTGGCCGCCGTCCTGGTTCGAAACGACAGGGCCTATGTCACTGGGAAACAGGGCATTCTTCAGGCTCTCAGCCTGAGGACAGGACAACGCGAGCAGTATGCCCTGCCATCCATGCCCACGCCGCTGCGCCAGATCGTCTGCACGTCCGTCGCGTCCCGTCTGCGTCAGCCCGCTTAGCCTCTGATTCCGGACGATTTCACTCGTTATTGTGAAGTCCGGAAAGACACGCCCCCGTGACGACCTCCCTCATCTGGCCTATGCCAGAGAGGATCTTTGTTACAGCCGAACCTCAGGAGAGCAGAACCATGACCGCGCAAGATACGCCGGCGGCCTCACCGACGAAACGTGTTCTTGCTGTCGTCCTGTTCAATCTTCTCGTCTATATCGTCATCGGCCTGCCCAATGCCGTCCTGACGATTTTCGTCCATCAGGGGCTGGGTTACAGCACGAGCGTGGCCGGCATCACGTTCTCGCTCCAGTATTTCGCGACCTTCGCGGCCCGGCCCTCCGCCGGACGCCTGGTGGACCGGATCGGCCCCAAACCCGTAGTCATCGGCGGCCTCGTCACCTGTCTGCTGTCCGGTCTTCTGCTAACCGGGTCAGGGCTTCTGGGGACCATGCCACGGTTGTCGCTGGACGTACTGCTGCTCAGTCGCCTGCTACTGGGCTGGGCGGAAAGCTGGGCCGCAACCGGGGTGATCGTCTGGAACATCCGTCGGGCCGGGGCGGAAAACACCGCCATCGCCATTTCCTGGAACGGCATCTGCTCCTATGGCGGAATCGCCCTTGGCGCGCCGATCGGAGCCAAGCTGTCCATGCTGGCCGCACCCTATGGCGGGCTGGTTTCGGTTGGGATCCTTTCCGTGGCACTGCCGCTGTTCGGCCTGGCGCTGATCGGCTTCTACCCTGCCGTCAAACCCCTTCCTTCGACCAGCCAGCCCATTCCCTTCGCACAGGCGCTCAGACTCGTGCTTCCTCACGGCTCGGCGCTGGCGGCGGGATCCATCGGATTCGGGGCCATCTCGTCATTCCTGGCGCTGTATTATGCGGTCCTGCACTGGGAAGGCGCGGCGACGGCGCTGGCGGTTTTCGGGTTCACCTTCGTGGTCATCCGGTTTCTCTTTGCCTCGCAGATCGCAAAGCGCGGCGGCGTATTCGTGGCGATCATCTCACTGCTGGTGGAAGCGCTCGGGCTCGCCACGCTCAGCGTATTCCAGACACCATCGGCGGCCCTTGTGGGCGCTGCACTGACGGGGGCTGGATTCTCGCTTCTGTTCCCTGCACTGGGCGTTCTGGCCGTCAACAGTGCGGGGCCGGAGAACCGCGGCGCGGCTCTTGGGGCCTATTCCATCTTCATTGACCTTGCCATTGCGTGCTCGGGGCTGTTTCTTGGACAGGTCATTGAGTTCGCCGGTTACAGGACGATGTTCGCCACCACCGCCATCTGCTGTCTGGTGGGGGTGCTGATCAGCCGTTCGCTGGGCCGCCGGACCGCGTGACAGATCCTCGCTTCAACTAACACGGACCCGACATGACCATTCGTTCCTGCGCCGTCTTCTGTGGCTCCCGCTTCGGCAATGCTCCCATCTACGCCGAAGGGGCAAAAGAGATAGGAACGGCTCTGGCGCAACACGGAATCACACTGGTCTATGGCGGAGGGCATGTCGGGCTGATGGGCACCGTGGCGGACGCAGCGCTTCAGGCAGGCGGCAAGGTCATCGGCGTCATCCCCGAGTTCCTTCATGCCCGGGAAGTCATGCACAAGGGCGTCACGCAGCTTGAAGTCACACCCGACATGCACACCCGCAAGGCCCGCATGTTCGAACTCTCCGACGCCTACGCCATCATCCCCGGCGGACTCGGCACGTTCGACGAACTGATGGAAATCATGACCTGGAAGCAGCTCGGGCTGCATCGGGAACCGATCTATATCGTCAATATCGGCGGCTGGGCCACATCACTCGTCAGCACGCTGAACGATGCGGTCGAGCAAGGGTTTGCGGACCCATCCGCGCGCCGTCTGTTCACGGTTGTGCAGGACGTACCGGAACTGATGGAACACCTCTCCATCAACGTCCCGGCCTGATCCCTGGAGCGGGGCGTATCCCCGCTCAGCCCTCCAGCGTCGCCACCAGCAGAGCGACGACCTCTTCCAGACGCACGCGATCAGCATCCGAAAACCGGTCCTTCACCGGGCTGTCGATGTCCAGCACGCCCATGAGCGCGCCTCTGACCACGACCGGCAGCACGATCTCCGATTGCGAAGCCGCATCGCAGGCGATATGTCCCGGAAACGCATGTACGTCCGGGACCACCAGTGCCTCCCGGTTCTGCGCGACCGTGCCACAGACGCCACGCCCCAGCGGAATCCGCGTGCAGGCCAGACGCCCCTGAAACGGTCCCAGCACGAGCTGCCCGTCCGCTTCTTTCCACAAATAGAACCCGGCCCAGTTGATCTGCGGCAGAGCCTCGAACAGCAGGGCCGCGATATTGGCCATATTGGCAATCATGTCCGTCTCGTTCGACACGACGGAGCGGACCATCGGGACAAGCTCGTCCACGTTCAGACGGTGAAGGGGGGCGCTCATGAAAATCAGTCCTGACAGGAAACGGGAAAACAGATCCCCATCCTAGGACAGACCGCAAAAGACGGGAAAGACCGTGACGTGTATGAAAACTATTCGTTTCCCGTAATGCTCTCGCCCCTGCGAGAATTATTAGAAATAATTCACAAAATACAAAAACAGTTTCCTCAAGGAGGGAGGGTTCTAAAAGAAGCCGGTCCTTTCGTCTGAAAGATCCTTTCCATGATCCTGACTTCCCAGACCCTGCCTCAGATCCCAGAGTCCGTCCTGACCTCTCCCTATGATCGGGAGAGTGTGACGGCCGGTATCGTCCATCTCAGTGTCGGCAATTTCCATCGCGCCCATCAGGCGGTCTACACGGATCGCGCTCTCGCACTGCCGGGACAGTCCGGATGGGGCATTGTCGGCATGGGTCTGATGGACCATCCGGCGGAAATCGCGAAAGCTGAAGCCCTGCAGGCGCAGGACAGCCTCTACACCCTGCGTGAATGTCCGCCGAACCGGCCCGATACGGTCCGGGTCATCAAATCGCTGGTCGAATACATCCATGCCCCCGCCGACCGCGAAGTCGCGCTGAAGCGCCTGACGGACCCCGCGATCCGCATCGTCAGCATGACCGTCACCGAAGGCGGTTACTACATGGACGAAGCAGGTCGCTTCATGACAGAACATCCCACCATCGCCGAGGACCTGCACCGCGCGATCCCCCACACGGCGTTCGGCATGATGACCGAGGCCCTGCGTCAACGCCGGGATGCGGGAGTCTCCCCCTTCACCATTCTGTCCTGTGACAACGTCCCTGCGAATGGCGACGTCGCCCGCAATGCCGTGCTGTCCTTCGCGCGCCTGCGGGATGCGGAACTGGCGGCGTGGATTGAGGCCGAAGTGGCCTTCCCGTCCTGCATGGTCGATCGCATCACTCCGGCGGTCCATCCCGCCGACGTGGCACGGCTGGACGCGGAAAGCGGCATTGAGGATCGCGTCCCCGTGTTCTGCGAGGATTTCATCCAGTGGGTTGTGGAAGACAGTTTCCCCGCCGGACGTCCTGCCTGGGAACAGGCTGGCGTTCTGTTCACGGACGATGTCGAACCTTACGAACAGGTCAAGCTGCGGATGCTGAACGCGTCTCATTCCATGCTGGCGCTGCCGGGCGTGATGATGGGATACCGACTGGTCGATGAAGCCATGGGCGACGAACATCTCGCTGCCCTGCTGGAGCAGTTCCTGCGCCACGACGTCTCACCGCAACTGACGGCCCCTCCGGGGATCAGCCTTCCGGATTATGCCGCGCTCCTTCTGGAGCGGTTCCGCAACCATGCCGTCAGCGACCAGCTCCTGCGTATCACGTCCGACAGCACATCCAAGCTGCCGGTCTTTTTGCGCGCCACGGCGGAAGATGTTCTGAAAAAAGGGCAGGACCCGCGCCGGATCGCCTTCGTTCTCGCCTGCTATTGTGCCTATCTGGTGGGCCGCGACGACGTGCAGGCCAGTTTCGCCGTCACCGAACCCCGCCTGAGCGCCGAAGACCGCGCACTTGCGCTGGATCCGAACCCGGCCAGAGCGCTGGACATGACCGTATTCGCCGGATGGGGCCTTGGAGAGTCCGCCGAGTTCCTCACGCGCTTCATCCAGACACGCGAAGACCTGAAAACACACGGCACCGCAGCCGTCCTGAAGGATCTGGTCGCAAACGGATAAAAGTTTTTGGTGAAGCTTTTTTCAAAAAGCTTCAAAGACCTCCGCCTTTTTGAAAAAAGGCGGAACCCAAAAACTTTCAGATCTGTCAGTCCGAGACGCGGGCGATATCGGCACCGCAGGCGGCAAGCTTGCGGTCCACGCCTTCATAGCCCCGGTCCAGATGATAGATGCGGCTGAGCTGCGTCTCGCCTTCTGCTGCCAGACCCGCGAGGATCAGCGAGAAGGACGCCCGCAGATCGGTCGCCATGACCGGCGCACCCGACAGCTTCGACACGCCACGGATAATGGCCGAGCGGCCATGCACGTTCACGCGCGCGCCCATCCGGTTGAGTTCCGGAACATGCATGAAGCGGTTCTCGAAGATCGTCTCGGTGATCATGGATGCGCCCTCGGCCACGGACAGCATCGCCATGAACTGCGCCTGCATGTCCGTCGGGAAGCCGGGATACGGTTCGGTCATAATGTCCACGCCCTGAAGCGTCCCGCTGCGACGGACCCGCAGGCCGCGCGCCTCTTCCACAACCTCGACGCCCGTTTCCTCAAGCGTGCGGATCACCGCCCCCAGATCATCGGCCTGTCCCCCAACGAGCAACAGATCGCCGCCCGTAATGCCAGCGGCGCAGGCATAGGTGCCGCACTCGATGCGGTCCGGCATGACGGCGTAATGCGCGCCGTGCAGCTTCTCCACACCGTCAATGACCAGCGTGCCCGAGCCTTCGCCCGTGATCTGCGCACCCATCGCGTTGAGGCAATGCACCAGATCGCTGATTTCTGGCTCACGCGCGGCGTTGACGATATGGGTGCGCCCCTTCGCCAGCGTCGCGGCCATCAGCAGGTTTTCGGTGGCGCCCACGCTGGCGAAGGGCAGGATGATCCGGTCGCCCTTCAGCCCGTCCGGCGCGGTTGCGTTGATATAACCGTTTTCCAGACGGATTACGGCACCCAGCGTCTCAAGCCCCTTGAGATGCATGTCGACCGGGCGCGTGCCAATGGCGCAGCCACCGGGCAGCGAGACCTTCGCCTCACGCGCGCGGGCCAGAAGCGGCCCGAGCACCAGAATGGAGGCGCGCATCTTGGAGACGATGTCATACGGCGCCTCGACGGAACCGATCTCGCCGCCGATGGACAGCGTGCGCGGCCCGACGTCCTCAACCGTGATGCCCAGCCCTACCAGCAGGTCACGCATCGTCTTGATATCAGCGATGGCCGGCACGTTGGACAGCACCAGCCGCTCGGATGTCAGCAGACCCGCGACCATGAGCTTGAGGCCGGAGTTCTTGGCCCCCCCGATCTCGATTTCGCCTGTCAGGCGGCGGCCACCGCGAATGATGAAACGGTCCATGGTGCGATCCTTGAGAAACAGGCCTTGAGAGCTGGGCTTTAGAGGCGGGGCGTGGTGACGCCGGATTGGCGCATGTATTTTCCAGCACGGTCGGCATAGCTGACCTCACAGGGGCTGGCACCCTGGAAAAACAGGAACTGGCAGATGCCCTCGTTCGCATAGATTCGCGCGGGCAGCGGCGTGGTATTGCTGATCTCGATCGTTACCTGCCCTTCCCATTCCGGCTCCAGCGGCGTGACATTCACGATGATGCCGCAGCGGGCATAGGTGGACTTGCCGAGGCATACCACCAGCGTGTCACGCGGGATGCGGAAATATTCGACCGTATGCGCCAGCGCGAAGCTGTTGGGCGGAATGGTGATGTCACCCGTGCGGGTCACGAAGCTGTTGGAGGCGAAGTTCTTTGGATCGACGATGGCACTGTCCACATCGGTGAAGATCTTGAATTCCTCTGCCACGCGCGCATCATAGCCATAGGACGACAGGCCGTAGGAAATGACGCCTTCGCGCTTCTGGGCCTCCACGAACGGTTCGATCATGCCTTTTTCCCGGGCCATCTGGCGGATCCATGTGTCGGGCATGATGGGCATGAGGGCACTCCTGAGCAGGGGCGACAGAAATCGCCGTGCGTTTAACCCACCTGCTCTAGCGACCGACGCCCGATCACGCAATGTGTCAGATCAGTCATTTTTCGTGAGGGTCTGTGGCGCGCGTCCCAGCAACCGCTCCAGCCACTGCGGGCGCAGTTCGCTGGTCAGCACGCCGCCCACGATCAGCATGGCTCCCAGCAGCGTGGCGGGAGGCAGACTGTCCCCCGCCAGCCAGCCGACAAGCCCGCCCCAGACCGGCTCTCCAGCATAGATCACAGCCGCCTTGGTCGGGGAGACGGATTTCTGCGCCCAGTTCATCACAACCTGCACCAGCGCGCTCAGGCTGCCCAGCGCCAGCGCACAACTGAACCAGACCCACGAAAATGCCGGGAGTGCTTCTCCCGAAACCGGAACCATCAGCCCCGCAAACAGACTTCCTGCAAAAAGCTGCATGACCGTCACGCGCAGACTGTCCACGCCCCGCGCATAAAGACTGATGAGGACGATCTCGATCGCAATGGCAATCGCCGCAAACAGTGTCAGGATATCACCGCGCCCGAAGGACAGCGACAGCGCCGCCGGTCCCGCCAGACAGACCAGCCCCGCAAAAGCCAGCCCGATTCCGAGCCAGCTCATCAGATGCGGCGCCTTGCGCAGGAACGCCCACTGAAAGATCGGCACCAGCGGAACATACAGCGCCGTAATGAAAGCGGAGCGGCTGCTGGTGATGTCGTGCAGGCCCGCGCTCTGCAACATATAGCCGGTCGCCAGGGCAATTCCGATCAGGGCCCCGGCCCGGATCTCACGCCGGTTGAAATCCAGCAGTTTCCGCCCGGCCAGAAGCCCGACAAACACCGCCGCCATCATGAACCGGACGAACACGAAAAACCGTGGCCCACAATGCTGCATGGCAATGTGGAGCACGAGGAACGTTCCGCCCCACAGCACCGTCACGCCCGTCAGCGCCAGTTCCTGCGGCGACGGAAGGGGGAAACTGCGCTTCACCTTCTCTCAGCGCTCATCAGCGGCGGCTGAAGGCGTTTCATCCTGCGGGCGCGCGCGCTGCTGCTGTTTTCGACGCATCAGATTGGCCCGGAGCGCCCTGGCCTCGCGGCTTTCCCGCTCTTCCTTTGCGGCCGCAGCGCGGTCACGGATGATCTGCTCCGTGGATTTTGCGTCCTTACCGGTCATGGTTCTGTTCCTCGAATGTCGTCCGCAGACGGGTGCCCAGAAGTTCGTCATAAACGCCCAGCGTCCGGGCCTGCATCAGCGATGTCGTGTAATGGGCGATGGCATGGGCGCGCGCTTTTTCAGCCAGCCAGTCCAGCGCCTCTTCGTCCGTTTCCAGTACGCTTTTCAGCGCATCGGCCAGCGCTTCCGCATCACCGGGCGGCACGATCAGACCCGTCTCGCCCGGCAGTATCGTTTCCATCATGGCCCCCTGCGCCGTACCGATCACCGGGCGGCCCATCATCTGCGCCTCAACCAGCGTCCGCCCGAACGGTTCAGGCCGGAGCGAGGGCGCCACCACAACCCGCGCCAGATCACAGGCCGCAGGCATGTCCGTGCAGGTTCCGGCAAAGCGGACACGCTTTTCAAGACCAAGTTCCCGCACGCGCCGCTGCAGTTGACGCGAAAATTTCCGGTCGCCCTCCGGCCCCGCCAGAACGCAGATCCATCCCGTGTCCGCCCGATCCCGCAGGAGCGCCAGCGCCTCGATCAGAATGCCCTGCCCCTTCCAGGCCGTCAGTCGCGCGGGCATGAGAATGACGTCTTCGCCATGCAACACCCCCCAGGCTTCGGCAAGTTTCTGCACGCGCTCGCCGGAAATCACGCCGGGTTCGAACTCCTGCGGGTCCGCCCCGCGCGGAATGACGCGCAGACGACTCTCCGGCACGCCGTATTCGCTCCGCAGACGGCTCGCAATGAATTCAGAAATGGCAATGACCCGCGCACCCCGCGCCAGAACGGAATTATAGAATTTCTTGCCCCACCATGTCGCCTTATGCACGCCGTGCCATGTCGTCACGAGCGGGATGTTTTCGCGGCGACAGGCGATCCATGCCGCCCAGGCCGGAATCCGCGAACGTGCATGGACCAGATCCACGCCCTCATGCTGGATAATCGCCTGAAGATCCCGCGCCCGGCGCAGGACGGCGAAAGGAGATTTTTTCTTCAGATCAAGCGCGATATGCCGCCCGCCCGCATGACGAAGCTGCACCAGAAGACGCCCCGGACGCGAAGCTACAAGCGCGGTCCCGCCCCCATGCGTGATGGCAGAAGCAATCTCGACAGCCCCGCGCTCCAGACCGCCGGTGCCCAGCGCCGGAAGAACCTGAAGGATGACGGGAGAGCGGTCGGTCATGAGGGTTCTGCGGAGCCTGTTCCGGAAAGAGCTTTTCAGACGAAAACAGCCTGTAGCCGGGTCTGCCTCCCCTTCCCACCCGAAAAATGAAAAACGACTGCCCTGAACGACAAAAGGGGCAGCCCCCGTGCCATTTCCGGCACGAAAACCACCCCTTCCGCCTGTATCGGGAGCCGCAGCCCCCGGTTTTATCAGCCCTTGTGATCGGGCAGGGCGTAAACCACGAGCTGGTCGCTGACCGGCGTCATCATGAAGTGATGTCCACCTGCCATGATGGCGACGTACTGGTGACCATTGGCCTCATAGGTCATCGGGTTGGCCTGTCCGCCGCCCGGCAGAACCGCGCTCCAGACCACCTTGCCCGTGTGTTCGTCGATGGCGCGGATCTGGTTATCCGTAGCCGCCGCGATGAACACGAGACCGCCAGCCGTCACAACCGAGCCACCATTGTTCGGCGTGCCGATCTCCCAGGGCAGACCTGTCGGCAGCCCCCAGGGACCATTGGCGCGGGCCGTTCCCAGCGGATGCTGCCACAGCACCTTCTGACCGTGCTTCATGTCGATGGCCGTAATCATACCATAGGGCGGACGGTTGCACATCATGCCCGTGTACTGGTTCCAGAACGGGGTCACGACGATGCCATAAGGCGTACCATCCATGGCGCCGTTACCTTCCGCTCCACCGCCACCCGGCTTGTAGTTCGGGTCGTCGATCGGCATCAGACCAAGCTGATCAGCCTTCTTGCGGGTCACGAGCTGGTCGTACATCGGCGTGATGTTCCAGTTCGCGATCAGGATGCCGCTCTGCGGATCATAGGACATGGAACCCCAGTCGCTGCCACCGTTATAGCCCGGATATTCGATCCATGGCTTATCGATGCTCGGCGGCGTGAACTCACCCACATAGTTCGCACGACGGAACTTGATCCGGCAGAAGAGCTGATCGATGGGGGACATACCCCACATGTCGGTCTCTTTCAGATCCGGAACGCGCAAGGCGGGCATCCCCGTGGACCAGGGCTGCGTCGGCGAACGCGGATCGCCCGGAACGACACCCGGCGACGGCGCAGGACGCTCCTCGACCGGAAGGATGGGCTTGCCATCACGGCGATCCAGCACAAAGGTCTGGCCGCGCTTGGTCGGCATGATCAGCGCGGGGACGGTCTGCCCGTCCGGACCCGGCATGTCCATCAGCGTGGCCTGCGAGCCGATGTCATAATCCCAGACGTCCTTGTGGACCGTCTGGAAAACCCAGCGGGGAGCGCCGGTTTTCACATCGAGCGCGACCACAGCGGAAGAGACCTTGTTCTCTTCTGGGCTACGCAGGGCGCTGTAATAGTCGGAGGCCGAATTGCCGGTCGGGACGTAGACGAGGCCGAGCGCATTATCGCCGGTCATCGCAGCCCAGGAGTTCGGCGTACCACGGCTGTAATGGTTGTTGCCGGTCGGCTGGCTGTGATCGTTGGGACGGTTCACGTCCCAGGCCCACAGGAACTTGCCGCTTTCGGCGTCATAACCTCGGATCACGCCCGACGGCGCCCAGCGGCGCTGACCGTCGAGAACTTCGTGGTTGACCACGACCACGCCGTTCACGATCGGCGGCGGAGCCGTCATGGACACAAAGCCCGGGACGGATTCGCCAAGACCCTGCATCAGATTGACCTGGCCGCCATGCCCGAAGCCCTCGCACAGATTGCCGGTCGCGGCATCAACCGCGATCAGGCGCATGTCGAGCGTGCCTTCAAGAATACGGTTATGGCAGGGCTGGCCTTCCGGCACCTGCGAGGAGGTGAAATACGTCACGCCCTTGCAGGCGGCGGTATAGGGAATAGCCTCGTATTTCTCGTTGATGTTGTGACGCCAGATCTCCTTCCCCGTCACCGGGTCGAGCTTCATAATGTCGTTCTGGGCCGAGCACATGTACAAACCATCACCCACCTTGATCGGCGTGGTTTCGGCGGCCCATTTGTTCACCTGTCCCGGACGCGGATAGCTGCCGGTATGATAGACGAAAGCGACCTTGAGCTGATCGACGTTCTGCGGGGTGATTTCGGACAACGGCGAATAGCGCGTCTGGCTGTCGTCACGTCCATAGGCGGACCAGTCGCCCCGTGCGGGGTTTGCGCTCTGCTGCGGGACCATCTGCGAAACGTCGTTCGGATCCATGGACCCGATATCCGGCAGGTTGGCCGCGTTTACACCCGGAGCCTGCGGCGCATAGGGGGACGGGCCGGAAAAGCGGCTCTTCACAGCCGGCGTGCTCTCGGTCGGCTCGAAGGAATTGTCGCTGCCATTGCCCGGACCGGGAACGGTGGATGTCGGCGCTCCGCCACTGCCGGCAGGCGCGAACTGGGCGTTTGCGGCCAGTGGAGCACAGGCGAACGTCACACAGGCGGCGGTCGCAAGAAGTTGGGATCTGCGCATCAGACGGCTCCCCTCAGAGTACGGCGGCTTTCCATCCGGCGCAGAACCGGAATGGTCAGGGCGACAAGGATGCCCAGCAGCGTGGGACCAAAGGCGCGGGGGAGAAGATCAACGGGGCTGAAGCCCACTTCCCACAGCGCCCAGATCCATGTGTAGGCCAACGCACCGAGATAGAGGAACGCACCGAGGGTCCGTCCCATGAGCATGAAAACGCCGCTGGCCACCAACAGGATTCCGCACAGAACGTAGTAGATGGACCCGCCCAGCATCGCGAGGTCAGCCCCGGCGATAACGAAGAACAGGCCCACCAGAAGAATAATAACTCCCAGGACAAGTGTGAGCCACTCAGCCAGGGTCCTGCTGCCATAAGTATTCGGCATCGGTGAAAGCCTCCAGAACTGAAAGATCAGACGGTAAATCCAGACTTTTCTGAAATCTACGGTTCTTTTTCAATATCCTTGAATACAATTCTAACAAAACCGTGTAATAACACAGTTCCATTTAAATGAATTCAAATGCGCATTATCTTTGTTACCCAGCCGGGATGGTCACAACCGCCCCCGCCGTATGATTCGTCGCCGCCAGGGCCTCAAGAACCTGCACCATCGTAAACGCCAGTTTGCTCTGGAAATCACGATCGCTGATCCAGAACCAGGTGTTGTTGTAGCTGACCGCGGCATAGGGGGAAGCCGGCTCTTCCCGGCTCGAATGGATCACGACTTCCGGGCGGTTCTCGATTCCGACCTGCCCGATCGTAGGAGGCGTTCGGCCGCTCTTGATGTCGTCTTCCGGCACCTCGACCTCGTAGGCGAGCTGCGTCAGCATCGCGAGCATGGAGCGCGTCAGGATCGCGATCTGCTTGCCCGGATGCTTGGGATACGGACCATAGACGATTTCGGCTTCCTCGGCCCCCGGGTCGAGATGCAGCAGACGACGCACCTCCGCCTGGATCGCCAGCAGGTTGCTGTCCGATGTCGAGGTCAGGACCAGATAGGAGTGCTCGGTGCCCGCGCTGCTTCCCCCATTGCCAGTGCTATCGGACTTGCCGCCGTTTTTCTTGCCGGTCGGCGGGGTCGGAGTCTCGCTCGTGATCCGGATGGTCATGGCGCCCTGGATCTGAAGCTGCCGCAGATCGTGCAGAAGCAGATAGAAGCGGACCGAACCACCACCGGACGGTCCCGCACCAAGCCCGCGGACATTGGACAGGCCGTCGATGGACTGTGCCGTCAGGCGCAGCAGCGTATCGATCGGCAGGCCGCCAAGGCTGAGCGGCATGATGACCGTCGGCGAGATCGGCCGGACCACGTTCTCGGCGTATTGCTGCCCCGTCACCGGCTGATAGGTGAAGGTCGGGCTCTCACCCAGGGACATGGTTCCCGTGCCGAACAGGTAGTTTCCCACCGCCGTCGCCGGATAGGCATAAAAACCGCCGCTGATGCTCTTGGAAACGCTGTAGCCCGCAATCACCTGCGTCGTATCCAGGAATGTCGGCGGATCGGCGTAACGCAGCCGGACGATGTTCAGCAGCATCTCGTGCTTCTGCGTATCCCCCAGGGCACGGGAGTATTCGAGCTGGTCGTCCCGCAGTTTTCCGGGCCCCATCGGACCACAGGCAGAGAGACCGGTTGCGGAGAAAACGGCCAGGGCAGCCATCAGCGTGGCACGAAAGTAAGGGTGATTCGGCATGACTGTCTGAAGACTGTCCCATTGGCAGGCAAAGCGGAAGGCCCAACCTTACTAGAGGGGGATGTCCGTCTCGGAAACAGCCATCTTCCCTTTCCGGCCCCGTGAAGCGAACATTCTCGACGAAATGTGTCGTCCAAGTGCTTGAAACACCTTGCGGCGTTGCCTAGATCAGTAGTCGGAACACAGGCCCGTGAGGGTCTGGATACGTCAATAGGGTCCGATCCGGTGCCTCACAGGGCCGGGACGGACCGCTGAGAGGACTGATATTACATGAGCAAAGTCATTGGCATTGACCTTGGTACCACCAACTCCTGCGTCGCAGTACGCGAGGGTGACGAAACCAAGGTCATCGAAAACAGCGAAGGCGCCCGCACGACGCCGTCCATGGTCGCTTTCACCGATAACGGTGAGCGTCTCGTCGGACAGGCCGCGAAGCGTCAGGCTGTCACCAACCCGGCCAACACCCTTTATGCCGTCAAGCGTCTGATCGGCCGTCGCTACGACGACCCGACTGTCCAGAAGGACAAGGAGATGGTGCCGTACGCCATCGTCCGTGGCGACAATGGTGACGCATGGGTCGAGGCGCGTGGCGAGAAGTATGCTCCGTCGCAGATCGCGGCGTATGTTCTGGGCAAGATGAAGGAAACCGCCGAAAGCTATCTTGGCGAGACCGTCTCCCAGGCCGTCATCACGGTCCCGGCCTACTTCAACGACGCCCAGCGTCAGGCCACCCGTGACGCCGGCAAGATCGCCGGCCTCGAAGTCCTGCGCATCATCAACGAGCCGACCGCGGCCGCCCTCGCCTATGGGCTTGGCAAGCGCGATTCCGGCACGGTGGCCGTGTATGACCTTGGCGGTGGTACGTTCGACGTCTCCATCCTCGAAATCTCCGACGGCGTGATCGAAGTGAAGTCCACGAACGGTGATACGTTCCTGGGTGGTGAAGACTTCGACAACCGCATCATCGGGTTCCTGGCCGACGAGTTCAAGAAGGACCAGGGCATCGACCTGCGTGGTGACAAGCTCGCCCTGCAGCGCCTGAAGGAAGCCGCCGAGAAGGCCAAGATCGAGCTGTCCTCCTCCAAGGAGACCGAGATCAACCTGCCGTTCATCACGGCCGACGCCTCCGGTCCGAAGCACCTCGTCGTCAAGCTGTCCCGCGCCAAGCTGGAAAGCCTGGTTGATGACCTGATCCAGCGGACGCTCGGCCCGTGCCGTGCAGCCATCAAGGATGCGTCCGTCTCCCCGAACGAGATCGACGAAGTCATCCTGGTCGGCGGCATGACCCGTATGCCGAAAGTCATCGAGACGGTTAAGGAGTTCTTCGGCAAGGATCCGGCACGCAACGTCAATCCTGACGAAGTGGTCGCCATCGGTGCCGCCGTTCAGGGCGCCGTCCTGAAGGGTGACGTCAAGGACGTCCTGCTGCTCGACGTGACGCCGCTGTCGCTGGGTATCGAGACGCTGGGTGGCGTGTTCACCCGTCTGATCGACCGCAACACGACGATCCCGACCAAGAAAAGCCAGACCTTCTCCACGGCCGAAGACAACCAGAGCGCCGTGACCATCAAGGTCTATCAGGGCGAGCGTGAGATGGCGGCTGACAACAAGCTGCTGGGCAACTTCGACCTTCAGGGCATTGCACCGGCGCCGCGTGGCGTGCCGCAGATCGAAGTCACCTTCGACATCGACGCCAACGGCATCGTGAACGTGTCCGCCAAGGACAAGGCCACGAACAAGGAACAGCAGATCAAGATCCAGGCTTCTGGCGGTCTGTCCGACTCCGACATCGACCGCATGGTCAAGGACGCGGAAGCCAACGCAACCGCTGACAAGGCCAAGCGCGAACTGGTCGAACTGCGCAACAGCACGGAAAGCCTCATCCACCAGACCGAGAAGTCCATCACCGAAGGTGGCGACAAGGTTCCGGCGGCTGACAAGTCCGAAGCTGAAGCCGCGATCGCCGAAGCCCGCGAGGCTCTGGGTGGCGAAAATCTTGATGCCCTGAAGGCTGCCAGCGAAAAGCTGACGCAGGCGGCCATGAAGGTTGGTCAGGCTGTGTACCAGGCTGGTCAGGGCGCTGAAGGTGGCGCTGCGCCGGAAGGCGAGAAGAAAGACGAAAACGTCGTTGATGCCGACTTCGAAGACCTCGAAGACGACAGCAAGAAGCACTGACCGGGTGACTTCCGCAGACGGGGCTGAAGGCTCCGTCTGACCCTGTTTTCCGAGGGCGCCCGTTCCCGCAAGGGGGTGGGCGCCATTCTTGTTTTCCGGCCCTCCACAGGGACCGCCTTCAGGACCGCCCCAAGGACCGAACATGGCCACCAGAATCGACTATTACGAATCCCTTGAAGTCTCCCGCACGGCCTCGCAGGACGAGCTGAAGAAAGCCTTCCGCAAACAGGCCATGCGGTACCATCCCGACCGTAATCCGGGTGATGACGCCGCCGAGCAGAAGTTCAAGGAAATCAATGAAGCCTATGACGTCCTGAAGGACGAGCAGAAGCGGGCTGCCTATGACCGCTACGGCCATGACGCCTTCGAAGGTGGCATGGGCGGAATGGGCGGCGGCTTCGGTGGTGGTTTTGCCGGTGCCGGCGGTCTGGGCGACATCTTCGACCAGATGTTCGGCGACATGATGGGGGGGCGTCGGGGTGGTGGACGCCGGACCGGGGCGGATGTCCAGGTTCAGGTCGAGATCACGCTGATGGAAGCCTTCACGGGCGTGACGAAGGACGTGGAGGTCCGGACGCGCGTGACGTGTGAAGCCTGTCATGGTTCGGGTTCGGCCGATCCGAAGGCTGGCAGCAGCACCTGCCCGACCTGCCATGGCGCGGGCAAGGTTCGTGCGCAGCAGGGCTTCTTCCTCGTCGAGCGCCCCTGCCCGACCTGTCACGGTTCGGGACGCACCGTCGCCAATCCGTGCAAGGTGTGTCACGGCACGGGCACGGAAGCGAAGACGGAAACCATCAGCATCGACATCCCGGCCGGCGTCGAGGATGGCACGCGCATCCGCATGGCGGGCAAGGGCGAGGCCGGCGGCGAAGGCGTGCAGCCGGGCGATCTGTATGTCCACATCTCCGTCCTGTCGCATGACATTTTCCAGCGTGACGGATCGAACATCTACTGCCGTGTTCCGCTGCGCATGACGCAGGCGGCACTGGGTACGGAAGTCGAGGTTCCGGTTGTGGATGGTGGCCGCAGCAAGGTCCGCATTCCTGCCGGGACGCAGACGGGCGAGACGTTCCGTCTGCGCGGCAAGGGCTTCTCGGTCCTGCGCTCCTCGGCCCGTGGGGACATGTACATCCAGGTCTCGGTCGAGACGCCGAGCCATCTGACGAAGCGCCAGCGCGAACTTCTCGAAGAGTTCGAGAAGGAAGCCGGGGACGACCACGCCAAGGGCAGCCCTGAAAACAGCGGCTTCTTCGCCAGGGTCCGCGACTTCTTCGAAGGCCGCTGATCTTTCAGATCCGCAAAAAACCCGGTGCTCTCTTCGGAGACACCGGGTTTTTCATGTCAGTCCGCGCTGAAAATATCCTTCAGGGTCCGTTCCATCACCCCGGCATCCAGCGTCCTGCCCAACCAGTGCTTCACGCCGATCACGCCCTGATTGACCAGCATCCCGAGCCCGTCCAGCACGGTGCAGCCCCTGCCTTCCGCTTCCCGCAGCAGTCGGGTTCTGGGAGGATTCGGGATGACATCGGCGACGATCAGTCCTTTGCGCAGGGTCTCGACCTTCAGCGGCGGCATGGCGTCCGCATCGCCCAGACCGATGGATGTGGCATTGATCAGGATGTCCACATCTTCCGGCACACTGGCCTCACCGTCCCATGCCTGAACGTCGGCTCTGGCGGAGGTGTTGTCCCGCACAAGTGAGGCAATGGTTTCCGCTTTTTTGGGATCGCGGTTCATGACCGTGATATGGGCAGCGGAAGCGAGCCCAAGTTCTACGGCAATGGCGCGTGCGGCCCCACCCGCGCCCAGAAGCAGGACCTTCTTTCCGGACGGCTCCGCGACCTTGTTCAGGGACGCCAGAAAGCCCTTCCCGTCCGTATTGTCGCCGATCAGGCGCCCGTCCCGGATGGAAACGCAGTTCACCGCACCGATGATCCGGGCGGACTCCGCCAGTTCGTCCAGATGCTCGATCACCGCGACCTTGTGCGGCAGGGAGCAGTTGAATCCGACCCATTCCATGGCCCGCGCCCCCGCGACCGCGTCTTTCAGGTTCTCCGCCTTGACGTCACAGTTGATGTAATGCGCATCAATGCTGTAGTGCCGGTACGCGGCCTCGATCATGGCGACGGTCGGATTGTCATCGCACGGCGTGGAGAACGATCCGGTCAGGATGCTGCGGAAATTCTGCTGGCTCATGAGAGGCTCCTCGGATCTGTTATCGTTCATCCGAGATGACGCACGGGATCACGGAAGGGTCCATTCACATTCCAAGAATATCAGTTTTCACGAAAGGGGGCCGAGAGCCAGCAGGGCCGCTTCCCGACCCGTCAGCAGGTCGGCGAGCGTGTAGCGGTCCAGCACCGACAGAAACGCACCCAGCGCATCGCCCAGCACACCACGCAGGACACAGGCCGGAGACAGGACGCAGGGCCGTCCGTCCGTGCTGTTCCGCCCCTCGCAGTCCACCAGCATCATGTCATCTTCGGTAAAGCGCACGACCGCGCCCACGTTGATCTCTGAAGCGGGGCGCGCCAGTTCCAGGCCGCCCCCACGCCCGCGAACGGTCGTGACGAAACCGCCCTGCCCCAGACGGTGCACGACCTTCACCAGATGGTTTTCGGAAATGCGATAGGCCTGCGCGATCTCGCGGATGGAGACGCGGCGTGAGGTGTGAACCCCAAGATGGATCAGCACGCGCAGGGCGTAATCGGTGTGCAGTGTCAGGCGCATGGCGACTCCTCTGCCAGATTGACAGACACAGGTCACGTTTTTAAAGATGTATTTCAAATACACCTTTAAGGGGACCGCTCATGTCCACTTCCGCCGATCGCAGCCTCACGCCCGGGACCATCGCCATCATCAAGGCGACCATCCCGGCGCTCGAAGCCCATGGCGTGACGATCACGTCCGAAATGTACCGCCGCCTGCTGGCCGATCCCGCGATTGCGGAGATGTTCGACCCGACGCACCAGTCCACCGGCACGCAGCCACGGGCGCTGGCCATGGCCGTGCTGGCCTACGCGAAAAACATCGACAATCTGGGTGTGATGGGCGGTGCGGTCGAACGAATCGCGCAGAAACATGCCAGCCTCGAAATCCAGCCGGAGCATTATCCGCATGTCGCCACAGCCCTGCTCGGTGCGATTTCGGCTGTTCTGGGGGATGCCGCAACGCCGGAAATCCTTGACGCCTGGGGCAGGGCCTACTGGGCGCTGGCGGATATCCTGATCGGCCGCGAGCATCAGCTTTATGACAGCAGCGCCCATGCCGAAGGCGGCTGGAGTGGCTGGCGTCCGTTCCGCATTGCCCGCGCCGTTCCGGAATGTGCCAATGTCACGTCACTCGAACTGGAACCCGTGGACGGCAAGCCGGTCATCAGCGCCGTTCCGGGGCAGTATCTGGGCGTTGATCTGGATATTCCGGGACATGGGCGGACGCGCCGCAATTACAGCATCACCTCCACCCCGAACCGCAAGGGCTATCGCATCAGCGTGCGCCATGTCCCCAACGGTGCCGTTTCGGGCTGGCTGAACAGCGGAAAATGCGAGGGGACGGACGTCCTGCTGTCGCCGCCTGCCGGCAATTTCGTGTTGCCCGAAAAGGTCGAAGGACCGCTGGCGTTTGTCTGTGCCGGGATCGGCATTACGCCGATGATCGGGATGCTGGAAGCGCTGGCCCAGCCCGGTGTCACAACGCCCGTTCATGTCGTGCAGATCGCCCATTCCGCGGAGACCGCGCCGTTTGCGGAGCGTCTGGCCGAGCTGTCCGGCAGTTCGGCAGGGCGCATCCGGGTGGTCACGCGCCTGACGGAGAAAGACGGGCGCCCGACCGCCGCCTGGGTGGCCGGGCAGTTGTCCAACGGAGTCGAGACCTATCTGTGTGGTCCGACAGGCTTCATGCGTGACATGGTGCACGGCCTGCCGACAGCCGGCGTTCCGGCCGGGCGTCTGCGTTACGAGACGTTCGGACCGGATACCGGGGTAACGGACTGACGCAAAGGGCTGATTAAAGCGCGCCGGCCTTCTGTTCCGCATCCGACAGGATGCGGGCACGGTCGGCGCCACCATTCGTGGCCAGACCCTCGGCCTCGATCACGGTGATGTCCGTGACGCCCATCATGCCGAACACGGCTTTCAGATAGGTCACCTGATGCTCGAAGGCGGCGGCCGGAGAGCCTTCGCCATAAAGACCGCCGCGAGCCACTGCGAGCACGATCTTCTTGCCCTTTGCGAGACCTTCGATTGCGCCGCCGGACGTGTAGCGGAATGTCTGGCCCGCCACCATGATGCGGTCGATCCAGGATTTGAGCTGGCTGGGAATCGACAGGTTGTACATCGGCACGCCGATGACGAGGATATCGGCGGCCTTGAAATCCTTCATGGCCCTGGCACTGGCGACCAGTTCAGGGCGGGCCGACACATCCGGCGTCAGCTCCTTGCCGAGCCAGGACAGGGCCTCGACGTCCAGATGCGGCAGCGGATCGCTGGCGAGATCAAGGGACGTGACCTCAAGGGACGGATCCTTTTTGCGGAACTGCGCGACAGCGGCGGCACTGACCTGACGGCTGGCGGAGCTGTCACCGAGGATGCTGGAATCGATGTGGAGAAGTTTCATTTTGATCTTTCCGGTTCCTGATCGTAACCAGCACCAGATAAGGAACCTTTGAACCCCGCCGCAAGAAGGCACATTCCGGAGCCATAGGCACATGGATGTTCGCGTCAGCGAGACCGCTCTTTCCCCACCCTCGCCAGACTGCACGCAGAACAGCGATGCCTGTGCCGTCATCCGCTCCATTCTGGCGCGCACGACGGACAAGTGGAGCATCCTGATCGTCAAGTCGCTCGGGCGCGGGCCACACCGTTTCAGCGAACTGCGCCGCGCGATCGACGGGATTTCACAGCGGATGCTGACCCTGACCCTGCGCAATCTGGAACGCGATGGCCTCGTGCTGCGGACCGTCACCCCAACGACTCCGCCGCGCGTGGATTATGAGCTGACGACGCTCGGGGAGTCGCTGTGGACGCTGACCGAAGCCTTTGGTCAGTGGGCGCTGTCCAACCGTCCCGAAATCGAGGCGGCCCGCGCCCGTTTCGATGCCCGGCTTGAAGCCGATCTCTGATTTTTCCGTTCTGATGGACCAACCATGACCCAGATTTCCGCTCCCCGTATTGGTATCGCCGGCATTACGGGCCGGCTTGGAACGCTCTGTGCCGAAGAAGCAGGCAACGCCCTTGTCGGCGGCCTGTCCCGCACCGCAAACGCCCAGCGCAACATCACCACCGATCCCGCCGCACTTGCGAAACGCTGCGATGTGGTGATCGATGTCAGCCATGCTTCGACCGTCCCGGCTCATGCGGCAGCTTTCGCACAGGCCGGATGCGCGTGGGTTCTGGGAACCACGGGACTCGATCAGGGCGCGCAGGACGCCGTGAACGCGGCGGCGCAGCATATTCCCGTTCTTCAGGCCGCCAATTTCTCCCCGGCGCTGACGCTGTTTCTGGAACTGGCGCGGCAGCTTGGCGCGGGACTGCCGGATTATGATGCGGAAATCCTAGAGGTTCATCATCGCCAGAAACTGGACGCCCCGTCCGGCACGGCGCTGGCGATTGGCCGGGGTGTGGCGGAAGGACGTGGTGTCAGGCTCGAGGACGTGGCCCGGACCGACCAGAACGGCCGCCGTCCGGAGGGGGCGATCGGATTCGCGTCCCTGCGCGGCGGGCAGATCGTGGGCGAACACGACCTCGTCCTGATGGCGGCGGACGAACAGATCACCCTGTCTCACCGCGCGCTGGACCGGAGGGTCTTCGCCAGAGGCGCGATGCTGGCCGCAAGATGGCTAGCCGGACGCCCCGCCGGCCTCTACACAATGGCCGACGCTTTAAAACGCTAACCAAAAAACAGGGTGCAGGGATCAAGATCCCTGCCGGGCCCGGGCAGAGCCCGGACTCCCCCGATCAACCCCCGGCAATAGGCAGGTTCACACCCGTCATGAAGCTGGAATCATCCCCAAGCAGGAACGCCACCACACCGGGGATCTCGTTGATGTCGCCATAGCGGCGCATCGGAACGCTGCCGATCATCTGCTGGGCCACAACCTTGGGATCGGTGGAGAAATACTGGCTTCCGACCTTTGCCTGAAGCTCGACCTGACGCTCCCACATGAAGCCGGGGCCCATGTAACCGGGGCTGATGGCGTTCACGCGGATGTTGTAGGGAGCGAGATCCAGCGCGGCGGTTTCGGTCAGGGCAATGATGGCGCCCTTGGACGCGCCATAGGCGGCCATGTTCGGCGGTCCCTTCACACCGGCCATGCTGGCGGTATTGACGACGCGACCGTAGTTCTGCGCGATCATCCGGCGCGAAACGGCCTTGAGGACGTGGAAGGCACCGGTGACGTTGATCGTCAGCACACGTGCGAAATCGTCGGACGGATAGTCCTGAACGGGGGCGAAAGCACCCTGATAGCCGGCATTGTTGAACAGGAAGTCGATCTTCCCGAAATCCCGGACCACGGTATCCACGGTCTGGATCACGGCCTCTTCGGATGTGACGTCACAGACATAGGAGCGGGCTTCGACGCCCTTTTCACGGACGGAGACTTCCGCCTTTTCCAGGGCCTCGCGGTTCATGTCCAGAAGGGCTATGGCCGTGCCCTCTTCTGCCAGACGAAGGGCGGTCGCAAGACCGATATTGCCACCCGCGCCGGTGACCAGACAGACTTTACCGTTAAACTTCTTCGACATTTCCGAATGCCTCAAACTCTGTTTTTCCCGGAACCGCACCCGTGACGGACAGCAGGGGTCGCGGGAACACGAACGCAGCATGGACGGTGTCGTTGAAAAATGAAACGGGGGCGCCGACTCTCTTTTTTGTGATCTCACGGCGATTTTCGGGACTGTCCCGCAGAAAACCGCGTTCAGACCCCATGCAGCCCCTTGACCCTTGCGACCAATTCCGCCAAGCCGTCACCTCCCTGAATGCCACAGCCTGTCTGCCAAGACACCCTGTGGCCCTTCTCACCACTCATTCCCTGCGAGGTCCCTGAGTGCGCAATCACGGCGATTTCCTTTTCACGTCCGAGTCCGTTTCCGAAGGCCATCCCGACAAGGTGGCGGACCGCATTTCCGATACCGTTCTGGACGCCTATCTTCAGGCTGATCCGGAAGCGCGTGTTGCCTGTGAGACGCTGGTCACCACCAACCGCGTCATCCTGGCCGGTGAAGTCCGCGGCCCCAAAGAGGTCGAGGACACACTGATCGACCGTGCCCGTGAAGCCATCAAGGACATCGGCTACGATCAGGAAGGTTTCTCCTGGAAGAAGGCCGACATCACCTCTTACCTGCATGCGCAGTCCGCAGACATCGCCCAGGGCGTTGACAGCGGCAGCGACAAGGACGAGGGCGCCGGCGACCAGGGCATCATGTTCGGTTACGCCACGCGCGAGACCGAGCACCTGATGCCTGCGCCGCTGTATTACGCGCAGACGATCCTCGAACGCATCCGCGACTACCGCAAGAACGGTGACGCCCGTGGCGTCGGCCTTCTGCCGGATGCCAAGAGCCAGGTCACGCTGCGTTATGTCGATGGCAAGCCCGTTGGCGTCACGTCCGTCGTGATTTCCACGCAGCATGTCGAGGGCATGAGCCAGAACACGATCCGCGAAACGCTTCGCGACGTGGTCAACGGCATCCTGCCGGAAGGCTGGACCTGCCCGGAAGACGAGTTCTACGTGAACCCGACCGGCAACTTCGTCATCGGTGGACCGGACGGCGACGCCGGCCTGACGGGTCGCAAGATCATCGTCGACACCTATGGTGGCGCAGCCCCGCATGGTGGTGGCGCATTCTCCGGCAAGGACCCCACGAAGGTGGACCGTTCGGCAGCCTATGCCGCACGTTACCTCGCCAAGAACGTCGTGGCCGCCGACCTTGCCGACCGCTGCACGATCCAGCTCAGCTACGCCATCGGCGTGTCCAAGCCGCTCTCGGTCTATGTTGACCTCGACGGCACGGGCAAGGACGTGGACGAAGCCCGTCTGGGTGCGATCCTCAACGACGTTGTGGACCTGTCCCCGCGCGGCATCCGCAAGCATCTGCGCCTGAACCGTCCGATCTATGTTCCGACCTCCGCTTATGGCCATTTCGGTCGTGCGCCGGACCCGGTTCTGGACAACTTCACCTGGGAGCAGACGGATCTGGTCACCACGCTGCGTGGCGCCCTGAACCGCTAAGTCTCAACCGGTAATCTGGCAGAAAACCCCTGGTCGAGTCTCTCAAACCCCAGCCGGAGCGGCTTTATGGCCGCCAGCGCGGCCATCCGCTCCGGGCCCGGCAGCAGCACCTTCTTGAGAAGGCGCTGCCCCGGCTTTCCTTCACTTCACCGGAAAATCCCGCCGCGGGATTCTCCGATGCGGTTTCGCGTGTCTTTCTCGAAATCGGTTTTGGCGGCGGCGAACATGCCATCGGCCAGTCCGAACTGAACCCGGATGTCGGCTATATCGCCTCCGAGGTCTTCGAGAACGGCCTGTGCTCCCTGCTGTCGCGCCTTGTGCCTGAAGGTGAGGAAGACACGGCCACGCCGCCTCCCCATTTCCGCATCTGGGCCGAAGATGCCCGCCTGCTGCTCAAGGACATGCCCGATGCGTGTCTGGACCGGGCGTATCTGATGTTCCCGGACCCGTGGCCCAAGGCCCGGCATGCCAAACGCCGCTTCGTGCATCCGGAAAACATCAAGCAGATGCACCGCGTCCTGAAACCCGGCGCCATCTGGCGCGTCGCCAGTGACCATCCCGTCTACCAGGAATGGGTCACGGAGGTGATGGGCAAACAGGACCTGTTCGATGCGCCGCCCCCGGCCAAGGAACGTCCGGATGGCTGGTCGCCCACACGCTATGAGGCCAAGGCCTTCCGCGAAGGGCGCGTGCCGTTCTACTGGACTTTCACGCGCCGCCCCTGAACTCTCCAATCCCGTTATCACAGCGAGTGTCCTGACATCATGACCCAGATCGAACGCGAAGAAATGGAATTCGATGTCGTGGTGGTCGGTGGCGGTCCCGCCGGTCTGTCCGCCGCGATCCGCCTGAAGCAGCTCGCGCCGGACGCGGGCGTCTGCCTGATCGAGAAAGGTAGCGAGATCGGGGCGCATATCGTCTCGGGCGCGGTGATCGAACCGCGCAGTCTCGACGAGCTTCTGCCGAACTGGCGGGATCTGGGTGCGCCGCTGCGGACGCAGGTTACGGAAGAGCGGATGCTGTTCCTAACCGAAACGCGCTCCTTCGCCGTTCCGTATCTGGACCGCGTGATGCCGCAGATGGCCAATCACGGGAACTATGTCGTCTCGCTCGGCGAAGTCTGCCGCTGGCTCGGCGAGCAGGCCGAAGCCCTTGGCGTGGAAATCTATCCGGGCTTCTCGGGCGCGGAACTGTTCATCGAGGACAACCGCGTTGCCGGCGTCGTCACGGGTGACATGGGCATCGAACGCAACGGCGAGCACGGGCCGAACTTCACGCCCGGCATGATCCTGCGGGCAAAGCAGACCATCCTGACCGAAGGCGCGCGCGGCTCCCTGACCGGCCATGCCATGAAGCGTTTCGGGCTGCGCAAGGGCATTGATCCGCAGACCTATGGCCTCGGCGTCAAGGAAGTCTGGGAAATCCCGGCGGAAAAGCACCGTCCCGGCCTCGTGCAGCATAGTTTCGGCTGGCCGCTTGATGACCATACCTATGGTGGTGCCTGGCTCTATCATTTCGGGGAAAATCTGGTCAGCTTCGGCTTCGTGACCGGCCTCGATTACGCCAACACCTATCTCTCCCCGTTCGAAGAAATGCAGCGCACCAAGCTGCACCCGGCCTTCCTGGAGCACTTCGAAGGCGGCAAGCGCCTGATCTACGGCGCGCGCGCCCTGTCCGAAGGCGGATTCCAGTCCATTCCGCGCCTGACCTTCCCCGGCGGCGTTCTGGCTGGTGACTCGGCGGGCTTCCTTAACGTGCCCAAGATCAAGGGCACACATACGGCCATGAAATCCGGCATGATCGCGGCTGAGGCCGTGGCCGAGGCTCTGGAAAAGGATAGGAAAGAAGCCGCCAGCATGACGGCGCGCGTCCAGCAGTCCTGGCTGTGGTCCGAACTGCGCGACGTCCGCAACATCCGCCCGGCTTTCGCGAAATGGGGCATGAAGCTCGGCGCGATTTATGCGGGCATCGACAGCATGATCCTGCGCGGCCGTGCGCCCTGGACGCTGCATCACCCACATGCCGATAACGAGACGCTGCGTCCCGCTTCGGTGTGCACGAAAATCGATTATCCCAAGCCCGACGGGAAGATCACCTTCGATCGCGTCAGCTCGGTCTTTCTGAGCGGAACAAACCATGAGGAAAACCAGCCGGTTCACCTTAAGCTCCGCAACGAGGCCATCTGGCGCACCGTCAATCATGACGTGTTCGATTCGCCGGAGAGCCGCTACTGCCCGGCTGGTGTGTATGAACAGGAACAGAAGGGCGAAAACGCCTGGCAGCTTCGGATCAACGCCCAGAACTGCGTGCACTGCAAGACCTGCGACATCAAGGACCCGACACAGAATATCGACTGGTGCACGCCCGAAGGTGGCGGCGGTCCGAACTATCCGGTCGGGATGTAATTTTCTTCCCGCAAAAGGGCACGGCCAGAGCGGAATGTGACTTTTCCGGTCAGTCCCGCTACGGTGGCGCCCGTTTTTGTGGCGGCGACAGCAGCGAAAGATGACGATGAAAGTTCTGGTCCCAGTCAAACGGGTGGTCGATTACAACGTCAAGGTACGTGTAGCGGCCGATGGCAGCGGTGTCGAAACGCAGGGCGTGAAAATGTCCATGAATCCGTTCGACGAAATCGCAGTCGAAGAAGCAGTGCGCCTTCGTGAAAAAGGCGCGGCCAAGGAAGTCGTGGCCGTGACCATCGGCGCACAGGCCGCGCAGGACGTGCTGCGTACGGCCATGGCGATGGGCGCGGACCGCGCCATTCTCGTCCGCACGGACGACACGCTTGAGCCGCGCGCCGTGGCCAACGTGCTCAAGGCCATTGCCACGCGCGAGGACGCCGGTCTGATCTGCATGGGCAAGCAGGCGATCGACGACGACATGAACGCTACGGGCCAGATTCTGGCCGCGAAGCTCGGCTGGCCGCAGGGCACGTTCGCCAGCGCTGTGACGGTTGCCGATGGCCGTATCGAAGTTGCCCGCGAGATTGATGGCGGCACGGAAGTCGTGTCCCTCACACTCCCGGCCGTGATCACGGCGGATCTGCGCCTTAACGAACCGCGCTATGCGTCCCTACCGAACATCATGAAGGCCCGCAAGAAGCCGCTTGAGACGATCGAGATCGACAGCCTCGGCGTCGATACGGCCTCGCGCCTGACGGTGGTTTCCGTGGCCGAGCCGTCCGAGCGCAAGGAAGGCGTGAAGGTGAACAGCGCGGCCGAACTGGTCGAGAAGCTCAAGACAGAAGCGAAGGTGATCTGATGACCGCTCTTGTTCTGGTTGAAGTCGAAAACGGCGCGGTCCGTCAGGCTTCCCGTTCGGCTGTTGCCGCGGCCTCCCGCTTCGGTGCCGTCGATGCCATCGTGTTCGGAGACGGCGCGGAAGCCGCTGCCGCCCTGCCGGGTGTGACGCGCGTTCTCAGCGTGCCGGCTCTGGTCAACGATCTGGCCGAGCCCGCCGCCGACCTGCTGGCCGCCCGCGCGAAAGACTACAGCCACATCGTGGCCGCAGCCTCCGCCACCGGTAAGAATATCCTGCCGCGTCTGGCAGGTTTGCTGGACGTGCAGCCCATCCCCGATGTGGTCGAGATCAAGGACGCCGACACCTTCGTGCGCCCGATCTATGCCGGTAACGCCCTGGCAACGGTCCGCTCTTCCGACAGCATCAAGGTGCTGACGATCCGCGGCTCCAATTTCGATCCGATCGCGGCCGAGGGTGGCTCCGCCACGGTTGAGACAATCGAAGCTCCGGCCAGCGAGAAGTCCGTCTTCGTGAAGGTCGAGCTTTCGGCCTCCGACCGTCCGGAACTGGAATCCGCCCGCGTGGTGATTTCCGGCGGCAAGGGCATGAAGGACGCTGCGAACTTCAAGCTGCTCGAACCCATCGCCGACAAGCTGAACGCCGCCATCGGCGCATCGCGTGCGGCCGTGGATTCCGGCTTTGCCCCGAACGAGATGCAGGTCGGCCAGACCGGCAAGATCGTGGCACCGGAACTCTATATCGCCGTGGGTCTGTCCGGTGCGATCCAGCATCTGGCGGGCATGAAGGACAGCCGCGTCATCGTGGCCATCAATACCGATCCGGAAGCCCCGATTTTCAAGGTCGCCGATTATGGGGTCGTGGGCGATCTGTTCGAAGTCCTGCCGGAGCTTGAAAAAGCGCTGTAAGGCATTCTTTTCCTGCAACGGCAAAAAAGGGGCGCCCCATGACGGGACGCCCCTTTTTTCATGACAGGACCTGACAGAGGTTTAACTGGCTCTCCGGCACCCATGAGGCACTCTTCAGGGCACGGAGACACCCATCATGACCCTGCGTAAGTTCGCCCGAGACATCCTGTCCTGCCTGCCCGTTCTACTGGGCTTCCTGACCATTCATACGGCCCTTGCCGCGGCCTACATCGTGCCCTCGGCCTCGATGGAGCCGACACTGATGATCGGGGACCAGATTGGCGTCATTGTGCCCAGCTATGGTCTCAGCACCGCCAACCTGCCTTTCGGTCCTGCCCTGAAGCCGCATGACAGCAGCGGAAGACGCCTCTTCGGACACCTGCCCCATCGCGGAGACGTGGTCGTGTTCCGCGCACCCGCCAACCTGCACCAGACATGGGTCAAACGCGTCATCGGACTGCCGGGCGACACGGTGGCTCTGGTGCATGGCCGGGTCATCCTGAACGGAACGGTGCTTCCATGGAAAGACATGGGACCAACCCGCGAAGAAAGCCGAAAGAACGTCTGGCGTGCGGCAGAACGCTATGAAGAAACCCTGCCGGGCAACAGACACCACGACATTCTTAAAATGGCGCAGGACGGAGACCTGGACAACATCGCCCCCTTCACCGTTCCCGCAAACCACCTGTTCGTCATGGGCGACAATCGGGACAATTCCGCCGACTCGCGGGTCAGCGTAGCGGATGGGGGCGTCGGGCTTCTTCCCGTCTGGAACCTTCAGGGAGAAGCCCGTGCCGTCCTGTGGTCATGGCGGGATATTAGCAGAACGGCGCTCGTTCTCTGATTTTTCGCTCCAGCCCTCTTGCAGGAAAGCGTTAACCCCTGTAGGAGAAGCGCCGTCGGCCGGAGTGTAGCTCAGCCTGGTAGAGCACTGTGTTCGGGACGCAGGGGCCGGAGGTTCGAATCCTCTCACTCCGACCAGCCGATAATTTTTCCAGAAATCGCTGATACAGTTTCTTGGCCTCAGGCCAGCGCATCTCTGCGCCTGAAACGCAGAAAAATGCCCCCTCCCTTTCGGGAGAGGGCAAATTGGCTTCAGGAACGCTTGTCCCAGGCCGAAGAAGTCGGCCACACGCCCTGGGCGTAGACCTGACCATAAGCATGGACTTCCGTCAGGAAGGTGCGCTCACCGTCGAGAACGATCTTCACCGTCGGCGCCAGCGTGCCGCCGATGCGATAGGTCGTCGGGTCCTGCGGATCAGCCGAGCCGGGTTGCGGCAGGGTGTCGATGAAGGACTGCACGTAACCGGCGGGATCAACGAAGTGCGAATAGGTCTCATACGGCGCCGAAGACGGATTTCCAAGCACGAGGCCGGAGCCGTTCAGCGGAGCATACGGGCCGAAAATGCCGTTGCGCGACACGAAGCCATACACGCCATCCGGACCCGTGCTGTTGCCGGTAAAGGTGGAGTGATGGGAGATCGTGAACAGATAGGTCAGACCGTCCTGGAACACGACATGGGGGCGTTCCGTCTGGTCATTGACGCCGAGCGCGGTGACAAGCGCCGGCAGCATTTCCCACTGTGAGAAATCACCCTTGGTGGAGTCGGATTTCAGACGCGCAATACCGATGGCGGCCGCACCATACTGCGCACCGGCCGGAACGGTCGTGGCCGGCGGCACGAGGCCCATCTCGTCGGAGCCAATGGTGAAATCACCACGCATACCCGGAACATTGCCTTCGAACAGGGCGTAGATCTGGTTGTCGTCCGGGTTACGGAAAATGTGCGGATCGCGGAAGTCCCAGTACTGGTCCTCAACGATGTTGGCGTAGTTCACGCCGTCCGCCTGGAACATGTCCGTGCAGACATCGAAGCCCTCGAACCACACGCCGTTGGCATCCGCGAGAATACGGCCCGTCGTGTAGGACGGAACGGACTCGGACGGGGTGTCATTGACGGAGGTGTAGAACAGATCGACCGTGCTGCCGCTGTTCTCGCGCATGACTGCGCAGCCGGACCATTCCCAGCTGCGGGAGTTGGCGCCTTCCTTGATGACACGACCGCCGAACTTCCAGTCCGCGCCATTGCCGGTGCGGCTGTAGTAGTAGCCGATATAGGAATAGTTGTTGCGGCTGTGCCAGCCCTCAACCGTATCGCCCGTTGCAGAGCGGTCGGCCACGAGGGCGAACATGACGTACCAGCCCTTGAAGGTCACGGTCTTGCCGTGGATGTCGCGCAGCAGCCAGGTATCCCACTGCCACACATCGGAATCGATGACCGGGAAAGCATAGTCGATGACCGGCATGGTCGTCGTCGGATCATCGGTATGAATCTTCATTGCGTCAGCGATCGTCCAGCGCGAACTTGCCCGGGTTGCGCTCTGCTTGCTGGAAACAGCGTTCATGATTTTTCCCGTAAATGAAATTTGGAAAGAGTCAGACGATCTCCAGTAACCGGAAGAACATCGGCTACTGGAGATCGAACAGAAGAGACGGTCGAAATCCTGCCCTGAGCCGCAATATTTATGCAGGAAAACGTGTCTTGCTTCTGACGTACGCAACAAAAAAAAAGCCGCTCCCCAAGGGATTGGCCTTTATGGAAATCATTCTGTGAAATTGCGTTCTGAACCGGTTTTTTTTGACTATGTTTTATGGCTCAGTGCCACAGTTATAGGAAAAAGATGCGCGCAATGCAAGCTAAATAAAATCCGCCGGTCTTTCCGGCCCCAGGATCACAAAAAAAACCCACCCGGTAGCGGGTGGGGTTCTGAGAAAAGCTGAGAAGCGGGAAGACTCAGACGCGCTGAAAGCCTGCCATGGCAGAGCGGGACAGGTCTTCGAGAAGATCGATCGCTCCTTTCGAGTCGTTCAGGCACGGCACGAGGGCAAACTCTTCACCTCCCGCTTCCATGAATTCCTCCCGAAGTTCGTTTCCGATCTCATCCAGCGTCTCGAGACAATCCACCATGAAGCCAGGCATGATGACGGCAATCTTCGTGGTTCCCTGGGCCGGCAGGGCTTTGACGAAGGGCGCCGTATAAGGCTGGACCCATTCCAGCGGTCCAAAACGGGACTGGAACGTCAGGGGCATCTGCTCTTCGCTCAGCCCCAGCGCCTGACGCAGAGCCGAAATCGTGCGTTCGCACTCATCGCGATAAGTGTCGCCCTTTTCGATACAGATCTTGGGAAGACCATGAAACGACGCCACGATCTGCTGCGGCTTGAAGCTCAGACCCGCAAGCGTATCCTGCACGGACGTCTCGAGAGCGCGTATGAAAGCAGGACGATCCGGAAAGGACGGAACCGTCAAAACGGCGGGCTGACGGCGAAGACGCATGAGTGCGCGAAAAAGCTGATCGTTCGCCGTTGCGGTCGTTGTCGCGGAATACTGTGGATAGAGGGGGATACTGATAATCCGGTCACAGCCCTGATCCATCAGACTTTCAAGAGCTTTTGTGACGGATGGGCGGCCATAGCGCATGCCCCATTCCACCGGGACACCTTCGGCTTTGAGCCGTTCAGCAAGACCTTCGGCCTGTCTGCGCGTATAAACCCGCAGCGGGGAAGCATTTTCTTCCCTGTGCCAGATCCTCGCGTAATTTGCGCCGCTGGCAAAGGGACGTTTTGTCAGGATGATGCCCTGCAGAATGGGCTGCCAGATCAGGGGGGGACTCTCGATGACGCGACGGTCAGAGAGAAATTCGCTCAGATATCGCCTTACCGAAAAATAGCCTGTGTCATCAGGCGTTCCGAGATTGATAAGGAGAATACCGGTCCGGCCTTCTGGCGGAGGAGCGATACGGGGTGTTTTGTGAAGAAATGCCATAGTGCCCTCTACTGTGGAACCGGGCACCGACTTAGGAAAGAGGGAAAGCGTCCGGAGATACGCGCCCCTTGCGGGACGCTATCGTCGATGCCTTACCTTCGCATAGGAAACATCCGGTTTCCGGGTCCCTTGCAGCAAAGTATAGGCAAACACCGCAACAGCGACGGTCATGGGACCAACATACGGCAGAAGAGTATTCGTCAGAGCCATACTTGCCTCCTTTGAGCCTTTGGAAAAGATTTTCTGGTAGGCTCGATTCAGAGATTGAGCACATCCTCCCCGCGTTTCAACAAAAAAAATCAGAATTCTTCAAAAAACATTCAAAGAAATGAAATATCCAAATTCTTTCAAAGGGTTATAAGAATACGACTCTGCATGATCTTGTCGTCTAAAGGCAACCATCCCATCTCGAAGCTGTTACAGACACACCATCTGATTTTGAAACAAGGTTTTCCAGACATGGCTACACAGGATCCCGTTATTTACGTTGTTGCTGACGGCGAAAAAGCCCGCTTCCTGCGCCTCGAAGGGGCACAGCTGCGCACCATTGCAAGCTTCGACCTGCACAAGGGCTCCAATGCGGAAACGGATGTCGGCTCCATCAAGGCGCCCCGTGAAAATCCGCATGAGCAGCTCAAGGAGCACTTCACACGCGATCTGGCCGCCCACATCAACAAGGCCGCACAGAACAGCGATGTCGAGGGCATCCTGCTTGTCGCTCCTGCTCAGGCTTCGCACGAAATCCGCGAGCATCTCGACAAGCCGACAAGCAAGAAACTTTTCAAGACGCTGGTCAAGGACCTCGTCAACACGCCGGACCATGACCTTCTGAAGCATCTCGACCGCCCCGAAACCGGCTGGCCCGAACTCGCTTCCGTCTGATTCCGCCCAGACCTGCGGGAGGGCTTTCAACAGCCTTCCCGCAACGCAGGGCTGCTTCGATCGTTTTCGATCAGAACAATGGCAGCCCTGAAGACTTCAGATCCGTATGGCAAGCGCCAGATGCAGATCGTCCTGACAACGCTTCAAAAGCGGCTCAATCTCCGGCAGAGCAACCCCGTGCCTGAGCAGAACAGCGCGTTTCGTATTCCCCTGCGCCATTTTCAGGGCTTCACGCGCCTCTTCGGCCGTTCCGCCGGCCAGTTCCATGACCATTCGTTCCGCCCGGGCCTGAAGCTTGTCGTTGCTGATGCGCATATCCACCATGCGACCACGATAGACGTGCCCCAGCCGCGTCATCAGCGCCGTGGAAAACAGGTTCAGCGTGACTTTCTGTGCAGTCCCGGCGGCCATGCGCGTTGACCCGGCCAGAACCTCGGCACCCGTCGGGATGCAGATGCCGAACTCCGCTTCCTGTAGCAGACGCGATTCCGGATTGCCGCTGACACCGATCGTCAGCGCCCCTATTTCCCGTCCGACCTGCACGATGGCGCAGGTATAGGGCGTGTTACCGCTCGCCGCGACGCCGATCACCACGTCATGTTCATTGGGATGGTGCTCCATGAGATCAAGCCGCGCCTGATCTTCCCGGTCTTCCGCTCCCTCGGCGGCCTGGGTCGTCGCCCCGGCCCCGCCAGCCAGCAGTAGAACGAGTTTCTCCGGAGCCAGCCCAAAGGTCGGCGTCAGTTCAACACCGTCCTGCAATCCGATGCGCCCGGACGTCCCCGCCCCCGCATAGACCAGCCGTCCACCAGCCTGAAGCCGGGGAACAGCGGCCTCGACGGCCCGCTCGATGGACGGCAATGCCTCCCCGACACGGTCCAGAGCCGCCTTCTGGGACGTCAGAAGCCGGTCCAACAGAGCATCGAGCGACAGGCGCTCGATATCCTCATTGGCCGCAAGAACCGTTTCCGTGCGCGAGGCCGTCATTCGACCCCGTCTTCATCCGGGATTTCATTGCGGCGGAAAAGCTGCCCGTCCTTCAGAAGTCCCTGCTCGACGATGCTTTCCGCAATCTGGACCGCATTGAGAGCCGCGCCCTTGCGAAGATTGTCGGACACGCACCACAGCGCCAGACCGTTCTCGACCGACGGATCAATCCGCAGACGGGAGACATACGTCGCATCCTCGCCCACACATTCAATCGGGGTGACGTAGCCACCATCCTCGCGCTCATCGCGCAGGATCACGCCCGACGCCTTGCGCAACGCCTCGCGGGCCTTCTTCAGATCAACCGGCTTCTCGCACTCGATGCTGATGGCCTCGGAGTGACCGATAAACACCGGCACGCGCACGCAGGTCGCCAGAACCTTGATGTCCGGGTCCATGATCTTGCGGGTTTCGACGGCCATCTTCCATTCTTCCTTGGTCGCACCGTCGTCCATGAAACGGTCGATATGGGGAATGACGTTGAAGGCAATCTGCTTGGTGAACTGAGCGACCGTCGGCGGATCGTTGACGAAGGTGCCCTTGGTCTGGGCGAACAGCTCGTCCATTCCGTCCTTGCCCGCGCCTGACACGGCCTGATAGGTCGAAACCACGATCCTCTTGATGCGGAACAGGTCATGCAGCGGCTTAAGCGCCACGAGCATCTGCGCGGTCGAGCAGTTCGGATTGGCGATGATGCCCCGGCTGGCCTTGCCAATGGCGGCTGCATTCACTTCCGGCACGATCAGCGGGATTCCCGGCTCCATACGGAAATGGGACGTGTTGTCGATCACGACGCATCCGGCAGCCGCAGCCTTGGGCGCATAAACGGCCGAAATCGCTCCACCCGGGGAGAACAGCGCGATATCCCAGCCCTTGAAATCGAACGTCTCAAGGTTCTGAACCTTCAGGACCGTCTTGTCCCCGAAGGAAATCTCGCGTCCCGCCGAACGCGGGGAGGCCAGCGCCACAACCTCATCGACCGGAAACTCCCGCTCCGCCAGAATTCGCAGCAGTTCACGCCCCACCGCACCCGTGGCGCCAACAACCGCAACCCGATAACCCATGATCTTTTCCCGTTCCCTGAAAATCAGCCCGAAAAGGGCAGACGCTTTACCAGCGCCGACAGACGGTGCCGCCGCAGTTCGTAGCGGGCCTTGCGCCCCGTCGCCATATAGTTGAGCTGGATCGCATAGCGCGTTCCGACAAACTGCCGGTGTCCGTGCCAGGTGGCCGGACCGTTCGGAAACACCAGAAGCGTTCCTTCCGCGGGCGTCACCTCGACGTCGAAATCCTCGACGTCATCCGGCCCGTTCAGCAGCCGCAGACAGCCATCGCGCGAGGCCCAGTCTTCCCCGCGCGGATTGAGATACAGCAGGATCGTGACCAGCTTGGCTTCCGAATCCCGATGGATCCGCCCGTCCTTTTCCCGCGTGCGCCCGCGCACCGTCAGCATGGTCGGCGCATCCGTCAGATCCAGCCCGAATTTCTCCGCCACCAACGCCTTGAGCTTCGGCCCCTGCAACTCCGCAATCATGCCCGCAACACGCGGCGTCAGCTTCAGGGCTTCCGGCGGAAAGGAGCCACCGGATTTCATTTCCGGCAGATCGGAGACAACCGCCTTCAGATCATCGTTGCCAATGAAATGCGGCACCACCAGATGCGGAAACGGTTTTTCCGCAACGGGTGCGCTCTCGAACGCATCATAATCAAGAGAAATCCTGCTCATGGCGCGGAAGGCTAGACGCGGCCCACGCCGGCGACAAGGCCTATTCCACGCATGTGAGACCTGCCTTCTGCGAAAGAATATTACCCCCGCAGCGGCTTATGCGTCCTGACTATCCGGCTCGTCGCCAGATAACGGACATATCCTGCTCCCAGACGGTTCGCACCCCCCGTGCAGACATGAGGCCCTGGAAAAAGCGGCAGCTTTCCGCTCCAGGCCGTATGGAGAAGACGCGGGTCAGTCCGACATTCCAGCAGCCGGCGATCCACGCCCGACTGCCCGACATCATCCGTCAGAACCGTATGAACAGACATCTCACCCTGGCGCAGGCTCTCCGCTGCGGCCGGAAGGGCGGCCAGAGGACCCGTCAGGACAAGCAGATTTCCTATCATCGTCGCCAGAAACAGCAGAGCACGCATCTGCGGAACTCCCATCTCGACAAAGGCCGGCTCATGACCGGTCACTGCACATGACGCGTCCGGAGGCTGAAAAGTTGCGGCAGCTTTGTGGCGGAGCGAACAGATTTTCGCCTTTATACAGTCTGACCACTGACTCCAGACTGAATTCCCCCTGCCAAGGCCTATCCTGCGATGACGACCCGTCCCCTCGTACTCCCCGAACTCCTCCCGCTCCTTGAAGAGATCCCCACTGTCGATCTGTCGGCGGACTCCCTGCCCGGGTTTCGCGCCGGACTCGAACAGGCGGCCGGGCAGTCCTTTCTTCAAGCCGAGGACTATCCCGTCACGCTCGAACGGCTGAGCATTCCGGAGTCGGACCACACCCCCGCCATCCGCCTTTTTACGGTCCGCCCCCGCAAAGAGTCTGCGGCTGCGCGACCGGTTCTCCTTCATCTGCATGGTGGTGGCTATTTCGCGGGCCAGCCCGAACTGACCGCAACCCAGCTCTGCCAGTTCGCACAGGAACTGGACTGCGTGGTCATCTCCCCGGATTACCGCCTGACCCCGGAACACCCTTTCCCGGCGGCGCTCGAAGACGCCTACGCCACTCTGTGCTGGATCACGCGTAACGCCGACACTCTCGGCATTGATCCCGCCCGCATCGGCCTGACGGGCGAAAGTGCGGGGGGCGGCCTTGCAGCCGGGCTTGCCCTTCTGAACCGGGACCGTGAGGGGCCTGAAATCCTGTTCCAGAATCTGGTCTATCCCGTGCTCGACGACCATACGGTTACGGGCCAGCCTGATACCTCCCCCGTGGGCGGTGAGTTCCTGTGGACGCGCACCAGCAATACTTTCATGTGGACCGCCCTCCTCAATCCCGTAGCGCCCGGCTCGGCTGACGTCTCACCCTATGCCGCCCCCGCCCGCGCCACTGACCTGTCCCGCCTGCCCCCGGTCTATCTGTCCGTGGGGGCGCTGGATCTGTTTCTGGACGAGGATCTCGCCTATGCGCGACGTCTGATCCATCAGGGTGTCGCCGTGGAACTGGAAATCGTGCCCGGCGCCTGCCATATCTTCGACCAGACAGACACACCGGTCGCCAAACGGTCCATCGCCCGCAGGATTGATGCCATGAAGCGCGGGTTCGGTCTCTGACCGGGCAGATGCTGCCCGGGTGACACAAAACGCGACCACAAGACAGGACCCGGGACCGGGGACACAGGAGACGAGTTCATGGGCGACCATCGCGATGACCGGGACGCCATCAATGGCGAAAACACCGTCTATCTGGCGGAGCTGCACACGCGCTGGCAGCACGACCCGGCTTCGGTGGACCCGGCCTTCGCGTCCCTGTTCGAAACACTCGGCTCCGAACGGCTGTCCGGCCCGGACACGACCGTCCAGACCAACGACGCGACCGACGCCAGCGCCGAGAGCCTGAAATTCGCCTATCGCCTGCGCGGACATGCCATCGCCAAACTGGACCCGCTCGGCCTGGCACCAGTCCCCGACATTGCCGAACTGAACCCGCCCAGAGCCGACCGGGACCTGATCGCCCGCCTGCGCCGTGCCTATTGCGGCACCACGGCCGCCGAGTTCATGCATCTTCAGGACCCCGCCCAGCGCCAGTGGTGGATCGACCGTCTGGAGACGGCGGTTCCCGGCCCGTCGCTGGACCAGAAGCGCCTCCTCCTCGCCCTGACCCGCGCCGAAGCCTTCGAGCAGTTCTGCCAGAAGCGCTTCATGGGCATGCGTCGTTTTGGCCTTGAAGGCGGCGAAAGCGTCATCGTCGCTCTGCGCACCCTGATTGATGCCGCCGCACAGGACGACGTGCGGTCCGTCTCGCTCGGCATGCCCCATCGCGGCCGTCTGAACGTGATGGCCAACATCCTGCGCAAACCGTTTGCCGCCATTTTCAGCGAATTCGCCGGCGCGTCCTTCAAGCCCGACACCATTCAGGGCTCGGGCGATGTCAAATACCATCTCGGCACCGCCACGACGCTCGAACATGCGGGCCACACCGTCCGCATCTCGCTCCTGCCCAACCCCTCGCATCTGGAAGCGGTGGACCCCGTCGTGCTTGGCCGCGTCCGCGCCGACCAGGATCGCGAGAAAGACCACGACCGCCAGCACCATCTGGGCATCCTCGTCCACGGTGACGCCGCCTTCGCCGGTCAGGGCGTCGTGTACGAAACCCTCAGCCTCTCGAAGCTGGAAGGCTACCGGACGGGCGGCACGGTTCACGTCATCATCAACAACCAGATCGGCTTCACCACCGTCCAGTCCGACGCCCATTCCGGCATCCACAACACCGACATCGCCAAATCCGTTCAGGCCCCGATCCTGCACGTCAACGGCGACGATCCCGAAGCCGTCTCCCGCTGTGCTTTTCTGGCGCATGAATGGCGCCGCACCTTCCAGTCCGACATCGTGCTGGACGTGGTCTGCTATCGGCGTCACGGCCATAATGAAGCCGACGAACCCGCCTTCACGCAGCCCGCGATGGTCCACGCCATCCAGTCCCGCCCCACAACGCGCAGTCTTTACGCCCGGCATCTGGTTCGCACTGGCGTCATGACCGAAGCCGAGGTCGAGGAGATGTGGAACCACTTCCAGAACCGTCTGGAAGAACAGTTCGAAAAATCCAAGACCTATCATCCCGACGGCACGGACTGGCTGGACGGCCCCGAAGACCCCACCCGCCTTCAGGATGAGCAGGACCGTATCCAGCCCATGACCGGCGTGCCACTTCGCCGCCTGCAGGATGTCGGAGACGCCATCGGCACGATCCCCGAAGGGCTGGCCGTCCATCCGCGTCTGGCCCGCCAGATCACGGCGCGCGGCAAGGCCGTCGGCGATGGTGGTCCACTCGACTGGGCCACGGCGGAAGCCCTCGCTTTCGGCACCCTGTCCATGGACGGCCACCCCGTCCGCCTGTCAGGTCAGGACAGCCGTCGCGGCACGTTCAGCCAGCGTCACGCGGTGCTGTTCGATCAGGACACAGGCCGCGAAGACACGCCCCTGACCCATATCGCGCCCCATCAGGCCCCACTGAACATCTGGAATTCTCCGCTCTCCGAATACGCCGTTCTCGGCTTCGAATACGGCTATTCCCTCGGAAATCCCGAAGCTCTGGTTCTGTGGGAAGCGCAGTTCGGCGATTTCACCAACGGCGCGCAGATCATCCTCGACCAGTTCATCGCCTCGGGCGAAACCAAGTGGCTGCGAACCTCCGGCCTGACCCTGCTTCTGCCGCATGGCTATGAAGGCGGCGGCCCGGAACACTCTTCCGCCCGCCCCGAGCGCATCCTTCAGCTTTGCGCCGAAAACAACATGCGCGTGTGCAACATCACGACACCCGCAAACTACTTCCACGCCCTGCGCCGCCAGATCGCGCGCCGCTGCCGCAAGCCGCTGGTCGTTTTCACGCCCAAATCCCTGCTGCGCAACAAAGACGCGGTTTCGATGCTGGACGCCATGGGACCGCATACGCGCTTCCAGCCCGTCATCGCGGACCCGGCGAAGGAAGACGGCGCACGGCGTATCATCCTGTGCACCGGCAAGGTCTATTATGATCTCGTGACCGAACGGACGCGCCAGAACCGTGAAGACGTCGCCATCATCCGTGTCGAGCAGCTCTATCCCTTCCCACATCATGCCCTGATGGAACAGCTTGGCCGCCACCCGGACGCGGAACAGGTTCTGTGGTGCCAGGAAGAGCCGCAGAACAACGGCGCCTGGATTTTCGTGGACCGTCGCATCGAACGCGCCCTGCGCGGCTGCGGCCATCGCGTGCAGCGCCCGGACTATGTCGGTCGCGACAGCGCGGCTTCTCCCGCAACAGGACTACCAGGCGTGCATGCCGCCCAGCAGGAAAAACTGGTTCAGGACGCTCTGTCCTGCACCTTCCCGGCCTGAGAAAAACTCAGGTCGGACCACCCTGATAACCGTAGCTGCTCCGGCCCGCCCCGACATTTCCGTAGCCATCGCCACGGAACTGCCGCGATCCCTGACCACCATAATCCGGGCCACAAGCCGCAAGAGCTGCCAGCAGCGCAAGCGCCACCCCAATCCGAACGCGCGTCATCAGCGCTTCCTCTTATTATCGTTTCCTCGCGTCACACTACGCCGCCACAACGCCTCGCGCCACAGCCTGTCCGGTTAAAGGCTGCATGGTATTTTCAGAATTTACAGAAAAATGGTGAACCGGCTGGGACTCGAACCCAGGACCATTCGATTAAAAGTCGAATGCTCTACCAACTGAGCTACCGGTTCATCCGCACGCTGGCTACCCCACAACCCATGAGGGCGTCAACCTTGCTACCTGGAAAAACAGGTTTCGTCCCCATCCGCCTGACAACGCGCCCCTCGCTCCATGGTCTCCCGCGCTGAAAGAGGCTATGGGCGCGACGTCCTTCGTTTCCTGACAGGATCCACCCCGTTTTCAATCCCGAAAGGAAGGAACAGATGCCCATAGAGATTCTTCCCGGCCTCCGGCTTGAAGATGACGAACTGAAAGTCACCTATATCCTGGCCTCCGGTCCGGGAGGACAGAACGTCAACAAGGTGGCCACGGCCGCACAGCTCCGGTTCGATGCCGCGCGCTCTCCGTCCCTGTCAGACCGGATCCGGACACGCCTGATTGAACTCGCAGGCAGCCGTGCGACCCAGAATGGCGAGATCATCATCACGGGTCGCCGTTTTCGCACACAGCAGAGAAACCGTGAGGACGTCATCGAACGCCTGGCAGAGATGATCCGCAAGGCGGCTCACCGCCCCATTTTCCGCGTGGCCACCCGTCCCGGAAGAGCAGCCCGGCAGCGTCGCCTTGACGGAAAATCACACCGGGCCAGCATCAAGCGCAACCGCAAGGTCCGCCTGGACGACTGACACAGATCGGTGCGGTAAAGTAACAAGACGATCCTTCCCTACAGCGCTGCTGGCGCCTCGCATCCCTGTAATCAGAAATATATTTCCCAAAGCATATTTCTTTCGAAATTTCATTCCCCGTTTTTAAGAAGTACAAACATTTTGTTGTATTTTTACAACAATCCGGAAAACTGTTGCAAGAATCATTTTTGCTGCTTTCACGTAACGAAATCTTCTCATTACTATCCCCAAAACCCCCTCTGAACCCAAGAGCGGCGTCTCATGGAGGTATAGATAGTAATAATGAAATACCGGCATCGCATCTCCCTGCTTGTAACGACGGCAGTTTCCGTCATGCCCTGCATGTCTGCCCTGGCCGCAACCACCACGGCGCATCCCGTCACACGCCATCACAGCGCGAAACCCGGCAGCGCCGCTCACAGTGCTGCCCATCCTGCGGCTGCGACGGCCACACCCGCCGTTGCCGCACCACGCAAGAAGAAGACGGACGTCAATTTCACCGGCGAAGCCGAGACAATCAACGTCACCACCGGGACCCATGCGACCAACCGCAAGGCCCGCGAAAGCTCGTCCCCTGTCAGCGTGATTTCGGCTGCAACATTGCGCCACTCCGGCATGATGAACGTCGCGGATGCCCTGACCCGGACCTATGCCTCCATCAACGTGCAGGCCATGGGCGCGGATTCCTCAGCCCTGACATCCTCCATCCAGATGCGCGGCCTCGGCCCGAACGAAGTTCTGGTGCTGGTGGATGGCAAGCGCCGCCACAACACGGCCAACATCACGGCCGATGCCGGCCCGCAGTTCGGCTCCACGGGTGCTGATCTGAACACGATCCCCGCCAGCGCCATCGACCATATCGAAGTGCTGGAAGACGGTGCCGCCGCGATGTACGGCTCCGACGCCATTGCCGGCGTGGTGAATATCATCACCAAGAAGCAGGCTCACGGCATGCACACTTCGGTGCAGACCGGTGCGAACGCCTATAACGGCGACGGCTGGCAGTACAAGGTGGATGCCGATGGTGGCGTAAAATGGGGCAATGACGGCTACCTGCACATCAGCGGCGAAGTCTACCACACCGACCACATGGTCGTCGGCGCACGCGACCACCGCCTGATCGGAAGCTGGCCCAACAACGCCACCACGACCGGATATTATAACGGTGTCGTTCCGAACGCGATGAACGTGCCCGCTGATTCCAACAAGATCATGAGCACGCCCGAAGAAACCCGCGAAAGCCTCGCCATCGATTTCGGCAAGACCATTACCGAAGGCGTGAATTTCTACGGCCTCATCACCTACATGCACCGCCATGGCGAAGCGTACGAAAACTACCGGACCCCGGCGATCGCGCCGACCATGTACCCGGCTGGCTTCTCCCCGCTCGAAACATCGGAAGAGAACGATTACGCCGCCACGCTCGGCCTCAAAGGCGACAATTTCTTTGGGTTCGACTGGGACCTGAGCACCACTTATGGTGCTGACGGCAACAAGATCGGCAACAAGAACACCGCCAATACAGGCATGCTCGCCAGCACCTGCTCGACCGATCCGACATCGTCCTATTATTCGACCGATGGCTGCGGCTGGTCGCCCAGCTCCACGCGCGCCGAGACCTATCGCATGGCGCAGTGGACCAACAATCTGGACTTCCGCCGCCAGTTCAACATTGCCCATACCGTTCCGATGACGCTGGCTTTCGGTGGCGAGCATCGCCTCGAAACCTATCAGATCAAGGCCGGCACGCCCCCGTCCTATGAACTGGGCGGGACGCAGGGCTATGCCGGTCTCGGCCCCAACAGTGCCGGCAACTGGAGCCGCGACATCTGGGCGGCCTATGTCGATGGCGACTTCCACCCGCTCAAGCACTGGGATCTCGATTTCGCCGGGCGTTTCGAGCACTACACCGATGTCGGCAACACGGAGAACGGCAAGGTCTCGACCCGTTATGACGTGACCAGCAAGATTGCGCTTCGTGGCACGATCAGCACCGGCTTCCGTGCGCCCACCCTGGCCGAGCAGCACTACAGCGCCATGAACGTGGATCCGACCGGCGCCTCCGGCCTACTGCCCGTCAGTTCAACGGCCGCCCGTGTCCTGGGTGCAAGCGCACTGAAACCGGAACGTTCCGTCAGTGCCAGCGGCGGTATCGTCGTGGAGCCGGTGAAGAACTTCCACGTGGAAGCGGATGTCTACCAGATCAATCTGCGTGACCGCATCGTGGGTGGTGGCACCGTCAAGGGCGAGTCCGCCATCGAGGCCATCGAGGCCATGGGATACTCCCTGCCCCTCAACAGCATCACGGCCGACAACGTATCCGCGTACTACATGACCAACGGCGCCAGCACCCGCACGCAGGGTCTGGATATCAAGGCGGACTACATGATCCGCTTCCACAATGCCGGGAACCTGAACCTCAGCATGGCACTGGACCTGAACCGCACCCGCCTGCACCACAACGGTACCGACACCAACGGCAATCCGCTGCTGAATGCGCAGAACATCGCCTACATCACGACCGCCTACCCGCGCAGCAAGATCATCCTGAACGCGCTGTACACGGTCGGAAAATGGGACTTCAACGTCCGCCAGACACGGTATGGCGAAACCACGTCCATGCTGACCTACTATGACTGGGCGGACAAGACGCTCCCCTGCCCGAGCGGTGGAAGCCTAGCCTATTCCAACAGCTGCTTTGCGCAGTTCAAGAATACGCCGCGCTGGCTGACGGATATCGAAGTCGGCTACCGCTTCAACAGCAACTGGCATCTGGCGATCGGCGCGAACAACATCTTCAACGTCCGCCCCCGTCGCGTCCCGCAGGTCAATAACTCCCGCGGCGCCCAGATCTACGATCAGTTCTCGCTGCAGGTGCCCATCACCGGCGGTTACTACTACGGACGGATCAACGCCAACTTCTGAACCCGCTCCCAGACTGTCCCACAGGAAAAGGCGTCCCATACAGGGGCGCCTTTTCTCGTTGGGGCCGTGCCCTACGCCATACGGGGAAAATGGACAAAAAAAAGCCCCACCCCCGAAGGGATGAGGCTTTTTCCGTTTCAGACCGTCTGGTCTCAGGCGGTGTGAGCCGTTTCGGCTTCACCTTCAGAAGCCAGAATGTACGGACCTGCTGCCAGAACCTGAATGGCCAGCATGCCGAGGCTGTTCGGCTGGCGGGCTGTCAGGGACAGCACGGCGTTGCCGTTGGTCCAGCGGGCGGCCGCATCGTCCTGAACGTCCCAGCCTGCCAGACCGGCATCGGTCAGATGCTGATCGATGCGGATCGTATCGCCCGAGTCGAACAGCGTGACGTCACCCACCAGAACGCCAAGCTGACGACGGTCATCCATGAACGGTCCGACCGTCTCGCTCGGACGGAAGGTACGGGACACAAGGCGCACTTCCGTCACATCGGACGGGATCATGAACATCGCGCGACCATTGGCCGTCCGGACCAGATGGATGGTCTGGCCCGTGCTGGTGACGAGGTGCAGACCGGACTCTTCGGTCAGGGCCGGAGCCTCGATGATATTCTCAAGACCGGCTGCGATGGCCCGGGCCTCGATCTCACGGAAGACTGGTTCGACCACCTCGCGGCTGACAACCAGCGGGGCTGCCGCGTCGTCGTTCCAGTTACGCTCGCGACCACCCAGCGAAACGACCGTGCCCTCCTGACGGAAGGAGCGGCGGTTGCCCGTGTCGAGATAGCTCTCGGTCAGCATGCCGTCAGCCATGATGACCGAATGCTCCGCCGTTTCCACATGAAAATAATCGTAAGCGGCAAAGGCGCGGTCATAGATCACCGAACGGCCGTTCACGAGCATACGGGCGGGTATGAAGCCGCCGTTGATGAACAGGCAGTGTTCCGGCGTGACGAGCATGTCCTTGTAAGGCACGCCCTGTGCAATCGCATCCTTCATGATCCGGACCGGGTAACCGGCTTCCGCATCGCCCAGGCCCGTTCTCGCGACCTTATGTGCCCGTCCGATCCAGCTCACGGTCCGCTCGATGGCTTCGCCGTTGACAAAAGCCACCACAGCACTGCCCAGACGCAGGGTTTCAACCGCGACATCCCCTTCCGGTGTGCGGATCATGCTGCCCGCCAGGAAACAGGGAGCATTGCTGCTGTCTTCCACGATCCAGCCATTGCTGCCGTCCTGAACGAGGGACGCATGGAGGGCGGGAACGAAGCCGTCAGCCGTGTGGATGTTGCCGTATGTCAGCTCGCGGCCGTCGGCCAGCGTGATCGTCAGCGTGTAGGAGCCGTCATTATTCGGCGTATAGGTGGCTGCCGTGGGAGCGGAAGACACGCCGGAAATACCGAAATGCGTGTTGGCCGAGACCCCGTTGATGACAACACCCTGGCTGTTGGTGGAGTCGTTATGCAGGTAGCCGTTGGCTTCAACGTAAACCGTGTTCACCGAGTTCGGATCAACATTGATGGTGTTGATGCTCTCGCCCGGATTCAGGAAGAGGCTGCTGCCCTGCGACAGGTTGACCGTACCGCCGTTGATCCAGATCGGATCGCTGACACTTCCCAGCGTGGCGTTGATCAGATTGATCGTGCCACCGTTGTTCACGCTGTTTCCATCGAACACGACGTTGTTGTCGTTGTTCATGATCGTGATCGTACCGTCGTCACGGTTCATCGTAACGCCGCCGAGTTCGACCTGCGATGGCGTGTTAATAACGATTGTGCCGTCGTTTTCGAAACCCGCGGTTGCGAAAACATAACCGCTATAGCCGCTGCCACCCTGCGCGGTGATTTCCAGCGTACTGTTCTGCCAGACGCTGAGACTGCGGATCTGGTTGTAGGACGGGGCATTGGCGACGACGGTATTCGGCGTGGTGTTGCCGTAATAACCGACATTGACATCCGCGTTCTGCTGGCTCTGCGGAACAGCATTACCGCTGAAGGAACTGTCGGACGTATCAACCACATGGCCCTGATCGTCGTAGAGCGTCCAGTTCTTCGGGTCGTACCAGTCGCCACCCGTTGACGGGCCTGTCCAGCGCCAGCTGCCGTCATGCTGGTGATAGCTGACGCTGTTGGTGCTGTACTGGGACGTGTCTCCACCAGCACTTGCGGCAGCAGCGGCTGTAGAGGCCATCTGCTGATGCAGGTCGCTGGTGGTATAGGAAGCCGGAGCGGTTGCCGTGCCGGCATCCTCGATCAGCCAGCCCTTGGAACCATCCTGCACGATCGTCGCCTGCGCGGCGGGCGTGTAGCCCTTTGCCATATTGACGGTCGGATAGGTGATGGAATGGCCGTTATCGAGAGTGATCGTCAGGCTATAAGACCCGTCGGAATTCTCGGTATAGGTAGCGGCTGCCGGCTTGGAAGAACCGCTCAGAATGCCGAAATGGGTGTTTTCGGAAACGCCATTGATGGTGACGCCCTGAACAGACCCACTGTCATTCGAATAACGGTCGTTGACATACAGCGTATTGGTGGTCGCCGGATCAACATTGATCGTGGAACCTTCGCCATACAGGTTCGCAACGAGCGTGCTGTCCTGCTGGAGATTGATCGTACCACCGGCGACCGTCACAGGAGACGTCACGCTGCCGAGGGACGAGTTGATCAGGTTCAGCGTGCCGTTGTTCAGCTGCCCGTCGTCAAACGTCACGTTCCCATCATTATTCATGATCGTCAGGGTACCGTCGCCAGCGGTGACGCCACCGAGTTCGACCTTGGACGGCGTGTCGATGATGAGTGTGCCGTAGTTTTCCACCCCGGCCGTTGCGAAAACGTTTCCGTTGTCGCCCTGAGCGGTGATTTTCAGGGTGCTGTTCTGCCAGATGCTGAGGCTGCGGATCTGGTTGTAAAGCACGGCATTCGAAACAACCACGCTCGGAGTATTGTCGGAGGAACCGACATTGACATCAGCATTCTGCTCGCTCTGGGGAATAGCGCAGCCACTGAAGGAGGCGCCGGTCGTATCGACGGGATTTCCAGCGTCGCTCAGAACCCAGTTGCTCGGATCGGACCAGTCGCCACCCGTGGCAGGCCCAACCCAGCGCCATGCGTAATCACGGTTATGGAAGCTGGTTTCGTCGCTGTTGTACTGGATGGTTTCGCTGCCGGGGGGCAGGGCGTCATTGACGTTGGACGTATCGGCCATGATGAGATCTTCCAGAAAGATGACCGGCGCAGACGTGCCGGGGATATATTTTGGAATTACTAACCATGCCATATGGCTTCATCAAGTTAATAATATGCAAACTCTAACCCGTATTGCGCACAAACTCGTGAAAATTCTGGACACATGACATTTCCGGCCCAAGGGGGAATCAGGAACTTCCACGACAGGACAGCCCCCTTCAGGAGCCGGGTGTGGCGTGATGGCGACGCATGCGGTATGCTGGAAAAACCGAATTCTAGCGTGGTGACCTGTCTTGACCGAGCTGACCGAGCCGACTGATCTGACCCCTTCCGGCCGTCTTCCTGTGACGATCGAGGAGGAAATGCGCTCCTCCTATCTGGCCTATGCGATGTCCGTGATCGTATCGCGCGCGCTGCCGGATGTGCGGGACGGTCTGAAGCCGGTCCATCGCCGTATTCTCTATGCCATGCGCGAAAGCGGCTTCACGGCCGACAAGCCTTATCGCAAATCGGCCCGTGCGGTCGGTGACGTGATGGGTAAATACCATCCGCATGGTGACAGCTCGATCTATGACGCCATGGTCCGGATGGCGCAGCACTGGTCCATGCGCGTCAAGCTGATCGACGGTCAGGGCAATTTCGGCTCGGTCGATGGCGATAGCCCGGCCGCCATGCGTTATACCGAGGCCCGTCTGGCCAAGGCGTCGTCCTTCCTGCTGGACGATATCGACCGCGATACGGTCGATTTCCAGCCGAACTATGATGAAAGCGAGAACGAGCCGAAGGTCCTTCCGGCTGTCTTCCCGAACCTGCTCGTCAATGGCGCGGCCGGTATTGCCGTCGGCATGGCGACCAACATCCCGACGCATAATCCGGGTGAGGTCATTGACGCCACGCTGGCCATGATCGCCAATCCGGCCATCGAACTCGACGAACTGATGCAGATCATCCCGGGTCCGGATTTCCCGACGGGTGGCATCATCATGGGCCGCAGCGGCATCCGTCGCGCCTATGAGACGGGTCGCGGCTCCATTCCGGTGCGCGCACGCGCCGAAATCGAGGAAATCCGCAAGGACCGTCAGGCCATTATCATCACCGAGATCCCGTATCAGGTGAACAAGGCCACGTTGCAGGAAAAAATCGCCGATCTGGTACGGTCCAAGGAAATCGAAGGCATTTCCGACATCCGCGACGAGTCCGACCGTTCGGGTATGCGTGTTGTCATCGAACTCAAGCGCGATGCGACCCCGGATGTGGTGCTGAACCAGCTCTACCGCTTCACGCAGCTTCAGACGTCCTTCAGCGCCAACATGCTGGCACTCGACGACGGCAAGCCGCGGACGATGGGCCTCAAGGACATCCTGGAAGCCTTCCTGCGGTTCCGCGAAGAAGTCATTCTGCGCCGCGCCCGGTTTGATCTGAACAAGGCCCGCGACCGCGGACATCTGCTGGTCGGTCTGGTTCTGGCCGTCGCCAATATCGATGAGGTCATCGCGCTGATCCGTGCGGCACCGGACGCCGCCACGGCCCGTGAATCGCTGATGGCGCGGGAGTGGGACGCTTCGGAAGTCGTCCCGCTGCTGGAACTGATCCATGACGAGGGCAATGTCATCATCGATGGCAAGGTCCGTCTGACGGAAGCGCAGGCGCGCGGTATTCTTGAACTGCGCCTGCAACGCCTGACGGGTCTGGAGCGCGAGAAAATCCAGGGCGAACTGGGCGAAGTCGCGCAGAAGATCGGCGAACTGCTGGCCATTATCGAGAGCCGCCCGCGCCGCATGGAAGTCATGCGCGAAGAGCTTCTGGCCGCCCGTGCGGAAGTCGCCACACCGCGTGTGACGGAAATTTCCGACGCACTCGGTGACCAGACGGATGAAAGCCTGATCGAACCGGGCCAGATGGTCGTCACCATCACGCGCGACGGCTTCATCAAGCGCACGCCGCTGGAGGTCTTCCGCTCCCAGAACCGGGGCGGCCGTGGCCGCACGGCCTCCGGGCGCCGTGGGGACGATATCATCGTCCGCAGCTTCAATGCGCACACGCATCAGTGGGTGATGTTCTTCTCCTCGGGCGGCAAGGCCTACAGGATGAAGGTCTGGCACCTGCCGGAAGCCGCGCCGACCGCCAAGGGCCGCGCGCTGGTCAATCTGCTGCCCGAACTGGGAACGGACTCCATCACGGCCGTCCTTCCGCTGCCGCAGGACGAGGATCTGTGGGAAGACCTGCACCTCGCCTTCGCCACGGCCAGCGGTAATGTGCGCCGCAACCGTCTGAGCGATTTCCGCAATATCCGCGCGTCCGGCCTGATCGCCATGAAACTGGATGAGGGCGACTCCCTCATCGGCGTGGCGACCTGCCGTGAAGGTCAGGACGTCTTCCTGGCGACGAAGAATGCGCGCTGCATCCGCTTCCAGATCACGGACGAAACACTGCGCGTATTCGCCGGCCGTGGCAGCACGGGCGTGCGCGGCATCCGTCTGGGCGAGGGCGATGCGGTCATCTCGCTGTGCATCCTCAATCACGTGGATGCCAGCGTCGAGGAACGTGCGGCCTATCTGCGCATGGCCAATGCCAAGCGCCGCGCCGAAAATGCCGCTCTGGATGACAGCGCCGAGGACGAGACCGTTTCCGGCGATGAGGAAACCGTCGAGATCACGGGCGATCTGACGCAGGAGCGTTTCGAGGAACTGGAGCAGCAGGAGGAAATCCTCCTGACCGTAACGGATGGCGGCTTCGGCCGTCGCTCCTCGGCTTATGACTACCGCGTGTCGGGCCGTGGTGGTCAGGGCATCACCAACATGACCTTCTCCGCGAACCGTCGCGGCAAGGAAGTGGTGGGCACCCTGCCGACGCTCGATGGCACGGACGTCATGCTGGTGACGGATACGGGCCGCCTGATCCGCCTGCCGGTGTCGCAGGTCCGTGTCATGTCCCGTCAGGCCAGCGGTGTGACGCTGTTCCGCCTGAATGACAGCGAAACGGTCATCTGCGTGTTCCCTGTTCTCGAAGACGACACGGAAGAAGGCGATACCGACGAGCCCGCTTCGGACGCGGCTCCCGAAGCCCCCTCCGCAGGTGACGATGCTGCACCTGACGCCTGAGATGCGGACTGATCCGCGTGTCGGGTTTTATCCTGGCACGTTCGATCCGGTCACGTTCGGGCATCTTGACATCATCCACAGGGCCTCGGCCCTGTTCGACCGGCTTCTGGTCGGCGTAGCGGTCAATGAAGGCAAGCAGCCGCTGCTGGATCTGGACGCGCGCCTTGCCGCCCTGCGCCATGAAGTGGACAAGCTGCCTCATGGCGGGCGGATCGAGGTCGTGGGCTTCGATACGCTGCTGGTCGATGCCGTCCGCCAGGCGGGCGCAGGCACGGTCGTGCGCGGACTGCGGTCCGGCGGGGACTTCGACTATGAAAGCCAGCTTTCCGGCGCGCTGCGTCGTCTGGCGCCGGAAATCGAGACGGTCTTCCTGCTGTCTTCTGAAGAACATCGCAGCACGGCCAGCAGGATCGTGAAGGAAATCGCGCGGCTGGGGGGCGATATTTCTCCCTTCGTCAGCGAAGATGTTGCACGTATCGTCTTGTCGAAACTGGGCCGAGGGCCGACATAGGAATCTTCAATGTTTTCTGGAAGGTTCCAAGATGTCCGATACTGCAGTGCCCGACGGCAACAAGCTGGTTTTCGAACTCAAGACTGGCAAGGTCGTCATCGAGCTGCGCCCTGACCTGGCCCCGCTGGCGTGCGAGCGCCTCAAGCTCCTGGCCACCGAAGGGTTCTATAACGGCGTGGCATTCCATCGCGTGATCGAGGGCTTCATGGCCCAGGGTGGCGATCCGACGGGAACCGGCACGAGTGGCAGCTCCTATCCGGACCTCAAGGCCGAATTCACGGACAAGGCCAAGTTCGAGCGCGGCACGGTGGGCATGGCCCGCACGATGGCCCCGCACTCCGCCAACAGCCAGTTCTTCATCATGTTCGCTGACAGCCCGCATCTGAACGGTCAGTACACGATCGTCGGCAAGGTGATCGAAGGCATGGAATACGTGGACCAGATCAAGCGCGGTTCGGGCGCCGGCGGCGTGGTCAAGGACCCCGACACCATTCTCAAGGCTTACGTCGAAGCCTGAGTCCCGCTGAAAAGCAGGAATACGGAAAGGCCGGTGCAGGAATGCGCCGACCTTTTTTATTGCCTTTTCCCGGACGAGCGCATCCCCGGTTCATAAGTGATGCTTATGAACCGATAGACACTTAAGATTTCACTTTCCCTTTTCAGAATCGCATGGTCACCACGATCAGAAAAGGAAACTGCGGTCTTTTAAGACCCGGCCTGAGGGCTGACGGAAAAGCCCCGCCATGGCGGATGTCGGCTGAAATCCGCCATTTTTTATCTGCTACCCGTTTTTTCTGACAGGAGTAGGGTAGGATACGTGGTCCCAAGATGGGTTTCCCGTTATCCCCCCTCCGAACCGGACTTGCAGTTTTCGCCGCATCCGGCTCTCCATTTGCAGTATTAAGCAGCAAAGCGATTATCCGGCAGTTTCCCACGATGAAGGTCGGTGTGACAGGATTTGCAAAGCACCAATGTTTTGCGTTGCCGCTGGATCATCAGTTGCTTCCACTTTTCTGTCCCCTTTGAGACATCCTTCAGTTTCCTGACATGATGGATCTCAAAAGGTCCGTTTTCATCGCCGCAATATTCACACCGATTCGCACCTAAACGCGTTAGAAGCTCAGACCGTCCATCAAAATTGAAGAGGTTGGGCTTTTTATCCACGTTCATAGGAATGTCAGACTTTCTCCGATCTATCAGTGAATAGACGCGAAGATAGTTGATTTCCCCATTTTTCTCGAATCTCAAGGAGCGACCATCGTTCCTTATTCGCCGAAACCACTTCGCCCATGTTTCGCCATGCTTCCGTCCCAAGGTTTTGTAGAGACTGATGTGAGCCATCCACTCCAACTTGTTCAGGTAGTATTTTGGAGCAAGAGAGTAGTAGTTTGCAAATCCTCGCAATTCTGAGTTGAATTTCGAGACGATTTCAAAATCTGAAAGATTTGTCATCATGATCCGCGCCCGAATGTCCTTCAGGCCAGTGTCATAAGTTCCGTAACCACATTTCTGTGCGAAATTCCGGATTCGATCTTCCGGCACAGACAGGTGAATGTGGGACGTAACAGTGCGTTTTGTCGCATAGACATCACGTCCTGCTGCCGTTCCAACCTTACACTTCATCTGCTTGGGCATGATGCGAGCCGTAATTCCGTAACCCAGAAATAACGCTCCTTTATCGAGAGCGCCCAGCCGGGATTTCTCCCGAGATACAGTCAACTTGAGCGATTTCTCAACGAAATCAGTCACGTCGGCCATAATCTGTGTGGTTTCTTCTTTTGTGCCGATTATACCGATCAGGAAGTCGTCTGCGTATCGCACATAGTGCAATCGCTTGAACTCCGGATCATGCATATCCACACTTGGAAGGGTTCTCAGCTTTTTGCTCAGTTCTTCCATTTCGGCCAGGTAGATCACTGACTTTTCATGGGTTTCCCCATGCTGTCGGATGAACTCCCTGCGACGCCCGATTTGGTAGATGAGTGCCCTATACTCCTTGTTGGGCTTTCTTCGCTTTCCCTTGTTGAAGGCGCGTATCTTCTCGTCCATGAACTTATCGAGTTCATGGAGATAAATATTTGCCAGAATTGGAGAGATTACGCCTCCTTGCGGTGTTCCCGTGTAGGTTGCGTTGTACTTCCAATTCTCAAGGTAGCCCGCCTTGAGAAACAGTTCGATCAGCTTGATGAAAGCCTTATCGTCGATTTGGGCTTCCAGAATACTGATCAGTTTTTCATGGTCGATGCTGTCGAAGTATCCCTTGATGTCAACTTCGCATATCCATTTCGTTCCCTTCCAGCTATCGACGATTTCCAGTAGTGCGGTATGGCATGATCGACTCGGCCGAAAACCATGTGAGCGTTCTGTGAAGATCGGCTCATAAATGATTTCCAGTAGAGTGCGGGCAACCTCCTGCACCAGTTTGTCGTTTCCAGTTGGTATACCCAAAGGGCGTTTCTTCCCGTTGGGATTTTTAGGGTCCTTCAGGATATACATCCTACGGACAGGTTTAGGACGATAGCTGCCGTCTCTTATGGAGGCCATAAGGTCTTGCAGTCGTCCCATGCCAAAACCGTCCAGCGTATTGTCATCTACACCTCGGGTCAGAGCCCCTCGGTTCGATTGAATACGTGCGTAGGCCGTCAGCCACAAATCCTCATGATTTCTCATGATTTTGTGTAGCTTTTTGACCTTCGCGCCTGAGCGGACTGCTCCACTGACGCCTTCCAAAGCTCTGCTGGTTCGATCGGACAGCACTGACTGCCCTCCCTTCATCATCAGAAAGCGTTACTACAAACTGCTTTCCTTCCCCCTTACCTCGCCGGGTTTCACAGCCATTGCTGCCTGCTTATACCGTCGTTTCAGGCCGGATTGGATACCGGCTGCAAGGCCCATTACGACCCCACGTTGGGTACTATGAAAGCTCCGTCACCATATTGGTCAGCAAGTTGACCAACTTAGGCGATCCCGCATTTCCAACCACTCAAGTCGTCGCATTTAGGTTCCGCATTCAATCCTTGACCACCCTCGCCGGGCAGGTGTCAGAGACATCAGGTGAGACGGCGTTCTAATCTCTCCGTCTCAATCTCCGAGATGGCGTCTCAACAGTCCTACGCCATCAACATCCCAAGTTCACTCAGATCTACGATTCAACCAATCCAGGCTTAACCTTGTGCGACTTGCAATGACGCCCGCTTGCTCGACTGCTTTGCCGCGCTGCGCCTTTTCCTGACATGCTACTTTCCCCCTTCGGCTTTCGCCGATTACAGCCTGTTGCCAGACAGAGGTAGGTCAGGCTTGCAATGGACATCCTGATAGTCCATAATCACGATTGCGCGTAAGTGCTTGAAATGGCTAGCAAAACGGCGCACTCAGAACGGGATTTCGTCGTCCAGATCGTTGTCCGGCGGGGCATCCCAGCCACCATTGCTGCCACCCGAGCGGTTTCCACCCGAAGCACTGCCCGTGTTCCCGCGGGAGCCACCGCCGAAACCACCCGAGCCGCCCCGGCTTCCGCCGCCGAAGCCGCCACCACCGCCATAGCCACCACCGTTGTCAAAACCGCCATCATCGCCGCCACCGCCGCGATTGCTGTCGATCAGCACCAGGTCGCCGCGGAAACGGTCGATCACGACTTCGGTCGTGTATTTTTCCTGGCCGGACTGGTCGGTCCACTTCCGGGTGCGGAGTTCGCCCTCGATATAAACCTTGCGGCCCTTGCGCAGGTAACGCTCGGCAACATCGGCCGTGCGCTCGTTGAAGATCACCACGCGATGCCACTCGGTGCGCTCCTTGCGCTCACCCGACTGCTTGTCGTTCCAGGTATCGGACGTCGCAACGGTCAGGTTGACGATCTTCGCCCCCGACTGCGTGTTGCGGACTTCCGGGTCCTTGCCCAGATTTCCGACCAGAATCACCTTGTTGACGCTGCCTGCCATTCCCGTCCCAACCAATTTTCTCGAATTGTTCTTTTCATCCTATCCTAAACGCCCATCTATAATTGATCCAGCGTCCTTCTTGGGGCGTTTCAGCTTTCACAATCGCCTTTTCTCCATATTCCGGGGTCTCCGTGAGCTTTCCAGACAATCATTCGATCCGCGTCCGTGGGGCCCGCGCCCATAATCTCAAGAATATCGATGCCACGATCCCCCGTGATTCCCTGACGATCATCACGGGGCTCTCCGGCTCCGGAAAATCTTCCCTGGCTTTCGACACGATCTATGCCGAGGGCCAGCGGCGCTATGTGGAGAGCCTGTCCGCCTATGCCCGCCAGTTCCTCGAACTGATGGGCAAGCCGGATGTGGACTCCATCGAGGGTCTCTCTCCGGCCATCTCGATCGAGCAGAAAACCACATCCAAGAACCCCCGCTCGACCGTGGGTACGATCACGGAAATCCACGACTACATGCGCCTGCTCTGGGCGCGCGTGGGCATCCCCTATTCCCCCGCGACCGGCCTGCCGATCGAGGCGCAGACCGTCAGCCAGATGGTGGACCGCGTCATGGCCATGGCGGACGGAATGCGCCTGATGCTGCTCGCAGCCGTCGTCCGGGATCGCAAGGGCGACTGCAAACGCGAACTGGCCGAACTGACGCGCAAGGGCTTCACCCGCGTGAAGATCGACGGCGAACTGTATGAAATCGCCGAGGCCCCGGAACTGAACCGCAAGACACGCCACACGGTCGAGGTCGTGGTGGACCGGATCGTCGTCAAGGAAGGTCTCGAATCCCGCCTCGCCGACAGTTTCGAGACCGCGCTCGAACTCTCGGACGGTCTGGCATACGCCGAGGAAGTCAAACGTGCAGGCGAAAAAGAAGCCCCGGCGCATGTCGTGTTCTCGTCCCGCTTCGCCTGCCCCGTCTCCGGTTTCACGATCGAGGAGATTGAGCCGCGCCTGTTCTCCTTCAACGCCCCAATGGGCGCCTGTCCTGTCTGCGACGGTATCGGCACCGAAACCCATTTCGACGAAAATCTGATTGTCCCGGATGACAGCCTGACGCTGGCCGAAGGCGCCATCGCCCCGTGGAAGGGTGCGAGCACGGACTGGTACGACCAGACGCTCGCCGCACTCGCCCGCCATTGCGGCGATGACATGAACACGCCCTGGTCCGACCTCCAGCCCGCCACGCAAGACCTCATCATCAACGGTTCCAAAGAGCCGATCGACATTCCCTATACCGATGGCGGGAAGGTCCACATCGTCACCAAGCCTTTCGAAGGCGTACTGAAGAACCTGCGCCGCCGCATGGCCCAGACGGACAGCATGTGGGTCCGCGAAGAACTGTCGCGCTATCAGTCCGAAAAACCCTGCCATGCCTGCCACGGCGCACGCCTCAAACCTGAAGCCCTGTGCGTGAAGGTCCGCGACCTCAACATCGCCGAAGCCTCGGACATGCCGATCCGCAAGGCGCTCGACTGGTTTTCCGGCGTGGAAGCCACCCTCACGCCCCAGCGCGCCGAGATCGCCCGCCGCATCCTGCGCGAGATCACCGACCGTCTGCACTTCCTCGACGATGTCGGGCTGGACTACCTCACCCTCTCGCGCGGCTCCGCAACCCTGTCCGGCGGCGAGAGCCAGCGCATCCGTCTGGCATCGCAGATCGGTTCGGGCCTGACGGGCGTTCTGTATGTGCTGGACGAACCCTCCATCGGCCTGCATCAGCGCGACAACGAACGCCTGCTTGGTACGCTCGACCGCCTCAAGCGCCTCGGCAATACCGTCATTGTCGTCGAACATGACGAGGATGCCATCCGCGCCGCCGACTACCTGATCGACATGGGACCGGGTGCAGGCAAGCTCGGCGGACAGGTCATCGCCGTCGGCACCCCCGCAGAGGTCGCCGAAAACCCCAGCAGCATCACCGGCGCCTATCTGTCAGGCCGCAAGGTCATTCCCGTCCCGACCGAACGCCGCAAGTCCAGCGGCATGCTCACCCTGCACGGCGCACGCGGCAACAACCTCAAAGACCTGACGGTCGATTTCCCGCTCGGCACCTTCATCGCCGTCACGGGCGTCTCGGGTGGCGGCAAATCCACGCTGGTCATCGACACGCTGTACAAGGCGCTGTCCCGCCAGCTCATGAAATCGAGCCAGACGCCGCTGCCCTATGACCGTCTGGAAGGCGTGGACAATCTCGACAAGATCATCGAGATCGACCAGTCCCCGATCGGCCGGACCCCGCGCTCCAACCCCGCGACCTATACGGACCTGTTCGCCCCGATCCGCGACTGGTTCGCCGAACTTCCTGAATCCAAAGCGCGCGGCTACAAGCCGGGCCGCTTCTCCTTCAACGTGAAGGGCGGTCGCTGCGAAGCCTGTCAGGGCGACGGTGTTCTCAAAATCGAAATGCACTTCCTGCCGGACGTGTACGTGACCTGCGACACCTGCAAAGGCGCACGCTACAACCGCGAAACGCTGGACGTGAAGTTCCGCGGCAAGTCCATCGCGGACGTGCTGGCCATGACCGTGGACGAGGCCCTGCCGTTCTTTCAGGCCGCGCCGAAAATCCGCGACCGTCTCGCCATCCTGCAACAGGTCGGGCTGGGCTATGTCGCCCTCGGCCAGCAGGCCACAACGCTCTCGGGCGGCGAGGCCCAGCGCGTCAAGCTGTCAAAGGAACTGGCCAAACGCGCCACCGGCCGCACAGTCTATATCCTCGACGAACCCACAACCGGCCTGCATACGGAAGATGTCCGCAAGCTGCTCGAAGTGCTGCACACCCTCGTCGATCAGGGCAACACGGTGCTGGTCATCGAGCACAATCTTGAAGTCATCAAGACAGCCGACTGGCTGATCGATATCGGCCCCGAAGGCGGAGACGGCGGCGGTCAGGTCGTCGCAGCCGGAACGCCGGAGGACATCGCCGCATGCAAAGCCAGCCATACGGGCCGCTTCCTCGCCCCGCTGCTGGACGCGCCCGGCGCAAGACAGCCCCGCAAAGTCACGGCCACCAAAATCACACAAGCCATGCTCGCCGCCAGCCTGCCGCCCCCAAAAACCGAACGTATAGCCGCAAAAAAGGCCCAAACCGCCAAGGAAAAGGCAGCCGAAAAAGCCGACACTGAAAAGAAACCTAGAGGTCGTCCTGCCGGCTCCTGCAACAAAGCCAAAGCTTAAACCGGATTAAATCCGTCAAAACAAAACGGTTCAGACGAAAAACAAGCCCCTCCCTCTTTGACCGATATTTTGTCGGGGATGAGGGAGGCATTGCCGGTCTGGCAGCACCGATGATTTAAATCTGCCAGATTATTCTGCAAGGCACTGTAGATCCAAGATATAACAGCGCCTACATGCCGGCTATCATAGAAATTTTTAAAGGCAGAAGGATAAATCGTGATCAAACGGCAGACAGTTGATGGTATCCGCAAAATGAAGGTCGCTGGCGAAAGAATTCCGATGCTGACCGTCTATGACTACCCTTCTGCCCTGATCGCCGAACGGGCGGGTATTCCGATGCTGTTGGTCGGAGATTCCGCCGGAATGGTGGTGCATGGTTATGACACCACATTACCAATGACTGTGGATGACATGATTCTTCATGCAAAAATGGTGACACGCGCCAGCCGTTCAGCACTCGTCGTGGTTGATCTCCCGTTCATGAGTTATGCGACTATGCCGGATGCCATCTCTTCGGCCCGCCGCGTCATGCAGGAAGGTGGAGGACAGGCGATCAAGCTGGAAGGTGGCCAAGAAATCCTCCCCATGGTGAATCACCTGACCGCCATGGGCGTCCCCGTCATGGGACATCTTGGTCTGACGCCTCAGGCACAGCATCAAATCGGGCTAAAAGTTCAAGCACGCGAAGCCTCAGCGGCACGGCAACTTCTGGATGATGCTGTGGCGCTGGAGCAGGCTGGCGCATTTGCGATTGTCCTCGAAGTCGTTCCGGCTCCTCTGGCTGAAGTCATTACAAAGCGGCTGTCTATTCCCGTCATCGGGATTGGCGCAGGACCACATTGTGATGGAGAAGTACAAGTCTGGCACGACATTCTTGGGCTCTATGACAACAAGACGCCTCGACACGCCAAACGCTTTGCAGAGATTGGCGCAGCTATTGAAAAAACGGTCAGGGAATATGCTGAGGATGTTCGCGCCGGCGTATTCCCAACCAGTGCACAAAGTGCCTCCATGCCGCTGGACACTCTGAATGAGGTTTTAACGGCTGACTGCTAACAAAGGTCAGCTTTCAAAAAAACCATTCCAATCCCGTGCGTTGCCAAGATGACGGCGAAAGAAGCCGATAATGATTTGGGCACATAACATCAAGCCGTTCCCCTAATCGGGAACGGCAATCAAGCTGAGTATAGAGAAGTATCTTTTCTTCTCACTTATTTCTGCCGAACCCCCAGATGCCCAACCTGCCGCGCCTGAGCCAGCGCTTCCTGCCGCTCACGCTCGGCATAGCGATGGCGCTGCTCTTCCGTGCGTTCGTTATGGCAATGCGGGCACGACACACCCTGTACGAACAGAGCCGAAGCCTTGTCCTTGTCACTCAATGGACGACGACAGGCATGGCACACGTCATAAGTCCCGACCTCAAGCCCGTGCTTCACCGACACACGCTGGTCGAACACGAAGCACTCGCCTTCCCACAGACTCTCTTCCTCGGGCACGGTCTCCAGATATTTCAGGATGCCGCCCTTGAGGTGATAGACTTCATCCACACCTTCCGCCAGCGCAAAGGACGTTGATTTTTCGCAGCGGATACCGCCCGTGCAGAACATCGCGATCTTCGGCAGACGGCCTTCCGCTTCCAGTTCCTGCCGACGCTTACGGAACCATTCGGGAAATTCGCGGAATGATTTCGTCTTGGGATCTTCCGCGCCTTTGAACGTCCCAATCGCCACTTCATAATCGTTGCGCGTATCAATCAGGATCGTATCCGGATCGGAAATCAGCGCGTTCCAGTCTTCCGGCGCCACATACCGCCCCACGCCCTGAAGCGGGTCGATATCCGGCTCGCCCATCGTGACGATTTCCTTTTTCAGCCGCACCTTCATGCGGCGGAACGGCAGTTCAGGCGCGCGGGAGTCCTTGCTTTCCAGTTCCGCACAGCCCGGAAGTGCACGGATATGCGCCATCACGCGCTCCATGCCCTCATCCGTCCCGGCAATCGTCCCGTTGATCCCTTCGCGCGCCAGAAGCAGAATCCCCCTGATCCCCTCACGCTCACACAGGTCCAGCAACGGCCCGCGCAATGCGGCAGGGTCGGCGAACGGCGTAAAATGATACAGCGCGACAATACGGATCGGTTCGAGAATATCGGACATGAGGCAGGCATCCGGCGACCGGGACCGCAGACACAGCCGCGATCGGATGAAAAAGACAGCCCCGCAGATATCAGGGCCAAAGCCGTCATGCCAGCCCCGCCCCCCAGAAGCACAACTTTTGCCCCATATCCGAAAGGCATGATCCCGTCGCTGCTCCTGACACTTGCCCGGCCGCCCGAATTTCCCCAGTTCGGCATCATGGACGGAGACTCCAGGTTCAGGCCGAAGAACGCACCAGAAGCCGGATCTTCCGGTCCGTGTTGCAAGCCACTCCCACACCGGCTGCCCATCGCCTCCTGCACACAAACCCGCTCCCCGCACTGAAATCCCTGCGCTAAGGTACCCGCATGACCCAGATCCGAGCCATTCGCGGTCCCATCCTGACTTTCCATGCCGATCCCTTCACCACCGATCCCATGGACGCCCTGCATCACGAGCCCGATGGTCTGATCCTGACGGAAAACGGCCGCATCACCGCCGTCGGTCCCTGGGACAGTCTGCGCGACACCATCCCTGCCGGAACGCCCCTCGACCACTATCCCGACATGCTGATTTCCGCGGGCATGATCGACACGCACGTCCATTACCCGCAGCTTCCGGTCATCGCGTCTTACGGTGAACAGCTTCTGGAATGGCTGGAAAGCTACGTCTTCCCCGCCGAAGCCCGCTACGCCGACATCGCCTATGCCCGCACTGTCGCCAGGCAGTTCCTGATCGAACTCCTGCGCGTCGGCACTACGACGGCCGCCGTGTACTGCACGGTCCACCCCCAGTCCGTGGACGCATTCTTTGAGGAATCCGAACGCCTCAACACCTGCATGATCGCAGGCAAGGTCCTGATGGACCGCAACGCCCCAGAGAGCCTGCGCGATACCGCCCAGAGAGGCTACGACCAGTCTGCGGACCTCATCGCACGCTGGCATAATCGCGGACGCCAGCTTTACGCCGTCACTCCCCGCTTCGCTCCCACCAGCACCCCCGAACAGCTCGATCTCGCAGGCGCCCTCCTCGCCACAAAACCCGATCTGTTCATGCAGACGCATCTGCTCGAAAACCGCTCCGAAATCGCCTGGGTCCGCGAGCTTTTCCCCGATCGCAGCTCCTATCTGGACGTATACGACAAGGCCGGTCTCCTGCGTCCCCGCGCCATTCTCGCCCATGCTGTCCACGCCGAAGAAGCCGACTTCCAGCGCTGTCACGACACCGGCTGCTCCATCGCGCACTGTCCCGGCTCGAACCAGTTCCTCGGCAGCGGATCTTTCCCGCTCTTTGAGGCCCTCAAACCCGAACGTCGCGTGCCCGTCGGCATCGGCAGCGATATCGGCGCCGGACCCTCGCTATCGCTGCTTCAGGTTCTCTCCGACGCCTACAAGGTCGCACAGGGCCTCCAGACCAGACTTCATCCCGCGCAGGGACTGTGGCTCGCCACGGCGGGAGGTGCACAGTCTCTCGGCCTCGAAGAGCGGATCGGCAATATTCGACCCGGCCTCTACGCCGATCTCTGCGTTTTCGACCCTGCCGCCACGCCGCTGGGCCGGATTCGGTCCCAGACCGCCGAAACCCTCGCCGACCGCCTGTTCGCCCTCACCATGCTGGGCGACGATCGCAGCATCGCCGCCACCTATGTCGCCGGACAGTTGCTCCACCGGAGATAAAGCAACATGACGGCACAGGAGCATATCAGCGTCATAAACAGACACTGAGTGTAATTTTTTCTTTGACTCGGAAAAATTTTGAACTCTAGGGGTATCTTAATTATTTTTCAGAGTCGCAGCGGTAATACTGATCAGAGTATTTAATCTGCGAGAATACTCCGGCTCACCCTCGGGCTCGCGACATAAAAGCAGGCGCCATGCACCCTCCGGCCCATACCGCATTCCGCTGCGGCTTCCTGATTTTCCTGGGAGTGGCACTGTCCTTCGCTGCTGCCACAGGTTTTCCCGAAAAAGCGCATGCCGCCGGGAGCACAGATACAACGCCCAGCGTGACGCTCGGCAATGACGGGAACAGCACCGGACACTCCATGTTCCGCACCCTCTTTGACGGACAGCGCGCGCTCGGCACCAGCGGACTTTCTTCGCTCGAAGGCGCCAGCGGCGGCGGCATCGCAAGCTGGGCCACCATCAGCGGCTATGGCTCCAACAAAAGCGCGGGCATGGCCCTGCACTACAGCTATGTGAACCTCACCAGCTACTGGGACCAGAACGTCGGCGCGTCGATGGGCTTCTTCGACCGCGTCGAGATCTCCTACACGCACAATTTCTTCCAGACCCGCGGCACCGGCGCAAAACTCGGCATCGGCAACGGCTACCAGTTCGACCTTGATGTCGCGGGCGCGAAAGTCCGCCTCTTCGGGCATATTGCCGACAATACCCTGATCCCGCAGGTCGCCATCGGCGGCATGTACAAACATGACAGCGACGGCAAGGTCATCCACGAAGTCGGCTCGAAACATACCGATGGCGGGGACGCCTATCTCGCCGTGACCAAGCTGTTTCCGAAAATCGGCATCCTGATCGACACCACCGTCCGCTTCACCAAGGGCAACCAGTGGGGCATTCTCGGTTTCGGCGGGGATCAGGACAACAATTATCACGCCCAGTTCGAAGGCTCTCTCGGCTATCTGCCCTCCTTCATCCCCGGACTGGTGGTCGGCGTGGAATATCGCACCAAACCCCGCAACCAGCGCTTCACCGATGAAAGCAACTGGTTCGACGTCTACACCAGCTATTTCGTCAACAAACACCTGAACGTCACGCTGGCCTATGTGTCGCTGGGCACGATCGCGACGTATAAAAATCAGACGGGCTTCTATTTTTCCGCGCAGACCGGCTTCTGAAGGGGCGATCCGGGCTCTGCCCGGACCCGGCAGGGATCTCGATCCCTGCACCCTGTTTTATGAATCGGTGTCCAGAGCCCACGGCCTCTGGCGGGTTTCAGGACAGAGCCCTGAGCCTCACCCTTCGCGGATACGCTCGTCGATCAAAGACTCACGCGGCACATCCGTGGCATGGGCCGCCTCATGAATCGTCCGCTTCACATTGAAAATCAGATGCAGCGAAATCGCTGACAGCGATCCAAGTGTAATTCCGCTTCCAAAAACGATCTTCGCCCACATCGGAAACGTGTCGGAGATATGCGGCTGGGCCGTCGCGAGCATGCTCAGTCCGATGCTGGTCCCAACGATAATCACGTTGCTCTGCCGGTTGAAATCCACCCGCGAGAGGGTCTGCACGCCGACCACGGCCACGGTTGCGAACATCGCCAGCGCAGCCCCGCCCAGAACCGGCAGCGGCACCGCAGCCACCAGCGCGCCCAGACGCGGCAGACAGCCCAGCAGCATCATGATGACCGCCGCCGCCGCCACGACCCAGCGGCTCTTCACCGCCGTCATCCGCACCAGACCGACATTCTCGGCAAAACACGTATAGGGAAACGAGTTGAGCACCCCACCGAGCATGGTCGCGATCCCATCGGCCCGAAGCGTGCGGGCAATATCTTCGGACGTGATCGGCTTGTCCACGATTTCGCCCGTCGCATAGACGTTGCCAATCGTCTCGATCATGGAAATCGTCATGACGATCACCATCGACAGGATCGAGACCGGATGAAACGTCGGCATCCCGAAATAGAAGGGATGCGTGATGGACAGAAGCGGCGCGGACGCCACATCCCCGAAATTCGCATCGCCCAGTATCCAGGCCACCACCGTCCCGAGCACCAGTCCGATCAGCACGGCAATCGTGGCAATAAACCCGCGAAACAGCCGCTGGATCACCAGAATGGAGGCCAGTGTTCCAAGCCCGTACCAGATGCTCCGCAGCGGAACATGGTCCTGCATGACGGACGGACTGGCCCCCGACACAATGTCATTCGCCGCAACCGGCAACAGCGCCAGACCAATGATGAGAATGATGGACCCCGTCACCACCGGCGGGAAAAACCGCACCAGCCCGGCGAAATGCCGCGCCATCAGGAACGTCACGAACCCCGCCACGATGACGGAGCCGTAAATGGACAGCAGCCCTGGCGTCCCGCCGCCCACAGCAGAGCCAATGGCGATCATCGGCCCCACGGCCGTGAACGTCACGCCCTGCAACAGCGGCAGCCGAACCCCGACCGGTCCGAACCCCACCGCCTGAAGCAGCGAAGCAATCCCGCAGGTGAACAGATCCGCATCAATCAGATGGATCAGCGTCTCGCGCGGCAGATGCAGCGCGCCCGCTACGAGGATCGGCACGATGACCGCCGCCGAATAGAACGCCAGCACATGCTGCAACCCATAGGCCCCAAGCCGCCAGACCGGCAGTTTCTCGTCAACGGGATGCAGACCGGTCATCGCGGCGTTCTCGGCAGTCATGAAAAGCCCTCAGCTTCCGCGATAGGTGGAATATCCGAACGGCGCCGCCAGCAGCGGCACATGTGCATGTGTTTCCGCCGCCAGCCCGAACACGATCGGCACCACATCCAGAAACGGCGGATCAGACAGAACCTGCCCGCCTTTGCGGAAGTAATCGCCAATCCGGAACTCCAGACAATACGTCCCTTTCGGAAGCGCAACATCCCGCAGTTCCGGGCAACGCCCATCCGAATTGGTCTGGCCTTCGAACAGAACCTGCTCTCCCTGCAACAGACGCAGGCTCACACCCGCGGCAGGCTTCCCGGACACCGTATCGAGAACATGCGTGGACAGAGAACTCATGCCGTCACCAGATCTTTCAGACGAAGTCCTGCAATCGCATCAATCTGCGTCAGCGCCTCGGTCAGTTCCTGTTCGGGAGTGCCAGAAAGACGGCGCTCCATTTCATCCATAATGACGGTTTTCGCCGCTTTTCCGGGTGCAGCGACCTTGCGCACGCAGATCACGAACGGCATGGAAAACCGCGCACGATACGCATCATTCAAGCCCCGGAACCGCTCATATTCCGCAGGCGTCAGACGATCCAGTCCGGCCGAAGCCTGTTCCGAGGCGGAATGTTCCGTCAGATCCGGATCAATCCCGGCCCGGTGCCCGAGTTCCGGATGCGCCCGCACCAGCGCAAGCTGCGCCTCCACGCCCGTAGACCGCACGACTTGCGCAAACGCGGACAGCATCGCGTCCCCATCCGCAAAAGGCCGTGCTTTCAACGCCCCGTCCGCCACCCAGGGCGAATGTTCGTAAAGCCCGCCGAACTGCGCCACAAACGCCTCGGCCGACAGTGCATTGACGTCCGAAATCTTCATGCCGGATGCACAGACTGCCAGTGCCGCGCAATATCCAGCCGCGTCGCCACCCAGACCTCTTCATGCTTCTGGATATGCTCCAGAAACTTCAGCAGCCCCAGCGCCCGCGCCGGCTTGCCCGCCAGACGGCAATGCAGCCCGATCGACATCATCCGTCCACCCTCACGATACAGCATGTCAAACGCATCACGCAGATAGACGAAGAACTGCTCACCTTCCGTAAAACCGTTCAGCGCCGCGAACTTCATGTCATTCGCGTCCAGCGTATACGGCACGATCAGCTGCGCCCGGCCCTGGGTCCGGTCATAATACGGCAGATCATCCGCATAGGAATCCGCATCATAAACAAACCCGCCTTCCTCCGCGACCAGACGCGCCGTGTTCGGGCTCGTGCGCCCCTGATACCAGCCCAGCGGCCGCTCCCCCGTCACTTCGGTATGCAGCGCAATCGCCTCGCGGATATACGCCCGCTCCACATCCTCAGGGAAATCCTGATAATCAATCCAGCGCAGACCATGGGAGGCAATTTCCCAGCCACTCTCCTTCATGGCCGCCACGGCATCCGGATTGCGAGCCAGCGCCTTCGCCACACCAAACACCGTCACCGGCATCCCGGCAGCATCGAACAGACGCCGCAGCCGCCAGAACCCGGCCCGGCTGCCATATTCGTACAGGCTTTCCATCTGCGCACAGCGCGCGCCGATAATGGATTTCGTGCCGATCATTTCGGACAGGAACGCTTCCGATCCCGCATCGCCATGCAGAACCGAGTTTTCCGCGCCTTCCTCGTAATTGATGACGAACTGCACGGCGATACGCGCGCCATTCGGCCATTTCGGATCAGGCGGCGTGCGGCCATAGCCGATCATGTCCCTCGGATAGCTGTCCTGCGTCATGGGCGTCTCCCTTCTCAAAGCACCGGCGGATCGAGACTGACGAGTTCTTCCGTGTCATAGGCCAGAAGGCTCGCCAGATGCTTCTCCCCGTCCTCCACGAACAGATCCCGCGCAATGCCCCGCGCCAGTTTCTCCACGCCAAAACGCATCCCGCTGATGGACGCCCCCGAAAGCCCCATGCTCGGCATGGCACCGAACGTGAAGTTGTAGATCGCCGCCAGCATCGGCGCCTTCGGATCGGACGCATCCTTCGGCAGGAACTGGAACCGCGCTCCCAGATAGGGATGGCTGCCCAGAAGCTCGCTTTCCTCACCGGCGGGCGGCGTGAAATGATCGCGCCACAGCATGACCGAAGACGCAAAATCCCGCGTTTCCGGACGCTGCGACAGGTCGATCGTGAACCCCGTCCCGATGATCAGGAAATCAAAACGCATCTCGCCCTGCGGCGTCGTCACCACGACCTCGTCCCCGTCCATCCGCGTTGCCGTCCAGGGCATTCCGGGATGGAAGGCGAAGTTCTCATGACGGCGGCAGCGCCAGAACGTGTCCTGCGGCGGCGGCTGGTTCAGGCTGTAGATCTGGCGCATGAAACGCCAGCGCGTCAGGTCCGGCAGTTCCGAAAAATGCGCGAGAAAGCCCGCATTTTCCATCCAGCGATACGGATTAATGGCCGGGATCTTCGCCCGCCGCAGGCACAGATCCACCCGCCCCGCGCCCTTTTCCAGCGCCGTCGCAGCATTGTCGAACGCCGAGGCCCCGGCCCCCAGAACGCCGATCCGCTTGCCCTTCAGCGCTTCAAAATCAATGTCTTCATGCGTGTGGGCATAAACGGATTTCGGCAACGTCTCGGAAATGAAGGACGGCACATGCCACGTCCCGCCGCCGTCAATGCCCGTCGCCAGAACCATCCGCCGTGCCAGACGCACCGTTTCCTGACCGGCCGCATTGCGGAACGTTAGCCGCAGCAGCCCCTCGTCCCAGCCGACATGCACCAGTTCCTGATCGTTCACGACCGGGATGTCGAGCGTCTGCCGCACCCAGTCCAGATAGGCCTGCCAGTCATGGCGGGAAATCTTGTCCAGATCCTCCCACGCCTGCGCGCTGTAACGCGCCTCGAACCAGGATTGCGGCGTGAGACTGGGAATGCCCAGATCCGGCCCGGTCACATGCTTGGGCGTGCGCAGCGTAATCATGCGCGCAAACGTCATCCACGGCCCTTCGCCGCCTTTGGAAGCCTTTTCAAAAACTTCCACATTGGTCACACCCTGCCGGCGCAGACCGAAGCAGGACGTGATGCCCCCCTGTCCAGCGCCGATGATGGCCACATCCAGAACCGCCTTCCCGTCCCGCTCCTGCGTCAGGCTCCAGTTGCCGGTCGCATAGCGGATTTTCGCCAGGTCCTCCCGCACACGCTCCGAAAGCGCGGTCAGAGCATCGACGGGAGAAACGGTGGATGTCATGTGGTCAAATCCCAAAAACCGGTACGGACAAAGCAGCATCCGGCCGCCGCCAGAGCACCTTTCCGCAACAAAATGACAGGTCACCTGTCGGTCGGGATAGTTTCATACCGCTGTAAGGGCGTATACTTCATAAAAACGCATCTCCCGTTCGCAAAAAGAGAGCAGTTCTTCCATGCCTGTCTTCTCACGCTTCCTGCGTTACTTCCTTGCCGTCGCCCAGCACGGATCGATCCGACGCGCTTCCGAACATCTGCGCATCGCCGCCTCGGCCATCGACCGGCAGATCCTCCAGGGCGAGGAGTCTCTCGGCACACCCCTGTTCGAACGCCTCCCCAGCGGCCTGCGCCTGACGGCGACGGGCGAACTTCTCTATGCTCACGGCAAGCAGTGGTCGCGGGACCTGACCAATATGTGCGTCCAGATCGAGGACATGCGCGGCCTGCGCCGGGGACAGGTGGACATCGCCGTCCCGGACGCCCTGACCCGCGGCTTTCTGCCCCGCCTGCTGCGCGCCATGCGCACGACCCATCCCGGCATCACGATATCGACCCATGTTCTCGACAACAGCCGTATCCAGAGCACCCTGATCGACGGCTCGGTCGATGTCGCGCTCCTTCTCAACCCGACGCACGCCAAGGGCCTTCTCGTCCGGGCCCACAAGGATTTTCCGCTCGGTTTCGTCTGCCTGCCCAACCATCCCGTCGCGGAACGTAAAAGCGCCCGTTTCAGCCTGGCGATGAATTATCCCATGATCATGCCAGAACCCCCGCTCGCCCTTCACCGACAGATCGAAATTCTCGAAATCGACAGCAATCTCGATATCCATGCCGCTGCCGCTTCCGACAACATCCAGATGATCAAGTCCCTGGTTCGTGAAGGCGTCGGACTCGGCATCCTCAGCGCACTCGACGTCATGGAAGAGGTCACGCGCGGCGAACTGGCCTTCATTCCGATTTCCAACCACGACGTCGCCCCCCTGACGCTCGCCCTGTGCGTAGACCATTCCCGCCAGCTTTCGGGCGCCGCGCGGCTCGTGATTTCCGAACTCGAAAAAGAGTTCCTCTCTCCTCCTGCAACACCCCTCTCTACGACCTGATTTCCGGCCACGCAAAACCGCATCATATGGGAGACATGGACTGTCACATTTTTGCATCAACCTAAAAACGGCAATGCTTCGGTCTGCATTTTATCTTTGATGGGAATAGGCCATCCGTTTTACATCCACGTTTCGAATAAATACCGTTCCCAAAGTGAACCTTTCGTTTCCACAGGACAGGAGCCCGGCAGCATGAAAGACAACTCTCGTTCACCGAGCTATCGACGCCAGCTCCTCGCGGTCACCTGTCTCGCTGGAAGCATGCTCGTCGCTCTTGGCGCGACAGCACGCGCCGCACAGCCTGCGAAACACCACACTCCGCGCCATCATGCCGCCAGCCGCAACGCGCCAAAAACCGTCCGGGCACCGTCGCGTTCGACCGCCACACCCCGCATCCACGCGCTTGACGCCTCCGCTGCCGAAACGGTCTCCGTCACGTCCTCGCGCCGCGCCCTGAACGGCGGCGGCGGCATGATGCGCGTCGAAACCGCGCCACATGCCGTGCAGACCGTCACGAAGGAATTCATCAACATGCGCGCGCCGACCAGCACGGCGCTTGATCTGATCCAGAACCTGCCGAGCCTCAATGTTACGACGCCGGATTCGTCAGGCATGGAAGGCGGACAGATCCAGTCCCGCGGCCTGACCGATCTGGACATGGGCCTGATGGTGGACGGCGCCCCCGCCGCAGCCGCCAAGTATCTGAGCGAAAACGTCGATTCCGAGAACCTTGAGAGCGTCAGCGTCACGCCGGGCTCCTCCGCGACGGATCTTCCCGTCATGTCGGCCGCCGGTGGTGTCATGGCCGAAGAAACCCGCACCCCGTCGCACAAGCGCGGCGGACTGATCGACTTCTCCTACGGCACCAACAACCTGTCGCGCGAGTTCATCCGCCTCGAATCCGGCGAGATCGGCCATAGCGGCGTGCGCGGCTATTTCTCGTTCTCCAACACACATGCCCGGTCGTGGATGGGTGCTGGCATCAACCAGCGCAAGCACATCGATTTCGGCCTCCAGAAAGACTGGAAGAACGGCTCCAATGCCAAGTTCTTCCTGTCCTGGAACTCGGCCGACTTCATCATCGACAACTACCCGACCTCCGACCAGTTCTTCCGCTACAAGCACACCGGTCAGGGCTACGGCCGCACGAACGACAAGACGAGCAACAACTACTGGGGCAACAACAACGATCACTGGAACCAGATCTTCATCTCGGCTCCGGTCCATATTGCCCTGCCATCCCGCCTGTCGCTCGACATCCATCCCTATTTCAGCTTCGGACAGGGCTGGGACGCGTCGCCTGACGGCACCACCACCGATTCAAGCGGCGTAACACGGGGTCTGACCAGCTACTTCCTGCAAAACGAATACCGCTCGGTCGGTACGGTCGCGAAACTCAACTGGGAAATCGACCGTCACAACACGTTCTCGGTCGGCTACTGGTATGAAAACACCCAGACGATCCAGTCCTATCCCACCAGCTACCAGATGGCGGATGGCAACGCGGCCAGCCCGAACAATGCGGCCTATCTGATTTCCGCAGGCGACAAACAGACCGCCGGATATGAGATCCACTCGTTGTTCGTGCATGACACCGCCAAGTATTTCAACGACCACCTGACGGTGGACGCCGGATTCAAGTTCGTCATGACGAATATCTGGAACAGGGATTATTACGACCGTCAGGAAGCCAACCGCACGGCCCCCCTGCCGCAGCTTTCGATCGGCTATCGCATCAACAACCACCATCAGGTCTACCTGAACGTGGAAGGCGATTACCGTCAGCCCAGCGCAGTCGATCTCGGCTGGCTGTACACCAGTGTCGCGATCCCCAAAAACCAGTATTCCATCAAGGAAGAACTCGGCTACCGGTATCATGACGACCACATCATCGCCGACGTCGCCTTCTTCAACTACAACGTCACGAACCGCATCGTGGACCAGTATGTCGGCATGAACAGTTACAAGCCGTTCAATATCGGCAGCCAGCAGATGCGCGGATTTGACGTGATGGTCGCGGCACGCCCGATCCATGGCTTCAGCCCCTACGCCTCGGTCGAATACCTGCACGCCACCCAGGACAGCAACGTCTTCGATCCGTATCTGAACACGATGCTGCATTCAAAGGGCACACAGGCTGTCATGGCCCCGCATGTCATCGCGAATTTTGGCCTGACCTACACCTACAAAGGCTTCTTCGCGAACGGCTCCGTCCACTACACCGGACCTCAATCCGTCAGCATCGCCGGCGACCAGCGCATTCCGGGCTACGTCACCGATACGCTCTCGATGGGTTATCACTTCAAGCCCTTCATGTTCGCGCAGTCCCCGACCTTCCGCCTGAACTTCACCAACCTCACCGGCTCCGTCGTCCGCACCGGCGCCATGGGCGCGGTCTACAGCGCCAAGGACCCGAGCACGGTCTACAGCGGCAACATGGCGTCCTATACCGGCTACGGAAACTCCTTCATGGTCGCTCCGCGTTTCACCATGACAGGCACGGTCTCCACCGCCTTCTGACGGGAAGGAGCAGGGAGCATTCCCTGCCCCAAAACCACGTCTCCTCCGATGCGTTCCTGCAACACGCCCCCACATCCCCGTGGAACGGAGGAGACCCCCCCAATGCCCTTCGGCATGATTCCCAGAAAACAGTCCGCCAGTTCAGCCCTGCTTCTCGGCACGGCACTCGCACTCACACCACCCGCACTCTTCTCGGTGGCCTACGCTGCCCCGATGCCGACCGAAGCCGCACAGGACAACTCTGGCGTTACGACCATCCAGAGTTCTGACGCTGTAAAATGGCAGCCCGCGCCCCCCATGTTCCCGCACGGAACAAAAATCGCCGTCCTGACCGGCGACACCACAAAACCCGGTCCTTTCACCCTGCGCGTCATGATGCCGTCGGGTTCCTTCATTCCGCCCCATACCCATAATCTGGACGAAATGCTGACCGTCATCAGCGGCAATATCCAGCATTACGTGGGCCAGAACATCGCCACGACACAGCAACGCGCGCTCGGCCCAGGCGGTTTCGTCCACCTGCCGGTCAACGTCCCGCATGCCATCAAGGCCGGAAGTCAGGGCGCAGTACTTCAGGTTTCGGGAACAGGGCCCTTCAGCATGGCCTACGTCAACCCACAGGACGACCCGCGCAACACAGGCCGCTGAAAGCCGACAGACATGAAAAAACCCTGTTTCCAGAACGGAAACAGGGTTTTTTCAACGCTCAGGGAAACGATCCCCTCATTTCCCGATCGTCGAGAGCACGATCCCCGGCGTCAGGATCTGAGGCAGCACGACGCCCTCCTGATGCGGCGCATAATACATATAGAACGGCACACCATCGCGCCCATGCGCCTTGAGGAACGCACCGATCGCCGCATTGCGGTTCGTCCAGTCCCCCTTGAGGAACACGATCTTTCGGTCCCGGAACGCCTGCTGAACGGATGGCACATCCAGCGCCACACGCTCATTGACCATGCAGGTGATGCACCATGACGCCGTCATGTCGATGAACACCGGCTTGCCCTGCGCCCGAAGCTCGGCCAGACGCGCCTCCGAGAACGGCTCGATCCCGGCCTCCGAAGCGCCCGTAACCACAGGAGCAGGCGCGGCCCGCAGCCCCTGCGCCAGCGAGGCCCCACAAACCACAACACACAGCACAGCCACGATCCGGCAGAACGCCACCGTCCCACGGCCGCCCTCCAGCATGGACCGACGCTGCCCAACACCATAAATCCAGCCCGCAAAGCCCAGAAGCACAACGCCCCCGGCCGTCAGCGCCACAAACGTCACGCCCCGCTGGATTGCCGCAACCCAGAGCAGCCATACACAGGTCGCAAACAGCGGAAACGCCAGAACCTGCTTGAGAATACCCATCCAGGCCCCCGGCTTTGGCATCCGCGATGCCACACCTGGAACACCGGCCACGAGAATATAAGGAAATGCCAGCCCAAGCCCCATCGACAGGAACACCAGAACCCCCATCACCGGCGGCCCACCCAGAGCCCCGGCAATGGCAACGCCCATGAACGGCGCCGTGCAGGGCGTCGCCACGATAACCGCCAGCAGGCCCGTCATCATGTCCCCGCTGCGGCCACCGCCGGTCTGCACCTGACCCAGACGCCCGGCGCTGACTTCAAACACACCCAGCAGGTTCAGGCCCATCAGGAACAGCAGCCAGCACACGCCGACCACAAATCCCGGCGATTGGAACTGAAAGCCCCATCCTGCCGCAGACCCGGCCAGACGCAGCCCGATCATGACAATGCCCAGCGCCGCGAACGCTCCCGTCACACCCAGCGTGTAGAACAGCGCGCTCTGAAGCTGCGCCCCCCGTCCGGCACCGCCCATCTTCGCCAGAGACAGCGCCTTCATCGCCAGAACCGGAAACACACACGGCATCAGGTTCAGGATCAGCCCGCCCACAAATGCAAAGAGCAGAACCCGCAGCCAACCCGCGCCCGTCGGCACGTCCGAAGCCGGTGCCGCATCCGCCTGCACAGGAGCCGCAGCAGACGCCCCCCCAACCGGCCGCGCCTCGATCTGCAACGGGCTTTCCTGCCCCGCCGCATCCTTGAGCACGACAACACCTGCAAGCGGCCTGTCCCGATGCGCCGATTTCAGGAATTTCAGCCTCAGCGTCAATTGCCCGTCCGACACATGCAGCTTCTGATCCGCCACCTGATCGATCACGCCCCCGTCCTGCGGCAGGAACCACGCCTGCGACACGGACGCCGCAGACAGCCCCTTGCCCGACAGCGTCAGAACGCCATCCGCAGAAACACTGGCCGCAAACGGTGAGACCACCGGCATGGCAGCCTCCGCCTTGCGGAACAGGTCCGCCTGCGGGCCGCCTTCCGGCACATCGGCTGTCGAATCCGGTAACGTCAGTGTAAAATCGCCGCTCTCTGGAATGCAGACCTGCGCGCAGACAAGCCATTCCGCATGGGCATGAAGCGTCGTCCCGCCAGAACCCTTGAGAACCAGATCCTCCGGCAGCGTCACCTCATTGACATAGGCATAGGACATGAGGCCGCCCTCACTGATCCGCACCGGCACCGGCCAATGGATCGGACCGCCCTTGCCCGTCGCACCACCATCGGCAGTCACGTCCAGCGTCGGCGTGTCCCCGGCATCTCCCGGATTGATCCAGTAGGTATGCCAGCCCGGCTTGAGCTGAAGTCGCAGCCCGACCCGCAGATGCTGGTCCGGCCCGACCGCATCACGATCCGTGACAAGCGTCGCGGTGTCGTTCGCGGACGTAACCGGCACACTTTCCGCCGCCAGCGCGGACACGGATCCCAGACCCAGAACCCCTGACAGAAGCAGGGCCGACATGCTGAACATTCGATGCAAGGCAGGCTCATTCCACGTTTTCAGAAGACAGTCTTCACCATATCACTGACTGAAACGAAAAGCAGGACCCTTCCGGTCGTGAAACCGAAAGGCCCTGTAAACCCCGTGTTACGGGATCAGCTTCTCAGCCCGCAGCCGCGTGAACAGGTCGGTGAAAGAGTCCGGCGTATACTGGTATCCCGCAAACCCCGCGAGGCGGCTTTTGCTCATATCCGTCACACATTCGACCGGCCGCCCCAGATCCGCATCCGTGTGCCAGGCCGAAGCCAGCCGTTCGATCCGGCTTTCCGCAAGCCCGTATTCTGCTGCAATCCGTTCCCAGAGTTCCACATCCCCCGAAAGCGTCTCTTCAAGAGACGTCGCATGGCCGGGATACGGCGCCGCCTCGATTCCAAACCACTCCGCCAGACGCGGCCAGAGCCATTTCCAGCGAAACACATCCCCGTTCACGATATTGAACGCCTGATTGCGTCCCCCCGCATCGGTCGAGGCCCAGAAAAGCTGCCGCGCCAGTTGCCGCGCATCGGTCAGATCCGTCAGGGCGTTCCACTGCACGGGAGATCCCGGAAAGACGAAAGGCCGCCCGGTCTCGCGGCAGATCGTCGCATAGACCGCCAGCGTGCTGCCCATGTTCATCGCGTTTCCAACCGCATAGCCGATCACGGTATGCGGACGATGCACGCTCCACGAAAAACCGTGCCGGGCGGCGGCTTCATAAAGCGCGTCTTCCTGATCGTAATAGAAGTTCGACAGATCCAGACGGGGCGCGTCTTCGCGGAACGGCGTCACCGGCGGCTCGCCGGACGCATAGGATTCGAACGGACCAAGATAATGCTTCATGCCCGTCGTCAGCGCCGCATGAACCAGACGCCCCGGCTCCGGCAGGGCCTGAAACACATTGCGGATCATCGCCGAATTGACGCGGCAGTTCTCTTCTTCCGTCTCCTGACGCAGCCAGGAGCAGAAGAACACATGGCTCGGCCGCAGATCCCGCAGCGCATGGGTCAGCGCCGGCAGATCCAGCAGATCGGCCTCAACCGGCAGCACGCCCGCCATGTCATGACGCGGCCTGCGCGCCAGACCATGCACGGTCCAGCCTTCGGCCACGAGACGCGCCGCAATGTTCTGGCCAACAATACCGGTCGCCCCGACAACAAGCGCGGTCCGGGCAGAAGCTCCGGCAGAAACAGAGACGGGAGCAGAAGAGGCCATGGGATTTTTCCTTTGCAGACAAGAGGGTCTGCTCCACATCTGGGAAAGCATCCGCATTTCCGCCAGACGGCACCTTTTTGTGCCCTGGCGACCAGAAGGTTTCCAATCCATGACCCCGCCACTGCCCGAACATTACCGTCAGGCGCCCTTTGCCGAAGACTGCGCGCCGCGCCGGATCCTGAGGCTTTTCAGCGGAAAATGGACCACCATGATCCTGCACACGCTACATCTTCTGGGCGGCACGGCACGTCCCGGAAAGCTCCAGCGCAGCATTCCCGGCCTGTCGAAAAAAATGATGACCCAGACCCTGCGCGAACTCGAAACGCAGGGCCTCATCCGCCGCAACGTCCGGCAGATCATGCCGCCCCATGTCGATTACAGCCTGACGGAACTCGGGAAGACCTTCGTCGAACCGGTCGAACTGCTCTATCACTGGGCCATCCGCAACGCCGACGCCCTCGACCGTCTCACGCAGCACGATGCGCCCCATCCCGAATGAAGAGGGTAGGACAGGACCGCTCCCCTGTGCCATGTTCGCAGCACCAGACCGCGTAATTTCCAAGGACTCACCAGACCGATGCCGTCGATCCCCCGTCCCGACCCGTCTCCATCGTCTTCCGCACGAACCGGACGCGCCGTCGCCGGCATCTTCCTCTTTCTGCTCCTCGGTGTCCTGACCCTGCTTCCAGCCCGGGCGGCCGACACCGCTGCCCCGCTCAACCAGCAGGAAGCGCAGCAACTCCTCAACGTCCTGAACAATCCGAAGGAGCGGGACGCCTTCACCCACACGCTTTCCCTGATGGCCCGCGGCCTTCAGGTCGAGACGTCAGCCCCCGCCGCCTCTGTCGCGGCTCCGGCCGCGGCACCCGCCAAGCCCATGTCGGAAGTTTCTCCCGATATCCATACCGGCCTGAGCAGCATCCGTCTTCAGGCGCTGGGCTATTTGCACAATTTCCTGGGCCTGTTCAGCAATCTCGGAATCGTTGGTCGCTGGGCACGCCATACGCTCGCATCCGCCGATACCCGAACCACGATCCTGCATGCATTTGCGGGCGGGTTCATCACCATGCTCTGCGGTGTCGCCCTTGAACGGGTCGTCGCCCTCAGCCTGCGCAAACCTCTCCGCCAGCTCACCCAGAACGCAGAAGACCGCGAGCACCGTGCGACAGCGAAACCGGACAGCTCCGTCCCCTCCGAACCGATCGTGGACGACTCAAGCCAGACCCGCGCCGCCGACCAGCGGCGACAGGTCGAGACCCTGCGGTTCCTCGCCCGCGTTCCCTACGCGCTGGGGCATTTCGCGCTGAAGGCCATTCCGGTCCTGGCCTTCCTGGCCGTCGCCTATCTCGCCGTGCTGGTCCTGCCCTGGAGCGAGAAGACCGACAACGTCATCATGACGCTCGCCAACTGCTATGCCGCGGCGCGGATCCTCTATCTTTTCGTTGAAACCGGTTTCGCACCCCGCTCGCCGACCATCCGCCTTCTGCCCGCGACGGATGCGACGGCTTTTCTGCTGACCCGCTGGTGGAACGTGCTGGTCGCCGCGCCCGCCATCGTCTTCTGCCTTTCCACACTGGGCGGACAGTTCAACCTCTCGCCGCGCGGCACGAATGCGATGATCCGCGGCGTGGTCCTGATCGAGCACATCCTGATCGCCATCTTCATCTGGCGGATCCGGCATCTCGTCAGCCGCGCGCTCCAGCCGCGCAACGTTCCCAATACGGCGATGTGGACCTTCCTCGTCGCCATCGCCCGGCTGTGGTGGGTGCCAGCCATGTTTCTCGACATCTCGCTCTGGATCGTCTGGGCCGCGCATCTGCCCGGCGGCTATCGCTGGATCCTCGACACCACCGGCATCACCATCGGGATTCTCGTCGCCTCCCGTCTCGTGGCCGTTCTGGCCTACGGACTTCAGGACCGGTTTTTCCGCATCAATCCGGTCCTGACGGAACGCTTTCCCGATCTTCAGAAACGCGCCGACCGCTATTATCCGTTCGCCCGCAAGATCCTCACCGGCGTGCTGCTTTTCCTGACCCTGATCGCCATGACCGAAGCCTGGGGCCTGCCCACGTTCGGCTTCTTCATGCACAACGCCGTCGGCCGCCACCTGCTGGATGCCGCCCTGACGATGCTGATCGCCCTCAGCGTGGCCGTCACGATCTGGGAAATCATCAACGCTCTTCTCAGCCAGCAGCTCAACCGCTTCGAAAATTCGGATCAGATCTCCCGCGCGACGCGCCTGCGGACCGTCATGCCGATCATTCGCACCGTGCTCCTGGCGGTCATCATCATCATCGTCGCGGTCACGACGCTCTCGCAGATTGGCATCAACGTCACCCCGCTGCTCACCGGCGCAGGCATCATGGGCGCCGCCATCGCCTTCGGTTCGCAAAGCCTGGTCAAGGACTTCATTACGGGCTTCTTCATGCTCGTCGAGGACGCCATCCAGGTCGGCGACTGGGTGACGACCAGCGGCGTCGCGGGAACCGTGGAAAACCTGTCCATTCGCACGGTCAAGGTCCGGGACTTCGATGGCGACCTGCATATTATCCCGTTCTCGTCCGTCTCCTCCATTGCCAACACGGCCCGCGGCTATAACCAGATCGTCATCCGCCAGCAGGTCGACAATTCGGAGGATCTGCCCCGCGTTGTCGGCCTGATGACCAATACCATCAAGGAAATGCAGCAGGACGCTGTGTTCGGCCCCCTGCTGCTGACGGGCTATAACGATCTCGGCGTGGATACCAGCGACAGCAACGGCGCGGTCCTGATCGGAACGGTGCGCACGGCGCCCATGATGAAATGGAAGGTCAAACGCGAATTTTACCGCCGCGTCGCCAACCGCTTCGCGGAAGCCGGGGTCAAGTTCTACACACCGACGTCCTACTCCACGACACCGCCCGGCAACGCCATGCGCATCGCCGCGGATGTCACCCTGCCGAAACCGGCCAATGACGGCCCTTCAGACCTCGCAGCCGGGAAAACCGTTCCCGAAAGCAGCACACCAGACGATCACAAACCTGCCTGAGCCCGGTCGGCCCCGCTCAGGGGCCGACCCGAGTCCCTGTTTATCTCGTCAGCATCAACCTGAGCACACGCCTCCAGCGTGGAAGACCTTCCGCTTCCCATCGGCGCATCAGAGCCCGGTCGGCTGCCAGCGCATTGCGCATTATCGGCGACACCGCAAAACGCTCCTGTTTCGACGCGCCCTCGCGCTTCAGTCTGCGCCGTTCACGCGCGACCACGACATTTCTCAGAAAGCCCATGGCTCCTCCTTCCCTGCCAAAATCCGCCCCGGAATTATTAATCAATTAAATAAAGTCTTGCATTATTATGCGCGCAAGTTCATTCTGCGCCAACAATATCAGAAATCTTCCTCCCGTTTCCACGAGACGATTTCCCGGCCCAACACTTTCTCCGGCCTCGCATCGCCCGCCGATCGGTGAGGATCTGTCAAGGAATCCAGCGATGTCTCTAACCCTGGTGACGTCAGCCCCCTCCACCCCGGATCACACGTCTCCGGAAACCGGTCCCCAGACACAGCCCCAGACACAATCCATGTCTCCGCCCGATCCGGACACCCTCGCCGAAAAGAACCGTCAGGAAGAGCAGGTTCTCAAAAAACGCTTCATCGGCATGGTTCTCGGTCTCGTCTTCGCGCATGTCTACGTGGCGCTTGCCCTCGCCTATTCCTACATGGACGACCACAACCATCTGCATACCTGCTGGCTGCCCCTGCTGGGTGCCTTCATCTGCGGGATGATTTTCGTCTTCCACGTCTCCATCTCGTAAGCCGGAGAACACCCATGACCCATACAGTCCGCCGCGCCTGGCTTCAGCCTTTCCTGTCCACGACATTGTGGACCCTCGTCCTGATCGACATCGCCGTGATGACCTATCTGGAAAATCAGGATTTCTTCAAGGATTACGCCGGCTGGGCCTGGCCCTCCGTCCTGATTACCGGAATCATCGGCTACTTCATCGGCCCCGCGATCGACAGGCTTTTTTCCAGAAAGTCCGCAAGCCGATAGTGTTCCAGGAATGACCGTTCCATCAAACCTGCCTGATCCGGAATACCGTCGCCTCTTTCCCCAACTGGCCAGCTACGGCGCCGGCCCATTCGGGGAGGATGTCGATACATTCGGCGACACCCTGATGGACGTCATTCAGGACGTGACGGAAACCCGAACGTTCCTCACCCGGGCCGCCGCCATCCGCGAACTCGAAACCCTGCTGGCCTGTAACGAGACCGATCTGGCCCGGATCACATGGGCTCTGATCGCCTTCGATCCGCTCGCCCGGTTCAATGAACCGGCTCCGTTTCCCAGCCTGAGCCACTTCTGGACAGCCCTGTTACGAAACCTCGAAACCGGGCCACCGCCATGGCCGGATACTGCAAGGCGCCAGCTCGGGGGCTGCGTTATGGAGCGGCATATCGCCCCGACAGAAGCCGACATCAAAGCGCGGTTTGCCGACGAAAAGCTCCGGTCCGTCTCCTTCTTCCAGACAAAGGAAAACGCAGAGCATGCCATTCTCCAGACGCTTCAGAGCAACGCGGACGCAATCGACGCATGGCTTGCCGAAACGCCTGACGGCATGCGCGAGAGCTTCGAGCAGGATTTTCCCGAAGGCGTCGGCATCGTCATCACGGAACAGGATCGCCGCCCGACACCCGGCAAAACACTGTCCGTCACCCTGACCAAGCGCGAACTCCGTGGAATGGCCTATTACATTGAGACCATCAGGATCTACGCCTAAAAAAGGGGAGCAGACCGCTCCCCCCCTTTCAGACCTTACCGCAGAATGCCCGTATGCCCGACGCTGTAGCGTCCCGGCTGCGGCCAGACCGTCAGGCCATGCGGCTCCGCACCGACCGGGATCTTGTGCATCGCACCCGTATCGGTGTCGATCGCATAGACCACATCATCGAACCGGCCCGACAGCCAGAGCAGCTTGCCGTCCGCGCTGACATTGCCCATGTCCGGGCTACCGCCACCGGGGATCATCCAGGTCTTGACGACCTTGTCCGTCGCAAAGTCGATGACCGACACGCCACCCGGCCCATGCTTCGGACCATGAATGCGATGTGAGCCACGATTGGCGACATACATCAGCTTGCCATCACGGCTCGGATACAGGCCATGCGTGCCGATACCCGTCGGGATGAAGCCGGTCTCCTTGAAGGAATCCCCGTCCACGACGAACACACCGTCCGCCATCATGTCCGCCACATAGAACTTGTGACCGTCCGGCGCCGTCAGGATGTCCTGTGGCATGCCACCTTTGGACAGCTTCAGCATCCCGATCATCTTCAGGTTCACCGTATCGACCTTGGCGACATAACCGCCGAACTCGCAGGTGAAGATCGCGTATTTGCCGTCAATGGAAAAATCAGCGTGATTGACGCCCTTGCATGCCGGCGTCTCGACCGAGCCCTTCAGCTCCATCGTATGCGGATCGCGGAAATCCAGACGCTTGTGCGCCTCCGCCACCGTAATCGCGTATTTTCCGTCCGGCGTGAAATACATGTTGTACGGATCATCCACGGCAATGGACGGACCGGGCTTGGCCGTCGCCGGATTGATCGGCGTGAGCGACCCGTCCGGACGGCCTTCGCTGTTATTCGTCACCCACAGCGTCCGCAGATCCCAGGACGGCACCACATGCTGCGGCGAATGCCCGACCGGGAACGTGTCCACAACCTGAAAAGACGCCGGATCAATAACGGATACGCTGTCCCCACGCAGGTTCGGCACATAGACGCGGGCCGGATCATGCGCGATCGCCGGCGAGATATGGGACGGAGTCGTCTCGCTGTAGATGTTCTTCGGGTCGATGACCGGCGGCATGCCCGGGATCGTCTGGATACCGGACGCGGCCACAGGCGCCGTTGCGGCGACAGGAACGGACGCATCGGCCGGAACCGGCACCATCGGCGCACTCGGGGAATAGTCCTGCGCATGGGCCGCGGCAGCTCCCAAGGTAGTTCCCAGCAGCGTCATCGCCACCAGAAGAGGAGTCTTGAAAGTCATGGATGGCTCCTTTGGAAAGACTGGATTGCCGCAACCGCGGTCCGGATCTGCATCTCCGTGCCGATCCTGCCGAGCCCGGCCGATGCGCGCCGCGGATCGCCACCATAGACGCCATCGGCCGCACCCGGTTTCGGAGCCTTGCGCAACGCCTCCTGACGCACAAGCGACGGATCGACCGCCAGCATCAGCGACGTATCGCTCAGCTCCGCATGAAGCCCCACCTCAGCCCCATGCCCCTGCGCACGGAGGGCCTCGGCATACTGGTGGGGAACGACTTCATAGTAATCGCGCAGATAAAGCACGGCTGCCTGACCTTTCCAGGCCCGGTTCAGCTCCTGCGCCACCTGCGCCATGAAAGACTGGTATCCGCCATGATCGCCCAGCAGCACGATCCGCCGGAAACCCTGAACGCGGAAACTCTCCGCCGCCCCTTTGAGCAGCCCTTCGAACACGGCAGGCGGCACGGAAATCGTGCCCGGAAACCTCATGTGAGACGTGCGCGGACTCGTCGATCCCTCCGGCACATAGGCCACAACGGGGGCCACCAGCATATGCCCGGCCTGAACCGCGATCGTATCGGCCAGAACCTGCGCCCGCACATTATGCTTGCCGACCGCCATGTAAGGGCCGCTCTGCTCGGTTCCGCCCACGGGAATGATGACGGTATCCGTCCCCGCCTTCACATCCTGCGCCACCTCGGTCCAGCTCCGGCACGCGAATTCGGACTGAAGCGCCAGACCGCTGCAATGCGCGCCTTCGCCGGCGGTGCTCTGCGCCTGTGCGAACCCCGCAGACAGCCCCACCCCCGCGCAGAACAGGACAGAACGACAGGACAGGCGAAGCAGGTTGAACATCAGGGCCGGAACACCTCTGGCAATGGCTGCCTCTCCCTACTCCATCTTCCACTGTCTTTTCCAGAGGCGGCCTTTCCGCAAACGCATCATGCAGTATAAGGCAGCATGCCTTTCCCGATTTCCTACGATCCCGATCCCGTCGACAGCGCCGCCCACCTGATCCAGGTCGCGCTCACCCCCGTTTTCATGCTGTCGGGCATCGGCACCCTCATCAACGTATTCAACACACGGCTGGCCCGCGTCGCCGATCATCTCGAAGACGTGCGCAAGAAACTCGGTAGCCCGAAAACGGACGACACCCCGGTCGATCCCATCGACAGCCCCGAACGCCTCAAAACCCAGCAGACCCGCCTGCACCGCCGCGTCTTCGTTCTGGATGCCGCGATTCTCCTCAACGCCATCGGCGGTGCCTCAACCTGCGGTGCGGCCATGGCGCTGTTTGTCGGCTCGATCCGGGACGCTTCGACATCAGCATGGCTGCTCGCACTTTTCGGCATAGCTCTCGCCTGCACGGTCGGATCGCTGATGTTCTTCCTCGCCGACACCCTGCTGAGCTGGCACGGACTGCGTCGCGACACCGATCTGAGCCTCGACGCGGAATAGCCTTCCGCGCAATTTTATTTCAAAAACCACCCGGAACGGTACTCTTTCCCGCAAGAAATCCTGATCTGCAAGCGCATCCCGCTTTACTTTAACAAAAGCGAAATAATCGCCCAGCGGGAACAAAAACGGCGTCTCCGCAAAGAAGGCAAAAGTTTAAAAGGCATTTATGCACGGAATGCAGGGCTGACCCTGCATCTGTATTTGTTGCTTTGGACCCCGATTCCGGAGTTTCTCCCGCTGCACGCCGCAAAACGGCAAAGATAACCACACGGAGATTTTCCAAATGACGTCCATGACCCTGATCCACCTGATCGGCCTTCCCACCAGCCTTCTCGCACAGTTCTCGATGGTTGCTTTCGTTCCGATGATCGGCGCGCTGATGATTGCTACGGTTGCTTCCGACCGCGTTTCCGAGAGCTGATCCCAGTTATCTCGGGACAGGCCCGGCCTTCGTGCCGGGCGTCCCGCTTTTTCCTCTCCCGGCTGACGCGGACCGCGCTCAGTGCCGGACAGAGAGATAGGAGTCCGGATCCAGCCGGCGGCGCCACAGATCGCACAGCCAGCAACAGCTGATCCCGACCAGCATGCCGATCGATGTCGACCCGACCCAGTGCGTCGGCAGAAACGACATCATGACTCCCGCCAGACCGGCGATCGTCCAGTTCATCGTTCCCATCAGCGCCGAAGCCGCGCCCGCCTGGTGCCCGTGATGCGTCAGCGCCAGAATGCCCGCGTTCGGCCCGATGAAGCCCAGCGAAAATGTCGTGCACCACATCAGTGCGCACAGGATCCACGGGTCCTTTGGCCCTGCCAGTCCGCTCAGACACACCACCACGGCCAGCACGCAGAACACCAACACCGCTAGCATCCCGATTTCCATCACCCGCGTGAACAGGAACCGGTTGGCCAGCCGCGCATTGACCTGCGATCCCAGAATGAAGCCAACCCCGTTTAGCCCGAAAAAAATGGCGAACAGATGCGGCGAGAAATGCAGGATATTCTCGAACAGCGCCGGTGCGTTGGACAGATAGGCAAACATCGTGAACGTCCCGAAGCTCACGACCATCACCGCGGAGCAGAACAGTGGCTCCCGCAACAGGTCCCGGTAACGCGCCGCCATACCACTGACCGGCAGCGCGAAACGCCGGTCCAGAGGTAGCGTCTCAGGCAGCAGAAACAGCGTTCCAAAAAACATCACGACGCCGAAAACAACATTCGCCCAGAAAATCAGGCGCCAGTTCCCCAGATCCAGCAGGAAGCTGCCGATTGACGGCGCCAACAGGGGCCCCAGACCGAAAATCAGCATCAGCTGGGACATGAGCTTCACACCCGCCGCTCCGGTCGCCACATCACGCACCATCGCGCGCGGTGCGACCGAGCTGATCGCACCGCCCAGAGCCGCAATGAAACGCAGCGCACAGAACATATGGAAACTGGTCGTCAGGGCCAGCCCGACCGAGGCGAGGGCATACACCACCAGCCCGCACAGAAGCGGCAGCTTTCGCCCATAGCGGTCACAGAGCGGCCCCAGGGTGAACTGTCCAATCGCCAGCCCCGCCAGCCACGCCGTCAGTGTCAGCTGCGCCGATCCGGGCCCATGCCCCAGATCATGCTCCAGGGCCGGAAACGCCGGGAGGTACATGTCTGTCGAAACGGGCCCCAGGATGAAGATCACACCAATCAGCACACGGGTCAGGGCATTCATCCCTGCGGGGGAGGTCTCTTCGGACAGCGACGTAACGGACACGCAGGCACCATGACTGGACAGAGCAGAAAAGCGAAAACGGGCTCCCCCTGCTGGAGAAGCCCGTTTCCATACTCAACGCCTTTTTGTCTGGACTGACCAGCCCCGAATTCAGGAGCCATCCCTCATTCCAAACAGGGACACAGACCTTACTTCGGCCAGTTGGCCAGAATGTCCGTCTTCACGTTCTGCGGCAGACCGACATAGTCGAGGCGGGCATTGTCCGCATCACCATGCTGGAAACCCCACGTAAAGAAGTTGCGCACGGCCTTGCCGGACTCCTTCTGGGCGGCATCGACCGGCACCAGAACGAATGTTGCCGTCACGATCGGCCAGGAAGAGGCGCCATCCGTATCCAGCAGGTTCACCGCATAGTGATCGGCATGGGCCCAGTCAGCAGCCTTGGCCGCTTCCGTAAAGCTGGCCAGCGTCGGGGCAACGAAGGCACCGCTGTGGTTCTTCATCTGGGCGATGTTCAGATGGTTCTGCGCGGCATAGGAATACTCGACGTAACCCACGCCACCTTCGGTCTGACGCACCATGGCGGCGATGCCATCATTCCCACGAGCGCCCGAACCGCCCGGCCAGGCGATGGACGTGCCGGCACCGAGCTTCTGCTTCCAGGTCGGGGAAACCTGCGACAGATAGGACGTAAAGACGTAGCTCGTGCCCGAACCATCCGCACGGTGGATCGGTGCGACATCCGTGTCCGGCAGCTTCAGACCCGGATTCAGGGCCTTGATGCGGTCGTCATCCCAGGTCGTGATCTCGCCGTCATACAGACCGGCCAGCGTCGGGCCATCGAGACGGAGCTGGCCCGGAGCAATGCCCGGCACGTTCGCCACGACCACGATACCGCTCATGACGGTCGGGAACTGATACAGCTTTTCCTTGGCCAGACGCTCGCCGCTCATCGGTTTGTCGGACGCACCGAAATCGACGGTCCGGGCAATCACCTGATCCTGACCAGCGCTGGAGCCCACGCTCTGGTAGTTCACGGAAATACCGGCCTGGCTCTTGGCGCCCGTACCCCACGCACCATAGATCGGTGCGGCGAAGCTGGAGCCTGCGCCCGTGATGTCCGCAGCCTGCGCCGACGACACGAACGGAGTCATGGCAACCGTGCCAAGGGCCGTGGCGACAAGAAGACCGAATAGCGGAGCTCTGCTCTTGATCATGGGAATCCCTTATGGGGCGTGAAAACTGTGTCCTTAGTAACGCCGACCGGAAAACAGAAACAGTAGGGCATGCGTGATAGTTTCATGACACCTTCCGGACACGGGGAGTGCCGAAATGTCACACCCGACCTCCAGCAAGTCAGCAATTCAGACGGATCTCACAACAAAACTGACATACACAATTCGAAATCGGCAATTTTCTGCGGATAAGAGCTTACAGTGTCATCAAACTGTCATCCTCCCGTCATGAAACCTTCCCATTATTTCAAAATGCGAATCAGATACCTGAACTGCGGAACACACGCCCTCCCCAGAAGGACGCACCGCAGCAATGGCTTTTTCTTTCCATCGGACCACGGGTCTTCCCAAGGCCCTTTTGGCCACGACAACCCTGGCTTCCCTCCTCCCGCTTTGTGGCCATGCCCGGGCCGCCGACCAGATGCAGATCATGGAACGGCAGATCCAGGCCATGCAGGCCCAGCTCAGCAGCATGAAGAAAGAACATGCTGAAGAAGTAAAGCGCGCCCGCGCCGTTCTGGCCCACCAGCGGGAAGAAGCCGAAAACAACCCTTATGGCCAACGATCAAAAATGATTGGCCAACCGAGTACAAAGATTCACACAGGTGGCATAACGATTGGCTCGATGCTGGCACCTCCACAGACGGCCAGCACGCCTTACGGTCAGATCACTGGCACACCTCCGGCCCATTCCAGCCTGTATGGCCCATTGCGTCGCGGTCAGATTCAGGTTGGTGGAGTGCGCATCACTCTGGGTGGTTTTGCTGAAGCCGCAACGATGTTTCGATCACGCAACACAGCTTCCGATATTTCCACAGGCTTCAATGCAATCCCTTGGGGAAATAACGCAGCCTATCATATGAACGAGTTCCATCAGAGTGAACGCCAGAGCCGTCTGGCAGCACTGGTTGAAGGAAAGATCACTCCTAAACTCGAAGCTGATGCATACGTCGAAACAGATTTTCAGGGCGCAGGCTCGGCATCCAATTCACGTCAGTCGAACTCCTATGTCCTTCGTGCACGGCTTTTCTATGGGGAACTGAAAGATCAGGCGGACGATCTTCAGATTCTGGGCGGCCAGAACTGGTCTCTCATCACAATGTTCAACAAAGGCATGTCTGCCCGTGACGAGCAGATTCCACTTTCGATTGAAGCCCAGTACGTCCCAGGCTTTAACTGGACGCGAAACAGTCAGGTCCGCATCGTCAAAGGCTTCGATCACAGCCGCTATCATATTGGTCTTTCGATCGAAAATCCGTCCGCAGTCCCCACCGGGACGCCGTACACACCGATCGGCACGACTGTAACTTACAAAGAGACCGGGACGAATGTTAATAATTCGGACACATATTACGCAACCGATGTCGCTCCGGACATCATCGCCAAGTTTGCAGCCGATCCCGGCTGGGGCCACTACGAACTAACCGGCGTCATGCGCTTCCTTCATGACCGTACCAGCGTTACCGGCAGCGGTCAGAGCCATACCGCGGTTGCAGGCGGTGGCGGAGGAGCCCTGCTGCTTCCCCTTATCAAGAATAAGCTCTATTTTCAGGCATCAGGTCTGGTTGGACTCGGAATTGGCCGTTACGGCACCAGTAACATTCCCGATTACAGCTTCAATCAGAACGGCTCGCCCCATCCGCTGCCAGAAGCAAACCTTCTGCTCGGCCTGTACGGAAACCCGACCAAAGCCCTCAAACTTTACGGCTATGTAGGGGCCGAAACCGTCAGATCACGTGCGGCATATAACGTAGATGGCAAAGCGTACGGCTATGGCAACCCGCTTTACAACATGTCGGGCTGCAATACGGAACTCTCCTCACTCTGCGCGGCGAGTGGAAACGTCCGTACCGTCGCACAGGCTACAACCGGTTTCTGGTATGATGCCCTCAAAGGCAATTACGGAACTGTCCGTGTAGGCGCCCAGTACTCTTACACCTATGTGGAGGCATTCTCGGGAGTTGGAGGAACACCACACACCGATGACAACATGGTTTTTCTCTCATTCCGCTATATGCCATTCAACTAAATAGCCCGCTGAGGGTCACTATATTTCAGATATAGTGACCCTCAGATGCGCAACAGAAACAAAAAACAGATGGCGCCTACCCTCTGTTCCACCATAAAAAGCTATTCTGGCCCCGCATACGGCGCCCCTGAACACCATTCCTGAAGTTCTGTTCGTTACCGGCAACGACAAGGGCAAGGGCAAAGCCTGCTTCCTTCATGCGGTCGAGAAGTTCCTGCCCTTCTTCCAGGAGCGCTGCATCTTTTTTCGGAATCAAAAAACTCCACTTCTCTCCATTCCGTCTTCGACCAAAAATATTCTCACCGATGTCCGCGGCGACAGACAGTCTTTCATGAAGAATTTTACCCGGAGTTTCCTTTCGAGAAACTTCCCGGTATTGTCCGGCCTCACTGAAGACTCCCTGAAAGACTGTCTCTTGCCGCGCTGGTTCCTGGTTTCCATCCTGTCCTTCACCGTCCTTATTTTCGCCCTTCTCGGTGCGGGCTGGATCTGGATTGATCACCAAAATCTCGCCGCCTTCGCAACCCCGCGACTGGAAAAGAAGCTCGGCCGAACTGTCCATATCGGCGCCCTGCATGTTCATCCCGGCATCTGGCTGACCGTCGAGGCGGACGACGTCTCAGTTGCCAACATCGCCAGTGGCACGCGCCCACAGATGATGACCCTCGGTCATCTCGGCGCGCAGATCCGCCTGACATCCCTTGTCTGGGGGCCGCCGGAAACCCGCAATGTCATCATCTCCAGGTTTTCGGGCCTGTTCGAGCGCACACCCGCGCACTTGCCCAACTGGCGCTTTGGTCCGCACCAGAACGAACCCCGGCCGCCGATGTCTCCTGAACAACAGGCGAAAGCCAATACACCGCCCGACCTGCGTGATGCGCCGGGCCTGCGCAACGCCACGATCACCGACAGTGACGTGACCTATCGTTCGGCCAATGGCGCCTCCTACAAAGCCGCACTGACAAACGTCGAACTCACCTCAACCAGCGACACCAGCCCGCTCACCATGGCCCTGAGCGGCGCCTATAACGGCACCCCGATCGCGGTTTCCGCCGAAATGGAGCCGATCCGCGACCTCCGCAAAACACCACAGCGCCCCTACGGCACCAAGGCCCATGTCGTCTCCGGCGACATGACTGCGGACTTCACCGGCACTCTGACAGATCCGATGAATTTTGATGGCGTCCAGGGCCACACCACCGTCACCACATCCACAGCCGATACGCTGTTCAGCGTCGCTGGCATCAAGGGCGATCACGCTCCGGTCAAACTGAGCCTGTCCGGCGATTTCAGCCATTCCGGCAACGACTGGCACTTCCGCAAGGCCAACGGCACCATCCAGACCAGTACGATGGAAGACGGCGATTTCACCCTCGTCGAAGGCACCCACGGCAAACCCGATGACGTGACGGCCCAAATCGGCTTCGGCCGCCTCGACATCAACGGTCTCATGCCCATCCTCGCTCCGCCTGGCTCCAGAGGCAGCAAAAAAAGTCCGTCCACGCTTCACGCCGACCTGCTGCTCCTGACGCCACCCGATCCGGACCCGCTGGTCCATTTCGATCTCGCCGCCCGCCAGCTCATCTACAACACGCTCAATTTCACGAACCTCAAAATCCAGGCGGCGCAGATTCCAAACCGGATTGATATCCCCCTTCTGCGTCTCGGCTATATAGGCGCATCCCTCAGCGCCAACGGACATATCGAAGCCGACGGGAAATCCTCCCGCATCGCTGCCGAACTCGCCCTGACCCATGGCGATATCGACCGCCTGCGGCGTGTCGCGGGCCTCGCGCCGGTTCCGGTCAAGGGCAGCCTGAGCTTCCGCATCATCGCCAGCGCAGACAACGTCCACACCCTCAACGAAGCCATGAGCCGCGCCGACCTCACCGCAGCCGTCAGCATGGAAAAGGGCGAAATCGCGCGTGAGATCGTCGAGGCCGCCTCGATGGACCTGCGCCTGCTTTTCCGTCACGCCAGGGGCGTCACTCCCATTACCTGCCTGCTCGGCGTGCTTCAGATGAATCAGGGTGTCGGCACGGTCATTCCGCTGCGTCTGCGGACAGGGGCAGGAACGATCGCGGCCAAGGCGAATTTCGATCTCAACCGCAGATGGCTCGATCTTGTCTTCGCCAGCCGCCCCTTCTCCACCAGCTTTTTCGCGCTGGACGTTCCCATCCGCGTCAGTGGCCGTTTCGACGCGCCGAGCCTCTCTCTCGCCAAATGGTCGAAAGTGGGGCGCAGCATGCTCGCGGACTCGAACGAGGTGACGCACCTGCCCCCCGCCCTTCAGGGCTTCGCGGCATCGAACGCCTGCGCGCGTCCTAC
>NZ_WIPH01000030.1 GCF_009547075.1 Gluconobacter aidae
CGACCAGATCAAGAAGCGCGGCTATACCGATATCGGCATCGCGCTGATACGTGAAAACCCGGCTTTCGGCGTTGGCGACAACTCGCCGATCGGCAGCCAGGGCAGTTTCGGTGCCGGTCAGTCCTATACCTCACTGCTGAACCTCGGCAGCCAGCGCACACTGACGCTGATCGACGGCATGCGTATGGTCGGCGGCGAGACAGCCTCGCTCTACGGTGCAGGTTCGGGTTCGCAGGTTGATATCAGCGCCATTCCGACGTCTCTCCTTAAAGGCGTGGATACCAAACTGGGTGGCGCAGGCGCGGCCTATGGTGCGGATGCCGTGGCGGGTGTGGTCAACTACCAGCTTGACGACCACTTCACCGGCGTGGACTTCAATGCCCAGGGCAACTGGAGCCAGAAGCTTGATGCGCCCGGCGAGAAGATCACGTTCAAGGTCGGCCATGACTTCGACCACGGCAAGGGTGGCATGGTCTTCGACGTCGAATATCGCAATCAGGGCGGCATGCTCGACAACGACCGGCCTTATCTGACCGGTCGAAACGCCACAACATATGTTCGTCAACCAATTGGCGGGACAGGAAAATACACTTACAACCTTGCGCAAGGCGCCCGTAACGTCATCGCATCCGTCACCGGCGTTCCACAACTGACAGGCGAAAATCCGCCGGTCTATGGTGGCCAAGTCGTGGATGGTATCTCCAATGCCGCTGGCCAGCCCCTGATGTTCAGCAGCAATGGTCAGTCTCTCGTCCCGATGACGTGGAACTACGCCACCAAGAGTCCCACAACGGTGGTTGGCGGTAACGGAACTGCACTTCAGGACTACAACCAGCTCTATACCCCGACCCAGAAGCTTAATCTGACGCTTCTTGGCCACTACGACATCACCGACCACATCCATGCAACATGGCAGGGCTGGTACGCGCGCGGCACCGCATCCAGTGAAGTTGGGCAGGGTACCTGGAATACGCCGCTCTTCGCCGATCCGCTGACGATGGACAACTACCACAACTATGGTGAAGTGAACGGTGCCTACGCACTGAGCACCAACAACCCATATCTGTCCTCCTCGGCACGCACCACGATCGTAAACGCACTATCCGCGGCGGGACTGCCGACCGACACGTTCTACATGTCACGTCTGAACCAGGATCTGGATGCGGGTCTGTATCAGACGACGATGCAGATGTACCGCTTCCAGGGTGGTCTGAATGGTGACTTCGACGCCGTCGGCCGTCATTTCAACTGGAAAGTCCGGGGTGAATACAGCCGTTATCTGAACGATACGTGGCAGCCTTCCATCGTCACGCAGAACCTCATCAACGCGCTCGATGCCACGACGGACGCCAGCGGCAACATCGTCTGCGCACCCGGCTATACCAGCGCCCCCATCAAGACCCGCAGCTCCACCTGTGCACCGTTCAACCCGTTCGGCACCGGTCAGGCGACTCCGGCGGCACGGGATTACATCATAGCCGACGCGCATCAGAAAAACGCCAACGCCCAGCGTGACATTCAGGCCGAAATCTCCAGCACAGTCATGCGACTCCCCGCCGGAGACGTGCGCTGGGATATCGGTTACGAGCACCGCCGCGAAGGCTACCGTTTCGATCCAGGCGCGTTTTCCCGTGGATGGGAACAGTCTGATGGTTCGTACCTGCAATACGGCAACTCGACCTCGCTTCCGCCCACGGGTGGCGCGTATCACACGCATGAAGTCTTTGGCGAACTTGATGTTCCGCTGGTCTCGCCCAACATGCACGTTCCTGGTGTCTACAGCCTGTCCGCCACGGCGAACGGCCGTTACATCAACAACAGCATGACCGGCGGCTACTGGACCTACATGTTCGGTGGTGCATGGTGGCCGACGCAGGACATCGGCCTGAGCGGTAACTATGCCCGTTCCGTCCGCAACCCGTCCGTCACCGAACTGTTCTCGCCGCAGAGCACGGATTACGAAGACGGCATCGACCCCTGCTCGTCCGCTGGCCTCAATGCCGGTCCGAACCCCGCCGTGCGTGCGGCCAACTGCGCCAAGGCCGGAATCAAGCAGCCGTTCGAGTCCAACTTCAACAACTTCACCGTGAAGGGAACTGCCGGCGGTAACAGCAAGCTGAAGAACGAAGTCTCCACTAGCTATACCGGCACCCTGGAACTTCGCCCCCACTTCATCCGTGGTTTCGACTTCCGCGGCTCCTTCGTGGACGTGAAGATCAACAACGCGGTCACGTATCTTGATGCTCAGGACATCATGGACGGCTGCTACGACTCGACGTCCTATGGTCCGAACAATGCCTATTGCGCCGCCTTCACACGCGGAGCAGACGGCCAGCTCGAGAGCTTCACGGCCGGCTATTACAACATCGCCAACTACGAAACGCAGGCTCTACAGGCCAATATCACATACAACACTCCGCTGTCGCGCTTTGGCCTGCCGTCCTCGGCTGGTGAAATCGGCCTGACCGGAAACTATGTTCACTATCTCAAGAGCCAGCAGAGCTATCTCGGCAACACCTATCTGCTGACCGGAACGACAAGCTCGCCCAACGACAACTTCACGCTTAACGCGAACTATATCCGTGGTCCGTTCACCCTTCAGTGGCAGACGCTATGGTATGGTCCGTCCCACTACGCGGTCCAGGTCCCTGCGACCCAGTACTTTGCCAACAAGCGTCCGTCCTTCGCCATGTTCAACCTGACGCTTGGCTACGAGATCACCAAGAATTTCAGCGCCAACTTTATGGTCAACAACATCACGAACGCGCTGCCGAAGTATCCCGGTACGGTCAGCCTGACGCGTTACTACGATGCGATCATCGGCCGTTCCTTCCAGATGAACCTCGGCGTTCATTTCTGATCCTTCGATCAGACGGGACACTGGAAAAGAGGGGCTTCGGCCCCTCTTTTTTTGTCTGTCGTCCCAAACGCAGGTACAAAAAAACGGGACGGATTTTCATCCGCCCCGTTTCCGGCTCCAGCCCCCGGTAAGGGAAGAGGTCAGCCTGTCTCTTTAGGCGTGTGCTTGACCTTGATGTTGTAGCCTTTGAGCATTCCGTACCAGTACAGACGGGGGAAGACTTCCGTCTTGAGGAACCAGGCAAAGCGGCTAGGCTTGCGCTGGTCATACGGGAAGCTCGGCGCCACCTTGCCGCCATACAGGAACTCGGCCAGCACGACCTTGCCATAGGACACCGTCAGCGGGCAGGCGCCGTAACCATCATAACTGCCCATCTGCGGGCGACCATCAAGCGAGGCCAGAAGGTTTTCCACCACGACCGGAGCCTGTTCGCGGGCCGCGGCGGCTGTCTTAGCGTTGCTGGTGCCCAGAACGTCACCGGCGCCGAAGATATTGTCATAGGTCTTGTGACGCAGGACGGTCGGATCGACGTCCAGCCAGCCGGCTTCGTTGGCGAGCGGGCTTTTCTTGACGAAATCCGGAGCACTCTGCGGCGGCACAACATGCAGCATGTCGAACTTCCGCACCACGGTCTGGTCCGTTCCGACGATCTGGAACGTGGCCTCGCGCTTCTCACCGTCCACCTTGATCAGGTTTTCCTTCATGTGAAGGTTCACGCCGTAATAATCGATCTCGCGCTGGAGCGACGGAACGTAATACGACACACCGAACAGGGCGTTTCCGGCCATCGAAAAATCGACGTCCGTGCGATGCAGAGAGCCTTCACGGCGCCAGTGATCGCAGGCCAGGTAGACGATCTTCTGTGGCGCGCCGGCGCATTTGATGGGCATGGGCGGCTGTGTGAACAGGGCCTTGCCACCATCTAGGTGCCGGATGCATTCCCAGGTATAGGCGGCCGTCTCACGCGAATAGTTCGACGTCACCCCATTGCGGCCCAGCGTCTCGGGCAGGCCCTCGATCCTGTCCCAGTCCAGCTGAAGGCCGGGGCAGACAACCAGACGGCGATACTCGACAACACGGCCGCTTTTCAGCATCACGGTATTGGCTTCAGGCTGGAAGCTCTCAACGCTGTCGCGCAGCCAGGTGACATTGCGCGGGATCAGGCCGCCTTCCTGCCGCAGTGTTTCAGGCAGCGTCATCACGCCTGCGCCCACGAGGGTCCAGCCGGGCTGGTAAGCATGAGTCGTGGACGGCTCGATGATGGCGATCGAAAGGTTGGCACGCTCGCGTCTGAGCTGGGCTGCGATGGTAATGCCGGCGGCACCGCCACCAACGATGACGACTGAGAAGCGATCCTGCTGGGTCGGGTCTGCCATGTTCGGTTACTCCAACGTCATTGTACGACGGCAAAGAGTCTAGTCCAGAAGGGCAAGTCTTTCCGTCAGAAGGGAATAGAAGGCGTCTGAATCAACGTCATTGATCCATAACGCGTTCGGAACGCGATCGGTTACGTTCCACAGGTCAACAACACTCTGACCCATGCACAGGGGTGCGTCGACCTCGATTTCCACATTGCAGTCGCGACCCGAGAACAGCTCCGGCCTCAGAAGCCAGCCGATGGTGAGCGGATCGTGCAGCGCACCGCCTTCCCAGCCGTATTTGAGCTTCTCGAAACGGTCTTCCGCGCCCAGCATCCGCACCACCATGTCCGTGACCGGCGAGCCGACCGCTGCAATCGGTGCCAGACGGGCCGGTGTGGCGATGGCGCGATGCGTCACGTCCAGCGGCAGGAGCGTGATGGGAATACCGGAATGCATGACGATCCGGGCCGCGTGCGGGTCCACGAAAAAATTGAACTCCGCGGTCGGCGTGATATTGCCGCCTTCGCGCTGGGCGCCGCCCATGGCCACGACTCCCGCGATCCGGGACGCGATATCCGGCGCATGGGTCAACGCCAGAGCCAGATTCGTCATCGGGCCGAGGCAGACGAGCGTGATCGCGCCCTCGGGCTCACGACGCAGCAGGTCCACGAGCCAGGTCGCGGCATCGATCGCCTGCGGGCGCAATGTCGGTTCGGGAAGATCAGCGCCGGCCATGCCCGTTTCGCCATGAACGTGCTCGGCGCTGATGGGGGCGCGGTGAAGGGGACGCGCCGCGCCCTCGAAAACGGGAATATCGGTGCGCCCGGTCAGTTCGAGCAGGGCGCAGGCATTCTTCGTCGTCAGGGCAACGGGCACATTGCCGGCAACGGTCGTGATGGCCTCGACCGTCAGTTCCGGCGAGGCCAGCGCCAGCAGGATGGCAACCGCATCGTCCTGACCCGGATCGGTGTCGATGACGATGCGGCGGGATGCGATCGGTGCGGAGCTGGCCTGTGTCATCATGCGTCTTCTTCGGAGTCCTTGATCCAGACCTCGACCGGTCCCGTAACCTTGATCGTCATCGGGCGGCCACGCCGATCCAGCGTCTTGCCAACAGCCAGACGGACCCAGCCTTCGCTGATGCAGTATTCCTCGACGGTGGTGCGCTCTTCGCCCTTGAAACGGACACCGATACCACGCGAGAGCAGCTCTTCGTTGTAATACGGGCTGTCCGGGCTGGCGGAGAGACGATCGGGAATGGTGTCGGTCATGGCAGGGCTATCCTCGTTTGTATCAGATCCGATCATGTCGGACCGGCGCGTCAGAGGTCTTCTCTGTAGCGCCGGATGGACGGCTCTCCAAGCCCGCCCCCGTTCCAAGGCAGGACATGACCGCTCCCACAGGACGCAGAGCGCTGCTATGAGAGACGCTCCCCGTCGGAGACAGACCTCTCATGCCGTACTGCTCTTTTCACCGCAAAACGGAGCGCCGCCTTCCCGGACTGACCGCCCTCGCATCTTTTCTGATGCTGCTGACAGCGGGAGCCGTCCTGTCCGGCTGCGCCTCGGATGATGATGGCGACAACTGGTCCGTCAGTGCGCCGGTTTCGGCGGGGCAGGCCATCCGGCTGGATTCCGTACCGTCCCATGAGCCGGCCTCGGTCTATCGCCTGACCTATCGCAGTACGGATGCGCGTAATCCACGGCAGCTCGTCCGCGTCTCCGCACAGGTTCTGGTGCCGCGCGGTCGCGCCCCGGCAGGCGGCTGGCCGGTTCTGGCCTGGGCGCATGGGGAAAGCGGCCTGCACCTGACCTGTGCGCCCTCCGTCATGGGGATCGGCACCGTGCAGGCGCATTTCTACGACGGCTGGCTGCGTCAGGGTTTTGCGATCGTCGCGACCGACTATCCGGGCATGGGCGAGCCCGGCGCGCCGCTTCTGCTGAATGCACGCTCGGAAGGCATGAGCGTGCTCGATTCTGTCCGCGCGGCCCGGGAGCGCCTGCCGGATCTGTCGGAGAACGTGGTTCTGAACGGCCATGCCCAGGGCGGACAGGCAGTACTCGCCGCCGCCGCGATGGCCTCGACCTACGCGCCCCATCTGCGGATCCTGGGTACGATCGCCGCAGCCCCGCCTTATCTCGACGAGCAGACAGTGCAGGAGTTGCTGCATCCCGCCAACCCGCGCAGCTTCTCGCCCGCCGTGCCGGAACTCCTGACACTCGGGCAGTCGCTGGTCGAAGCCGATCCCTCCACGGACATCAACGAAGCCTTCACGCCCCGGGGACAGCGCCTTCTGCATGAGGCCGGATCCAAGTGCGCCTCGGATTTCTTTCCGATCGCCAAACACTCCGGTCTGACGCCCGCAACCCTGCTCGAACCCGAAGCCGGCCGTGTGCTGGCGCCGGTTTTCGACTGGGCGGAATATCCCGGCTTCTCCCTGCCCTCACCCGTGCTCATCGAGTCCGGCGCGCAGGATCTGCACACCTCCACCAGCCAGCAGAAGCGCCTCGTCGCCCGTCTCTGCGCCGCCGGAACCGCCGTGACCCACCGGATTCATGACGCCAGCCATAATGGCACCCTCGCCGCCATGATTACCGAGGCCCACAGCTTTGCCGGGCAGCTTCTGCAAGGCACGAAGCCCCGTTCGGACTGCAATTAACCAGACCAAACACAGGGGCAGGAGATGTTTTCATCCCGGCAGGGGTCGCATCCCGGAAACACTCTGTTAGACTCGGCCGGATGAATATCCTGATTACAGGGGCCGCATCCGGCATCGGACGCGGTCTTGCCCTGAAGCTGGCCCGTCCGGGCGTTTCCCTGCAACTTTGCGATCATGCGGCAGACGGCCTGATGGAAACGGCCCGCCGATGCGATGAACAGGGGGCCAGAGCAGTCCCGGCCGTTCTGGACACGCGAAACCGGCAGAACATGGCGAACTGGATCGCCACCGCTTCCGGCGAGCGGCTCGACATGGCATTCCTCTGCGCAGGCATCACGGGCGGCCTGCCTCCGGAAGCTGATGATGGTCTGGTGCTGGAGCGTGAAGAGCGCGTGTGGGAGATGCTCGACACCAACCTGACTGGAACGCTCAACACGTTCTTTCCAGTGGTGCAGGCCATGCGCAGGCAGCAGCGGAACGGCGAGAACCTTCGGGGACGGATCTGCGTGATGGCGTCCGTCGCGGGATTCGTCTGCTATCCCGGCACCCCCTCCTATTCCGCGTCCAAGGCCGCGCTGGACCGTTTCATCGTCGCCAATGCGGCCCATCTACAGCGTTTTGGCATCAGCCTGACCAGCGTGTGCTGCGGATTTGTCGATACGGCCATGGTGAAGCAGAACCGTTTTCCGATGCCGGGTCTGGTATCCACGGAAGAGGCCGTCCGCCGAATCCTGCGCGGCACGCTGCGCCAGACGCGACGGGTGATCTTCCCGTCCTGGCTGGTTCTGGGCTCCCGAATGATGGACCTGCTGCCACCCCGGCTGGCCGAGCGGTATTATATGACCCAGCCCTCCGCCCAGCCGGCGGGAATGCCCGATTTCTGACTCCCTGCACGGCGGATAACTGACATTTTGTGTCCTATCAGTAATGACCCCCGGCGCGGTTTTGTGGATAAACTGGCCGCATGAATTTCTGCCGCCTGTTCATAGACCGTCCGGTCGCGACGACACTGATGTCCATTGCCATCTTCATGGCGGGGTTCATCTGCTATCCTCTCCTGCCCGTCGCCACGATGCCGGACATGACCACAACGTCCATCATGGTCGTGGCCACCCAGCCGGGCGCGGATCCGCAGCAGATGGCGACATCCGTCACCACGCCTCTGGAGCGCAGGCTCGGATCGATTGCGGATCTGGAAAGTATTGAGTCCGATACCAGCGCCGGACAGGCCCAGATTTTCCTTGAATTCTCGTCGTCGCGGAACATCGACGGCGCCCTGCGCGACACACAGGCCGCCCTGCGCGCCGCGAGAGCCGACCTGCCGACCGGCACGATGGATGCCGATCCGCAGGCCTTCAAGATGGATGGTGGCGGCTTCCCGGTCTATCTGATGAGTCTGACCGGCGACCAGAGAACCCAGGCCGAACTCTACGATATCGCCAATATCCGCATCAAGCCGCTCCTGGCCGAGGTCAAGGGCGTGGGCCGTGTGGAAGTCGTGGGGTCAACGAATCCTGCCGTCCGTGTCGAACTCAATCCCGGCCCGCTCTACAAATGGGGCATCGGTTTCGAGGACGTGCGCACCGCCCTTGCTTCGGCCAATGCCTTCACACCCAAAGGCTTTATCGACAGCAACGGCCAGCGGATGATGCTGTCCACCAATGACCAGGCCGTCAACGCGGCCCAGTACCGTGACCTGATCGTCGGCTATCGCAATAATTTCTATCCCGTCCGCCTGAGCGATATCGCCACCATCACCGATAGCGTTCAGGACGTTTATCAGACCAGCTACATCAACGGCCATCGCGCCGTCACCCTGGTCGTGACCGCCCAGCCGCACGCCAATACCGTGGCCATCGTGGACGGCATCAACGCCAACCTGACGCATCTGCGCGATGCCCTGCCAGCCGACGTCAATCTGGTTGTGGGCCTCGACACGTCCCGCTCGATCCGCGCGTCCCTCGCGGATGCACGCCTGACGCTGATCCTCTCCGTCGTGCTGGTCGTGCTCGTGATCCTGCTGTTCTTCCGCAAGCTGATCACGACCCTCATCCCGGCCATCACGGTCCCCATCGCCCTGTCCGGCACGCTGGCCGCCATGGCCGCCTTCAACTTCACGCTCGACGTCCTGTCGCTCATGTCCCTGACCATCGCGGTGGGCTTCGTGGTCGATGACGCCATCGTCGTGCTGGAGAACATCGCCCGCCACATGGAAGAGGGGAAAGACCGCTACGAGGCCAGCCTGATCGGCGCTTCGGAAATCGGCTTCACGGTCCTGTCCATCAGCGCCTCTCTGGTTGCGGTGTTCATCCCGCTGCTGTTCCTGCCCGGCAGCGCTGGTTCGATCATGTTCGAGTTCTGCATGACGATGATTTCCGCCATCGTGATCTCGATGTGGCTGTCCCTGACGCTGACGCCGATGATGTGCGCGCATCTGCTGGAAATCGACCACGGCGAGGAATCCCGGAAAGGCATCCTCGGCCATATCGCCTTCATCACGGAAACCTCGCTGGCCTGGACGCTGAAACAGTATGGACGGTCCATGCAGTGGTGCCTGCGCCATCCGGTCCTGATGGGCCTGACCCTGCCGCTCAGCTTCGTGGTGCTGGTGGGCTCGGTCGTGCTGATGCCCAAGGAATTCATCCCCTCGCAGGACATGTCGCTGCTGGCGGGGCGCATCAAGGGCGACGCCACCATGTCGTTCCAGGAAATCGACCGGCGCCTGCGGGAAGTCGGCGCGATTACCCAGACGGACCCGGATGTCACCTCGACAACCATCTTCAGCGACGACAAGAACAGCGGCGAGCTCTACATCCATCTGAAAGAAAAGGAGGAGCGCGCGTCAGCCGAGGTCATTCTGGACCGTATCCGCAAGCGCCTGCCCGATGAGCCAGGGGCCGACATCTCGTTCTGGAGCGTTGGCGGCAGCAGCCAGGGCGGCAGCAGTTCCAAGAATACCGGCAGCTACCGTTACGTCCTGCGGGGAGACAACGTCGCCGACCTGTTCGAATATCTCCCGACCCTGCTGAGCGCCCTGCGCGCCTCGGGCAAGCTGGTCAATGTATCTTCCACGACCGAGGGACAGTCGGTTGCGGCCTACATCACCGTCCACCGCGACACGGAAGCCCGGTATGGCATCACGCCGCAGCTGATCCAGAACGTGCTGTATGATTCCTACGGCCAGGCCATCGTGTCCACGATCCACCTGCCCACGACCGAGCATCGCGTCGTCATGGTGCTGGCGCCGCAATACCGCATGGATCCCGAAATGCTCCGGCAGGTCTGGATTTCCACAGCCGCAGGCACGGCGGCTGGTGGCGTGGCCTCCAACCTGATCCGGGTCCGCAGTGATGCGAGCACGTCCGCGAACAGCTTCACGTCCCTGGCCACGGCCTCCATCCAGAACTCGCTCGCCAACCAGATTTCGGGCAATTCCTCCAACGGTTCCGCGGTCTCGTCTTCGACCGAAACCATGATCCCGCTGACCAACGTGGCTTCCGTCCTGTGGAGACCGCAGCCCCTCGATATCACCCATCGCGGCAGCTATTATTCCGCCAATATCTCCTTCGATCTGGCGACCGGGGTGAGCTACAACGACGCGGTCGATCTGATCAAACAGACCATGCAGACCACCCATGCCCCCGATGGTGTTCTGGGCGACTTCACCGGAACGGCCGGCGATACCCGCAAGCTCATGATTAACGGCGGTCTGGCGTTCCTCGCCGCAATTGCCGTGATGTATATCGTGCTGGGTATTCTCTATGAGAGCCTGATCCATCCCATCACGATCCTCTCCACCCTGCCTTCCGCCGGTATCGGCGCGGTTCTGGGGCTGTGGATCGCGGGAGAGTCCTTCAGCATCATCGCCATGATCGGCATTATCCTGCTGACGGGTATCGTCAAGAAGAACGCCATTCTCGTCATCGATTTTGCGATCCACGCTGAGCGGATCGAAAAACTGTCCCCGAAAGATGCCATCTTCAAGGCCTCCATCACGCGCTTCCGCCCTATCCTGATGACGTCCCTCGCCGCCGCTCTGGGCGCGGTTCCGCTCATCATCAGCAACGGCTATGGCGCGGAAATGCGTCGGCCGCTGGGTGTTTCGATCCTTGGCGGCATGGTCGTCAGCCAGCTTCTCACGCTGTACACCACGCCGATCGTCTATCTGTGGATGGATGCCATCGGCATGAGAAGCAAACGTCTCTGCTACTGGCTGCTCGGGCTTGTGCGTCGGCACAGCGGCACCGAACCCTCCGCCAGACAGGTCTGAACCCGGGCCTGTCCATTTACGCCGTGGACAGACTCAGAGGGACGGAAGGGACGTTGTCTGCTGATGCGTCCGGCTGTCGGCGGAAAGCGGCATGATGCCGGGGATGACTTCCACTTCCGTCCTGTCCACGACACGCCCCGTAAGAACCATGCGGCTGCTGGCATTGTAGACATGCACGGTATCGCCTTTTCCGCCTGCTTCCAGAACGGTTCCTGAAACGGTCAGGTGAAGGCTGGGGCCGGAAAACGTCGCGACAACCGGCGACCCGCGATGCACGAGCTGCGGATGCGCGAGTTCGGACACGCTGAGGACCTGACCGGCGGCGAGCACTCCCCGTGCCTCAAGACCGACAGCGTCTTCAGGAGACTGAAGCGCATCATCCGGAATCAGGCCGATGCGAACAAAGGTCATGGTGACGTCTTCTGGCAGGATGGGCTGTCCCAGATGCATGGCATGACGCAGGGTCACGGCCCGGACTTCCATGGTCGCCGTTCCGCTCACGTTGAAAGACGTGCCCTGTCCGCCGCTTGCAGAGGCAACTTCAAGGCGCGCGGTAAAATGCTCGCTGCCATGAGGGGGACGATCAATGTGCAGGATGGTCGGTTCGGCGCGATCCGCAACGGGAACGGCAACAGGCTTGAACCCGGTCAGGGCCACCTCAACCCGGGCCTCGGACGGAAGTTCCAACCCTTCCCGGATGACGGGAAGCACGTCATCAACCGTAATCATACGGGCCGCATGCGTCACGGTCGTGGAGACCAGCGGAGAGGCATCGGGCCAGTCCACGCCGAACTGCGCGGCAATGGCTGTCAGCTGAGGACCACCGACCACATAGCTTGCTCCCAGAGCCGGGGCATCGCCAATCTCGGTATCCTGTCCCTTGCCCAGATCGGCGAACAGATCGGACAGGCGCACGCGTGGATGATCGACATTGACGTTTGTCCGCAGGGTTGCGGCAGAAACGGACGACAGTGCTGTGCATCCTGCCAGCAGCAGGATGCCACCTTTCAGCAGGATACGGTTCATCGTTTAGTTACCACCCAGATTGGTCACGGTCTTCATCATGTCGTCCGACGCGGTGATGACCTTGCTGTTCATTTCATAGGCACGCTGGGCCGTAATCAGATCTGTGATTTCCGTCACGACGTTGACGTTCGAGTTTTCAACATAGCCCTGCATGATGCTGCCGTAGCCGACAGCTTCAGGATTTCCCATCATGGCATCGCCGGACGCCGTCGTCTGGGTGAACAGGTTCTGTCCCATAGCCGCAAGGCCGTTTTCGTTGGTAAATATCCCAAGCTGAAGCTGCCCGACGAGAGTTGTATTGTTCTGTCCGGCAATCTGAACGCTGACCTGCCCCGACTGATCGATGGAAATACTCTGGGCATTGTTGGGAATCGTGATGGTCGGGCTGATGAGATAGCCATCCGCCGTCACGAGCGAACCGTTATTGTCCATCGAAAACGTGCCATCACGCGTATAGGCAAGCTGCCCTGAGGGAAGCTGGACCTGGAAATAACCCCGTCCCTGCACCGCAAGATCCAGGGAGTTGCTCGTCTGTTCGAGACTGCCCTGATCGTTGATGCGATAAATGGCGGCGGTTTTCACACCCAGACCGACCTGCGCACCGGCAGGAATGGTCGTTCCGGTATCGGAGGAACTGGCACCGACGCGGCGGATGTTCTGGTAAATCAGATCCTGAAACTCGGCACGGGAGCGCTTGTAGCCCGTGGTGCTCATGTTCGCGATATTGTTGGAAATGGTTTCGACGTTGGTCTGCTGGGCCTGCATGCCCGTTCCGGCGATGTCGAGTGCGCGCATGGAGAGTTATCCTTGTCCCGTGAGGGTCGGTAAATCAGGCCGAGACCTGAACGATCTTGTCGATGGCGTTTTTCTGGCGCGTTGCTTCGGCGTCCACGAACTGCGCCATGAACTGAAAATTCCGCTGGATTTCCATCATCTTCGTGACTTCGGTCATCATCTGGACATTGCTGCCTTCCACCATGCCCTGCACGATGTTGGGCCGTTCGACAGCGGTGGTGGGCTGATCGGTTCGCAGAAGCCTGCTGCCTTCGGCCTGGAGTTTGTTGTTATCCTGGGCGGTCACGATGCCGATCTGCCCCTGCTCGCCAGTTTCGGTCGTAATCACGCCATCTGCGGAGACAGTAATCCGATGATCGGTCTGGGGAAGTTCGATCGGCTGGCCGTCACGGTCGAGAAGCGCATTGCCGTTTTCATCCACAACCGCGCCATCCTGCTGTTCCTCGAAGCGGCCCGCGCGGGTCAGACGGACGCCATTGGCTGTACGGACCTGAAAATATCCTTCGCCGCCCAGCGCCAGATCAAGGGGATTTCCGGTCGACTGCATGTCGCCCTGCTGGAAATCGCGATAGGTGGCACGGTCCTGCGTATAGGATTCCGTATCCGCACCTTCGGCCTGTTTGGAGCCGTGCTGGTGGGACAGGAAGTCGCTGAAGAGAACACTCTCGCGTTTGTAGCCCACGGTTGAGGCGTTCGACATGTTGGCCGCGACCACCGACATGGCACGCTGCTGGGCATCCATGCGCGAAAGCGCGATATAGGTACTGTTCTCCATGGGCTTTACAGGCTCCGGTCAATCCCGATTTCGGAGCACAGCCTAACGCCGCAATGCTTTCCCAATCGTTAAACGAACAGGGTTACCCCGACTCGCCGTGACGATATGGTGAAAGAGTCAACAGTTCCGCCGCTTCCGTCTCCATGGCGGCGCGCTCCTCTTCCACGAAAGCGGCCACGGCCTGCCGCAGGCCGGGATCGAGAATGGCATGGGCGGAATGGGTGAAGGTCGGGAGATAGCCGCGCTGAATCTTGTGTTCGCCCTGCGCGCCGGCCTCAACACGGACGAGACGGTTCTCGATGGCGAAGTCGATCGCACGGTAATAGCACAGCTCGAAATGCAGGAAGGGCCAGTCTCCCTCGCAACCCCAGTTCCGGCCGAACAGCGCGTCCGTTCCCATGAGGTTCAGGGCACCGGCAACGGCTTTTCCGTCTTGATGGGCCATCATCAGGACCACGCGGTCGCCGAGCCGCTCGGACAGCATGGGAAAGAAGCGCTCCGTCAGATAGGCGCTGCCCCATTTCCGGTCGATCGTGGACTGGTAGAAGCGATAGAATGCTTTCCAGTCTTCCCGGGTAATCTGGTCTCCGCGCAATGTACTGAAGGTCAGACCGCAGGACTGCGCGGCACTGCGTTCCTTGCGGATGGATTTGCGTTTGCGGGAGGACAGAGCAGCCAGAAAATCATCGAACATGGCATAGCCGTTGTTCTGCCAGTGATACTGGATGCCCGTGCGGGGCAGATAACCCGCCTCGGTAAAGGCATCCATCGAATCCGCGTCGCAGAAATTGGCGTGCAGGGAGGACAGACCGAGTTGCGCCGCGGCCTGAATGAGCGCGGAGGCCAGAGCCTGCGCCACACCTTTCGGATCGGGCAGATCGGGCCTTAACAACAGTCTCGGCCCGGGAACCGGCGAGAACGGAACGGCGCAGACGAATTTGGGATAGTAGCGCCCGCCTGCGGCTTCATAGGCGCGGGCCCAGCTCTGGTCGAAGACGTACTCGCCCCAGGAATGGGACTTTCCATAAAGCGGAGCGAGGGCCGCGATTGTCCCGTCCGGCGCCCGCAGCACGGCATGGCGCACGAGCCAGCCGGTGCGGTCCGCGACGGAACCGCTGTCTTCCAGTGCGGACAGAAAACCGAAAGAGACGAACGGATTATCAGCGCCAGCGCAGGCATCCCAGGCCTCGGCCCCGATCTCGTGGATCGAGGCGTGGAGGCTCAGGCTCCAGTCAGAGGACGAAGCGGTCTCCGGTTCTCCCATTCGGTCTCTCCTATCCGGGGTATCAGGCGATTTCGAACAGCGCCTCGACTTCGACCGGGGCATTCACGGGCAGGCTCGGCACACCGATGGTGGAGCGGGCGTGACGGCCGGCATCCCCGAACACTTCGACGGCCAGATCGGACGCGCCGTTCATGACGGTGGCATGATCGGTGAATTCCGGTGTGCAGGCGATGAAGCCACCCAGACGGACAACGCGCGTGATGCGGGAAAGATCACCATCCAGCGCCGCCTTGGCCTGCGCCAGAACATTGATGAGGCAGGCGCGGGCACAGGCCACACCGGCATGAACCGAAACCTCGTCGCCGAGCTTGCCGGTGATGAGCAGCTTGCCATCCACCAGCGGAAGCTGCCCCGAGACAACGAGAAGGTTTCCCGTCCGGACGGTCGTGACGTAATTCGCAACGGGGGCGGCTGCGACCGGCAGGGTGATTTCAAGGTCGGCGAGGCGGGATTCGGGGGTCGCAGTCATGGCTGGTCTCCGGTTGGGGGCCCGAGGCGGGCATCTGATGGAAGCGCATGTTGAAACGGGAACGCCGCAATGCCAAGGGGCAAGGCTGCATCGACGGATCAGGTCGGCAGGCTTTCGTCCCCTGCCAGACTCCGGCGGCTGCGTTCGAGTTCCTCGGCATAACGGCGCAGGGCGTGCTGTTCGGTCAGGGTTCCGATGACCTGCCGGGACTGCCGGTCCTCGACGACCACCAGAGCGTCGGCCTCGGCTTTTTCGAACAGTTCAATCGCCTCGCGGATGTTCATGAGCGGGGTGAGCATGGCGTTGCGAAACAGAGCCAGTGTTCCGATCGGCGTCTGAGTGGGCGGTACGGCGTGCAGATCCGGCAGATGAACGATGCCGTCATAATGCCCCTCACCATCCAGCAGAACGATCCGCTGGGCCGAACCGAGCGGAAACAGCGCCTGCGCACGGTTTACAGGCGTTTCCGCAGGGAGCGTGCGGACCTGTCCGCGCATCATACGGCGCACATTGAGCGAGCGCATCCAGCCGATATCCACGGCGGAGCGGATCGACTCGCCCCGCAGATGGAAGCGCCATGTCGCGAAACTGTAGCCGAACAGCCGCCGCACGGTCAGGAGTGACAGCACCGCAGCGACCAGTATCGCGCCGCTCATGGACGCGCTGCCGGTCAGTTCCAGCATCATGCAGATCATCGTCATCGGACTGCCGATTACGGCGACGGCCATCGCACTCATGCCGACCAGAGCGCAGGCCGTGACGGAATCCGGCGCAACACCCAGCGGTTCCAGAAGCGTGCCGTAGATCGTGCCCGCCAGCGATCCAAGATAGAGCGATGCGAAGAACAGGCCGCCGCGAAACCCGGACCCGATGCACAGGCAGGACGCCAGAGCCTTCAGGAGCAGCAGGATAACGGCCATCTGCGCTGTGACGTTTCCTGCGAAAACAGCACGCATCGCCTCATGCCCGGCGGACAGAACGGAGGGGTGCAGCATCGCCAGCCCGCCCACGATCAGCCCGCCAACCGCAGGCCGCAGCCAGACCGGGCCGGGCATTCGGCGGAACAGCGCCTCGGTCTGGGTGACGCAGAACATCAGGCCGATCGCAGTCAGGGCTGTCAGCACGCTGATGATGACCGCTCCGGCCGTCCCTTCCCAGGACAGGGTTCCAGGCGATGGAATGACGATGCCCGGCGGGACACTTCCGAGCGAGCGCGTCACGCCCACGCCCGCCAGAGCGGCAACCGCCACGGGGGACAGGCTCCCCAAAGAATAGGAGCCGATCACCAGTTCGAACGCATAGAAGGCGCCGGCTACCGGTGCATCAAACGCCGCCCCGATCGCGGCCCCTGCGCCGGCCCCCACCAGAACGCGCAGATCCTCGCGCCGCAGCCGGAAGGAACGCCCGATGCGGGAACCAAAGGCGGCGGCGATCTGGGTAAATCCGGCTTCGAGCCCGATGGAGCCGCCCACGCCATTGGACAGGACCGTCTGGCAGACAATGACCAGACTGTCCCGCACGGACATGCGCCCGCCATGCAGCGCATTGGCCTCAATGGGGTCCACGGGACTGCGGGGCATGATTTTTGCAATCATGACGCCGAACAGCCCGATCGCCAGGCCGCCTCCGGTCAGCACGGCTACCGTTCGCAGCGGCGGCAGAACGGTCAGGCCGGAGAGATGGCCGCCTGAGCCTCCCGGGACTCCGAACAGCATCCTGTGCATGAAGAAGGTGAGACGGGTCATGACGACCACGCACAGGCCCGACAGGATTCCGACGAATCCTGCCAGCACGCTCAGCCAGATCTCGTTTCCACGCACCAGGATCCGCAGATTCGACGGCGCATGAGGAAACAGCCGCGCCTGAAAGCGGTTCAACCGCTGGCGAAGAATACGCAAACGGTCCTGAAAAGAGACGGGGCTGGTGGACAAGCGGGCTCCCGGGCGGCAGGTGAGATCCTGTTTGACGGCAAGCGCGTCGCCGATCAACAGCTGTCATGGAAGGATCATTGATGAAACTGCATGTCATCGAACGCGGTGAAGGCCCGCAAACCGTCGTCTTCCTGCACGGGCTGTTCGGACGGGGCCGGAACCTCGGCTTCCTCCAGCGCGGTGCGGCCGCCGATTTCCGGACTCTCGCACTGGATCTGCGCAATCATGGACACAGCCCGCATGGCCCCGTCAGCTATGCGCTCATGGCGCAGGACGTGCTAGAAACGCTGGATGATCTGGGGATCGAGCGTTTCGCAGTCGTGGGTCACTCCATGGGCGGGAAGGTCGGGATGATGCTGGCCCTGGCAGCCCCCGAGCGCGTCACGAAACTACTCGTCGCGGATATCGCGCCGGCCCGGACGGGTCACGGGCATGGCGAGATGATCGCCCGGCTGGCCGCCATCACATTTCCCGCATCGCTCGAACGGCGGGAAGGACTGGATCTTCTGGAACCCGTGGCAGGCAGCCGCCCCGTTGCCGAACTCCTGCTGCAGAACGTCCGGCTTGGCGATTCGCCGGGGTGGAGCATCGGTTTTGACGATCTCGCCCGTGATATTCACGAAATCGAAAACTGGCCCGATCTGCAGATTGCGCCCTACGAAGGGCCTGTTCTTTTCCTGCGTGGCGGGGCGTCTCCCTATGTCCGCCCGGAGCATCACGATCAGATCCGGACTCTTTTCCCCCACGCGCTGATCCACTCCCTGCCCGACGCCGGACACTGGCTGCATGCCGAACAGCCGCGCGCGTTCCTGAGGGAAATGATGGAATTTCTGCTTAAACCGACCTGAAACGGGACGTTACGACACCAAACCGGATCAGAGGATGGCGGTTTTGTGCGAATCATTTTATTTCGTTAAAGCAACATAAACAAAATCTAATATATTAATTTTTTGCTATTTTAATAAAACTCAATTAAAATTAAAGTAAAAAAACTTACTTTTTCGAAAAATTAACGACTACAACATCAATGCCGGAACGGCGCATGCAATAACTTCATCAGGATTACGCGGATGTACGCTCTACTGTTCTCCGAGCCTTTGGTAAATCGTGCCGAAATGCGTGTCTTTACACGAGAGAAAATCTATTCTTCCGCACTGGCCCGGGGCGCAGCCCATGGCGATAAAGACACTATTCGGGCCATGATGATCGGATGGTGGCCTTTTATTCAGGCTTTTGAGCGCGCTATTGACGTGCGCGTCGGTCATCTCCCCATCAAGCCGCTCGTCCAGCGCTTTGGCCAGAGCCGGATCAAGACCTTCTTTTCGGAAGCCCGTGAAGCCGTCCGCGAAATGAAGGAAGAGGAAGGGTCACACGCCATCCTGTGGGCCGATGGTGCGAAGGAATTCGGCCTCGACCTGTTCGGCACCCACTACGACACGCTTCCGAGCGTCCAGAAGCTGATTGCCAATGCCGACAGCGAAGATCCCGTGATTTTCTTCTCCTGGCTGGCTGCCGTGGAATACATCGCTGAAGAACTGGCCGCCTATCTCTGCCATATGCCGAAATTCACCAGTCTGTTCGCGAAGAAGCACTGGACCTGGGGTCTGGCCCATGACGAACACGAGCATGACGGTCCGTCCCATCTGGAAATCGACGAAGACCTGGCCCGCGCCTACTATCCTTCCAACGACCCCGAGATCACCAGAGCGGCCCTGACGGCCAATATGCGCGAATGCATCGAGATGTTTGAGAAGGCGAGCTTCGAGATTTACGCTACAAAACCCGAAATGGCGCATTAACGGAACTTTAAGTCTTTATCGGCTATCTCCGTGCCCGGTGCCATAACCGACGCGCGGAGATGTTGCCATCGACAGATTCGTCCGCCGCAAAGAAAAACTTCATAAATCCCTGTCATCGTGGCACCCTCCTCCTCTATTGGGAAGGTTCATGATGCTTCTGCCTGTCTCATCGGATCTTGCTGTCTCGTCCCAGTCAGGCGCAGCACAATGACCGCCCTGCTGACCCTGATGAAACAGGTGCGGCTTGCCCGGCTTTTCTCTTTCCGGACGGAAATCCCGGATGGAGCGGAAGAAGACATCCGGCTGTCACGCTGCCGCGTCCTGCGGGGGCTGAACTTCTTTCATTTCGTTCCCCAGATCAGTTGCGGCCCCATCGCCGGGCTCTGCCTGATGCGGAACTACCCGACCTACGGCATGATCCTCTGCGGGGCCGTCCTGTTCCTGCTGCTGGTCTACAACATCTGCTTCTATGCGATCCCGACCGAGAAACTGGTCGATACCAGGCAGTCCTGGATCCTCAAGGGGCTCAATTTCGCATTCGCACTCTGCTGGATCACGCTGCCGCCCGTCGTATTCCCCTATGGCGACGCCAATGACAGGGTTCTGGTGGCTGGCATCATGGTTGGGCTGACGGCGACGACCATCACGCTGATGCCCCTGACCGGCATGGGGGAAATCATTGCTTTCATGCTGATCCTGTCGTGCTGCGGAGCTCTTTTCCAGGCATGGGAAATCGACCACGGCTCGTTCTATTTTTACATCGCCATCGAACTGGCGGTCTATCTGTTCTTTGTCCTGTCCCTGACCATGGCGGTCCGGACCCTTTTCGTCGCGTTTCTGGTCAGTCGGTATTCGCTGGAGCAGCGAAACAGCATCGTCCAGCTCCTGTTACGGAATGCGGATGATGATACCGGCGACTGGCTGTGGGAGACCCGTTCGTCCGGGACCTTGCACACGGTCTCGGCAAGCCTGGCCTCGGCGTTTGGAAGCAGTCGGGAATGGCTGGAAAACCGGAATTTCTTTGATATCCTGTCCAATCTGGCGGGCCAGTCGGCTTTCGACGGAGACGAACGGACCGGCCTTGGCCGCCTGCGGCAGTGTCTCGACAATCGGATCTTCTTCCGGGACATCGTGGTCTCGGGAACGCTCCATGGGCAGCAGCGTTTCTGGTCACTTAGTGGCCGCCCCGTCTTCCAGGACCGGACCTTCATCGGATATCGTGGCGTCGGAACGGACGTGACCCAGACGCACTGGGCGCAGGAAAGCGCTTCTTTCCGGGCGCGGCATGATTTGCTGACCGGCCTGCCCAACCGCGGCGCCTTCCTCGATGACATGGAAACCTATCTCATCGAGGCCGAGCGCACGGGGGAAGCCTTCGCCCTGCTCAATCTCGATCTGGACGGCTTCAAGCAGATCAACGACCGTTATGGCCATTCCGCGGGCGACGAGATGCTCCGGAAAGTCACGGTCGTCCTGAGCCGGACACTGAGCGAGCGCCACAGGCTTTATCGGTTCGGCGGCGATGAGTTCATGTTACTGGAACGTCAGACAACGCCTGCCCAGGCGGCAAACACGGCCGCGGGACTGATCAACGCCCTGACGAATGTTCCCATCCGCATTGGGGATGGGGTGCGGTGCGCGGTGGGGCTCAGCGTGGGAATCGTCCTGTCGATCGGTGGTTCAGAACGGGTGGGAAGCCTGCTGGAAGCCAGCGATCTTGCGCTTTATGAAGCCAAGAGCCTGGGCGGCCACACGCACCGTTTCTACAATCCCGAGTTGCGCACCGTTGCCAAACGGAACCGCGACCTGATCCGCGCACTTCCCGAGGCGCTTGATGAAGGGAAGCTGGGCATTGTCTACCAGCCCTTCTTCAACACCCAGAGCCAGAAACTCTGCGGATTCGAGGCGCTGATCCGCTGGTCCCACCCCGAATATGGCCGTGTCCCGCCCGAACGGATCATCCAACTGGCGGAAGAAGCCGGGCTGATCCATCGCCTTGGCGTCTATGTCATGGAGAAAGCCTGCGTTTTCGCCCGCGAATGGGATGAGGGACTGGTGCTGTCGATCAATGTGTCGGTCGGCCAGCTCGAGGCGCCGGCTTTTCTGAAAGACACGTTCCGGATCCTCGAAAAGACCGGGTTCCCGGCCCGCTGCCTTCAGATCGAGATGACCGAAAACATCTTCATGGAGCCGGATGCCGCGACGTTCACCCTGCTGAGCCGCTTACAGAACGCGGGGATTTCCATTGCGCTCGATGATTTCGGCAAGGGGTTCTCATCGCTCGGATATCTGCGGTTCTTCCCGTTCTCGAAAATCAAGCTGGATGGTCTTTTCGTCAGGGACATGCTGCGCGAATCCCGTGCGGCTTCCATCGTGCGCGCCGTGGTCGAGCTGTCCATCGATCTGGGCGTGGCGGTTACGGCGGAAGGGGTGGAAAGCCAGGAACAGCTGTCCTATCTCAGGCGCCTCGGCTGCACGGAAGTCCAGGGATATCTGCTGTCACGCCCGCTCTCCCCGGAAGATACCAGGCAGTTCATGGCCACGACCCCGGCCATGATGGAACCCTCGTAACCCCCAAGACGAAACTCACGAGGTCAGCGGATTAGGCGCTGTTTTCTTCCCTTCCTCGGCCACACGCCAGCAATACCATGCCAGCGTCGAACGGTAGGGCGAGAAGCGTTCCGTCTCCTCTTTCAACGCTTTCGGTTTGGGAGGCAGGTTCATTTTCCGGATGCGTCTCCACCCCTCCCGCACGCCGAAATCATCGACCGGCATCACATCGGGCCGGTTGAGCGTAAACATCAGGAGCATCTCGACCGTCCATCGACCGATGCCGCGCAGCGTGACGAGACGCGCGATCAGCTCTTCATCCGTCATGACAGATGCCTCGGCGCGACTGGGGACGCGGCCGTCCAGGCGGCCCTGCGCAAGCCCCTTCATGGCCAGAAGTTTATTGCCAGAAAGACCACAGGCCCGGAGGCTTTCTTCTGAAAGGGACAGAATCCGCCCCGGCGCAGGGGGCGGGCCGTCAGCGCTCTCCTGTTCGCCAAGAAGGCAGAGACGGCCGAATATTTTCCGGGCCGCCGCGCCATGCAGTTGCTGGCCGGCAATGGCCCGCAGAAGCGCGTCATAGGGTTCCTGCCCGTCATCCCCGCGTAACGTGCATGGCCCGATACGAGCGATGACGGCTGCAAGTTCGGGATCGGTACCCAGAAGCAACGTGGCAGAATCAGCCATCAGGAGCATGCCTTTCCGGAAGTTAAGGTTCGCGTGACTCTTTGTGTCTTTCTTGGGCCTCGCATTGCTGCCATGATACGCTAATACAGACGCCCACCCCCAGCCCCGGATAACCAGCCTGCCGGATGACAACCCCGACCGCCCTGGTGCAAAAGGTCTGGCGATGATGCGACGCCACCTTCTCTCCTTCAACCGGCTGTTTTCTGCCAGGTTCTTTTCAGACGGGCTGTACCGCGTATGAGCGGAATGGTTGCCGTCACGTCTGGAAAGTCGCAGAAGCGCGAACCCCAGCTCTTCGCCCCTTCGGCGCGGACCGCGCCCGCACGCCCGCAGCACACACCCGCCGGAACCCGTGAGCGGCTGAGGGATTACGTTCCGCCATCGGTTCCGGTACGCCCGGTCCTGACGCCGATGATGCGGCCGCAGACCATCGTCGAGAACGGGCCGACGGTTCCGTTCATTTTCTCGGCGGGGCTGCACGCGGCCGTCCTTGCATTCCTCCTGATGCAGCATCACGGCATGCATGGTTCACCAGCCGGGCAGGAACAGCCACAGGTCGAAATGGTCTTCGATACGCCGCCGTCGAAAAGCAGCATGCGCGGGCCTCGCGCGCGGGACGAAGGCGGCGCTCCGCCTCCTCCCTCCGCCCAGAGCCCGGAAGAGACACAGGAAAACCAGCAGCAGCCGCAGAAGGAACAGTCCACGCCCACGCCGGCCGTCCCGACCCCCGAGACGCCGTCCGCGCCTGACGTTCCACAGGAACCCTCGGCCGAACTACCCAAGACAGCGCCGACCCCCGCTCCCGTCACGCCTGGCGCGGCGCCGAGCCAGCGGAGCCACCAGACCTCGCCCCATGCCCATCGGTCGCAACATTCCGTCCGCTCTGACCGGAACAATCCGTTCGCGCATCCGATGGATCTGTCGTTCGGCGAACAGCCCTCGCCCTATCGCCGCCGCCGGGGGCGTGCGTCCGGTTCCGGCGGCCCGATTGACATGTCCCTGGGACCGCTCAGCATGAACGGCGCCATCAACGCGCCGTATCAGACACGCACGAGCGTCAAGGGTGTCAGCGAGGATTACGGCGGAGAAATCGACCGCTGGATCCGGGCCCACATGTATTATCCGGAAGAGGCTGCCCGCGCTGGCGAAGACGGCCCGTCTTCGGTGCATGTCGTGCTGGACCGTTCGGGACATGTGAAGTCCGTCCGGCTGGTCAGCCAGTCCGGATCGTACTCGCTGGATGCCGCGACGACCGGCATGTTCCAGGGCGCGCATCTGCCACCGGTTCCGCCGGACATGAAGGGCGACCATTTCGACATCGACGTGACGATCAACTACATCCTGATCCGCCGCTAAGCACGGAGCGCGACTTCGACAACGGAGTCGCAATCCCATACAGTCCACCGGGTCACTGCCCAGTTACCGGAGCCCCGATGCGCCGCCTCTGTCCTGTCCTGCTGCCTCTCTGCTTTCCCCTTGTCCTGGGGGGATGCTTCAGCCTTTCGCGGCCTTTCGCCGATCCCGGCCAGCAGGCCAGATATCTGACAGCAGCCAATCTGCCCCCCGCCCGGCTGGCCGTTCCAACGCCCACGGAGTCCCTGCTGTCTGACGATGCCGCCACACTCTGGGCCCATGACATGGCGCAGGCGATGGTTGGCCAGTCCGTTCCCGCCATCGCCCAGCCCCGCAAGAAGGGAGACTGGTGGCTGAAAATGAGTGCGGCCACCCGGAACGGGGCCGTCGTGCCCCATTACGTCATCATGACACCGGAAGGAAAAATCCGGGCGGAAACGGATGGCCCTGCCGTGGACATGGCGGGATGGAGCGCTGGCGACAGGCTGGCGCTTCAGGGCGCCGCCGTTCAGGAAGCTCCGCAACTGGCGAACCTGCTGACAGGCATCCAGGCCAACATGATGCAGCAGGACCCGCACAGCCTCATGAACCGGCCGGCGAAGATCTGCTTCAAGGGCGTCACCGGCGCCCCCGGAGACGGAAACATCGCCCTGGCCCGCGCCTTCTATGCGTCTCTCCCGGACAAGACCAACACGGTGACAACGACTGAAAAGGGCGCGGATTTCATCGTCCGCGGCACGGTCGATCTCAAAACGGGCGCGGCAGGCAACACCGGACACACCGTCGATCATATCGAAATCGTCTGGCATGTCCTGACCCCGGACGGAAAGGAAGCCGGCGCCGCGACCCAGCTTCACGACATCGCGCCCCATTCGCTGGACGGGGCCTGGGGCGATACCGCCGACATGGCCGCCGACGAAGCCGCCCAGGGCGTACGCACCATCGTCACCAACTATTCAGGCCGTAACCACGCCCCCCTGCCCGAAACAAAGCCCGCGCCGAAAAAAGCGGCCTGAGACTTCCCCCCTCGGACAGCCATGCGTTCTTTTGCGGGACTGGTACGCACAAACAATGAGACTGGATGGATGACAGGGCGATCCTGCACTGTTAGAAGGCCAGCAACTTCCCTGTCGGACACCGGACGAGGCCGTTTTTCATGAAGATCGTAGCCTGCAACAGTAACCTGCCGCTGGCCCGCGCGGTCGCCCATGAACTCCGTATCCCTCTGTGCCGGACCGTGATCAAGCGCTTCGCGGATGGCGAGGTGTTCGTCGAGATCCAGGAAAACGTCCGCGGTGAGGATGTCTTCGTCGTGCAGAGCACCTGCATGCCGACGAACGACCATCTCATGGAACTGCTGATCGTGCTGGACGCCCTGCGTCGCAGTTCGGCCAAACGTGTCACGGCTGTCATGCCGTATTTCGGCTATGCCCGGCAGGATCGCAAATCCGGTTCCCGTACACCGATCAGCGCCAAGCTGGTGGCGAACCTGCTGACCGAAGCCGGGGCAAACCGCATCCTGACGATGGACCTGCACGCCATGCAGATCCAGGGCTTCTTCGACATCCCGACCGACAACCTCTATGCCGCGCCGCTCTTCGTGCGTGACCTGAAGACCCGCCTGCCGGACCGCGAACTCATCATCGTCTCGCCGGACGTCGGCGGTGTGGTCCGTGCCCGTCAGCTCGCGCAGCGCCTGAACGTGGACCTCGCGATCATCGACAAGCGTCGCGAACGCGCGGGCGTGTCGGAAGTCATGAACGTCATCGGCGACGTCGCAGGCCGTTACTGCGTGCTGGTGGACGACATCATCGACAGTGGCGGATCGCTGTGCAACGCCGCCAACGCCCTCATGAGCCGTGGCGCGGAAGGCGTTGAGGCCTATGTCACTCACGGCGTTCTGACTGGCAATGCCTGCCAGCGCGTGAAAGACAGTCCGCTGAACATGCTGACACTGACTGACAGTATTCCGGCAACCGAGGCCCTTCTCGAAACCCCGAACATCCGTCAGATCACCACAGCCAACCTGCTGGCCCGGGCCATGAGCGCCGTTGCCGATGAAAGTTCAGTCTCTTCCCTGTTTGACTGATGTTCACGGACGGTCATCTGGCCTGCCCTTTCTGAACGGACCCGTCCATGTCCCAACTCATTCCCAGACCCTACTGGTACCTCCGGCACGGCGAAACCGACTGGAATCGTCAGGGGCTGGCGCAGGGAAGTACGGATATTCCTCTCAACGCGACGGGAGAACAGCAGGCTGTTCTTGCAGGCAGGGCGCTGGCTGATCTCTTTCGCAGCGGGCGGAAACCTTTCAGCCGCATCCTGTCTTCACCCCTGACACGTGCGCTGGCGACAGCGAAGACGGTCCAGACGGTGATCGAGGAGGCCTGCGCCCTTCGCCTGCCCCTGGAAGTGGACGATGATCTGCGCGAAGTCTGTTTCGGGATTCAGGAAGGCACACTGATGGGCGACTGGTACAAACCCTGGATCGAACAGGGCTTTGTCCCACAGGATGCGGAAAGCTTTCATGCCCTGACCGCAAGAGCCGCCCGGGCGGTCAATACTGCCCTGAACAGCCCGGAAACGCCCCTGATCGTTGCTCATGGTGCCCTGTTCAGGGGACTGCGCTGCGCCATGCAGCTTCCCGTTGATGTCCGCCTACCCAATGCCGTCCCCCTTGTCCTGACGCCGACTGAAACAGGCTGGGACATCGAAGTCACGCCTCTGCAGGCCGCACAGA
>NZ_WIPH01000031.1 GCF_009547075.1 Gluconobacter aidae
GCGAAATGGATCGCACATTATAACGGGCAACGTCCCCATACGGCTCTGGCTGGACGAACGCCTGATGAGGCGTATCATGGCGTGCCGACACCATCTGGTCCGGGGTTAACCCCGGACCAGATGGTCAACAGCAACGCCGTCAGAATGGCGGCATAACAACAACCGGGTATAGCTTATTCAAACCCAAAAACTGTCCGAACAGACGGGGCCACCTCTCCCACATCAGCGGGAGCCATCGCCCGAAATGAAGCCCTGTGGGCTTGCTGGCATCTCGGACGGGCCATTTGGAGACGATGGAGCGGTTATCATAGACGAAACCTCGTCGAGACAAAGCACTGCATCAAGCTACCGGGCCAGCGTCTGACAGCACGGGATTTTAACCGCCAGATCACCGAACTTTACATCCGTGTCGCCATCCTCAATCGCTTCACAGTGCTCGGAGTGCCCCTTAACTCATGCCGTAGCATAGCAAAAAAAAAACATAGAAGGCTTCACGATGTCCAATTACCAAATTGTGCAACAAAGCTACACCGGGCACCTGTTTGAGCGCGTCATCTACCGTATTGAGGTTCTGATCGCGCATCTGCTGTCTGCCGAGCACGGAAACCGATTGTGGAATATCCTTCAGCCACAGCAGCATTTTTTCCATGGAAACGACCCTGACCACAAGGCTTTCCACACTGCCAGGCGTGTCGCTGTCCGACGTCGCATCGGGTTTATGGGGCGGCCGGGTTTTCAGTCCGTTGAGGCGGGAGGGCCGAAGCGGCAGCCAGAGGTTGCAGAGTTTTTTCCGCTGCCACTTCCGCCTCTGCGGGGAGACACAGAATGACAGGCACCCCGGCGCTGACAGCGGACAGAACCATCCCGAACCGGGAGAGTTTTCGCAGGGGAAACATTCTATCTGTCATGTTTTTCTTTCTGCGTTCTGGCACGTCGGCCAGCACTCCCCGCGACATTTCTTATCCGCGTTAGTGCGAACCGTTCGCATCTCACAAAAGCGCGAGGTTAACAAGTTTAAAAGAATTTCCGGATTTCGGAGGCGTGTGAGCCTCCGGCGCTGGAAAAGCACGGTCAGGACAGGCGTGCAAGGATGGGCATCATCATTGCGAACAGTTCGGCCTGGGAGGAAATGGCGCAGCGGGCGTAGAGCTGTTTGCGGAACACTTTGACGGTCTGCGGGCTGACGCCAAGCATTCGTGCGGCGGACCCTGAGGAATGCCCCCTAAGGATCAGCAGCGCCGTTTCGGACTGCCGGCGCGTCAGAACCACGCCGCAGAGCGTCTTCAGGCGGTCGGAAAACCGTGCGGTGATATCGGCCATGCCAGAGCCGGCCCCCTGCCCGGACTCAGACACGACAGCATCGACGGTGATATGCCCCCAGTGCCGGGCGGCCAGCGCCACAACGACAGGCAGCAGACCCATAGCGGTTTCATAAGCCGCATCGGAAAACGGGGTATCCGATGTCACATCCCGCCCGAGACAGACATGGATCGACACGCCGAAGGCCGGACGCAGGACATAGACCATCTCGTCCACGATCTTCGTGTCGCGGTAATAGCTTGTGTAATACTCCGAAGAGCGGAACTGGTCGGGTGCGACATCGCACAGCCGGTAAACGCCAGCCGGTGCCTCCGAACGGTCTAGGACGAAAAACGGATCCAGAAGATACCCGCCCGCGCAGTAGATTTCGTCCACGCTGGCATGCACGCTCTCCTCACGCGCGGAGCGATGGAGACAGCGGGGCGGCGCATTCCCGGCCCAGACCAGAACCGTCAGGTTGTCGATCCCGATACAGGCTCCGAACCAGTCGGACAGGCAGGGGGCGAAACCGGGACCGTCAAGAGCGGCGATCACCGCGCCCAGCCGTCGTCCGGCATCTCCTGCATCTCCGGCAACCGGGTCCATACCCCTTTCGGGCGATATACATCCCATCCCGTGTGACTCTACCTTCGTAACGTTCCTGCCCGGTCCGCCCCACTCTGCCGAACGGGCACGCACAGAATTCAAGGAGACCGTCCATGTCGTCAGATCTGCCGCAGACAACCGAAGACATCCTCGCCGCTGATGCCCATCTCGTCCAGTCATGGGCCGATCTGAACGCACTCAAACAGACGGGAGCCCGCACGGCCATCGTCTCCGCCAAAGGCGTCATGGTGCGCGACAGCGACGGCAATGAACTTCTCGACGGGATCGGCGGTCTGTGGTGCGTCAATGTCGGTCATGGACGGCAGGAAATCATCGACGCGATTTCGAAACAGCTTTCCACGCTCGATTTCTATTCCACCTTCTACACCTTCACCCATCCAACCGCAGCCGCGCTCGCGAAAAAGCTGGCCCAGCTTGCTCCGGGCGATCTCAACCGGGTCCATTTCTCTAACTCGGGATCGGTTGCCAATGACGGCGCGGTCCGCATCCTTCATCACTATTACGAACGGCTGGGACGCCCGTCCAAGAAGCTCGTCCTCAGCCGTCATGGCGCCTATCACGGCTCCACCTACCTCTCCATCGCCATGACGACACCCCCCTATTCCAAGGGCTGGTCCCGCGCGGAAGGCATCGTCCGCCATCTCAGGAAGCCACATTTCTGGCGCGAGGGCGGCGACATGACCGAAGCGGAATTCCTCGACGCGCTCATCGACGACATGCGTACGGAAATCGAGACCGTTGGCGCGGAAAACATTGCCTGCTTCATTCAGGAACCCATCATGGGCGCGGGCGGGGTGATCGTTCCGCCCAAAGGCTATCACCGGCGTGCGCAGGATCTGTGCCGCCAGTATGATATCAAGTTCGTGGCGGACGAAGTGGTCACCGCGTTCGGGCGTCTGGGACATTTCTTCGCCTCGGAGGCCGTTTTTGACACCCGGCCGGACATCATCAACATCGCCAAGGGCGTGACCTCCGGGTATCAGCCGCTCGCCGCGACCATCATGACGGACGAGATTCATGACGTCATTTCCGGACCGGACGGGGTGTTCACCCATGGCATGACCTATGCCGGACATCCGGCGGGCGCTGCAGCGGGACTGGCCAACATCGCCCTGATGGAGACGGAGAAACTCCCCGAACGCGTTCGCCATACCGGCCCGATCTTCGAAAACACGCTGCGGGCTCTTGGCGATCTTGACATCGTCGGCGAAGCCCGTGGCAGTCACTTCATGATGGGGATCGAGTTCGTGAAGGACAAGGCGAAGAAAACCCTTTTCGACGCTGGTCTGAACATCGGCATGCGTGTCGCCCGCAAAGCCCAGGACAAGGGTCTCGTCGCCCGTCCGCTCGGCCATATCCTGATCCTCTCGCCCCCGCTGACGCTGACGGAAGAGCAGATCGCCCGGATTGGCGGAATCCTGTGCGAAAGCATCACCGAAGTCATGGGCGAGCTTCCGCGCGGCGCGTTCTGAAGACGCGTCCCCTAAGGGGTCAGTAGCCCCATTCGGGATGGTAGGTCAGGGGGGGCGTCTGTCCCGCCTCGATCTGCCGGATCACATCGGCAAGATAGACGGCCTGCATCCTGAAAGAGGCCTCTGCGGCGACATGCGGCGTGACGAACACCTTGGGGTGGGCCCAGAACCGGGACGTTTCGGGCAGGGGTTCGTGTTCGAAAACATCCAGGACCGCGCCGAGCATCCGGCCATCATCCAGCGCCGCCAGCAGATCATCGGCCACGACCTGATCCCCGCGCCCGGCATTCACGATTCCCGCCCCCGGCTTGAGATGCGACAGGAACGCCGCGTCGATCAGGCCCTTGGTCTGGGGCGTGCTGGGCAGGAGATTGACGAGGATGTCGGTCTTGCCGAGCATCTTGACCTTACCGTCCTCTCCGAAATACAGCGCCACATCCTCGACCTCGCGTTCGCGGCGGCACCATGCCGACACGCCGAAACCCGCCTGCGACAGACGCCGCGCAACCGCCGAGCCCAGATTTCCGAATCCCAGAATCCCGACCTGCGTCTGTGCGCTGGTGCGATATTCGAGGTTGCGGCGAAAGACCCTGTTTTCCTGTTGCAGAGCCCAGGTCCGGGCATCGCGCAGGAGGGAGATGATCGCCCACAGAACGTAATCCGACATCAGGTCCGCCGTCTGGTCTCCCCCCATGCGGACAAGCGGCACGTCTTTGGGGAAATCGGGACGGTGGACAAGCTGATTGACGCCCGCGCCGCTGCACAGGATGGCGCGCATGTGACGCATCTTTGCCATCTCACCCGGCGCGGGATCCCAGACCAGCGCGTAATCGGCTTGGGCCGGATCGAAATCCGGGTCGAACCACGAGACGGTTTTCAGATCCGGCGCGGCTTCGGCGAACGCGTTGCGCCACCCTTCCCACGCGTTCGGTCCTTCTGCACTGATGGCAAGTGTCGTCATGGAAACTCCGTTATCAGTATCCGGCAAGAGGAATTGGACATCAGTATTTGATCCACACGGTTTTCAGCGCGGAATATTTATCAAAACTGTGCAGGGACAGATCCCGGCCGAAACCGGACTGCTTCATGCCGCCGAACGGCGTCATCGGGGAAAGCGCATCGACGGTATTGACCGAAACCGTCCCGACATTCAGGCGGTCCGAAACCTCCATGATCCGCCCGACATCCCGCGTCCAGACGGAAGCCGCGAGGCCATAGGGCGTATCGTTGGCAAGGGTTATGGCTTCCGCGTCATCACGGAACGTCTGGATGGCCAGCACCGGGCCGAAGATTTCCTCACGCGCAATTACCGCATCACGCGGAACATCCGCGAAAACCGTGGGCCGGATGTAAGCGCGGGAGCCCTGCACTTCCATCTGCTCTCCGCCTGCGACAAGTCTGCTGTCCGCCCGGCCGGCTCTTATGAACCCCGCAACCCGGTCGGCATGGTCCTGCGTCGCCATCGGACCAAGAACCGTCGCCGGGTCGAGCGGATTGCCCGGAACCAGCGCTTCCGCCTTCAGTCGCAGGCGCTCCGTCATTTCCTCCGCGATGGCATGATGGACGAGCAGGCGTGAATTGGCCGAACAGACCTGCCCCTGATTGAAAAAGATGCCCCAGGCCGCCTTTTCCGCAGCGGCATCCAGATCGGCATCCGGGAAAACCAGACAGGGGCTTTTCCCGCCGGTTTCGGGCCAGACCTGCTTCATGTTGCTCTCGCCCGCATAGCGCTGGAAGACCTTGCCGATCTCCGTCGATCCCGTGAACGCCAGACAGTCCACATCCGGATGAAGCCCCAGCGCGCGCCCCGCATCCTGTCCGAAACCGGGGATGACGTTCAGCACACCGTCTGGCAGTCCGGCCTCGGCGGCCAGTTCCGCCAGCCGCAGGGCGGAGAGCGGCGACTGTTCGGCGGGTTTGAGAACGACGGAATTGCCCACCGCCAGCGCAGGCGCGATTTTCCAGATCGCCAGATCTAGCGGAAAATTCCACGGCACCACCACACCGATCACACCCAGCGGCACCCGGCGGATCATCGCCAGATCGCGTCCGCCCGTGGGCGCGATCTCGTCATAGATCTTGTCGGTCGCTTCGGCGTGCCACTGAAGAATGGCGGCCGCCCCCGGCACGTCGATGCTCAGCGTGTCGGAAATCGGCTTGCCGACATCGAGCGTGTCGAGCAGCGCGAATTCCTCCAGATTCTCCCGCAGAAGCTGCGCCCAGCGCAGCAGCACGTCCTTGCGCGCACCCGGCGTCATCCGTGACCAGACACCGCTCTCGAACGCCCTGCGTCCGGACTGGACGGCCAGGTCGATATCCGTCGCATCCCCGCGCTCCACATCCGTCAGACAGGCACCGTTTGCGGGGTTCACCGTCTCGAACCGTGATCCCGAAGACGCCGCGACGAAACGCCCGTCGATCCAGCACTGGTTGCGGAAGGTCAGGGTCGCCGCGCGTCCGGCGTAATAGGCAGCATTTTTCGTCATGGGGTCAGGCCTCTTTGCCGGTATTTTTTGCCGTATGCGGGCTGCTGAAGCGCGGCTGGCGTGCCGCGTCCATCACATCCGCCACAGGATCTCCGCTCCCGCCGCACGCAGGGACGCGATGTCGCGAAGTCCGGCAAGGCCGAGCACATCGCGGATTTCCTGCGTCAGGGCCTGAATCGCGGTTTCCACACCCTGCTCGCCTCCTGCCGCGAGCGCCCAGGCCCAGGGCCGCCCGACGGAGACCGCCGTCGCCCCCAGCGCCAGAGCGGTCACGACGTCCCCGCCGCGCCGGATTCCGCTGTCGAGCACGATATCGGCGCGTCCGCCCACGGCATCAACGATGCCGGGCAGCACCTCGATCGTCGCGGGGGACGGATCCATCTGTCTGCCGCCGTGATTGGACACGATCAGCCCATCCGCGCCCGCGTCCAGCGCCAGCCGGGCATCGTCCGGATGCATCACGCCCTTGACGATCAACTGTCCCTTCCATTCGGAGCGCAGCCATTCCAGCCCGCTGCGGTCGAGAGTCGGGTCGATCTGCGCCGCCATCTCGCGCGCCTGTCCCATGACACCGGAAACGGTCGTGTAGGATCGCAGGTTTCCGATCGCGGGCATGCCGTGCCGCAGCATCCCCAGGGACCAGCCCGGCCTCCCGGCGAGACCGGCCATCTGCCGGGCGCTGGGCCGCGAGAGATGACGGAAGCCATTCCGCACATCGCGCTCCCGCACCGGCGTGATGGCCGTATCGATCGTGACTATGATGCCCTGAATCCCGCAGGCCGTGGCCCGCGCGAGCATGTCCTGCGTCAGTGCCCTGTCCCGGAAGACATAGATCTGCGCGAAGGGACTTCCGCCAACGGCGGCAACATCCTCCATCGCCTCGATCGAGAAGGTGGACACGGCCATCCCCACCCCGCAGCGCCGTGCCGCGCGCGCGGCACCGCTCTCGCGGTCGGAATGCAGCATCCCCGCGAAGCCGACCGGTGCCAGCATGAACGGGGCGGCCCAGTCCTGTCCGAAACAGCGCACGCCGGTTCCGACCTGCGCCACGTCCCGCAGACCGCGTGGCACGACGCCCCATTGCCCGAACGCCGCGCGATTGCGGGCCATGCTGTGTTCGCCATGCGCGCCGCCATCCACATAATCCGCGAACAGGCGGGGCAACCTCTGTCGCGCACGCGCCGCCAGAGCCGCGAACGCGCCATCATCAACGACCGTCATAGACAACGCGTCCTTCAAGTACCGTCATCAGAACGCCGATCTTCCGGATGTCTTCCGGCGCCACATCGGCAGGATCGGCGGCCAGAACGACCAGATCGGCAGCGTTCCCGACTGCGATGCTTCCTTCCCGGTCTTCCCGGTGGGAGGCGAACGCCCCGGCCTGCGTGTAGGCAACGAGGGCCTCGTCCACTCCGATCGCCTGCTCCGGCACGAATGCCGCTCCTTCCGGTGCGCCGTCGTCCAGCGAGCTGCGACGGGTGATTGCCTTGCCGATCCCGTGAAGCGGTGACAGCGAGACGATGGGCCAGTCCGTTCCGAACGCGACCACACTCCCCGCATCCAGCAGGGAGCGGTTCGGAAAGGCACGGCAATGCTCTTCACTGCGAACCCGCGTGGCCCAGACCCCGTCCATTCCCATCCATTCGTCCGACGGCGCAACCATGACCGGCTGAAGACAGGCCACGACACCCAGTTCGGCAAAGCGGGGAACATCGTCCGCAAACGGGATTTCCACATGCTCGACGCGGTGGCGCAGCGTGCGCGTTTCGTCCGGGGTCTGGGCATAGGCGTCCAGCGCAAGGCGGATTGCACCGCTGCCGATGGCATGCGTCCAGATCTGGAACCCTGCCTCCGTCACGCGCCTGAGCGCAGCCTTATAGGCCTCCGGTGGCCAGACCAGGGTTCCGGTCTCGTCAGGACGGTCGCCATAGCCCTGCGGCATATATCCGGTATGGGATTCCAGAACCCCGTCCAGAAAGAACTTCACGCCATCAAGGCTGAGCATGGGCGAGCGGTAGATGCGACGGAGGGAGTCGATCTCCCTGAGCCGCGTTTCCGACAGAGCGGGCGGCGGCATTTCCACCATTACGCCGACACGACAAGTCAGCGTCCCTGCGTCCTCCATCTCCTTCAGGACCGGAAAGAGGCTTTCGTCATAGGCCGCGCTTTCCACCCGCGTGATGCCGCAGCGTGCGATTTCGGCGAAAACGCGCGCGATGCCGTCACGGATCATGGACTCGTCCATCGGCGGCACGCAGGCCGAGACGAGTTTGGCCGCTTCTTCCTTCAGCCAGCCCGTGGGCGAACCATCAGGCCTGCGCACGATTTCGCCCCCTTCCGGATCGGGCGTGGAGGCATCGATCCCGGCACGTTCGAGCGCCCTGCTGTTCGCCCAGGCTGCATGCGCCATGCCGGAACGCAAGAAAACCGGCCGGTCCGGAACGACGGCATCGAGCATCGCACGGTCGAAGCCTTCGGGGGGCAGATCGGGATAGCCGTAGCTCCATTCGAGACCGAGAAGCCAGTCACGGTCGGGATTGGCTTCAGCGAAAGCGGCAACCCGTTCCACGACCTCTGCCATGGTGCGCGCATCCCTCAGGCCGATATTGCTGAGATATTCCGTGCCCATCAGCAGATGGAGATGGCTGTCCACAAATCCCGGCAGGACGCATGCCCCGTCCAGATCCACGCGTTCCACGTCCTGCGGTACAGACGCTGTGATCGCGGCTTCTTCACCGATCGCGACGATGCTTCCGTCTCGGATCAGAAGACCGCCATGCAGGCGTGTCTGGTCCGGAAGGACGATCCGGGCATTGTGCAGTAGGGTCATGCGCGCTCTCCGCCCGGAAGTGCGCTGGCCCGAAAGCGCCGTTCCATAAAGATATACAGCGGCGGCGTCAGGGCGAGACTCACCACCCAGGAGATGTCCACACCGCCCAGCATCTTCGCGATGCTGCCCGTATAGAGCGCCGTTGAAAGGAACGGGATCTGAAAGAGAATGCCCGCCACGTAGCAGCCCAGCGCGGGAATGTTCCAGTATCCGTAACGGCCGCCATCGCGCCTGAAAAACGACGCCACGTCATAATCGCCGTGATGAAGGATGTAATAATCGGTCAGGTTGATGGCGGTCCATGGGATCATGATGGACATCAGGAGTTCGAGAAACTCGCTGTAGGCCGTCATGAAACGGTCGGCCATCAGCGTCGCCATTCCGAAAGCGAACAGGAGCAGCGCGATCGTGACCACGAGACGCGCACCGCGTCCGTAATGATGATCAGGCGTAAAGGTCTGGGCGACGGTCAGGGTGGAGAGCGCGCCGCAATAGACGTTCATCGCATTTGCTACTGCAATGCCGAGCGAAAGCGCCAGCATGACCGGCACCGTCGCCACACCGAGAAGCGATGTCAGAACCGCCACGACATGCTGACCGCCCACAAGCGTTCCCACAGCGGCTCCCAGCCCCATCGCAAGGAACGATCCGGAGACCGATCCGGAAAAACACGCGATGAACGCATTTTTCTCGTTTTTTCCGCCAGCGGGAAGATAACGCGATGAATCCGACACATAGGGCGCATAGGCGATCTGCCACAGAGCCGCGAGCGAAACGGTCCTCAGGACGCCGGTCCCGCTGCCCCAGTGCGCCGCCTCCACATGCATCGCGGGATGCGGGAGCATCAGCGCCACGAAACACACCAGAACGGCAATCCCGCACAACAGGCTCAGGATCCGGGCGGCGGCATGAATGACGTGATAGCCCATGACGGCGGGCAGCACCGAGAGAAGCTGGATGATCACGATGGCGGGAAAGCGGCCCAGCCCCGGAATGCAGGCCTGTACCCCTTCCGCCCCCAGCACGAGATTGGAGGCGACAAAACCGACATACATCAGAACGATGATCGCGGTGATCGGGACGGCGCCGAACAGCCCGAACTGACCCCGCGTCTGGATCATCTGGGGCACGCCCAGCCGCGGTCCCTGGGCGGCATGAAGCGCCATGAACACGCCGCCGACGAGATTACCCAGAAGCAGGGAAAGGATCGCGGGAATGAGGGAGAGGCCGAAAACCGTCGTCGCGAGAGCGCCGGTCGCTACCGTCAGCATCATCAGATTGGGCCCGAACCAGACGGTGAACAGGTCCCGAGCCGTCCCGTGCCGCCGTTCGGGCGGAATGGGATAGATCGTCTCGGATTCCAGTGTGCTGACCGCATCCACCATGCCATGTCCTCATTACGTTCGCCGATAACCGGCAGGTCAGTAGATCATAACATCTTCCGGATTTGTAATGGATTTCTGCTGCATATTTCCTGAAGCCATGCACCGGAAAAATCTATGCTGAAAACCTCCCGGTCAGGGTTTTCATTCCGCTTCCATCATATCTATACCAGAGCCAGACCCGAGCTTCAGTCTCACTCCGAAGCGGAGAGCACAGTCCATGCTTGCTGCACGTTTCTACGGAATCGGTGACATCCGTGTCATGCCGACAGAACCGTCTCCGGAACTGAAGGAAGGCTTCGTCCGCGTGCGGATCGAGGCCGCCGGAATCTGCGGCTCGGACCTGCATAATTTCCGGACGGGCCAGTGGATGTCCCGATGTCCCGTCACACCGGGACACGAATTTTCCGGTACCGTTACGCAAACATGCGGCGACTGCGCGGGCCTCGTTTCGGGCGATCATGTCGTCGCGGATTCCCGCGTCGGGTGCGGCCACTGCGCCTCCTGCCGGTCCGGCCAGCCGAACGTGTGCCGCACGCTTGGCTTCGTGGGCGAGGTCTGTGACGGCGGTTTCGCACAGGAGGTTGTTCTTCCGGCAACGCAACTCCTGCAACTGCCCGCCGACATGCCGCTCCGGCACGGTGCGCTGGCCGAACCGTTGGCCGTTGCCCTCCATGCCGTGCATCGCCTCGCCCCGACGGAGGGCGCCCGCGTCGTGGTCTGTGGCGGAGGAACGATCGGTGGCCTCGCGGCGTTGATCCTGCGCGAACGCGGACATGAGGTTTCGCTGCTCGAACGCAATGTCGGCCGCCAGGCACTGCTCCAGAATATTGCCGGCTCCACGCCCCTGTCAGCGGATGAAGAGGACTGGGAGACGCATTTCGTTCTGGATGCGACGGGCGCGGCCCCGGTCATCGAACTGGCCTGTCAGCGTGTGGCGCCCGGAGGGCGCGTGGTTCTTGCAGGACTGTTCCACCAGAAGCCGCAGATCGATTTCAACCGTATCGTTGAAAGGGAAATCGAGATCCTCGGCGTCAGCGCCTTTGCCGACGAGATGCCGCAGGCCATCGCCCTGATCCCGAAGCTCGGTGAAAAACTCGACGCCCTGATCAGCGGCCCGCATGCCCTTCAGGACCTGCCGCAGCGCTATGAGGCCCTGCTCGCCGGAACTGAAATCCGACTGAAAACCCTGATCGCCCCCAACGGCACGAGCAGCGCATGGTAGATACGCCCGACCTCTTTTCGCTCAGGGGCAGGACCGCCCTCGTCACCGGCGGCGGACGGGGGCTTGGCTATGCGATGGCGCTGCATCTCGCACGATGCGGCGCGGATGTCCGCATCGCGGGCCGCATGGCCGCCACGCTCGAAGGGGCCTGCGCGGAAGCGGAAAAAGCCGGTCTGTGCCTGCGCCCGGTGGTCATGGATGTGGCCTCTCCCGAGGCTATCCGCACGGCTTTCACGGAGATTGCCCGGACGGCTCCGCAACTCGACATCGTCGTCAACAATGCCGGGGACGAAAGTCTGCGGGCCAGCGACGACGTGGACGAGGCCCTGTGGGACAGGCTGCTCGACACCAATCTCAAGGGACCGTTCTTCGTCGCCCAGCACGCCGCACGCCTCATGACAGAAGGGGGCAGCATCATCAATCTCGCCTCCCTGACCTCGGCGGCGGGGGTGGCAAAGGCCGTTCCCTACAGCGCGTCCAAATCCGGCATCCTCGGTGTGACGCGCAGTCTGGCGGTCGAATGGGCGCCACGCGGGATCCGCGTCAACGCGCTGGCTCCGGGCTATTTCCATACCGACATGACCGCCCCTTTCTTTGCCGATACCGACTGGCAGACGCGGATGCTCGCGCAGATCCCGCTCGGTCGGTTCGGACTGCCGGACGATCTTGCCGGCCCTCTCCAGTTTCTCTGCTCCCCGGCCTCGGCCTACGTCACCGGGCAGGTGTTCTATGTGGATGGCGGGACTCTCGCCGCCCTCTGACACCCGCCCGCGCCAACAGGTTCACAGCCCCTTACAGGATTGCTCTTCATGTCAGATCACGTCACGTTCCACGATCTCACGCAGACAGCCGAAATCCCCGAAGCCCTTCTGCAACGGACCGAAAGCGACCTGTCGGTCTTTTTCGAGCGCGTGACGCCCATCATCGAGCGCGTGCGGACCGAGGGCGATGCGGCCCTGCGCCATTTTGCCCAGGCCTTCGACGGCGTCACCGATCCGCAGATGAGCATCAAGGCGACCCCTGAAGAGTTCGACGCCGCTTTCGCCAGCATCGAGCCGGACGTGCTCGAAGCCATCAAATACGGCATCGACAACATCCGCCGCTTCCATGAAGCCCAGAAACCCGAAGAAAGCTGGATGATCGAGGTCCGTCCGGGCATCTGGGCCGGAGACCGGAACGTTCCGATCGATTCCGTCGCCTGCTACGTCCCGCGCGGCAAGGGCTGCTTCCCCAGCGTCGTGAACATGACGACCATTCCCGGCAAGGTCGCGGGCGTGCCGCGACTGATCATCGTGACGCCGCCGTCGCCGGACGGCACAGTGGATGCCGGCACACTCGTGGCCGCCCGCCTGATCGGCGTGGAAGACGTCTATAAATGTGGCGGCGCACAGGCTGTCGCTGCCGTTGCGTTCGGTACCGAAACCGTTCCTGCCTGCGCAAAGATCGTCGGCCCGGGCAGCCCGTATGTCGTCGCGGCCAAGCGCCTGCTTTCCGACCGGATCGATCCCGGCATCCCCGCCGGACCGAGCGAGAGCGTCATCCTCACCGATGACAGCGTCGATCCCGTCCTCGCGGCCCTCGACCTGATCATCGAGTCCGAACATGGCCCGGACTCCTCGGCATGGCTCGTAACCAGCAGCCGCCGCGTTGCCGAGGGCGTCATCGCGGCTCTCCCCGCGCACTGGGCGGACATGGACGAAAAGCGCGCCGGTTTCTCCCGGGCCGTTCTGGGCGGGAGACATGGCGGCGTCGTCCTGACGAAGGATTTTCAGGCCGCTGTCGATTTCACCAACGCCTATGCGCCGGAACATCTGGAAATCCTGACCACCGATCCGATGGCCGATCTGGGGCGCATCCGCAACGCCGGTGAAGTTCTGCTCGGCACGGCCTCCCCGGTCACGCTGTGCAACTACGTACTTGGCCCCAACGCGGTCCTGCCGACCAACCGCGCCGCCCAGACGCATTCTCCCCTTTCGGTCCATGACTTCATGAAGCGCATGTCCTTCGCGCGCGTCTCACCTGAAGCCTATCCGGAAGCGGCCCGCCATGCGGAACGTTTTGCCCGCTACGAAAACTTCACCGGCCATGCCCGCGCGGTTTCCGCGGCCCGACCGATGCCGAAGCTCGAACCACGATGAGCGATCCAGCCGTCAGTGCCGCGGGTATCCTGACCGCGGCCCGCCGGAGCCAGCCCGACCTCGCTAGGTCGCTTCTGGCACGGATGATCGAAGAAGAATTCGGGTTTCCGGTCCGGGAAGTCACGCTCGGCGCGGATGACTACAGCCTGAATTCGGTCAACGGATTCCTGACGCGGGGGGACGGGGAACGCTTTTTCTTCAAGTTCCACCACGAGGAAAACGAAGACTCCGTCCTTCAGGAATTCTATCGCGGCGAAATCCTGCTTGAAGCAGGCTTTCCCGTCGATATACCTGCCTATGTCTGTCGCCGCGTGGGGCGGCAGATCCTGCTCTACCCCCTGCGGATCATTCCCAAACTCGCGGACGCCGCACGCGCCGTCGATCGCGGGCATCCGCTCCCCGGGGCCGAGGCTCCCGCCCTGATCGAAGCGCAGCGACACCTCGACAGGCTGAGTACGCGGATCTATCTGCACACATGGCACCCGATCACCGCTGCCCAGAGTAGCGAGGAGCCGATCCACCAGCTCTTCCACCATCGCCTGACGACACCGGGCAGTCCGGCAGGCACCCTCGGCGGCCGTGCGGCCACGTTCTTCGCCAAAGACCGGAGTTTCGCTTTTCCGGGCCTCAGTGTCAGCGGCGCGGAACTGCGCCGTCTGCGATGGGTGATCGACGGCGTGGCCTATGACCGTACATTGCAGGACTGTCTGGAAAACGCTCTGGCGCTTCTCGACCCGGCTGTTCTGGCGGCCTCGGGCGGCGTCATCGCCCATGGCGATGCCCATAACGCCAATGTCTGGTTCACACCGCAGAACAGCGAAGCAGGGACCGCGGCGAGCCTCACCTTCTTCGATCCGGCCTTCGCAGGGCGCGATATCCCCGCCCTGCTGGCCGAAATCAAGGCCACGTTCCACAATATCTTCGCCCATCCTGACTGGCTGTATCATTCCGCGGAACTGACCAGTACGCCGGAGATCACGATCCGTGACGATACCGCGTTCGTCACGACCGGATGGTACCTGCCCCCGCTGCGACAGGCGTTTCTGGCGGATAAGGGTCGGCTTCTGTGGACACCCCTGCTGGCGGCCCTGTCAGAACGCGGCGCACTTCCAAAGACCTGGCGGGAAACCATCCGCGCCGGACTGTTCTGCTGCCCGACGCTGGTGATGGATCTCTGCGCCCGCTCCGAAAGCGCTCCGAACAGCCGTCACACGCCTGCATCGTCCCTGACCGGTCTCGCCGTCGCCATGATGTGCGGCGCGGAACCCGGACCGGAGGGGCAGGATGTCGTCTCCCGTTTTCTCGACGCCATTGATCCGTCGTGCATCTGAGCAGGACGGATCAATGACATTCGATGTCGGCCCGCTTGAGGTCGGCATCATTCCGGGACAATAACACATCAGAACGACCCTGAACGAAAAGGATCTCCGCGCCATGACGCAGTTCGCAGACAAGAGCGCCCATGCGGCAGAGTCCTCTCCGTTCGCCGTTGAGAACAACACCATTTTCCCGATCCCCGAGGAGCGGCGCCACGGCAATGCCTGGTCGCTGCTGATGGTCTGGATCGGAGCGAACCAGAACATCATGGCCATCATGACCGGGATGCTTTACCCCGGCATCTGTCATCTGGCCCTGGGCTGGTCGCTGCTGGCCATATTGTGCGGCAATCTGCTGGGAGGCGTGTTCATGGCCCTGCACGCGGCGCAGGGTCCGCATCTGGGTATTCCGCAGATGCAGCAGACCCGCGGGCAGTTCGGATCGACCGGCAGCCTGCTGATCATCGCGATCATCATCCTGATGTATGTCGGCTTCACCTCCACCTTCTTCGCGATCGGACGCGAACAGTCGGAACAGGTTTTCGGGCCCGGATACGGTCAGATTCCGATCTGGGGAGCCGTCATCATCGTCGCCACACTCTGCGCGATCGGCCATGACATCATCGAACGGTTCATTTCGGGTTTCGTACCCGTAGCCGCCCTGACTTCGGTCCTGCTGGCCTTCGCCTATTTCGGCGTCTCGCACGGACAGCTCGCCATGCCGTTCTGGGCCGTTCCGACGACGCACCAGTTCCTCTCGGCGCTGTCGCTCGGCGTTCTGTGGCAGATCGCCTATGCCCCCTATGTCTCGGACTATACGCGGTATCTGCCGTCCCGCACGGGAGAGCGCACGGCGTTTCTCGTCTGTCTTGCGGGCAGCATCGTGGGGACGACGTTTCCGACGTTCATCGGGGCCTATCTCGGCAGTACGGGATTTGCCGGCAACATGTACGATGCGGTCCGGACCTATTCACCGATTCTGCCCGTCGCGCTGTTTGCGGTGATGATCATCTCCACACTGGTGAGCTGCACGATGCAGATCTACTGCGCGGCGCTGTCCTCCCTGACCTTTCTCCAGACCTTCCGGCCGAACTGGACGCCCACGAGCCGCTCGCGCGCGATCGCCGCGACCCTCCTCCTGCTGGCCTGCGCCATCATCACCATCAATCTCAGCGGCAGCGTGCTCGAAATCCTCGACAACGTCATTGCGCTCCTGCTGGCCATCCTTTCCCCCTGGACCGCCATCAACCTCGCCGACTACTATCTCGTGCGGCATGGCGCCTATGATATTCCCTCCCTGTTTCGTGCGGATGGCGGCGTCTATGGCCGCGCCAACCGCCCGGCCCTGATCTGTTACGCGATCGGCGTGATCGTGCAGATCCCGTTCCTGTCGAACGGACTCTATGTCGGCAGCATCGCAAGGTCCCTTGGCGGGATCGATCTGTCCTGGATTATCGGAATTTTCGTTCCCGGACTGATCTACTGGCTCTGGGCACGCCGTTCGATCTGAACGGCTTTTTGCCCTGTAACGCCCTTCTTAGGTTTTTCCGAAGCTAAGCCCCGTAGAACCATTCTTTAAATACGCGCATCAAATTGCGAACATTCCTGCATCGCACCAAACTCCTGTCGGATGATCCGTGACGGGTCTCCGTAACAGAGGCGAAGAGCACGAGGAAATACGCCCATGCCCGTCCACAAGCGGATCCGCCCGTTCAACACCAAAGACACCTATCCCGAACAGAGCCTCGACAACGACCTGTGTCAGGCTGTCGTCGCGAGAAACACCGTGTATGTGCGCGGACAGGTCCCGCAGGACCTCGACACGCGTGAGAACGTCGCCGTCGGGGATCCGGTGGGCCAGGCGCACAAGGTGATGGAAAACATCGCGCTCCTGCTCAAAGAATCGGGCTCCGAACTCGCCCATATCTGCAAGGTCACGGTTTACCTGACGGATATCCGCTACCGCGAGGCGACCTACCGCGTGCTGGGCCAGCATCTCAAGGGCGTTTTCCCGGTCTTCACGGGTCTCGTCGTCGTGGCCCTGGCCCGCCCTGAATGGCTGATCGAAGTCGACGTCATCGCGGTCATTCCCGACTGAACTTCCGCTCCCCTGTATCCCCTTAACTGACCAAGCCTCCCGCCCTTTCGGGCCCGCCAGCAGAGGTACCCGACATGCAGACGAAATCTCCGCTTTCACGCCACTGTTTGCTTCTTTCGTCGACAATTCTCCTGCTTGGCGGGGTTGCGAAAGCCGCCACGACCACGCACGGCCGACAGGGCGCACAGACGGGGGCCAGAAGTGCTCATGCCGCCGCCCATTCCGCTGGCGCGGCTCCGCATGCCAGTGCTCCCCGGCGCACTTCACTCGACAGCACGGGGCCGGGCGATACGATCCAGGTTTCGGCCAGCCGCCATCATTCAGGCGGCGGCCTGATCCGGCGCGAGACAGCTGCACGTTCGGTCAGCACCGTCTCCCGCGAATTCATTTCAAAACAGTCTCCGGCGTCCAATACGCTGGCCCTCGTGACGTTGTCTCCGGGGGCAAACGTCGCCATGGGCGATCCTTTCGGTGTGACTGATCAGTCCTCTGTCAGCGTACGCGGTCTCAACCAGCAGGAAATCGGCTACATCTTTGAAGGGGCGCCGATGAACGACCCCGACAACTACACGCCGAACTCCTCGGAATGGGTCGACAGCGAGAACATGGAGAGCGTGCAGCTTCAGCAGGGCGCTCCCGACATCGAAATTCCGACCGTATATTCCGCAGGCGGAACGATGCGCGTTCGCATGCATGACCCGCAATACAAGCGTCAGGGTCAGCTTGATGTAAGCTATGGCTCCCATCAGATGAACCGTCAGTATCTGCGTTATGATTCAGGCGAGATCGGCAATACCGGCCTTCGCATGTTCGCATCATTCTCGAACCTGACCAGCCGCGCATGGCGGGGGCCGGGGCGCAACAACCGCCGTCACATGGATTTCAAGGCCATCAAGGACTGGGCACCCGAGAGCAGCACCAGCCTGTCCTTCACCTATAACAACGAAAATACGGCCTGGTACAGCACGCCGACGCTCTCTGACTGGAACAAGAACGGCCTCGGCGGAGGGATCAACCTTGATGGCGTCTACAAGTTCGGAGATGCCAATTACTACAAGGGTTTCCAGACGGACTGGACGAACTATTTCCTGAGCAGCCAGTCGCATTTCAAGCTGAACCGAGAATGGTCGCTCGACGTCACGCCATATTTCTATCACGGCTCCGGCAACTATCCGCTGGGCGTCTACACGATCCCGACGAGCGGCACCTATTATAACGGCACACAGGCCGTGAACGGATCGCTCGCCGGGAACAACTATTCCGAAGATGGCAATGTCGCCGCGAAATGGGACTGGTACGGACGCGAAAGCTATACCGGCATCAACGCGGCCGCCCATTATGACACCGCGTTCAACCATCTCGTGTTCGGCGCCTGGTACGGCTACAGCGACATGCATGTCAGCGAGCCGTTCTCCGCGCTCGACGGCGCCGGAAACGTTTCAAGCTCCCTGCTGTCGCTTCAGGACGGCACCGTTCTCAATGGCTGGATCTACCATACGATCACGCAGATGGTGGGACTTTATGTCGGGGACGAAGTGCGCCTTCTGAACGACAGGCTGCGGATCAATGCCGGTTTCAAGGAAGTCATGACGGCGCGTGACGGCACTCTGAACCAGCCCGGCCCGCAATATGGCGCGAGCTACAACTCGGCCCAGCCGCTGCCGCGTTTCTCGATCAGCTACAAGGTCAATGACCAGATCCAGCTCTTCGCCAACGCCACGACGAGTTTCCGCGTTCCCATGGGCTCGGCGTTCTACAACCAGTATAACAGCCCTTATGATGCGAGCCTCTACCAGACGGCGAACACCCATCTGAAGGACGAGTACAGCATCGCCGAAGAAGTCGGCGCCCGGTATCACAACAACTGGGTGACGGGCTCGGTCACGCTGTTCAATTACAACTTCGTGCATCACGCCATCAACGAATACATCAACGCCGTTCCCTACTTCCTTGATGCAGGCGGCATGACCTCCCGTGGCGTGGATGCCGAGCTTGGTCTGCGTCCGTGGCATCATTTCTCGCCCTACGTGTCCGGCGAATATCTCTACGCCACCAACGACAACAACATCACGCTCGACGGCGTGACCTACAGGACGAAGGGCAAGATCGCGACGTCCGCCCCGCGCTGGATGGCCGCGATCGGGGTGCAGTATGATGACGGCACATTCTTCGGCAGTGTCTCGATGAAGTATGTCGACAAGGAATACGGCACGTTCATGAACGACGAGCGGATTCCGGGCCACAAGCAGGTGGATCTGATGCTGGGCGCGCGCGCTCCGGATATCGGGTTCATGAAGAAGCCCAGCATCCGCCTGAACATCGTCAATCTCAACGACTCCCACTACCTGTCCGGCGTCTACAGCACCGGCCCCACGGCAGGAACCTCGACCTATTATGTCGCGCCGACCTTCGCGGCTCTCGCAACGGTCTCCACGGGGTTCTGACGCCATGCAGGACGCTGCACGCCAGCCCCCAAGCCAGGCCCAACGCCCGTCTGCGGGAACGGGCATCGACGGGAATGAAGACGCGGTGTTCGACTTCATCGTCGTCGGCGCGGGCTCGGCGGGCTGCGTGGTGGCAAACCGCCTGAGCGCGGACGGGCGTTTTCGCGTCTGTCTGATCGAGGCCGGTGGCGACGACCGCACCCCGCGCATCCGGATCCCGGCCGGAACGCTGACCCTCTACAAAAGCCGCACCCTCGCCTACCAGTTCACCTCCACGCCGCAGCGGTTTCTGGACAACCGCTGCGTTCATGTTCCCCGCGGCAGAGCACTCGGCGGCTCTACCGTGATGAACAGCATGATCTATATCCGGGGTGACCGGAGCGACTACGATCACTGGGCCTCCCTCGGCTGCGAGGGTTGGGGATGGGACAGTGTCCTGCCGGAATTCAAGGCTCTCGAACACTGCCAGCGGCAGCTCGACCCGGAGTTTCATGGTTTTGACGGCGAACTGGACGTCACCACACCCCGCGACGTCAATCCGCTTTCGCACAGCTTTGTCGAGGCCGGGATCGCTGCCGGCATTCCCGAAAACCGCGACTTTAACGGAGCCACACTCGAAGGTGTCGGCATTTATGACGTCACGCAGAGGAACGGCTACAGGCTCAGCGCCTATCGGGCCTTCATCCATCCGATCCGGGGCCGAGCCAATCTTTCGGTTCTGACGAAAGCACAGGTCCGCAACCTCATCATCGAAAACCGCACCGTTCGGGGGGTGACGATCCTGCAGGAAGGGCAGGCGCGTGTCCTGCACGCCCGGCGTGAAGTGGTGCTCTGCGCGGGCGCCATCGGCTCTCCGCAGATCCTGATGGCGTCGGGCATCGGCCCGGGCGCGGCGCTTGTCCGCGCGGGGATCTCCCCGCTTCATGATCTCCCAGGCGTCGGCGGCAATCTTCAGGATCATCTGGACGGTCTGGTCACGGTGCGATCGCGCGATCCGCGCACGCTGGGGTTCTCGGCGCGTTCCCTGCCTGCCGTCCTGCCCTCACCTCTCCAGTTCCTGTTCGGACGCAAAGGATGGCTGACCACGAATTACGTCGAAGCCGGAGGGTTCGCCCATACGTCCCTGTCCGACGGGCGCGTTCCCGACATCCAGTTCCATTTCGTTCCCGGCTATCGCAGCCCGCGCGGCCGGCTGTTCGAATGGGGGCACGGCATTGCGATCCATACCTGCGTTCTGCGCCCACGCAGCCGGGGCACGATCAGCCTTGCGACGGACGGGTCGAACGCACCGGTCATCGATTTCAGTTTCGGCTCCGATCCGCAGGACCTCAGGGTGCTCTGTGAAGGGATCAAAGTCGCGCGCAATATCCTCTCCCAGACCGCTTTCAACGGTACGCGCGGCGTCGAGCAGGCTCCCGGCGAGGCGGTCGTGAGCGATCAGGACATCCTCGACTATCTGCGCCGAAGTGCGGCCACGGTGTTCCATCCCGCCGGAACCTGCCGCATGGGCAGTGATGCCGGGGCAGTGGTGACACCGCGCCTTAATGTGGTGGGTCTGAGCGGGCTGCGGGTCGCGGATGCGTCCATCATGCCGACCCTCATCAGCGGCAATACCAGCGCCCCGAGCATGATGATCGGCGCAAAAGCCGCGCGGATGATCCTCGAAGACGCCTGAGGACTATGGTTTGGACGGGGGGCTTGCACGGGGGCTTGGACGGGGGACGAACCACCGTACGTCAGAATGCGCGTTCCTTTAAGCTGGCAACTGCTCTAGTCTGGCGTGATGCGTTATACCCTGCGTCAGCTCGAATATTTTGTCGCCGCCGGTGAAGCGGGCTCGATCCGTCACGCCTCCGAACGGCTGTCGATTTCCCAGCCCTCCATCTCGACGGCGATCTCGCATCTCGAACTCGAACTGAACGTCCAGCTTTTCGTGCGCCATCACGCGCAGGGGCTGTCGCTGACGAGCGTGGGCCGCACTTTGCTGCGGGAAGCCAAAAACATTCTGGCGATGGCGGAAAGCCTGCATTCCGTGGCGGCGGAAGAAACGGATCAGGTCCGGGGCCGACTCTCGGTGGGCGCGATGATCACGCTAGCCCCCATGGTCATGCCCGCCCTCGCCTACAGTTTCCGGCTCGACTATCCGTCTGTCGACATCCGTCAGTTCGCCTCGAATCACGAATGGCTGACCGAGAAACTCAAACAGGCCGAGCTTGATCTCGCCATCACCTACGACCTTGAAATGCCGCCGGGCATCGAGTTCGTTCCGCTGGCGAGCCTGCCGCCGCATGTGGTTGTCAGCACCGATCATCCCCTGGCCGGACGCTCCAGCGTAAGTCTGGCCGAGATCGCGCATGAACCGATGATTTTTCTCGATCTCCCCCTCAGCCGCCAGTATTTCAACGGCCTTTACGAGCGGGAGGGCCTTCAGCCGAACATCTACGCCCGCAGCGCGGAACAGGCCGTCGTGCGGACAATGGTCGCAAACGGCTACGGATATTCGCTGGCCAATGTGCGGCCCAGATCGAACATGGCAATGGACGGAAAGACGGTGGTGCGCGTCAAACTGTCAGGCGATCATCGACCGATGGTGATGGGGATGGCGATGCGACAGGAGACGCGCAAATCCCGCCTGCTCGAACATTTCTGCGACCACTGCCGCGCCTCGATTTCCGACGATGACATTCCGGGCATGAGTCCGCTGGAATAGGCGCCCGGCCCGGCTCAGGTCCCGGCATGGGTGCCGGGACCGCGTTCCTTCAGTCGGCGTAATCGGGCTCTTCGCGATCGAGGATCAGCTTCATTTCCTCGAAATGGCGGATGGAGAAATCCGTGATTTTCTCCCAGTCCCGCGCTGTCCGCTCCGCCACGTCGTCCGACAGGACGGAAATCTCGCGGCCCGTCGTATAGGCCGTCACGAGGATCTGGCAGGCTCGCTCGATCGTATACATGTCGTCATACGCCTCTCCCACCGTGGGCGCGACGACCATGACGCCATGATTGCCCATCATGAGACGCGTCTTGCCGTTCAGAAGAGACGCCAGACGCGCGCCTTCCGCCTCGCTGTCCGCCATGCCGCCATACTGCGTATCGACCGCGACGCGACGGAAGTAGCGCGCAGTGTTCTGGTCGATCGGGAGGATCGTCGGATCGGCCAGCGTCGAGATGGTCGTGCAGTAGATCGGATGCAGGTGCATCGCCACGACGGCATCGGGATGCAGGCGATGAAGCTGGGCGTGGATCGACCATGCCGTCGGGTCCAGATCCTGTTTGGCGGTGCTTGCGGGATCGTTCGTATCGACCAGCACCAGATCGCTCGCACGGATGCGCGAAAAATGCTGCCATTTGGGATTGATCAGGAAGCGTGAACCATCCGGCGAGACGGACATGCTGAAATGATTGGCCACGGCTTCATGCATGCCGAGACGGGCTGCCAGCCGAAAGGCGGCCGCAAGATCGATCCTGGCTTTCTTTTCGTTCTCGACCATGATTTTAAGGCTTCCTGAACAGGCGTTTTTTGAAACAATTGGAATACAGCCTGTCTAGAGTCCGGTCATCGGAAGGGAAAGACAGATTTCGTGAATGCCGGGTGCGGTTTTTCCGATGCAGATGCTTCAGACAGGACGGGCGCGCCCAAAACGGGCGCGTCAAATCTCTTAGGAAAAGACTAAGCAAAGATAATCAATTCGATTGTTTCTCGTGTCATGTCGTTTCCATACAAGAATGGTAAGGCCTTCCCGAAACGAGGAAGCAGTCTTCTGTCAGTCCAGCCGAAAGTGTCCAGCATGACTATGGAAAACGTCGATACCCTGATCATCGGTGGTGGCCAGGCGGGTGTGGCGATGAGCGAGCATCTTGGCCAGCGCGGCATCCCTCATCTCGTGGTCGAGCGCGGCCAGATCGCCGAACGGTGGCGCAATGAACGCTGGGATTCGCTCGTCGCGAACGGCCCGGCATGGCATGACCGTTTTCCTAACAAAACGTTCCCTAATCTCGATCCGGATGCCTTCGCGCCCCGCGCGCAGATCGTTTCCTATTTCGAAGCCTATGCCAAGCAGATCGACATGCCGATCCGCTGCGGCGTGGAAATCAGTGCGCTGCGCAAAAGTGCTGACGGTCTGGGCTTTGAGGCTGACGGGCCGGACGGGACGATCAGGGCCCGAAACGTGATCGTGGCGACCGGACCGTTCCAGAAGCCCTCCTTTCCTGACATCGTTCCGCAGGACAGCGGCATCCTTCAGATGCACTCCAATGCCTACAAGAACCCGGCACAGCTTCCCGAAGGCGGCGTTCTGGTGATTGGGGCCGGGTCATCCGGTGCCCAGATCGCGGACGAACTGCGCGCCTCGGGCCGGGACGTCTGGCTGTCCGTGGGGCCGCATGACCGTCCGCCCCGCGCCTATCGCGGACGCGATTTCGTCTGGTGGCTGGGCGTTCTGGGCATGTGGAACATGAAGGTTCCGAGCCCGGATGTCGAACATGTCACGATCGCCGTCAGCGGCGCGCATGGCGGTCATACGGTCGATTTCCGCAACCTCGCGGCAAGCGGGATGACGCTGGTGGGACGTACGGAAAGCTACCAGGACGGCAGCCTGACATTCGCCCCCGATCTCGCCAACAACATCGAAGGGGGAGATGCGAACTATCTCGCCATGCTCGATGCGGCCGACGCCTATGTTCTTGAACATGGCCTTGATCTCCCCGAGGAGCCCGATGCCCGCAAAATTGGACCTCTGCCGGCCTGCGCCACTGATCCGGTCCTGAGCCTCGATCTGGCCAAAGCCGGGATCAAGACGATCATCTGGGCCACGGGTTACAGGCTCGATTTCGGATGGATCGACCTCGATATTTTCGACTCCCGCGGAGCGCCGCGTCACGACCGGGGCGTGTCAGTCGAGCCGGGGCTGTATTTTATCGGACTGGCATGGCTGTCGCGTCGGGCTTCCCCGTTCATCTGGGGCTGTTGGCATGACGCCGACTATCTGGGCGACTATATTGCCCGAGAGCGTCTGGCCAAAGCAGGCTGAACGGAGGGCCGGGGATCATGTCTGACATCGAACAGGTTCTTGCATCGCTGGTCGGCTTTCCGAGTGTCTGCGGACTGCCGAACGGCGACATCATGGACTGGATCGAGGCGTTTCTGCACTCCTGCGGGGCAGACGTCCAGCGGATCCCCGGCGAGGCTTCCGGCCGGTCTAGCCTGTTCGCCCGGATCGGTCCCGCTTCCACGCCGGGCGGCATCATCCTCTCGGCCCATGCGGATGTCGTGCCGGTGACGGGGCAGGACTGGTCTTCGGATCCTTTTGTCCTGACCCGGCGGGAAGACCGGCTGTATGGTCGCGGCAGCAGCGACATGAAAGGCTTTCTGGCCTGCATGCTCCGCCTAGCTCAGCGGAACGCCACCTCCGACACTCCGGATCACGCGCCTCTCAAGCGCCCGCTTTATCTGGCGATTTCCCATGACGAGGAAATCGGCTGCGTTGGCGTCCGCTCGCTTCTTGCCGACGTGGAAGGCGATCAGGCCGTCCGGGCGGCATCCTGCATCATCGGCGAACCCACGGGTCTTCAGGTTGCTGTCGCGCACAAAGGAAAGATCGCGTTTGAAATCCGCTGCCACGGGCAGGCCGCGCATTCCGCAAACCCGTTCCTGGGCAAAAGCGCGATTTCACTCGCAGGCTACATGCTTGAAGCCCTTGAACGGCTTCAGAACCATATCCGCACGACAGAGCAGCATGACAGCCGGTTTGACGTTCCCTTCTCGACCGTTCAGGCCGGACTGATCTCCGGTGGGGCCGCGCTGAACATCGTCCCCGATCTGTGTACGATTACCGCTGAAATCCGTCTGTTGCCCGGATATGAGGGCGCGCCATACCTTAAATGGCTGGAAAATGCGGGGCTTGATGCCGTAAAGCGGCTCGGCGGTGGTGAGGTGGAGATCACTGTGACCAACGCCTATCCCGGCCTTAACGCCAGTCCGCTCAGCGATCTGTGTTCGCTGGCCCTGCATGAGGCCGGGCGCAATCAGGTTTCGGTCATCGATTTCGGAACGGAAGCAGGTCTGTTCAGCGAAAAGCTGGGCGTGGACTGCATCGTCTGCGGCCCGGGTTCGATCGGTCGGGCGCACAAGGCGGACGAATACATTACCGATTCCGAGCTTGCGGATGCGGAACGCTTCCTCGATGGCGTCGTCGCGTCCCTGAGATCATGATTGCGGCGATAAGCCGCGATAGCCTTCCCCCTTCCCAGCAGGAAAGACCCAGTCGATGACCTTTTCCATCGTCGCGCGCTGTTCAAGAACCGGCCAGTTCGGAATGGCCGTTTCCTCTTCGTCGCCCGCGGTCGCAAGCCGCTGTGCGTTTGCGCGCGCAGGCGTGGGCGTCGTCGCAACGCAGAACGTCACGGACCCCCGCCTTGGCCCGTCGGGACTGGACCTTCTGGAACGCGGCGCCACGGCGTCGGAATGTCGGGACATTCTCGTGCGGGGGAACGAATTCCGGGCGTTCAGACAGCTCGTCGTTCTCGACAGGAACGGTGAGACGGCGTTGTGGGCCGGAGATCGGATTCTGGGCTGTCATGCCTCGGCAGGCGGCACGAATGTCGCGGCGGCGGGAAACATGCTGGCCCATGCCGGCGTACCGGAAGCCATGAAAACGGCGTTTGAAAATTCGGACCCGGCCCTGGAGCTGGGAGAGCGCCTGATTCTGGCGATGGAAGCCGGCCTTGCCGCAGGGGGAGAAGCCGGACCGGTCCATTCAGCAGGGATGATCGTGGTGGAAGAACAGAGCTGGCCTCTGGTTGATCTCCGGGTGGACTGGAGCGAAAATCCCCTGTCCGATCTTCGTCAGCTCTGGACCCTCTGGAAGCCGCAGATGCATGATTACGTCACACGCGGCCTCAATCCGCTTTCGGCTCCGTCCTATGGTGTGCCCGGCGACGAGTGAAAACCGTCTTTCCTTGAAACTTCCAGACTGATCCAGCTCAAGGACTCTGGCAAGAACTCTGGTTGAGGGGCATCACATCCGCACTTCGAACGTCGTGCTCCACTGGGCTCTGTTGCACAATTCCAGCGATTGGGCGCGCTGCAACCTTTGAGGGGTTTTCTTACGCGACAGGGTGCGTGAGGGGGATTCCGAGGGCTGTGAAGCGGTTGAGGACGGCGACCCGGACATGAACTTCGGTGATCTGACGATCGAAATCGCGTGCTGTCAGACGCTGGCCCAGCAG
>NZ_WIPH01000032.1 GCF_009547075.1 Gluconobacter aidae
AGCGAAGTTCCGGCCATGACATTTGTCAGGCGTGTCTGGGACAGACGTGTACCGGTGACCGTAACGACTTCAGCCGCATCTGAAGCTTCCGTTCCCTGCTGCAGCACCTTTCTGTTCGACTGGGTTGCCGGAGCAGTTGCTGTCGCGGTTGCGGCAGTGGCTGCCGGAGCTGCGACGGGTGCAGTTCTGGCTGTCGTGGCAGCCTTCGCCGGAGCCTTTTTCCTGGCTGCGCTCTTGTGAGCGGAAACGTGTTTTGCAGGTGCGGTCGTGCTGGTCTGGGCGTGCGCACTGACACTTGGCAGGACACTGTAGGAAATGCCCGCCATCAGGAACATCCGGACAACCGTCCGGGGCGCAGGTGTGCGTCTTTTCAATGAATGTTGCACAGAGGTGGTCATCGCGGCCGTGGCCCTTTCTCGAATAAGGTCGCAAGAAAGTTTTGTATCTATGGCCACATTTTCATCGGAAATCGAAACGGTACGCAATCATTTTGCTACAAAAACGCAACATGCATGTCACATGTCATGAAAGGCGTTGCGCTTATGTCACATTCTGGTTTTGTGAGAGATGTGTCAAAATAATTCATGAATAAAATACAAATAAATAATAAAATAAAAGTTTATCATACGCATAATTTTGAAAGTAAATAACTAAAACAAAGTATAAAAACTAAAGTTATTTTGGATTAATTTTCTTATTTTGCATTTATTGCGGATTATTTATTTTTGGTTGCATTTTATATTTATTTTGTTGTTATTTTTATTTCAATTCAATCCCTCACGAAATAATCGAATTATCATCTATAAATCCGGGAAATGTTACTGAGTCACGGTTTGTCACGGTGTCTTTCTCAGGTTGGCCTCAGCACTGATTGTCTGAAAACCAGGAGAAAATTGCTTCAGATAGATTTTTCGCGAATGATCGACGAAAATCGAGTGTTGTTACCTGATTGTACATCATGTTGCAGTTCCGTTCAGGCCGAAGGGGTGGACCGCTTCACGCCTGAACGGAGATGCGATTTGTCCTGAAGCCTTAATGAAAGCGGCAGGGCTTATCCACGGTCGGCTGTTCGTCGGTCTGGATGACCATCAGTGTGACGGGGCCGTCACCGATATTGCCGGCGAAATGACCGATATGCCCTTTTGCGTCCCTGCGGCTCATCTGGTCCTCGCCCAGAGAGACGTCGCCGGGACCCATGACGACTTTTTTTCCGTCCATGGCCATAACGTACCAGGACCCCTTCAGCGGAATGATCCACTGGACTTTCGGATCGGGGTGCCAGCTTCCGTCCCAATGCGCCGGCTGCACGGTGGAAATGATGTGCGCATTGCCCTCATGCACATGATCCTGCCATTGCGGCCCGGCAGGTTTGGACATGGTTTTCAGGTCGTAATCATGGAACGCGCAGCGGGTCATGTGGCTGACGCCGTCATGATCCGTCCAGTTGTGCCAGTACCAGGCTGTCGGCGGAGCAGGATCGGCAGCGTGGGCACTCCCGGAAACGGCGAGCAGCATCGCTGCCACAGGAAGAAAACGGATCATGCGTCTGATCCTTGATTCGGGGTGGCACGCGGGGGCGGCTGGTAGCGGTCCATGGGGGCGATGTCGTTGAAGCGTTCCTGATGGGGGGTGCAGACCAGTTCCACGATCATGCCCCAGGGCGTGCGGCCGTAGCAGAACATGTTGCCCGGCGCGGCTTCGAGCGAGGGCTGGCCCTGCGGTTCGGTCAGGAGCGTGCCGCCCGCTTTCCGGAAACGGTGACAGGCGGCATGGATGTCATCGACATAGACGGCGAAATGCTGAAGGCCCCAGTCACAGGGACGTGCGGCCTCTCGCTGGTCCGGGCCCTCCATTTCGAAAAGTTCGATTCCCGGCCCATGCCCCAGCGCCATCATGCACATCTCGATGACGGCGGTGCCCTGCGGCAGGCCGAGGATCTTTTCCGTCTCCGGGCCTTTCTGAGGCTTCGTGCGGGTGACATTGCGGTAGAGGGCGACCGCGCCGAAGGCTTCCTCAAGAAAGCGGATGGCGGCGTTAATGTCCGGGACGGTGACGCCGACATGGTCGATGCCACGCGGCAGACCTGAATGCTCTGTGTTCAAGGGGAGATCCTCCGTTGCAAAAGATATCAACCCCTGAGGAAACGCACGGTTGCCAGAATGTGTGTCACATTGCTGCAAACCATGTCAGCGGCCGGCGGACCGTGCCCTGGGTCAGGCTTCGTCGATCGGACGCTTGGGCAGCAGGGCCGGAACGAAGACCATCGTGCAGAGCAGCGTGCAGCCGAGCGACATCAGCAGCAGCCGACCCATGCTGGCCGTGCCCGGATGACCCGAGCGAGCGAGGGAGCCGAAGGCCGTGGCGGTCGTCAGGGCCGAGAACAGCACCGCGCGCGCCGTCGGCGACGTCAGCGGACCCTTCACGCCTTCGCGCCAGTTCATCACGAAATAGATGTTGAACGACACGCCCACACCCAGCAGCAGCGGCAGGGCAATGATGTTGGCGTAGTTCAGCGTCTCCGGCACGGTGACGACCAGGATGACCGTCAGGAGTGCGGACATCAGCAGCGGCGCCATGACGAGGGCCGCGTCCAGCAGGCGGCGCAGGACGACCAGCAGGATGATGGCGATCATGATGAGCGCGCAGATGGCCGCGACCGTGAAGGCATGGACGATCGTGTTGGCGCTCTCCGTGATTTCCATCGCAGGGCCGGCAACGTCCGGATTGACGGAGCGCAGTTCCCTGACGAAGCGGTGCAGCACCGGCGTTTCGGACATCTGGCCCTTGGGATGGATGGTCAGACGGGCGCGACCGTCCGGCAGGACATAGTCCTGACGCACATCCTGCGGGATGTTCTCCATCGTGACCGGCGTAGGCTGAAGCGCCATCCGCAGCATCGACAGTTCGTCCGGCAGGAACCGCGTCAGGGACGTGCTGGCCTGAAGCAGCGTAGTGTCGGATGCTGTGGAGAGCGTGTGCAGCGCCTGACGGATCTTCTCCAGAGGGGGCGGGAGCTGATCCTTCACGGCATCGAGCTTCTGCGCGGCCGTAACGGCGGCGGCGCGGATGGCCGCGGCGTCCGGCGCGGGTGCAGGGTTGGCCACAGTGATGGTCGGCAGCAGGATGGAGGCCGTGTCCTCGATCATGGCCAGCTTGGCCTTCTGGTCATCGGGAACCAGAGCGCCGAGCCACAACACGTCATGCACGCTCGGCAGCTTCGAGAACGCCGCGGCCTGCCGGGCGGCTTCCGTCAGGTTCGGGGTCAGGACCTGCGCGCTGTAAGGCGTGGTGAGCGGGTTGGCTTCCAGCAGATGGAGCGCGCGCATGCCCTCGGTGTTTGGGTCCTTGGTGTGCAGCGGATCGGCGTCGAACTTCAGGAGCGGCATGAGGGCCAGCCCCACGATTCCGAGCAGTGCGAAGACGCCGACGACCTTGTGCCGCTTGTGACGCAGGAATGCGTCTGCGGGGGCCATGAACGCGAATCCCGGGGTGCCGTTGCCCAGTTTCGCATGGAAAATGGACAGCAGGGCCGGCAGCAGCGTCATGGTGCAGAAGAAGGCGATCAGCATGCCGAAGCCTGCGATCAGGCCAAGCTGCGCCACGCCGATGAAGCTCGTGGGATAGAACGCCAGGAAGCCCGCGGCCGTCGCGAGGGCTGCGACAAGGATCTGTGCGCCGCTTTCCTGACCCGTCAGGATGATGGCGTCATACAGGGACGGGTGTGAGCCGTCCGGATTGCGCTGTCCGCGCAGGCGCACACTGTACTGGATGGCGAAATCGACGGCGATGCCGACGAACAGGATCGCGAAAGCCACCGAGATCAGGTTCAGCTCACCGACCGCCAGAGCCGCAAAGCCCGTCGTCAGGAGCAGACCGCTGATGAGGGTCAGCAGGATGGGAATGATGACGCGCGGGGAGTGGACAGCGAGGATCAGCCAGACCGCCACGAGGACGAGCGAGATGATGAGGCCCAGCACCATGCCGTGCGCGACGGTGGAGAACTCTTCGTCCGACAGCTTCACTTCACCGGTGATGATGCCCGTGACTTGTTTCGTTTTCACGAATTCGAGATTGTTGATCGCCTGCCGCATGGCGGTTGTGGCACCCTCGCCGGGCTGGAAGGAGCTGTAATCCAGTCTGGGCTGTGTGACGACGAACTCGTACTGTGTGCCGAGCTCCGCCAGCTTGCCGATCAGCAGGTTCTGCCAGGACATATCCTGCGGATGGCCGTTTGCTGCTGCGGTCAGGGAATTGGCGAAACCGTCCAGTGCGCCATTGAAGCCGCTCGGGATACCCTGTCCGGCCTTGATGCCTTCGCCGATCAGGCCGAGCGCGCCAAACAGGCCACGGGCGGACGGATCAGCGGCCAGCGTGCCGAGGAAGGGCTGTGCGGAGACGATCGAATCCAGCAGCGGTTCCAGATCCTTCGTATCGAGGAACAGGAATCCGTGGCTGTTATAGAAGGCGTTGTCGCCCGGCAGGCTGACCGTCTTGAAATGCGTATGGTCCTGACTGAGCGTCGCGGCGAGTTCGCGCGCGGCCGCGCGTCCCTGTTCGGGGATGCGGCTGTCGATGATGGCGACGAGCTGGTTGCTGTCCTGCGGGAACAGGCGCGTCAGCTCCATGCTCCGCTTTTTCCACGGCAGGCTGTTGGCAAACATCTTGCTCGTGTCCGTCGTCACGCTGATGCGTGTGACGCTCAGGGCAACGCTGGCGGCACAGAGCAGTGCGAACAGCGCCAGAACGAGGGGCGCACGACGCGCGCAGACGGCGTTCAGCCGACCGGTCAGATCCGAAAACATGGGGGCTACCCTTAACAGAACGGGCAGCGTTTCCCTACCCCATCCTGACATTTCGGCGATCCTGATGCAGAAGGAAAGCCATGACATGGACTCTGCCCGGCCCCGCGACCTACGAAAGTGTGATTCGGAACAGTGTTTTCCGGGCTTCTGCCGCCCCGGTGGAAGATGAAGCTGCCGCCATGGCCTTCTTTCGCGAGGTGGCGGTCCTGGATGCGACCCATAACTGCTGGGCTTTCAAAACGGGCCAGCGCTTCCGGTGCAGCGATGACGGAGAGCCGGGGGGCACGGCGGGGAGGCCGATTCTGTCCGCCATCGAAGGGCAGGATTTCGACAATGTCATGATCGTTGTGACGCGGTGGTATGGTGGCGTGCAGCTCGGGGCCGGGGGGCTTGTCCGCGCCTATGGCGGCGCGGCGTCGGCCTGTCTGCGCGAAGCGGACCGGATCGAGCGGATCGAGACCGTGTCCCTGCGCTTTCACTGCCCGTTTTCCAGCTTTGCGATGGTGGAATCGAAGATCGAAGGCTGGCGTGCGAACCGGACGGAATGCGGGTTCGACGCCGAAGGCGCCTGGATGACGCTGGCGGTGCCACTGGACGACGCCGATGCCATCACGGACTGGCTGCGGGATCTCACCCGTGGACAGATGGGCATCACAAGGTCAGATTAACACTAATAATAATAGTTTATATTATTTAAAACTATTGAAATTGATGTTTTATTGGTTGTGCATGATGCTCGACGAACCCCGCATGGAGTTTTCAGGGCATGTCACGTCCTCACGTCAACCGTCCCCGGCCCGTTTTTGCCCTGCTGATGCTGGAGGTCTGCGCCTGGGGACGGGTTCTGGCGGCCGAAGCGCCAAAGACGGTCAAGGCGGTTCCCGTGACGGAAGAATGGATCCACGTCCCGTCCACGGAACGTCCGCCCATTCAGAACTATCCTCATGCCGGTGTCGTAGGGCAGCCGCGTCGTGTGGTGGCCAGTCAGAACCACGCGCCGCAGGGGCGGCAGGGGCCGTGGGGCGTCTTCAGCTACGGCAACGGCGAATCAGCGGGTTTCGGCCCGGTCGGCCGCTATGGTGTGGCCCCCTGGGCTGAAGACTGGAGCTTTCTGCGCGATAAAAGTCGTCGGGATGATCCGTTCGATCCGCTTAAGTTCATCGCATTGAACGATGCGGGAACGACCTGGCTGTCCTTCTCAGGCGAGACGCGCTTGCGGAACTGGTCTGAGGAGACACCCTTTCTGGGAAAAAAGGGTAACAGCAATTCCGGCCGGTTCGGCGTGCGGAACCTCTACGGCGCGGACCTGCATCTGGGCGAGCATGTGCGACTCTTCGGACAGCTTATCAACGCCGATGCCGGGGGCTGGAGAGGCTTCGGCTACAACAGCACCTATCGCAAGCGGCTGGATCTCCAGCAGGCTTTCATCGAGTTCAAGGGCAGGCTCGCAGGGGCGCGGACGGGCTTCATGTTCGGTCGCCAGCAGTTCCTCGATGCGCCGTCTTACGTTCTGTACAACCGCGAGACTCCCAACGTGCCGCTGTCATGGAATGGTGGGCGCATCTATGCGATCTGGCCCGATATCCGCGTGGATACGTTCGACTTCGTCCAGACCAGGACGGACGCGACCCTGATGTTCCACGACACGGAAGATTACGGCACGCGCCTGTATGGCGGAGACATCACGGCTCTGGTGCCGCGTTTTTCCATCGGTGGCGAGACGGTCCATTCGTTTCTGGATATCTTCTATTACGGATACCGCTATGGCGGCAGCCTGTCGGTCGTGCCGCTTGCCTCGGGGGCGATGAAAGGCACGTCTTCACGCGGGAATGTCGGCTTCCGCTGGTACGGCACCGCCGCGTCCTTCGAATATTCGTTCGGCGGCCTGTATCAGGACGGGACGTTCCAGAAATCGGGAAGCGAACGCAAATTTTCGGTTCAGGCTTATTCGGTCAACACGATCGTGGGGTACCGGCATACGCCCTCGCCCCTGCATCCGTTCATCGGCGTTCAGGCGGATCTGTATTCCGGCGGTGCCAACGGAACGGACGGCCCGGTCCGGACCTATATGGCCCCCTTCAACCCGCAGACGAACTATCTGGACACCACGACCTACATCCAGCCGTCCAACCTCGTGAGCCTCTCCCCGGTTCTCAGTATCACGCCGTGGAAAGGCTTTGCGAGTATCCAGTTCAAGGTGCCGTTCATGTGGCGGGAGAACGCGGATGGCGCGATCTGGAACTCGTCCGGCCCGTACACATTCTCGAAAACCTATCACGGCGGTTATATCGGCGTGGTGCCGCAGGCGTCTCTCAAGCTCCAGCTCAACCGGCATCTGAGCTGGCAGATCTACGGCGCGCGTTTCGTGGCCTCGAACGGCCTTCATGCGGCAGGTGGCGGAAGCGGCAGCTACGTGCAGTCCAATGTGATTTTCAGGTTCTGAGGCGCGTCAGTTCAGAAGGCCCGGGTCCCCATTCTCGGGGGCCTGAAAGACCGCGGGCAGAGGCGGTGAAAGAGCCGCGAGGACGGCCGCCCGCGAAAAGCGCGTTCTGAGCAGTTTTCGCCCGACCGCAACCTGCCTGCGGGCGGTGGCCGGGTCCAGACATGCGACGATCCGCTCCACGAATGCAGACGGCGTATCGGCAATGCCGTCCCGCCATGTCCGGTCATCCGGGTTCACCAGTCCTTCGGCGGCGATCGTGGTCATGACGACGGGCAGACCGACAGCCCAGGCTTCAAGAACCTTGCCCTCGATCCCCGCGCCGAAACGGAGCGGCGCCACGCAGAGGGAAACATCCGCCAGAGCATCGTCCGAAGCACCGGCCAGATCGGGGACGGTGCCCACGATCTCCACATCCTCCGCCGCCAGCGTATGAACGGCATGAGGTATGGCGCTCCCGATCAGGCGGCACCGAACTCCCGGAACGGCCTCCCGCAGAAGCGGCATGATCGCCAGAACCAGCCATTTCGCCGCATCCAGATCGGGTTCATGCGTGAAATGCCCGACAAAGGCGATGACAGGGTCCTGCGGGGGCCTGCGTCTGCGGGACGACACGGGGACATCCCACGGAACGACATGGATATTCGCGGTGGGAACGGTCCGGCCAAGGCGCCGTGCCTCCACGGAAGAGTGGGTCAGTACGAAATCCGCCAGCCAGGCGCACATATTTTCCCGGACTTCAAGGCGGCTGGCAAAGCGTTCCAGTTCCGGGCGCGATTCGACGGCGGCCTGACGGTGAAGGCGCAGGGACGTCAGGTCCGCGACGCTCCAGATCAGCGTCGCGGCGGGAGCAAACGCCCGCGTGAGCGCCGCATAGCTTTCCGCGTTGTTGAGGCGGTGCAGATAAACCACCTCAAGCCTTTCGCCCAGTCGTCGGAGCGCTTCTTCGGGGCAGGGGAAAACCGGGGGCATCAGACAGTCGATTTCCAGATGCTCCAGCCGTGCGCGATCCCGCTCGTCCGGCGGAAAGCGGGAGGCCATGAAACAGCACCGATATCCAAGGTCACGGGCGGCCTGGATATGGGACAGGAAGGCGACCGAACCGGCATCCCGCGCCGGATCGGGCGCACGGTCATCGACAAACAGAGCCACCGGACACGGCATCGGGACACCGACCGCTTCGGCTCCGGTCTCGGACGGTTCATGCCCCAGACGTCGCGCATGCCGGATTTCCATGCGCTCACGAAGGGCCGTCACGTCCGCGCCCTCCCGCGTCCGGAGCGCGCTGGCTTCCGAGACCAGAAACGCCAGGGCTTCCGCCCGCGCACTCGGCGTGTCCAGCCCGCACAGAATGCCGGAGACATGGTCTTTGAGTTCGGCGGACAATGCACCCGTTCTGCGCAATGTGTGCGGTGTGCCGAAGCGCTCCTCGCCGTGGCGGAGTTCGATGACATGATCCGTCAGGGGGTCGATCGCGGCTGTAAAGGCATGGTGAAAGCCGTGGCGTCCCGTGCCGAAGCCCGCATCGCGCAGATCCGCGCGGAAACGGTTGGCCGCGATGCGCCCGACGGGTCTGTCGTCCACCCAGACCGTCAGCCAGACAGTCCGGTCCGGGTTGGCGCTGTCCCGGACCCAGCCCGCGATGTGATGGTGGTCCGCGACGTCGATCGCCCCTTCAAGGGAGGCGGGCAGCGGCGGAATCCGAACCGGCGAGCCATTCAGGGGCCGGTCTTCCCGCGCATCCGTGAACTCGATCAGCGCTCCTTCATGCGGCAACGGAAAAGGCCATGCCCTGCTGAACGCACAGCAGCCCTGTCGCGCCGTTCCGGCAAGATCTGCGCGGAATGCGTCGGCATCCGTTTCATCCACCAGTTCGCCATCGACCCGCACCTGAATCCGCACGGGCACGTCCGGTGTGGCGAGATCAATCGCCCATCCGGCAAAGCGTTCACGGTCGCAGACGTCGACATAGCCGACAAGAGGAGCTGTCAAGGCGAAGGATATCCCCGGGTTCAGGCCGCACTGACCTCTACGGTCCCGTCTTCCAGACGTCCGGCCCGGAGACACAGCCGCCGGTGAATGACCTCAAGCTCCGCACCCTCCTCAAGGCGTGAGGCGCAGCAGCGTGGCGGCCGGGGAGGAGAGTCGGGGGTAAAGGGCCGCGTAATCACCGGCATTATGGAACATTCCACGTGAGCCGTCATCAAGGAAAGTTTCAGACGGCGCGCCTTCAGCCAGCAGCAGATTGTGGCTTTCAAGCTCGACACGAATGTAGCGGATCGGCTCCGGATACGCGATCCGAGGAATGGATTTCCCGTTTACCTGGATTTTGCTCCAGTTATTCCTGATTCGGTTTTTCCGTGAAAAGTCCGACCAGATCCGTCAGATGCCCGATCTCACGGAGTTTCAGTCCTGCGGGCGGTTTGACCCGTGCTGACGCCGCAGAGACCCGACGGGGCAGGATTGCTTCGCCAAAGCCCAGCTTGGCCACTTCCTTCAGGCGCAGATCGGCCTGACTGACCTGCCGGATCTCGCCGGACAGGCCCACTTCGCCGAAATAGGCGGCGTTGGGGGATGTCGGTGTGCCCGTCGCAGCCGAGACAAGTGCCGCCGCCACAGCCATGTCAGCCGCAGGTTCGTTGACCCGCAGTCCGCCGGCGATGTTGAGATAGACATCCATATTGGCCAGCTTGAGTCCGCAGCGCGAGTCCAGCACGGCCATGAGCATGTTCAGCCGCGACGTATCCCAGCCCACGACAGCCCGACGAGGCGCGCCTTCCCCTGCCTTTGGGGCGAGCAGCGCCTGAATTTCCAGCAGGACAGGCCGCGTGCCCTCCAGTCCGGCAAAGACGGCTGACCCCGCGATATTGCCGCGCCGTTCCGCAAGGAACAGCGCGGACGGGTTGGGGACTTCGGTCAGACCGATATCGGTCATGGCGAAGACGCCGATCTCGTCCGTCGCGCCAAAACGGTTCTTGGCCGCGCGCAGAATGCGGAACTGATGCCCGCGATCACCCTCGAAATACATGACCGCATCGACCATGTGTTCCAGAACGCGCGGCCCGGCGAGGGAGCCTTCCTTCGTGACATGCCCGATCAGGATCAGCGCGAAACCGAGCGTCTTGGCCAGCCGGATCAGCTCAAACGCACTCGCTCGGACCTGTGAGACAGACCCCGGTGAGCTTTCCACACTTTCCAGCCACATCGTCTGGATGGAATCGATCACCACGACCGTATGGGCCCGGTCCTGCTCCAGCGAACCCACGATTTCACCGACATTGATGGAGGCTGCGAGATCCAGCGAGTCCAGCATTTTCGGATCGCGGTCCAGACCCAGCCGCTGGGCGCGGATGCGGATCTGGTCCACCGATTCTTCGCCCGAAACGTACAGGACGCGATGCCCCGACCGCGCCAGCGCGCAGGTTGTCTGGAGCATAAGGGTGGACTTGCCGATGCCCGGATCACCGCCAACCAGCACGACGGACGCCGGGACAAGGCCGCCACCCAGAACGCGGTCCAGCTCGGCAATGCTGGTCGTAATGCGCGGGGGCGGGCGCGTTTCGCCATCCAGCCGGACGGTTTGCAGACGCCCGGAACCCAGCTTTCCGGTCTTGCGGGCCGTTGGTTCGATCGTCTCTTCAACCAGCGTGTTCCACTCGCCGCAGGCTTCGCACTTCCCGTTCCATTTCGGAGAGGTGGCGCCGCAGTTCTGGCAGACATATCGCGTGGTCGGCTTTTTGGCCAAGGCGGGTCTCACTGGCTTGAGGGGGAACAGAGCCACTATATAGGGAGTGTTCCGGCCTCGATCCAGCCGGGGCTTTGCCCCGGACCCCACCAAAGGTCGAGACCTTTGGAAACCAGATCAGGGTGCAGGGATCGAGATCCCTGCCGGGTCCGGGCAGAGCCCGGAATCCCTACTCCTGCGTCCGCAGGATCAGCCGCGCCAGAAGCCGCGACACCACAATAATCAGCAGAAATCCGAGAAGCTGAAGCACCATGTTCGGATGGGCGGGCTGATGGCGGAACAGGATGAACAGCAGCGGCAGGGCGATCAGATAGCTCAGCCCGATGCGTTTCCAGATGACGGAATCGGTTTTCGGAAAACGGGGCAGCAGGCTCATTTGCGCAGCTCCATGGTGATGGGGCCTTCGCGTCGGCCATGGGTGAACTGATCGACCATGGCATTGCCGGAATGCATGAGTTCAGACGCCTCGCCCTGCCAGATGAGCCGCCCGTGATAGAGCATGGCCGCGCGGTTTCCGATCCGCTGGGCCGAGGCCATGTCATGGGTGATGGCGATGGCGGTGGAGCCGAGCTTCTGCACGCAGTCCACGATCAGCCCGTCGATCACTGCCCCCATGATGGGGTCCAGCCCGGTCGTGGGTTCATCGAAGAACATGATGTTGGGACTCCCGGCAATGGCGCGGGCCAGACCGACGCGCTTCTGCATGCCGCCTGAAAGTTCGGAGGGGCTGAGATCGCCGACGGACGGGTCCAGCCCGACCTGTTTGAGCAGGTCCCCTGCCATTTGCAGGGCCTGCGCGCGGGACGGGGGGGCGCCGTTACGGTCGGAATGTTTGGCGCGGATGCCGAAGGCCACGTTCTCGCCGACGCTCATGCTGTCGAACAGGGCGGCGTTCTGAAACAGCATCCCGATCTGTCGGCGCAGGGCCTCCTGCCGGGAGCGCGGGGCCGTCAGAAGGTTTTCACCGTCGATCTCGATCGTCCCGGCGTCGGGTTCGATCAGGCCGAGGATGCAGCGCAGCAGGACGGATTTGCCGGAGCCCGAGCCGCCGATGACAACCATGGACGTGCCAGTCTCGACATCGAGATCCACACCATCAAGCACGATCTTGGAGCCGAAAGCCTTGTGCAGGCCACGGATGCGGATCTTTGGGGTGGCCGGGGGAGTGCTTACGGGGGGAGTGCTCATTGTGAGAAGAACAGATCCGTCAGGAGGTAGTCGAACAGCAGCAGCAGGATGGACGCGCCAACAACGGCCGCCGTTGTTGCAGCGCCCACACCTTCCGCGCCGCCCCGGCTGTTATAGCCGTTGTAGCAGCCCAGAAGCGCGATCAGGAATCCGAATACCGCCGCCTTCACGAGACCGACGACGACATCCATCGTTTTGAGCGAGTTCAGCGTGGCCGTGATATAGGTCGAGGGCGAGAAGCCGAGCTTGGCGACCGAAACCGTGAAGCCGCCCATCACGCCCAGAATGTCGGCCACCAGCACGAGGCAGGGCAGCGCGAGCGTCCCGGCCAGCAGGCGCGGCGTCACGAGATATTTCATCGGGTTGGTGGAGAGCGTGGTGAGCGCGTCGATCTGGTCGGTCACGCGCATGGTGCCGATCTGCGCGGACATGGCCGCACCCACACGCCCGGCGACCATAAGCCCGGCCAGAACCGGGCCGAGTTCGCGGGTCACGGCGAGGACGACGATCCCGGCAATGGCGCTCTGCACATGGTACTGCCCGAAGCCCACATAGGACTGGAGCGCGATGACCGCGCCCGAGAACAGCGCGGTCAGGGCCACGACAGGCAGGGAAAAGAATCCCGTCTCGATCAGGCTGGAGAAGAAGATTCGCCAGTAGAACGGCGGACGCACCAGATGCGACAGCGCCTCCAGCGCGAACAGGGCCAGCGCGCCTGCCTGCCGGATAAGGCCGAGAGCGGCACGGCCAAGGGTCGCTATGGGGTCAAGAACGGCATTCACCCTTCAGCCCCTACCCTGCCAGCATCCTGACGTCAAAGTTTCCGTCGTCCGTATCCTCTGCCTGGGGCGGTTCAGGCGCGGCGTCCGTCAGCCCGTTCAAGGTCCCGGAACTGCCGTTCCAGACTGAAATCGGGTGATGTAACGAATTGCTCCATCAGGCCGAGCCGGCGCTCCATCCGGGCCAGCCGGTCCTGAAGCCGTGCCAGCGGATGACCCGGCGGGACGGAGCGGGAGAAATCCTCGGCCGGTTCCGGCGGCTGGCGGCGGAAACCCGTCAGGGCATCCCGCATCACGGCCGTGGTGGTGGCAGCCGGAGTATCCCGCCCTGCGGCGCGGTGCCGGGACCAGCTTCGCATGCCTGCGGCATATCCCGCAGCGGCTTTGTCCAGCGTGGTCCGGAACGGCAGGACGCCCGTCCGGCGATAGCGCCGGAAGAGGCGCACGGCCCAGACGATCAGGGCAATTTTCAGCAGAAGGCCGATCAGTCCGTGGCCGCCGGAGTGATGCCGGGTATGGACAGGGGCTTCGGAATCCTCGTCCGAATTCCCGAGCTGGACATGGAAGCTGTTAAAGACCTTTCGCGCCGTATCGGACAGGATCGCGGACGGGTCGGGTGTGGCGGAGGTCGTGATCCGTGCGCCCGAGTTTTCGGTCACGGAGATCGTGCCGGAACCGAGCGGGCGTTTCTTCAGCGTCTCGCTCACTTTCTGAAGCGTGATGTCACCGCTGCCCAGGAGCGTCACATCCGCATCGCGCGTGCGCGTGTTCAGCACGATATCGGCCGAGCCGTAATCCCGGACCGTCAGGACATCCGTATCGCCCGGGCCGATCCGGATGTCGCCCGAGGACATGGCCGTCAGGTTCACACTGGCGGCGGCGATACTGTCGATATGCAGGTCACCGCTGGCAAGGTTCTGTACGGTCAGCCGACCCGTGACATGCCCGACCGAGACCGTCCCCGAACCTTCCATGTTCAGGGTCAGGCCAGCGGCCTGATCGACCTCCAGGTCGCCCCGTCCTGTGACGGCCGTCACCTCACCGTTGACGCCGCTGATGCGATACGTCGTCAGGTTGTTCCGGGGAGACAGGATCTCGATACCGGTCTGCGCCGGGACCATGACGACGGCATTGTCCTGTGTGGAACAGTCCCGCGCGGATGTCGTGAAGATCAGCCGGTCCCCGTGTTTCTCCAGACTGCCGCTTCCTGAAACGATATGGGCGTTTTCTCCACCCACGATGGACAGGCGGTCCAGGCATGTTGCGGGGACCACCAGCGTTCCGGAAGCCGCCAGCGGAGCTTCCAGTGAAGGCGGCGCGGGAGGAGCCGGTGGTGCCGGGGGCATGACCGCCGGTTCTGCGCGGGCCGATCCCGGAAGGGCTGCGATGCCGCATCCCAGAAGCGCGATCAGGGCAAGACGCGCAGGCAGGGGCTGGCGCATGTCTTATTCTCCCTGTGAACCGTTCTGTGAGCCATTTCCGGCAGCCGGGGGCGTGACCGTTGCGGGGTTGGCCAGTGTTGGGGCGACCGGTGCTGGAGTGACCGGGGTCGGGGTTACAGGGGTCGGGGTTGCGGGCGTCGGGGTGCTGGGAGCCGACGTGCTTTCCGGCGCAGGCGTGACGGTCGGCTTCGCGGGTGTTTTGCTGTGCTGTGGCGCCGGAGCGGCAGGCGATGTCTGCGGCGCCGTGAGCGGTGTGGATGCACTGCCGAATGTCGAAGGCGTTGCAGGCGCTGCCGCAGCGGGCACGTTTGCGACCGGAGATGTCGTAACCGGTGCATTGTCCGGCTGGGCGACTTTCGCGGAAGGCGTGGCGCTGGGGGCCTGCGGCACGGCAGGGCTTTCAGGTATGGACGGCGCCGTCGGTGCGGGAACCGGTGCGGGCGTTGGAACGACCGGTGTCGGGACGGCTGGGGCTGCGTCCACTCCTCTGACGGGGGTCTGAACCGGGGTGGACGGCAGAGGGACAGGTGTCGCTGGGACAGGCAGGGCGGCGGGCGGTGGCGGTGTCGGACGGTAGATCACGCCGTTCGGCGCGCCGACACGCACGGTGCCTTTGCCGGAGCGCACCATCGGTCCGGATACCGATTCGATATTGACCTCGCCCGTCCCGTTGGCCGCGACGGTCGCGACGGTCGCATGACCCAGAATGGTGGCACTGGCCTGATCGGCCGTCACCAGCGTCAGGGCGTCGATGCTGCTGCCGGAAAGGGTCATGGTCGCGTTCTGCGTCAACTGCGCCGAGAGGGCCGCGAGCTGGGCCGTGTCGGCGGTCAGGGTCGAGGTGCCCGACGCTACGATCTGGGCCGCGCGCTCCAGGGATTTGATATGGACGCTGGAGGCACCCTGCATGTTCAGGTCCAGTGACTGCGTGTCCTCGATATCCATGGTCGTGGAATCGAGGCTGGCATCCAGCGAGGCAAGCTTTCCCGTGATGATGAAATGCGTGTCGTGGCTGTCATGGATGGTCAGGCCGGTGCTGGGGGAAATGCTGATCGTCAGCTTTCCGTTCGGCGCGCAGGCCTTCGTGGCGATGGAGATGCGGCTTTGCGCTTCTTCCTTGCCGGTGTGCATCGCAACCTGGGTCATGCTGCTCGAATCAAGGGTCGCCCCGTCCTTCATGGCGGGGTCGACCACGACCCTGACCTGTCCGGTGCAGGGAACGGACAGATCCAGATCTTCTCCGGACAGGGTCATCCGTGCGGCATGGGCCGCGGGCGTCAGCAGGGCCATGCCCGCCAGCAGGGCCAGAAGCGCCGGGCGGCGGCCGGACAAGAAGACGGGGCGGCGTGTCATCGTGCGTTCCTTGCTCTCCAGCCCGGGATATCCTCGTCGAGGATGCGTTCGAGCTGGTCGATCCTTTCTTCCAGACGCGTAGCATGCGCTTCGGCCTGTGTCAGGGCGGCCTGAAGCATGGGGTCCGGTTGCGTCCGATCGACCGAGCCGCCTGCGTAGGAGCGGAACAGACGAAAGATCAGCATCGGGATGAAACCGAAGATCAGGATGATGGCAACTAAGCCACAAATGTCATCAACCATAAATCAAACTCGCTTTCCGGGCATATCAGGCGTCGTTCTTCTTCCCGGACACACGGCGCTTGAGGGCCTCGAACTCGTTTTCCACGACGGCATCGGTTTCAAGGGCTGCGAGTTCCTCCTGAAGTGTGGGGTGGCCGGTGCGGCGGCCCAGATCATACGCCTCCGCCTTGCCTTCCAGTTCATCAAGAGCGCGTTCCACCTGATCGAAGCGGTTCAGAGTGTCGTCGATGCGGGTGTCATAGAGCTTTTCGCGGGTTTTCAGGCGGCCCTGTGCGGTCCGTGCGCGGAGGGAGAGCGCCTTTTCGCGGGATTTGGCATCCGCGAGCTTGGCCTGAAGCTTGGAGATGTCGTCGTTCTGCTGGTCCAGCCCGTCGGAAATCTGGGCGATCTGCTGTTCCAGCGCCTCGCGGGACTGCTCCACGCTGTGGCGGGCGGCGAGGGCGGCCTTGGCCAGATCGTCACGACCGCGCTCAATGGCAAGGCCGGCCTTGCGGTGCCACTCGTCTTCCTCATGCATCATGGTGCGGACGCGGCGTTCGAGCTGCTTGCGTTCGGCAATCGTGCGGACGGCCTGACTGCGGACCTCGACCAGCGTGTCTTCCATTTCCTGAATGACCAGGCGGATCATTTTCTGCGGGTCCTCGGCTGTGGCGAGAATCGCATTGAGATTGGAGTTCACGATATCGGCGAGGCGAGAGAAAATACCCATGATGCTTTCCTTCCTGTTGAAGAGACTTAGGACAGAATGCCTGCCCTTGTCAGCGATGCTGTTTTGAGGGTGTTATGAACTGAAGACCGAAACAGGGGCGTGAGAGACCAGAAAATGGCGAGAAGCACCGATATGGACGAGGTGCCGACCCCGATCGGGCGGGCTCCGGCATTTCTGGAGATGCTGGATCAGGTCTCCCGCCTTGCGCCCCTGAAGCGGCCGGTTCTCGTGATCGGCGAGCGCGGGACGGGCAAGGAACTGGTGGCGGCGCGTCTGGCCCTGCTGTCGGACCGCTGGGACCGGCCGCTGGTGAAGCTCAACTGCGCGGCCCTGCCCGAAGCGCTGCTGGACAGCGAACTGTTCGGTCATGAGGCGGGCGCCTTTACGGGTGCGCAGAAGCGTCGCCTGTCGCGCTTTGAGCGGGCGGACGGGGGCACGATGTTTCTCGACGAGATCGGCACCGCGTCTCAGGCCGTGCAGGAAAAACTGCTGCGGGTGATTGAATACGGCAGTTTCGAGCGTGTGGGGGGCAGCGAGACCATCCGGGTGGATGTGCGGCTGATCGGGGCGACCAATGCGGATCTGCCCGCCATGGCGCGGGAGGGGCGGTTTCGGGCGGATCTGCTGGACCGGCTGGCCTTTGATGTCGTGAATATTCCGCCGCTGCGCGCCCGTCCGGAAGATATTCCGCTGCTGGCCGGGCATTTCGCCACCCGCATGAGCGCGGAGCTGGGGCGGAAGGTGTTCGCGGGGTTCACGGAGCGGGCGCTGGAGCGGTTGCAGGCCTATGACTGGCCCGGCAACGTCCGTGAGTTGCGCAATGTGGTGGAACGCAGCGTTTACAGGATGGACCGGCCGGAAAAGGCGCTGGACGAGATCGTACTGGACCCGTTCGTGATGCCGGACTGGCAGAGTGTGCAGATTCCGCACGTGGCGGCTGCGGCTGCTCCGGCGGAGGGAGCGGTACCGAGTTTTCCGCGTGACTTCGATGCCGATGTCCGGACGCATGAGCGCGCTTTGCTGGAAGCGGCTCTGCGTGAGGCACAGTTCAGCCAGCGGCGCGCGGCGGATCTGCTCGGCCTGACCTATTACCAGTTCCGCCACCATCTGCGGCGGCATGGTCTGGCCGACAAGGAGGCGCGGAAGGCGCTTGGCGTGAAGGAGTGAGGGCGTGTCCATGAAACCCTCTGATGCAGGAACCGTGCCAGATGAGGTTTCGGACAGGACTTTCGAGACTGGAACGTCTTTCGGCACATTCAAGAATGGCGTTTTAAGCCATTTTGTATGATTTAAAGCCAATTTGTATGGTAAATAATTAAGACGAAACAAAAAGGTTATATCAAATAAAATAGTTTATTTTTGGATGATGTGCGCCTATGTCTCTGGCAGGCCGCCTGAGCGGTCGGACTGATCTGGGTGCAGGCAGGTGCAACACATGTCTCTTTCACGGACGGAACTGGATCATCTTCGGCAGATCCCGGAAGACCGGATCTTGCAGGAGACGCTGACGCTGCTGCGCGGGCGAGTTGCTGTTGTCTCGTCTTTCGGGGCGGAGTCGGCGGTTCTGCTGGATCTGGTGGCGCAGATCGATCCGTCCGTTCCGGTGTTTTTTCTGGATACGAAGCGGCATTTTCCCGAAACGCTGGAGTATCGCGACCGTCTGGTGCGCAGTCTGGGTCTGTCTGACGTGCGGACACTTTCGCCCACACCAGAGGCGCTGCATGACCGCGATCCGCAGGACCAGCTTGCCGCGTTCGATCCGGATGCGTGCTGCGCGCTGCGCAAGGTCGAGCCGCTGGATCTGGTGTTGCCTGATTTCGATGTCTGGATCACGGGGCGCAAGCGCAGCCAGTCTGCGACACGGGCGGCGCTGCCGGTTCTCGATCCGCAGCCTGATGGCAGCGTGAAGCTCAACCCGCTGGCGGGCTGGGGGCCAGAGAAGATCGAGGCCCAGATGCAGCGCCGGGACCTGCCGCGGCATCCACTGGTTGCAAAAGGTTACACCTCGATCGGTTGTGCTCCGTGCACAAGGGCGGTCAAGGATGGTGAAGATGGACGGGCGGGCCGTTGGGCCGGTCTGGCCAAGACGGAATGCGGCATTCACAGGCCGGCATGACTACGGAGCGGATAATGACGCAGACACCGATCCTGTCGCGGGATCAGGCGACCACCACAAGCTTGGCGCAACCACGCATCATGGATGATCTGGACCAGCTTGAGGCCCAGAGCATTTTCATCCTGCGCGAGGCCTATCGCAAGCTGAAGCCCCTGTCCCTGCTGTGGTCGCTGGGCAAGGACAGCAACGTGATGGTCTGGCTGGCGCGCAAGGCGTTCATGGGGCATGTCCCGTTTCCGGTCATGCATGTCGATACCGAGAAGAAATTCCCGGAAATGTATGCCTTCCGCGACGAATACACGAAGAAGTGGAACCTGGACCTGCTGCTGGGCTACTGCCCGCCGGTTGAGGAAATCGACCCGTCGCTTCCGCCCGCCGCGCGTTCCGCCGCGCGCAAGACGGCCGGTCTGGCCGCGATGATCGACAAGCACAGGTTCCGGGGCGTCATTGCCGGTATCCGCCGTGACGAGCAGGCGACGCGCGCGAAAGAGCGCGTGTTCAGCCCGCGCGGTGCGGGGCATCGCTGGGACGTGCGCAACCAGCCGCCCGAGTTCTGGGACCAGTATGCGACGCCGTATGAAGACGGCATGCATATCCGCGTCCATCCGCTGCTGTCGTGGCGGGAGATCGACATCTGGCGCTATATCGAGCGCGAGGGTATTCCGCTGGTGGACCTGTATTTCGCGAAAGACGGCAAGCGCTATCGCTCGCTTGGCGATCAGGACATCACCAATCCGGTTGAGAGCACTGCCTCCACCGTGGCGGAAGTGATTGCGGAACTGGAAACCAGCCGGACTTCCGAACGCGCCGGTCGTGCGATGGATCATGAATCCGAGGACGTGTTCGAGCGCCTGCGTGTGGCGGGGTATCTGTGAAAATGGGTGACAACATCGTGACCGAGAGCTTTTCGGAAACCCACCGCGCCGCAGCGACGCCCATCGTCATTGTCGGGCATGTCGATCACGGCAAGTCCTCGCTGATCGGGCGTCTGCTGTATGACACCGACAGCCTTCAGGACGGCAAGCTGGCGCAGATCGTCGAGAGCAGCCGCAAGCGTGGTCTGGCGGTGGAGTGGAGCTTTCTGCTGGACTCGCTTCAGATCGAGCGCGATCAGGGCGTGACGGTTGACTCCACGCGCATTCCTTTCCGCCTCGGATCGCGGGATTTCGTGATCGTCGATGCGCCGGGCCACCGCCAGTTCCTGCGGAACATGATTACCGGGGCCGCCGATGCGGAGGCCGCCGTGCTGGTCGTCGATGCCAAGGAAGGTGCGCAGGAGCAGACGCGGCGTCATGCCATGCTGCTGCGGCTGATCGGCATCCGCCATGTGATCGTGCTGCTTAACAAGTCCGACCTGCTGGAGTTCGACGAGGCGAAGATCGTCAGGGTCGAGTCCGACGTGCGCCAGCTTCTGGGGCGTCTGGAAATCGAGGTCGAGGCGGTTGTTCCGGCGTCCGCGCGCGATGGCGATAACATTGCCAGCCGTTCCGAGCGGGCGCTCTGGTACAAGGGGCCGACGCTGGTGGAGGCTCTGGCCAATGTGCCGCCGCCGGCTTCGCGTGCGGCGCTGCCATTCCGGATGCCGGTGCAAGATGTCTATCGTTTTGACGGCGTCCGTTATGTGGCGGGCCGGATCGAGCGTGGGACCGTCCGTGCAGGCGATCGTCTGGCGATTGGCGCGCAGGGGCAGGTCGCAACCGTGGTGGAAGTCTGCCGCTGGCATGCGCCGGAACTGCCGGTCGCGGGTGCGGGCGAGTCCATTGCGCTGCGTCTGGAGCCGGATCTGGTGCCGGATCGGGGCGATCTGCTGTTCCCGGCGGATGACAAGGCTGCGGCGCCTGAGCGTTCGGCCCGGATCCGCACGCGCCTGTTCTGGCTGCGTGGCGAGCCTTTGCGCGTGGGTGAGAGCTTTACGCTGCGTCTGGCCACGGCCGAGCATGATGTGACGGTGGCCTCCATTGATGCCGTGGTTGATCTGGAAGACCTGACCCTGCGTGAGGGTGACAGCGTGCCGCCCGACGGGTTTGCGGAAATCACACTGGCGGCGTCCCATGCCGTGCTGTTCGATCCGTTCTCGCCGGGATTTGGGGACGGACGCGGTGTTCTGGTGGATCGTTACCAGCGCATCGTCGGTGGCGCGCCGCTGATCGGTCCGGCTGAACTGGCGGACGGCGAACATGCCATTCATCCGACGGCCAGCCGTGTGCCCGCGGCCCGTCAGGTCCAGACACGCGGTCACAGGAGCGGCGTGTTCTGGCTGACGGGTCTGCCCGGTTCGGGCAAGAGCACGGTGGCGCGGGCGGCCGAGCTGGCGCTTTCGGAGCAGGCGATCAACGCGACCGTTCTGGATGGGGACACGCTGCGGGCCGGGCTGTGCAGCGATCTTGGCTTCTCGCCGGAAGACCGTCACGAGAACATCCGCCGTGCCGCGCATGTGGCGAAGATCCTGGCCGAGAGTGGGCAGGTCGTGATCGTGGCGCTGGTGTCTCCGCTTGAGGCGGACCGGACGCAGGCGCGGCAGATCGTGGGCGGGAACTTCCATGAAGTCTTCGTCGATACACCGCTGGAAACCTGCGAAAAGCGGGACCCCAAGGGGCTGTATGCGGCGGCGCGTTCGGGAAAAATCCCGGAGTTTACGGGCGTTTCCGCGCCTTATGAGGCGCCGGTATCGCCGGAACTGCGTCTGGCCGCGGATCGTCCGGAGCAGGAGGCCATCAACACCCTGACGGCGTTCATTCTCAGGCTCGTCCAGCCATAGGATTGTAATCTCCTTCGGGAATAACGTCAGGCCCCCTTTCTCCCGTGGAAAGGGGGTTTTTTCTTCCTGTCGCCTCAGGAACGGGCGGGAGAGCACACGAGAAAGTTCACGATAAAAACGAAAGTCATAACTTTTATGATGTTACTTTCCTATTGTGGAGCGTTAAAGCAGGCAGATCGTCTCATGAATAACGGCCTGCGGCTTCGCGGTGGAAGGTTTCACGATGCAGAACAGGAACGCGTTCCGACGGCTGAGCGGAAATGCTCTGACGAATTTTATCGCGACCATCTCCGCCACGGGCGGACTGCTGTTCGGATACGATACCGGTATCATATCCTCAGCCCTGCTCCAGCTTCGCGAACAGTTTCATCTCGACACGCTGGGCGCGGAAGTGGTGACGTCGGCTATCATTCTCGGCGCGCTGATGGGGTGTCTCGGCGCGGGTGGTATTTCCGACCGTATCGGACGGCGGCGGACGGTGATGATCGCGGCGGCGCTGTTTCTGATCGGAACCGTGGTGGTGTCTGCCGCACAGAGCGTGGCGGTCCTGATCCTGGCGCGGCTGATCCTTGGCCTCGCCATTGGTGCGGCGTCGCAGATCGTGCCGATCTATATCGCGGAAATCTCGCCCCCCGAGCGGCGCGGACGGCTGGTCGTGGGGTTCCAGCTTGCCGTGGTGTCCGGGATCACGATTTCCTTCATCACGGGCTATATCCTGCGTGAGTCGACCTGGCGGCTGATGTTCGGGATCGGGATGCTGCCTGCGCTGATCCTGTTTCTCGGCATGGCGTTCCTGCCCAACAGTCCGCGCTGGCTGGCGTTGAACGGCCAGACCGAAGAGGCGCGGATGGTCCTGCGCCGGGTGCGTGTGTCGGATGAGGCCGCCGATCGGGAACTGGATGAAATCCTTGAAAACCATGACGTTCAGGCACCCTGGTCCGAACTGGCGAAACCATGGGTGCGTCCCGCGCTGATGGCGTCCGTGGGTATTGCGCTTCTGTGTCAGTTCACGGGTATCAATGCGGTCATGTATTACGCGCCGACGATTTTCGCGGATGCGGGTTTCGGACAGGACTCCGCGCTGCTGACCTCGGTGGCCGTGGGTGTGGGCATGGTCTTTGCCACCGTATTCGGGGGATGGGCGGTCGATACCTGGGGGCGGCGGACGCTGCTTCTGCGGATGCTGCCGGGAGCCGTGGTGGCGCTCGCCGTTCTGGGAACGGCCTTTGCGATGCACCTGACCGGGGGGCTGGGCGCATGGATCACGGTCGCTGCGGTGATGGCCTATACGATTTTCAACACGGGCAGCCTGTCGGTCGCCATCTGGCTGGTGGGGGCGGAGGTCTATCCGCTGTCCTGCCGTGGCAAGGGCATGAGCCTTGTGGCGGGCAGTCACTGGGGGGCGGATCTGATCATTTCCCTGACGACGCTGTCTCTGGTGCGGATGCTGGGAGCGGGGTGGACGTTCTGGATGTTCGCCGCCGTCAATGCCTTCGCGTTCTGGTTCGTGCTGCGTTATGTGCCCGAGACGAAGGGGCAGTCGCTTGAGGAACTGGAGCGGCGTCTGCGGAACGGGACATTCGCTCCGGTGGATCGCGCGGCGGCCCGTGCCGAAGCCAGGGTCCAGTGAAGCGGGTTTTCAGGGACGACCGATCGAGCGGTAATCGAACCCGGCCTCGCGCATGAGGTCGGGGCTCCAGATATTCCGAAGATCCGCGATGGCGTTGCCGCGCATCGCGTCCCGCAGGCGATAGGGATCGAGGGCACGGAATATGTTCCACTCCGTCAGGACGACCACGATATCGGCGTTCTGTGCGGCCGAGAGGGCGTCGGTGCAGTAGCGCACATCCTCCGGCAGGAGCGCGCGGGCGGCGTCCATGCCTTCGGGGTCGAAGACCTGAAGGGTCGCGCCCTCCTCATGCAGGCGGGCGAGGATGGGCAGGGAGGCCGCTTCCCGCATGTCGTCCGTATCGGGTTTGAAGGTCAGGCCGAGAATGCCGACCGTTTTGCCTTCAAGGGTTCCGCCCGCCTGTGTGATGATGCGTTCGGCCATGCCGGTTTTGCGGGCTTCGTTGATCGCGACTGTGGCTTCCACCAGTTGTGTGGGGGCGCCGGCGTCCTGTGCGATGGCGGTCAGGGCGCGGGTGTCCTTGGGGAAGCAGGAGCCGCCATAGCCCGGTCCGGGGCTGAGGAAACGGCTGCCGATCCGCTGGTCGAGGCCCATGCCGCGGGCGACGTCATGGATGTTGCCGCCGACTTTTTCGCACAGATCAGCCATTTCGTTGATGAAGGTGACTTTCATCGCGAGAAAGGCGTTGGCGGCATATTTGGTCAGTTCCGCCGTTTCCAGATCCGTCAGGACGATCGGGGCCTGAATGGCCGTGAGGGGGCGGTAGAGCTGTTCGATCAGGCTCTGCGCGCGGCTGCCGCCATCCGGGCCGGAGCGGTCGATGCCCACGATGACGCGGTCCGGGCGCATGAAGTCGTCGATCGCGTTGCCTTCGCGGAGGAACTCGGGGTTGGAGGCGACGTCGAAGGTCAGGTCCGGGCGGGTCTGGCGCAGGATGCGGGCGACTTCGCGGCCCGTGCCGACGGGGACGGTGGATTTCGTGACGACCAGAAGGTCCGCCCGGGCGGCGCGGGCGATTTCTTCGGCGGCCGCATAGACATAGGTCAGGTCCGCATGGCCGTCGCCGCGTCGGGTGGGGGTGCCGACCGCGATGAAGACGGCATCAGCGTTACTCATGGCGGCGCCGAGATTATCCCCGAACGTCAGGCGGCCGGCGTCGACATTGCTGGTGACAAGGGCGTCCAGCCCCGGCTCGTAGATGGGAATGCGACCGGCATTGAGGGCCGCAAGCTTTTTCGGGTCCTGTTCCACGATGGCGACGTCCGCTCCGAACTCGGCGAAGCAGGCACCCGAGACGAGACCGACATATCCGCCACCGACCATTGCAATACGCATTCCTGGACCCTCTCCTTTACGGTCCGACGTGCATAGCCGGGGGCAGGATGGGGTGCAAATCCCGGCGCCTCAACG
>NZ_WIPH01000033.1 GCF_009547075.1 Gluconobacter aidae
GCCGAGGAGCAGGGCTATAAGGGCGTGCCGCCGGTCTTCGCTGGCCAGGGCCTGGATCAGTCTGGCCCGGAAGCCCGCGCGTTTGGAGCGGTCGCGGGGTGGTGTGGCGGCAAGATACCGGGCGATCCAGTCGGGGTTGAAGAAGGTGGGATCGGGGATTTCCTGCCGCCACAGATGGGTGGAGGCGATTCCGCTCGGGTTGTCCCGCAGGAGTTCGGTCTTGATGAATGGGGCGTGGCCCGATCGCAGGACGGCGCGCCAGTCCGTGTGCATGGGGTTGAGTGCCAGAAGACGGGCGAGACCGCGGGGGTTGCTCCAGGCGGCTCCGCAAGACAGTCCGGCCGCCTTGATGGCCAGGCCGAGACCAAGTTCGCCGTGCAGGACGATCTCGTCCTTGCTCATGTCGCTGAAGGGCTGGTTGAAGATCCGTCGGACTGCCGGATGATTCAGGGCCTCGCGGGTCATGCACAGGAACCAGGATTGCAGATGGGGCACCACGGCTTCCGAGCGGACCATGCCCCAGATCTGAAGGTTCTGCGCCCGCATGCGCTCCATGATGGGATTGAGCGGGAGGAGCGGGCCGAAGACGCTGTCATTGGCGAACAGGATTTCGTCTGCGTCCCTGTCGCAGTCATGGGAGAGCAGGAATTGCCAGGCCCCGAAGTCCAGCCCGGTATTGGGGCGGGCGTGGACGGTTGCTGAGACCGGAGATGTGCCGCTTGCGAGGTCATCGTGCAGCGATTGGGCTTCTGTTTCCGACAGGCCGGAGGCGGCGATGTGGATCGTGAAGCCGCAGGACGCGATCTGGCTGAGCAGATGGCGTGTGTGAGGGGGAAGCCCCGCTTCTGTACTGTAATATGCGAACAGGCAGACAGGGGCTGGCACGGATCATCCTGTTGAAGAAAGAAACGTTAAATTCATGATATATGGTTGTTTCTAGGGCGATTCTATAGGAAACACTATGGCATTCTGAGGTGGTAGACAATCCGCCCTTCAGTTCGCATTAGCGGCATTTCTGTACCGGCAAGATGCGATCTGCACTGAGTAAATCCGGAGTTTTATTCATGAGCAAAGCTTTTCTTGCCGCAGTTCTGCAGGATTCCATGAACTGCACAGGGGTTGTTGCCCAGCGGGCGGTCAATGACATGATTGACGCCATTATTGAGGAACTGCGGGAGGAAGGTGGTTTTACGCTGCCGTCTTTCGGGACGTTCACGGTCTGTGAAACCAAAGCGCGGCAGGCCGTCAATCCACGGACCGGAGAGGCTGTTGAGGTTTCAGCGGGGCGGACCGTCAGGTTCAAGGCCAGTCCCGGACTGAAGCAGCTTGTCTGAAGGATTGTGAGCGCTCTGACAGGGGAACTGTCGGGAGCGCCCGGTGTAACGCGCTTGTGGCTGCCCAAGGGGGGTCAGATAATGGACATGATCTGGGGTCCGAGAAGCGATTTCAGATTCATCCTGTCATTACTTTCGAGCGTGGATGATTTCAGTAAGAACTCTTCATACGGAAAAGATCCTGCAGAATTGAGTATGTAATATATCAGGTCGGAGGCCGGTCCCTCGATGTCTCCAACGAATGTCAGCTCAGAGACCTTTTCTCCGAAGTAAAACTTTTCCCAGTCTGAAGCCTCTTCCCGTGAGAATTCCACGTTTCCACCATGGTTTACGGGAATGCAGGTCAGGTATTTTTGGGTTTTCGGAGATTTTATGAAGATGGAACCATCCGATTCATTGGAAGCGAATTCAAATTCATAGCAGTAGTTACTTTGGGCTGAGTGGCTGATGTGGAATCGAACATTTGAGGAATACACAAAAGGATTCCGGAAAATCCAGATTTTGTTGCTGTCGTAGGGGATGGCCGCCAGAATGCGCTCAAATCCCTCTCCCTGAAAGAGATGTCCATCAATGTTGTTCAGGGAAAGATATTCGCCATGAATGCTCTTGAGATGGAAGACATCCACTTTTCTGTGAGGAGTCAGGTTGTTTTCCGTGTTTTCCAGAGCGTTTCCTTTCTCAAGGAAATTCTTCATCGAATACTGGAAAATTGATTTCTTGATAGTGTTGTAGACGGTATTTGCCGCATTGATGCGTGCCCGATCCTGGGGATCATAGACATCATTACGATCAAAATGAGACCAGTAGACCGTACTGTTCGACAGATCGGATCCCAGGCGCCTTTTGATGCGATCGATGAAATGCTCCATGGAGCGGCAGATATAATGATTGATTCTGGCGCCTTCCCACAGGATGTTTTTCGTGGCTCCGGGACGCCATTCTACGGGCTGGCCGGCAGCGTCCGCGTAATTCCCGTAGGACAGGTTAAACTTATGAGGGTTTTCATACACGAAGCTGACAGCTTCCGGTCTTACGAAGCTTTTTACGAGCGTGTTGTCATTCAGTTCGGGAGTCGATCTGTGGTTGAAGACCTGGTAGGTCGGGACCTTGTCTTTCAGGACTCTGCTGGAACTTCCGTATATGCACCAGCTTAGGGCAATTCCCGTATCGTCTTTACTGAATTTGTCCAGAAATCCGTTTATGTCCTGGGTGCCGTCGATGCTGACATATTCGTCACCATCCAGCATGGCGATCCACTCATAGTGATCGATGGACTTCTTGATGGCATCAAAATAGCTGTCGCGTTGTCTGTAGTAAAAATTGCCTTCAAGCATGGAAGTCCTGCAAACCTCCACGTTGTAAATTCCTTCGCAGGATTTGGCTATTTCATAGGTCCCGTCAGTAGAATGGTCGTCATATACAAATATTTTATCGAACCCGAGAGAAATATGCCATGATAACCATGCCATGATGTCATGGGCTTCGTCTTTAACGAAAAGCACTATTGCAGATTTTTCTTTTTTCACGACGAAGACCCTGATTGATGTCGGAAGTATGTCCTTCCAGATTACATCCTTGATCGAGATTAGCCAAATCGGTTGACAGGCATTGTCCTGAAACGTGCCGTACCCGTTGCGGGGAGTATTTTCCGGTTTTTGGAGGTTGGCTGGGGTGGGAGGATTCGAACCTCCGCATGGCGGAATCAAAATCCGCTGCCTTACCGCTTGGCTACACCCCAAATGATGCGCCCTTCAGAGCGCATGCTTTCGGCCTTCTAATCTGAACCGGCGGCCTTCGTAAAGTGCGAAGTCAGGATTCCAGTTCAAGATCGTGATCGGGCAGGCCGGTATTGTTCAGGGCCTCGTCCATTTTGCGCCGGGCGGAAGGCTTGAGAATCCCGTAACGCTCGGCGCGGTCCAGGGCGGTATCCAGGGCTGCCATGGTGGCTGCGAGGTCGGGGCTTTCGTCCTTTTCCCAGGCCCGCATGGCGTGCGCCCAGACCGCGGCCAGGGCATTGATGCGCATCACGCCGCCAAAGCCCGTGCAGTCGATCCCTGCGGCTTCCGCGAGCCATTTCATGGAATCAAGGGTGGTGCCGGCCAGAAAAGCCGCCAGAGCCGGGTCGTAAGGCACGGCTTGGAGGACTGCGCGCACGCCTTCGCGATATTCCTGGAAGATATCGAAGCGGCGCATGATCAGGTCGAAGAGATATTCGCGCAGCGTTCCGCCGTCACCGTCGTCACGCAGGGCGCTGGCATCGGCAAGGCGCCCGAGCTGGAGCAGCAGCAGCGCCTTGACGGGATAGCGCCTGCGGACGGTTTCGATGGGAAGACCGGCTTCGCGGGCGGCGTCCACAAGGGAAAAGCGGTGCCATCCCTCGTTTCCGGCGAGCGACAGGGCGGACTGGAGAAGGGCGGCGTCGAAGGCTTCCTGCGCCATGTCCGGCGGACCGCTCAGCGCCATGTCGTCGGATTCAAAGGGGTCCTGCCGTCCGTCCATACGGGTCTCCTGTCGAAAGCTTCTGGTTTCATGGTGGGAGCATTGCGGTCTGCCGACAAGCTCTCTCCCATAAAGAAACCGTCAGCCTGCGAGTTCGTCGGCCCGTTTTGTCGCAGCGTCAATAGCTTTTGGAACAGTCTCTGGCCAGGCGTCGGATTTCATGAGGACGGCCAGGGCTGCTGCTGTGGTGCCATTGGGGCTGGTGACGGCTTTGCGCAGGTCCTCGGCGCTGTCGGGCAGGTCATCGAGCATGCGCCCGGCGCCGTAGATCGTTCCACGCGCCAGCCGGCGGGCGATGGTCGGGGACAGACCATGCTGTTGCCCGGCTTTTTCCAGAAGCTCCGCCAGCAGGAAGACATAGGCGGGGCCGGAGCCGGAGACGGCCGTGACGACGGACAGATCGGCTTCCTTCTCCACCGGCACGACATCTCCGACGGCAAACAGCAGATCGTGACAGATGGATTTCTGCTCCGGCGTGGCGGAGGGCGAGGCGTAGAGGCCACTGATCCCGGCACCCACGGCGGAAGGCGTATTGGGCATGGCGCGCAGGACCGGAATGTCCGCGCCGGCCAGCCGGGCCGCGTCCGAAAGGGCGGCGCAGGTGCGGCCGGCCATGACGGAGAGAATGGCGGCGTTGCTCATGCGGGGGCCAAGCGCCTTGCCGATCGCGTCGATCATGATTTCGGCAGCGGCCGGCTTGACGGCAAGAACGATGATGTCGGGCCTGAAACCGGCTGGGATTTCGGCGGCGGTACGGACGACGGTGACGGCGTCGTCCGAGCCGGTTCGGTGTCGGTCAAGAACGACGAGCCGGGGCGGTGTGGGGGAGGCGAGCCAGCCGTCAAACAGCGCGCCTCCCATTTTTCCGCACCCTGCAAGAAGAACCGAAGGGACGGATGGCACGGTCAGGCGTCTCCTGCGCAGTCGAGCATTGCGGCGTCTATGGCATCCTGCGGCGATTTCCCGCCCCATAGTGCAAACTGGAACGCCGGATAGAACCGCTCGCATTCGGACATGGCGATGTCCACCAGGTCTTCCATGCTTTCACCGGGAAGGGTCTGCACGCCACGCAGCAGCAGCGTATGTCGGTAAGAAGGGGTGCCGGTGTCGGGATCGACGGCGAAATGGCCGATCCAGAGGCGGTTATTGGCCAGGGAAACGAGTTCATGAATGGCCGGACGGCGCTTGGCGGGCGAGCGCAGGTCCAGGATGCAGTTGAGATGCAGGGCCGAGAGTTCGTCGGACCATGTGAAATACAGCGAATAGTCGCACCACTGTCCGGGGGCCTGGGCGGCCATTTCGGATGGGCCGAGGCGTTCGAACTCCCATTCATAGAGGCTCATGACCTGTTCCATCAGGTCGAGCGGATGGGATTCTGTTTCCGTGGTGAGTGAGGTGCTCAGGGCAGGCATGGCGGGTCTCCCAAGGCCGTGGAGCCTGGCACCGGCCTGGCGCCGGTGCGGCGCTCCAGATGTCTGCGGCCGGAAGAGGAAAATCCCCTCCCGACATCAATCACGTTATGGACCCTTTGCGCGGTGTGCAAGCATTACGCGTTGCAAAAGTCACACCGGCCCTGATGACTGTTGCAGATCAGCCCTGCGGACCGCCCTTCTCTTCGGTTGCGAGTTCCTCGACAGCGGAGAGGCGCGATTCGATTTCGGTCAGACGCTGCTCGGTGGCCTCCTGTGCCATGCGCGCGCGGGTTGCCATTTCCTGTACGGCGTCGAATTCGTCACGGCGGACGAGATCAAGGCTGTTGAGGATTTCGTCCACGCGGGTGCGGACGATGGCGTGAAGCTCTTCGCGGGCGCCGGTCACGGCGGAAAAGGCGTTGCCGGCAAGGCCTGCGAGGTCGTCGAAAAAGCGGGGTCTGTCAGCCATGATGAAATTCCTGCTGTTCTGCGGCGTGTCATGTCGGGCGCGTCGCTTGGATCGTTATCGGGGACAGACTATACAGGAAGGATGATTATCGTCACCGGCGGGGCCGGATTCATTGGTTCGTGTCTTCATGCAGCCCTGCGTCGCCGGGGCCTGCGGACGGTTGTGGTTGACCGCCTCAGGGACGGGGTGAAATGGCGGAATCTGGCCTCCCATGCGCCGGACCGCATCATCACGCCTGACGCGCTTGAGGGTTTCCTCGCATCGGAGCCGGATGTCGAAGCCGTGTTCCATATGGGGGCGATCAGCGCCACCACGGCGCGGGATGGCGATCTGGTCTGGTCGTGCAATGTGGATATGTCACAAACACTGTGGCGGTGGTGTGCGGCGCGTGGCGTGCGGATGATTTACGCCTCCTCGGCCGCGACCTATGGTGCCGCGGACCGGCCGGAGATGTTCCGTGACGGGCTGGAGAATATCGACGAGCTGCATCCGCTGAACCTGTATGGCTGGTCCAAGCAGGCGTTCGATCTGTGGGTGAAGCGGGAAATCGACTCCGGTGCGCCGGTGCCGCCGCAATGGGCCGGGCTCAAGTTCTTCAATGTTTACGGGCCGAACGAGTATCATAAGGGGGCGATGATCTCTGTGGTGAAGGTCAAGTATGACGAGGTTGTACAGGGCCATGCGGCACAGCTGTTTCGCTCGGATGTGCCCGGTCTGGCCGACGGGCAGCAGAAGCGGGACTTCATCTGGGTTGGGGACGTGGTGAACGTCATGCTGTGGCTGTTCGACCATCCCGAGGTCAGCGGTCTGTTCAACTGCGGAACCGGCGTGGCGCGGAGCTATCTCGATCTGGCACACGCCGTCTGCGATGCGACGAAGCGGGCGCGGGATGTCGAATTTGTTGACATGCCCGAGAAATTGCGCGGGCAATACCAGTCCTTCACATGCGCGGATATGAGCCGCCTTCGCGCTGCGGGATATGATGCGCCGTTTACGTCTCTTGAAGACGGAATCGGGCAGTATGTGCGCGAGTATCTCTCCCAGCCTCACCCCAATCTCTGAGAGCCGCTGTCTTGAGCCATCCCCTGATCTTTCCAAATTTTGACCCGGTTGCTTTCCATGTCGGTCCGCTGGCGGTGCGTTGGTATGCGCTTGCTTACATGGTGTCGTTCATCATCGCGCTGCCGATCGCCAAGCGGCTGAACCGCCTGGCGCCGGAAGTGGCGACGAAAGAACAGGTCGATGACTTCCTGTTCTACGCCATTCTTGGTGTGCTTCTGGGGGGGCGGCTGGGTTACGTCCTGTTCTACCGGCCGATGGATTATCTTTCGCATCCGCTCGAAATCTTCAAGACCTGGGATGGCGGGATGTCGTTCCATGGCGGGGCGCTGGGCGTCATTCTGGCGCTGGTCTATTTTAGCTGGAAGAACCGTCTGAGCTTTCTGGCTTTCGCGGACCGGATCGTGCCGGTTGTGCCGATCGGGCTTGGGCTGGGGCGCTGTGCGAATTTCGTGAACGGGGAACTGTGGGGGCGTCCGGCCTCTCCGGATCTGCCCTGGGCGATGATCTTCCCGACGGGCGGGCCGATTCCGCGGCATCCTTCCGAATTGTATGAAGCCCTGACCGAAGGTGTGCTGCTGCTGTGCGTGATGCTGTTTGCCGCCAGCCGTCCACAGGTTCGCGAGCGGTTCGGGTTCCTCTCGGGACTGTTCCTCTTTGGCTATGCCTGTGCCCGGAGCTTCTGCGAGTTCTTCCGGCAGCCGGATGCGAATATCGGGTTCCTCTCGGGTGGGACGACGATGGGGCAGTTGCTGTGTATTCCGATGGCGTTCGCGGGAATGGGGCTCATGGTTTATGCGATGCGCCGCCCGGCTCAGGTGTCGGCGCATGTCTGAGGCTGTGCTGACGGGATCGGTTCTCAAGGTTCCGCACGGGTTTTTCACGCGGCTTGGGGGCGTCTCGCCAGCACCGTATGACAGTCTGAACTGTTCGCTGTCCTCGCAGGATGATCCGGCAAATGTGGCGGAGAACCGGGCCCGGGTGGCGCGGGCGATCGGGGTTGCACCGGATCATCTGCTGGGTCTGAAGCAGACGCATAGTGACATCACTGTCCCGGTGACGGCTGAAACGCTGCTCTGGGTGGCCGGGACCGGGCAGGAAGGTGACGCGCTGGTGACGGACCGTCCGGAAATTGGAGTGGGTGTGATTACGGCGGATTGCGGTCCCGTGCTGCTGTCGTCCGAGGACGGGCGGATTGTTGGCGCGGCGCATGCGGGCTGGCGCGGAGCTGTAGGCGGGATTCTGGAATCCGTGGTCGCGCAGATGGTGGCGCTGGGTGCGACGGGGATCAGCGCCGTTGTCGGGCCGTGCATTGCGCCGGAGAGCTATGAGGTCGGCCCGGATATGCGGGATGCTGTTCTGGCCAAGGGCGCAGCGGCTGAGCCTTTCTTCCGTTCAGCGTCGCGTGAGGGGCATTTCCTGTTCGATCTGCCGGGCTATTGTGGTTTCCGGCTGGAACAGGCTGGCGTCCGGACCGTGCAGATCCTTGGTGTGGATACGCTGACGGACCCACGGTTTTTCAGCCATCGGCGACGGACGCTCGCAGGTGGCGGACATATCGGCCATCAGATCTCGGCGATCCGTCCTGTCGGGTGAGGGCGGCGCAGGCCGGATTTTTCGAGCAGCCAGCGATCGGCGGGGCGTGAGAGAAAGCGGTCCACGAGGGCGCCAAGGCAGAAGGACAGGCCAAGGGTCGGGATGAGCCAGACCCAGCCGAGCGTCCAGTTTTCTCCGCTGGCTCTGAAAAGATGAACCATCGGCATGATGACGAACATATGGCTGAGATAGATTTCATAGCTCAGCCGACCCCACTGGCGGGGCCATGCCAGAAGCCGGCTTCCGGCGGCCTTGCCCCAGCCGTTGTAGAAAGCGAGAAGCAGGGCGGCGCATGAGGCTGTGAAGAACAGTGATGTGGCGTAGCCGAGGGTCAGCCATACGGCATGGCCGTCGATCAGATAGAGACCGATGCCGAGACTTCCGGCCCAGCCGAGCCGGGGCGTGAGTTTTGCAAAGAGGGGTGGGCTCATCCGGTGCGCCAGAAGGGCTGCGCAGACGCCGATGGCGATTGCGGAGAGACCCGGTCCGTAGGCTTCATCCTGCCAGATGTCCCGTGCGTTCCGGATCTGCCATTCCGCGAAAGGGCTGGACAGGGCGAGGAGCGCGAAAACGAGGCCAGGCAGTTTGGGAACGAGTCCGCCCAGCAGGCAGAGGATCGGGAAGGCCGCATAGAACAGTTCCTCGACCGAGAGGGACCACAGTACGTCCCAGTTGGGGGGAAGATAGTTCGTCCGGGCTTCGTAGAGGTTCAGATGCATGAACAGCGCTGCGAAGATGGCGCCGGGCAGGGTCTGGTTTTCGTGATGGAAAAGGAAATCGGGCACGCCTGCGAGGTTGAGAGCCGCGAGAATCCCGAGCAGGACCAGCAGGCATGGCAGGATGCGGCAGGCCCGGCGCGCTGAAAAGGCAATGGCGTTGATGCCGCCCAGACTGCCCCATCGGCGCAGTGTGTGATCGGTGATGAGGAAGCCTGAAATAACGAAGAAGATCTTCACGCCCTTGCCGCCATCTCAGGTCAGGGCCTTCAGCAGCATCGCTGGAAAGACGGCGGAAAGGCCGGTGTGCATCAGGGGGATGCGCAGGGCGAGGTGATGGATGACGACGAGGATGATGGATAATCCTCTGAGCAGGTCGATCCCCGGATTGCGCTGTGCGCCTGTCGTTGTCTGCACCCTGAAATCCCATCCTGCAAAAGCAGAACGCTTCTGTAATGGAAGTCAGGCATGATTCCGTTCGGAATATGGCGTGGGGAGGGACAGATACAAAATAAAGGGCCGGAGAATGTCTCCGGCCCTTGTTCTGTCTCAAACAGCGTGGGTTCTGGCTTCGCGGTCCCAGAAGCGCAGTTTGCGGCACAGGGTGATGAAGGTCTTGAGGTCGGCGGGGGTCTCAAGCGGGATGATGCCGTTATCCATGTCTTCGGGCGTGATGCCACCCTTGGCGAGAAGGGGCCTGGCGTCCGGGCCGTAGCCGATGAACTTCGCATGGGCGAAGGCGTCGGCCACGAAGTCCCGTGCGGTGGCTTCGCCGGTTAAGAGCTTTGCCCCTGCTGCGGACGGGAGCAGCACAACCGCATCATACAGGACCGAGGGGGCGCCAACGATCTTCTGGCCGGCCGGAACAAGCTTGCCATCCGTCGTTTTCACGCCGCCGACCGCCGGGGCGACCAGTTCGACGATCGTACCTTCGGCTTCCGCAGCCTTCATCAGGGCAGCGAGCAGGTCCGCATCCGTGCCATCGGTGACGAGCACGCCCAGTTTGCGTCCCTTGAACGTCTTCGGACCGTTTTTGAGGATGCTGAGCGGGTTCGAAGCCGGCAGATCCGTCAGCGGCGTGCGGGCCGCCGGGGCAGGAACTGGCATCTTTTCCAGACGCAGACCTTCAGCCACGCTCTTGGCGAGCTTTTCATCGACGTTCAGCAGATGGGCGACGACGCGGGCACGGATGGCCGGTGTGAGGCACTTGCTGAGTTCGAAGACGAAGGCGTTCTTGATATGCGTCTGCTCGGTCGGAGTCTGGCTGGTGTAGAACTGACGGGCCTGACTATAGTGGTCGGCGAACAGTTCGCCGCGCTCACGGGTCTTCCGGCCGTTTACTTCCTCGGCATAGGGCTTGTAGCCGGTCTGCGGGTTTTCGCGCGGCCCCATGCCCCAGGAATTGGGTTCGTAGTTCGCACGTCCCTTCGGGTTGTGCATGGCCATGTGGCCATCCTGCTGGAAGTTATGGAACGGGCATTTCGGCGCGTTTATGGGGATATGCGTGAAGTTCGGACCGCCGAGGCGCTTGGTCTGGGTGTCCAGATACGAGAAGTTCCGGCCCTGCAGCAGCGGATCGTTGGTGAAGGCGATGCCCGGCACGACGTTCTGGGTGCAGAACGCGACCTGCTCGGTTTCAGCGAAGAAGTTGTCCACCGTGCGGTTCAGCACGAGGCGACCGATGCGACGGACCGGGACGAGTTCTTCGGGGATCAGCTTGGTGGCGTCCAGAATGTCGAAGTCGAACTTGTCGGCAAACGCATCATCGAAGAGCTGTACGCCGAGTTCCCATTCCGGGAAATCGCCGGAATTGATGGATTCCCACAGGTCGCGACGGTGGAAGTCCGGATCGGCGCCGTTGATCTTGACGGCTTCGTTCCACACGACGGACTGCAAACCCTGTTTCGGCTTCCAGTGGAACTTCACATAAGTGGATTTGCCCTCGGCGTTGACGAGGCGGAAGGTGTGAATGCCGAAGCCTTCCATGAAGCGGAAAGAACGCGGAATGGCGCGGTCGGACATGATCCACATGAGCATGTGGACGGTCTCGGGGGAGAGGGATGCGAAGTCCCAGAAATTGTCATGGGCGGACTGGGCCTGCGGAAAGCCGCTGTCCGGCTCTTCCTTCACGGCATGCACCATGTCCGGGAACTTGATGGCGTCCTGAATGAAGAAGACGGGCATGTTGTTGCCCACAAGGTCCCAGTTGCCCTCTTCGGTATAGAGCTTCACGGCGAAACCGCGCACGTCACGGGCCAGATCGAACGAGCCACGGCCACCGGCGACGGTCGAGAAGCGGACGAAGGCGGGAACGCGCTTGCCGATTTTGCCCAGCACACTGGCCGTCGTGTAATCGGCCAGGGAGTCTGTCAGTTCGAAAAAGCCATGCGCGCCGTAGCCGCGGGCGTGGACGACGCGCTCGGGGATGCGCTCGTGATCGAAGTGGAAGATCTTCTCGCGGAAATGGAAGTCTTCCAGAAGGGCAGGCCCGCGGGCACCGGCTTTCTCGGTGTTCTGATCGTCGGAGACGGGGACGCCCTGCTGGGTCGTAAGGGTCGGGGTCTCGCCTGACGCCACCTGATGGGTGGCGCCCTGCGGACCACGTTCGAAAGTCTGGTCGCCGATGGTGACGGTCTTGCGTTTGTGCGTGCTCATGAAATGCGCCTCTGCCTGTAGGCCCGTAAAAAATACGGGGCTTCGGGAAGTCTGGATGAGGAAGCTGCCTTTCCCATCGGAAAGGCCGTGTTCCTTAGAAGGCGTTGTCAGGGGCAAGTGTTCCTGAAATAAATCCGGGAAATTTTCTGAACCTGTCCGGAAGACGGGCCGTTAAACAGACGAACTCTGTCCATGACGACACAGGAGTGTTTCCATGCCTGCTGATCCTCGCACCCGCTATCCGCGTCCGCCATTCCGGGGCCAGACGCAGAAATTTCCGGGTCTTTCGGAAAAGATGATTCCCCGGCCCGATTACGGGGAAGAAACCTATAAGGGTTCCGGAAAGCTCGCGGGGCTCGCGGCCCTCATCACGGGGGGTGATTCGGGGATCGGACGGGCTGTCGCGCTGGCATTTGCGCGTGAAGGGGCGGCTGTCGCGATTTCGTATCTGGAAACGGAGGCGGATGATGCGCGCGATATCGGAGGACAGATCAAGGCCGAGGGGCGGAACTGTCTGCTCCTGCCCGGAGACATCCGTGATGGCGCGCATTGTCGTGAGATGATCAGCAGGACCGTCGAGACGTTCGGCCGGCTTGATATTCTGGTGAACAATGCCGCCTTCCAGAAGGCGCGTGCCAAGCTGGAAGAGATTTCCGATGAGGAATGGAAGCGCCATTTCTCCACCAATACGGATGCGCTGTTCCATCTGACGAAGGCGGCTCTGCCGCATCTTCAGGCCGGGGCGTCCATTATCAACACGTCTTCGGTCAATCTGAAGACGGCGCCGGAACTGCTGGTGCCGTATTCCATGACGAAGGCGGCGATTGCGAACTTCACGTCCAGCATGGCGCAGCAGCTCGCCGGCCGGGGGATCCGGGTCAATGCCGTGATGCCGGGCCCGATCTGGACGCCGTTCATTGCAACCGGCATGCCCGAGGAAGAGCAGGAGCATCTGGGTTCGGATGTGCCGCTGGGCCGTCCGGGACAGCCGGCCGAGCTGGCCGGGGCCTATGTCTATTTTGCCGATCCGCTGAACAGCTACACCACGGGCGCGCTTCTGGCGGTCAATGGTGGGGTGCCGATGATCTGAAGGCTCGCCCCTGAGGGTTCAGGAGCGTGCGAACGCCTGCTCGTCATCGAGCGGGCGTTTTTCCGTTCTGGGCCCGAAGACGAGCGTGACGGTGGCGCCTGACAGCAGGGTCAGGGTCGTGAGGCCGAAGACGCCGGGGAAACCGGCAAGCGGGTACAGCCAGCCGATCAGGACGGGCGATGCGATGGCGCTCAGACGCGCGATGGCAGAGGCCAGACCCATGCCGCGGGCCCGCAGGGACGTCGGAAAGAGCTCGGGTGTGTAGGCGTAGATGCCGCCGAAGGTGCCGTTCATGAAAAAGGACAGCAGGATGCCGAAAAGCAGGACTTCGGTGGGCGTCTGGCTGGCGGCCATGCCGATGGCGCTGATCGCCCCGGCGACCATGAACAGCGCCACCGTTCCGCGCCGTCCCAGACGATCTGTGAGGAAAGCGGCGGAGGCATAGCCGGGAAGCTGCGCGAAATAGATCGAGATGGCGTAGCCGAAGCTGCGGGTAACGGTCATGCCACGTTCGATCATCAGGGTCGGGATCCAGGTGAAGAACGCGTAGAAGCTGAAGGTGATGGCCAGCCACATGGCCCAGCTCATGAAGGTGGAGCGGCGCAGGTTGGGGGCGAAGAGATCCCGGACCGAACGGATGCTCGGGGCGCCACGGTCGGTCGTGGTGGTGAGGCCGACGGCGAGGCCCGCGCTTTCCTCGATGTCGCCGACGATGCGGCAGGCTTCGGCCGTCTGGCCGCGCTCGTCGAGCCAGCGGGGGGATTCGGGCAGGGCGCGGCGCCACCACAGAAGCATCAGGACCGGAAAACCCGTGAGCGCCAGGGCCCAGCGCCAGCCATCCGCCATGGCGGGCACGAGCATGAACCCCATGATGGCGGCGGTGACATAGCCAAAGGAATAGAATCCCGTGAGGGCAGCCGTGAATGCGCCGCGATAGCGGGCGGCGACGAATTCGCTGAGATAGGGCGCGATGATGGTGGCTTCCGCACCCGCGCCGATTCCGGAGAGGAGGCGGCACAGGAAAAAGCCCGCAAACGAGGAGGACCCGGCGGAAAGCAGGGAGCCGATGGCGTAGATGGCCAGGGCGCTCATCATGACGCGGCGGCGGCCGGAGCGGTCTCCCCACCAGCCGGAGAGCAGGGCGCCCAGCCCGTAGCCGAGATAGGTGGCGCTTCCCAGCAGGCCCAGCGCCGGGCCGCTCAGATGCCACTGGCTTTTCAGCATCGGCAGCGCGAAGGCCACGATGGCGGAATCGAGGCCGTCGAACGTGTAGCCGAGGCCGCCGAGGAACAGGAGTTTGCAGTGAAAGCGGGTAAAGGGCAGGCGTTCGATGCGGGCGGCAATGCTCATCGGGTGGGGGATCTGCCGGAAACTGTGGAAATGGAACGCAAGCGTAGCGGCCCGCAGACGGGCTGGTCCAGAGGGGTGGAGTCCGAAAAATGGTTGTGCCGGTGGCGGTTTTCCGCTACTCCGCGCCTCGCACAGGCACCCCTGGAGGTCTGTGTTGAGTGAAATTCAATACGCAGGAGCGTAACAGTGGCTAATTTGACGACACTTGCTGTCTCGACGCGTGCGAAGGCTGGTAAGGGGGCAGCGCGCGCAACGAGACGTGAGGGCCTCGTGCCGGCCGTGATCTACGGTGGCAAGCAGGAACCCTCCATCATCGCACTTGATCCGCGCGTGATCATGAAGGAACTGCATCGCGGTGGCTGGTCCTCCCGCGTGTACAACCTCGCTGCCGAAGGCGCGGAGCCGGTTGCAGCCCTGATCCGTGACGTGCAGCTGCACCCGGTCACCGATGCCCCGATCCATGTTGACTTCCAGCGCGTTGCTGCCGGCACCAAGGTGCACGTTGAAGTCTCCATCGCTTTCGTTGGCGAAGAGAAGTCCCCGGGTATCAAGCGCGGTGGCGTTCTGAACGTCGTCCGTCACTATGTGGACGTGCAGGCTGATCCGGCCAACATTCCGGAGCACTTCACGGCCGAGCTGAGCGGTCTGGATATCCACGACAACGTGCGCTGGACGGACCTCAAGGGCACTGAAGGCGTTGTTCTGGGAAGCGGCCAGGCTGCTGACATGGTCATCGCCTCCATCGCTGCACCGACGATCGATGCCGAAATGGAAGCCGAAGCTGCTGCCAAGGCTGCTGCTGAAGCCGAAGCCGCTGCTGCAAAGCCCGGCGCAAAGAAGAAGTAATCGATGAGGCTCTGGACCGGTCTCGGCAACCCCGAGCCGGGGATGAGCCGTCATCGACACAATATCGGCTTCATGGCGGTCGACGAGATCGCCAGGCGCCACGGTTTCTCGCCGTGGCGCAAGCGTTTCCGGGGGGAGACCTCCGAAGGCGTCATCGGGGGGCAGAAGATCCTGCTCCTCAAGCCGATGACGTATATGAACCTGTCAGGCGACAGCGTTCAGCAGGCCGCGCAGTTCTTCAGGATTGCGCAGGATGATATTACCGTCTTCCACGACGAACTTGATCTTGCCTTCGGCAAGCTGCGCATCAAGCGTGGCGGTGGTGCCGCCGGGCATAATGGTCTGCGCTCCATGGATAAATTTCTGCCGGGGCCGGATTACTGGCGCGTGCGGATGGGGATCGGTCATCCGGGGCACAAGGACCGTGTGACCGGGCATGTGCTGGGGAACTTCGCGAAGGCGGAAGAGCCGGAGCTGGAGCGCTGGCTTGAGGCCATCGCCGATGCGGCGCCCCTTCTGGCGAAGAAGGAACACGAAGCTTTCATGACGAAGGTCGCCCTGCTGGCTGCCTGACGGTACTGCGGCTGAAATGGCCGCTCAGGGGGGCTGATATGACGGCGCGGTTGTGACGGCTGTTCCCCAATTCGATCCTGTGATTCATCCTCCGGTCCTGTTCAAGCATTTCGTCCAGACGCAGGAAGCGGGCTATGTGCGATTACGCAAGGCGCTTTTGGCGGGAATCGCGGGCTGAAAAGCCTGTTTCGCGGCGGGAAGTGGTTGTGAGCCTCTCCGGTTTCTGCGAACACAGGACAACGGAATTTTCTGGAACGGGTCGTTCGCGTCCGAGCGGTCTTTTAATGATGATGGAGAGCACGAATGGGTTTCAATTGCGGCATCGTCGGTCTGCCCAATGTTGGCAAGTCCACGCTGTTCAATGCCCTGACGGAAACGGCGGCGGCACAGGCTGCGAATTACCCGTTCTGCACCATCGAGCCGAATACGGGCCGTGTGGCTGTGCCGGACCCACGACTGGATGAACTGGCGCGGATCGGCAAGTCCATCCGTAAGGTTCCGACGAGCCTTGAATTCGTGGACATCGCCGGTCTGGTGCGTGGTGCGTCCAAGGGTGAAGGGCTGGGCAACCAGTTCCTGGCCAATATCCGTGAAGTCGATGCCATTGTGCATGTTCTGCGCTGCTTCGAAGACGACGACATCACCCATGTTGAAGGTGGGGTCGATCCGGTCCGGGATGCGGACATCATCGAAACGGAGCTGATGCTGGCGGATCTGGAGAGCCTTGAGAAGCGTCAGGTCGGTCTGCAGAAGCGGGCCCGTGGCAATGATCGTGAAGCGCAGGCTCAGCTTGAACTGATGGAGCCGCTGCTGGCAGCGCTGCGTGATGGCAAGCCGGCCCGGACGGCTGTTCCGAAGGGGCAGGAAGCAGAGGCTTCCCGTCTTCAGCTTCTGACGACGAAGCCGGTTCTGTATGTCTGCAATGTCGAGGAAGGTTCTGCCGCGACCGGAAACGCCTTTTCGGAAGCCGTGCGCAAGCGGGCCGAGGCCGAGGGTGCGGGCGTTGTCGTGGTGTCGGCCGCCATCGAGGCGGAAGTCAGCCAGCTGCCGCAGGAAGACCGGACGGAGTTTCTTGAAGGGCTGGGCCTGACGGATAGCGGGCTGGATCGTGTGATTGCGGCTGGCTACAAGCTGCTGGGTCTGCGGACATATTTCACGGTCGGACCGAAGGAATCCCGCGCCTGGACGATCACGGCCGGGACCAAGGCACCGCAGGCCGCCGCCGTCATTCATAACGATTTCGAGCGCGGGTTCATTGCCTGCGAAACCGTGGCGTTCGATGATTACGTCGCCTGTAATGGCGAGGCCGGGGCCAAGGAAGCCGGGAAGCTGCGGATCGAAGGCAAGGAATATGTGGTGCAGGATGGCGACGTCCTGCTGTTCCGGTTCAATGTCTGAGGCAGGGCACATTCTGGACGGTCTGGCGGAGCATGCTCGCCGGGCCAGCCGGAGTCTGGCGCGGGCGAGCGCGGAAACCCGCAATCATGCCCTGTCCGAAGCTGCGAAAGCGCTGAGGGACCGCTCTGACGAGATCGTGGCCGCCAACCAGAAGGATCTGGCATCGCTGTCCGAAGACCGGAATGCGGCGTTCCGGGACCGTCTGACGCTGACGCCGGAGCGGATCGAGGCGATGGCGCGTGGTCTGGAAGACGTGGCACGTCTGCCGGATCCGGTCGGGCGTGTTCTGGCGGAATGGGACAGGCCGAACGGGCTGCATTTCCGCCGGGTGGCGACGCCGCTTGGCGTGATCGGCATGATCTATGAAAGCCGTCCCAATGTTGGGGCTGATGCCGCCGCGCTGTGCATCAAGTCCGGCAATGCGGTGATTTTGCGTGGTGGAGGCGAAAGCCTGCATTCAGCGCGCGCCATTCAGGCGGCGATGGAAGACGGATTGCGGGCTGCCGGTCTGGATGAGGCCTGTGTACAGATCCTGCCGTCTGCCGACCGGTCTCTGGTCGGGGCGATGTTGCAGGCTTCGGGAAAAATTGACCTGATTATTCCGCGTGGCGGCAAGTCTCTTGTGGAGCGCGTGCAGCGCGAGGCTCGGGTTCCGGTTCTGGCGCATGCGGATGGCCTGAATCACACCTATATCCATGCGAGTGCAGATCCGGCCATGGCCCGGAAAGTGCTACTGGATGCGAAGATGCGGCGTACAGGGATCTGCGGTGCGACGGAGACGCTGCTGATCGATGCGGCGATTGCACCGACGCTGTTGCCGCTGCTGGTTGAAGATCTGGCCGCGAAGGGATGTACGTTCCGGGCAGATGACCGGGCGCGTGTGATCGTGCCGACGCTTGAAGTGGCCTCGGTTGATGATTTTAGCACAGAATGGCTGGATTCGGTGCTTTCGGTTGCGGTGGTGGACGGGGTTGAGGGCGCTCTGGATCACATCGCGCGGCATGGAAGTTCGCATACCGAAGCCATTATCGCAGAAGATCCTGAGGCCGCGGCGGAGTTCCTCAACGGGACGGACAGTGCGGTTGTGATGTGGAATGCGTCCACGCAGTTCTGTGACGGTGGGGAGTTCGGATTCGGTGCGGAAATCGGCATTGCGACAGGGCGGATGCATGCCCGGGGGCCGGTGGGGCTCGAGCAGTTGACATGCTACCGGTACGAAGTGATCGGCACCGGGCAGGTGCGGGGCTGATCAGTATCCCGACGTCTGGCGATGGCCGGAATATGCGGATCGGTCTGCTGGGCGGCTCTTTCAATCCGGCGCATGCGGGTCATCTCATGCTGGCGCGGCGGGCCTTGCGGGCTTTGCGTCTGGATCAGGTGTGGCTCATGGTCTCACCGGGAAATCCGCTCAAGCCGGGCAAGGGCATGGCGCCGTTCAGGGTGCGTCTGGCCTCGGCGGAGCGGATCGCGGATGGGCGGCGAATCGTTGCGACTGACATCGAATCCCGATTGGGGCAGCGTTTCACCGTCAAAACCGTGGCATTGCTGAAGCAGCGATTTCCGCATGTCCGTTTTGTGTGGCTGATGGGGGCGGATGGTCTGGCGCAACTCCCGCGCTGGAAGCGCTGGCGGCGGTTGGCTGCGATGGTTCCCATCGCTGTTGCTCCGCGTCCGGGGAGTGTTTCGCCAGCCCTGCGGGGGGCCGCGGCCTCTGTTTTGCGGCATCAGAGACGGCCTTCGCGGGAATCTCCCGTGTTTGCGGAGCGAAAAAGCAACGCATGGACGTTCCTTTCTGCGCCGCAGAACGATATATCGGCTACAGCGTTGCGTGAGTCCGGCCAGTTTCGTCCGGATTCCGATCAGGAGTAAAAACCATCACCAAGACGACCTCTCCCGAATCGCAGGCCAAAAAGCCTGTGCGCCGGAAAACCAGCTCCCCCGATGCGGCACTGGCCGAGGCTGCCAAGGTGCCGGGAACGGCTCGCAAGAAGGCCGCAGTTGCCGGACCGAAGAAAACGGCCGTCAAGCGCGAAGCCGTGCAGCCGGATCTTCTGACCAGCATGCTGACGGTCATCACCACGAGTCTGGACGAAGACAAGGGTGAAGACATCGTTGTGCTGGACCTGGTCGGCCGCGCGAATTTTGCTGATCGCATGGTTATTGCGACCGGTCTTGCCGACCGCCAGATTTCCGCGATGGCGCATCACATCGAGAAGAAGCTCAATGAGATCGGCATCAAGCGCATTCTGATCGAAGGCGCGAATGGCAGCGACTGGGTCCTGATCGATGCCGGCGATGTTGTTGTGCATCTCTTCAAGCCGGAAAGCCGCGAGCTTTACGGGCTTGAGCGCATGTGGGGCACTGATCTGGATGGCAGCGAAGACGAAGTTGCTGTCGGGCAGGACGAAGAGCACGACTGAATGAAACTGGTCGCAATCGGCCGGCTCAAAGCCGGGCCGGAGCGCGAACTGTTCGAGCGTTATGCGGGCCGGATCAGGCCCGCTTTGACGGTGACGGAACTCGCGCCGTCAAAAGGCAGCGTCCAGGAGCAGAAGCGCAAGGATGCTGCGGCTCTTCTGGGGGCCTGTCCTGACAATGCCCTGATCGTGGCGCTGGATGAAGGTGGCAAGACACCGGACAGTCTGCGGCTGGCGGAGATGCTGTCCCGCTGGCAGGAATCAGGGCGCCCCATTCATTTTCTGATCGGTGGTGCGGAGGGGCTGGATTCAAGCGTGATCCAGCGGGCCGATTCCGTGATTTCTCTGGGGAAGCTGACCTGGCCGCATATGCTGGTCAGGGTTCTGATCGCCGAGCAGGTCTTCCGGGCTCAGGCCATCAATACCGGTCATCCCTATCACAGGGAATCGCGACCGGACTGAAGCCCGGTCGGCAGGTTTTATCAGCGAATCGAACGGTCGGGAGCGTCCGAAGTGAAGGCATCGTCCGGAGCTTCGGCGACTTCGGTGCTGTTCATCGGATGGCTCAGAGCGTCAGAGCCGTTCAGGACGGCGCGGTGACGGAAACCTGAGACATTCGAAGCGCGTGCCATCACGACATGCGGGGCCGGGTTGCGATCGCCATTGTCGGAATGGGGATAGATGAAACCGTAGGTCGGATAGATGCTGCCAAGGCGGCCGCTGCGATCGTTGAGAGCGACGCGGACCGCGCTCCAGTCATTGTTGGGCGAAACGTCAACGACGCGCACGTTATGGGCGATGCCGTTGGAAGCCCAGTGGGACTGGTCGATATAGATTGTGCGGCTGTCTTCCACCGAACGGACCACGGCGACATGGCCGAGCGGCATACGGCGGATGGCCCGGAAATTCAGGACCGAACCGGCCTGCGGCGCGGATCCGCGGGCATAAACGCCAGCGGCATTGTACCACCAGTCACGCGCATTGCCGTGCAGAACGACTTCTGAAGCCGTCTTGGCGTAGGCGACGCACTGAATGACGTGAGCATAAGAATGGCGATGGCTGCTGGAGCGGTGGCTGTGAAAGACGGTCCGCCCGTGGTGACCCGAACTGTGACGGGCCTGAGCCTGTCCCGAAAAGAATGCGATCGCGGAGAGCGCCAGAGCAGAGAAAAAGGTTTTCCGGCAACTTTTATGCTTCACGACCTTTAGGATCCTGACTGGTTGTGTGTTGTTCGGGTCACAGGGAGGTAACAACCTTCCTGCAACCCTGACAAGAGCAGAATGCAGGCCTGTGTGTTAAATTTTCATTTCCAAAGAAAATCTTTTTGACACCACACTCTGCTGCATTCTCGCCATAATCGTCCGATTCAGATCATTTCGTTGTCGTGAGCATGATTTCCACGAGAATCTTCGGGTCCGCCATGACGGCCTGAACGCAGGCGCGGGCAGGGGCCATGTTTTCCGGAAGCCATGCGGACCAGACCGTGTTGAGGGCGGTACGGTCTGCGATGTCCTTCACCCAGATCTGGGCCTGAAGGATGCGGGTTTTGTCGGTGCCGTGCACCTCAAGAATTTCGTCGAGCTGGTCGAGAACGCTCTTGGTCTGTTCTTCGATTCCCTTGGACAGATCCGCTGCGACAACGCCCTGCGTGAAAATGAAGCCGTGATATTCGACGGCCTTGGAAAGAATGGCGTTGGGTTCTGTGCGGATGATGCGGCTCATGATGATACCTCGTATGATGGGAAAAGATGGAGAGTGACCTTCCTGTGAAAAGGGGTCAATGATCCGTGGTGGCTGGTGTCGGGGTGGATGCTGTGTCTGACTTGTCGCGCGGGGGCTGACGCTGTATCGCCACATCAGAACGGACCGTCTGGAAGGGGGAGCTGTGACTCCTTTGTATGCGAAGCGGGTGCCGGTAACGCCTTTGCGGCAGAACTGCACCATTCTCTCGAATGATGAGGGTCGCGCCGTTGTGGTGGATCCCGGCGGAGATGTCGGAGACATTCTTCAGCATCTGGACGGGATGACCGTTGAGGCCATTCTTCTGACGCATGGTCATCTGGATCATGCCGGCGGCGCTTCTGCCCTGAAAAGAGATCTTGAAAAACAGCAGGGTCAGCCGGTTCCGGTTCTGGGGCCGGACAGGCAGGATGAGTTCCTGCTTCAGAGCATCACCAGGCAGGCGGCTGCTTTCGGAATTCCGGGCATGGAGAATGTTGCGCCGGATCGCTTTGTGGAAGGCGGAGAAGTCCTGCATCTTCTGGGGCAGGATCTTCATGTCGCGCATGTTCCTGGCCATACGCCGGGGCATGTCGTCTTTGTGGATCATGACAACCGGCGTGTGCTGGCTGGCGATACGCTGTTCCGGGGGACTGTCGGCCGGACGGATTTTGCGTATGGCGATTCACAGGCGCTTGTCGACGGTATTCGCAGACATCTTCTGACGCTGCCTGATGATACGGTGGTTCTGTGTGGGCATGGGATGCCGACGACCATCGGAGAAGAGCGCCGGACCAATCCGTTCCTGATTTCCTGAACCTGAAAGTCATATCATGCGAGTTTTATGCTGTGCGCTGGTGGCGGCGCTTGGAATGAGTGCTGGCGTTGCGAAGGCGGAGGAGCCGATCACGCAGGCGCAGGCCCGTCTGCCAACCGCGCCTCTGACCATTACGACGCGCGATGGTCAGAAGCATGAGTTTACGGTGGAACTGGCCAAGACCTATCGTCAGCAGGAAGTGGGCGAGATGTTCCGCAAGCATCTGCCTGAGAACGAGGGGATGCTGTTCATGTGGGCAACGCCTCAGGTCTCGGACATGTGGATGCGTAATACGCTTGTGCCGCTGGACATCGTGTTCATTGATTCAACGAACCATATCCATGCGATTGCGGAAAACGCTGTCCCTCTGAGCGAGGCGATCCTGCGGAGTGATGGTGTGGTTGCCAATACGCTTGAACTGGCAGGGGGCGTTACGGCGAAGCTGGGGATCCGGGTGGGCGATGCTGTTACCAGTTCCGCGCTGAAGCACTGATGGTCCTGTGAAGGTTCTGGTTACCGGGGTTGCCGGGTTTATAGGGTTTCATGTTGCACAGGCCCTTCTGAAGCAGGGCATGGAGGTCGTAGGCGTCGATACTCTCAATGCCTATTATGATCCGGCCCTCAAAGCCGCCCGACTGGAGCAGCTTGAGCCTTATCCGGGGTTCAGCTTTCTGAAAATGGACCTGGCCAGTCCTGCAGCCATGCAGGGCCTGGTCGCGCAGCACGCTGATCTGGAAGGTGTCATCCATCTTGCGGCCCAGGCCGGGGTCCGGCACTCGATGGTCGATCCCTATTCCTATGTGACGTCCAACGTCATGGGGCAAGTTGCTCTTCTGGAAGCTTGCCGTCATCTGAAAAAGCTGACGCATGTTGTGTATGCGTCCTCCTCCTCCGTTTATGGCCGCAATCATAGTGTTCCTTTCAGGGAGACGGATCGGGTTGAGCGGCCCAGTTCCGTATATGCCGTAACCAAGCGTGCTGCCGAACTGATGTCTGAGTCCTACGCGTATCTGCACGGTATTCCGCAGACGGGGCTCCGGTTTTTTACGGTGTATGGTCCCTGGGGAAGGCCCGATATGGCGTATTACGGGTTCGCGAAAGCAATTTCGGAAGGGCGCCCCGTGACCCTTTATGAAGGAAAGCACCTTTCCCGCGATTTCACTTATATCGATGACATCGTCAGAGGTGTGCAGCAGGTTCTGGAAAGGCCGCCAGAAGCCGGAATGTCACGGGTGCTTAATCTGGGAGGGGATAAGCCGGAAAGGGTGACCCGCATGATTGAACTGCTTGAGCAGAATCTGGGGAGGAAAGCTTCCGTGGAGCGACGTCCCAGACCGGTGGCGGATATGGAGTCGACCTGGGCCTCTTTGGAAAATGTCAGGGAATTCTGCGGTTGGAAGCCGGTCGTATCCTTTGAAGAAGGGATGAAAGAATTCTGTCTGTGGTTCAGAAAGTTCCACGGGATCTGATTTTTTCACAAAAATGCAATTTTCCTGTTGACCCCCTTCTGAGGTGGTCC